>NZ_JAAKZB010000015.1:0-52460 GCF_015229965.1 Campylobacter concisus
AATTTGTCTTAAATAACTCTTCGTATTTGGTGTAGTTATCAAGATAGTTGGTGTCATCTTGATAGGCGATCTCTTTAAATTCTTCCCTTTTTTGCTCTATGTTGTCTATATATTTTTTATCTATCCTTGCAAATGGGGATAAATTTAAAACAAGAGTTGATCTATTGTTTTCTTTATTGATGTTTATGCTGTACTGACTGTAATCCTTAATAGGACTTAGGGTTTTTATGTCGGTGAATTTTTGCTTTACAAGGTTGGATTTGTTGGGTCTATTTAGCTCGTCTTCTATCACTTGATCTAGGCATTTACTTATTACTTCTTCTCTTAGCCCTGCACTTGATCTAAAAGGTGAGTTTGATAGCACAACATAGTTTTTATTTAAATTTGAAAAATCTTTGCTGTTCATCTCATCGTTTGCAGATGTGCCATTTTTATCGGACTTGTTCGCTATTAGATTGGCTAGTTTTATAGAGTTAAAATTTGAAGCGCAGATAAAATTTAAATTTGCATTTAGTCCTTTTATTTGATCCTTTAGTCTTTTAAAGAGCGTATCATCACTAGAGCCAAAGCCTAAGTTTTTATTTACTATATCATAAGAGCAGACATCCTTAGTATGATCAAATACCGATAGATCATCTAAATGACCAAATACACTATATCCCTCATCTGCGTTGCAATTAACCTCATTTAGGTTATTGTCGTCTCTAAAGTAGATATAGTCTAAATTTAGGTGGGTAAAGTCTATAAAAAAGCCAGAGTTAGAGGATTTATCTTGTTTAAATACTAATACATTGCAGCTTGAGTTTATATTTAGGGTATTTATAATAGAAGCAAATCTAGATGTGAAAAAACTAAGGATAGGTAAGGTTACGCCATAAAGAGATCTATTACTTTGATGCTCAACCATCTTGTAGGTTAATTTACTAAGCTCATAGAATAAAAAGCATCCGTTTGCCTTTTTAAGCGCTGCCTTTGGATCACTTAGATCAACTATGCTTAGTATAAAAAGAAATATTTGCTTTAGCAAAAACTCTCCGCTTTCTTTATTTAACTCGCTTAAATTCTTATCTAACTCTCTAAAACACTCTTCAATACTTTTTTCAAATTTAGCTCCATCTAGTCCCTCGCTAGATATCAAAGAGCTAGCATCACTTAGTAGATCATTTTTTAAGGTATTTAGGCACTCTTTTACAATATCTTTGGCGTCGTCGTAGTTGGATACTATGACCTCAAACATATCATAAAAGC
The DNA here is from genome assembly GCF_015229965.1 of Campylobacter concisus. Taxonomy (GTDB): domain Bacteria; phylum Campylobacterota; class Campylobacteria; order Campylobacterales; family Campylobacteraceae; genus Campylobacter_A; species Campylobacter_A concisus_BD. The sequence goes on from NZ_JAAKZB010000015.1 coordinate 1,249, forward strand.
TTATAGCTTCTGTCTTTGTTTCACCCATGCTTTTTAGCAAATTTCTCTCGTGCTCATCCTGAGCAGCTTCAAGTTCAGCTTCATATCTTGCTTTACTTTTTATGGGGCTTATCTTCTCTTTTAAATTTGCAAAAAACTTGTCAACTGCACTTTTTTTATGGACGATCTTTACTGGTATATCTCTATATTCAAATTCTCTTATTCTATTTAGCTTACTATCAGTAAAGCTCTCTTTATCTATATAAAAGTCAGATACGATCGATACATCTTTTTTATCTCTCTTCTTAGAAAATATTAGATTAGATATGATCTCATTAGCTATGCCGTTAGAGTACGATGTGAGTGAATTCAAGCTAGACGTATAAAGCGTTACGCTCTTTGCATCAGCCATATACTCTTTTATCTTTTTTAACGTCTCTTCGCAAGAGTAGGTTATTTTTATTTCGTTGTTTTGCATATTAAGCCACCACTACTGTTTTTGATATTTTATTGTGATTGTATTTATAATATTATTAATTTATTATTGCTATTTAAAAGTGAAAAATGCTTGATATGACACTTGATAGATAGTTTAGCTATGTAACAGAGAAAAATGATAAGCGTTAGAAAACTAGAGAGTGTAGCTCTTTGGTATTTTAAAATAAATACTGCATGCTTGTTACTTGAGCTTTTCTTTCAGCTTGCCAAGTTAGTTGGACAAGCCATCTAAATTACTAACACAATTATGCTATAATCATGTCATATTATTAAAAGGAAATAGCATATGCCTCAAATAGTACCTATAAAAGAGCTTAGAAACACAAATGAAATTTCACAGCTATGCAATAGCAAGGATGAGCCAGTGTTTGTAACTAAAAATGGCTATGGAGACTTGGTTGTGATGAGCATAAAGACATATGATAAGCTAGTAGCCACAGCCGATATAGATAGCGCCATCGCATCATCTGAAGCTAAGATAACAGCAGATACAAAGATGCTAGAAGCAAAAGACGTTTTTGCTAGTTTAAAAGATAAGTATCTTGAGTAAGTATAAAGTTCTTATCTCACCACAAGCTTATGAAGAGCTTGAAGCGATTTATAAATATATCGCACTATCTTTGCTCTCGTCAGGTGCTGCAAACTCTACGCTAGAGGCTATCAAAAACGCTATTCTTAGCCTAGATGAGATGCCAAATCGTGGTGCTATTAGAAAAGTTGGCAGATATGCCAATATGGGCTATAGACAGCTATTTGTTAAAAACTACACAGTGATTTATAGGATCAATGAAAAAGATAAGGCTGTTATAATCATCACTATTAGATATACACCAAGTGCTTTTTAGAAATAACTTCAATAATATCTTTCTAGAGAAATATCCACCTATCCTAATACTCTCTCATCTGCGAAAATATACATAACATCACATACTATACATGACGTCACCTACTGCATGTTACATCATGTACTATACATTACATCATGTGCTGCATGTGACATCACATACTTGACATGACATCAAGTACTGCACATTACATCACATACAGTATGTTACATTATGAATTTATTTGTTATAATCCAAAAAATTTAATGCCAGTTTCTAGTATATTTATCAACATTTTTTAGTATGTTGATAAACTTACTTAGCAAGCTCAGGTTGAGCTTGCTGTAAGGTCTTAGCCAGACGGGCGAAATTTTTATTTACAAAGATGCAACTTAAACAAAACTTTATCCATTCAAGATGACCTTTGCCGATAAAAGGTCTAAGTTTTATTTAAGATAAATATTATTTTAGGACGCTCAAAATTTCACTCATAAAATTTCTTACTTTTAAAACAATAATCCCTATCCATAAAATGCTAAAATAGCAAGCAAAATATAAATGGCTAAATTTACAAATGCTAGAGAGCGACCTTTGGGAGTCGGCGGATCTTTTGCGTTCAGGCTCAAACCTCATATCTCATCAATACTGCATGCTGGTGCTTGGTCTTATCTTTTTGCGATACGCTCTGGGGAGAGTTACCTGAGTGCTATGATGATATGAGTATCTCGGCGTGCAGAGAGAAAATTTACGAGTATGTCTATATGAGATATAGGAGTGTTGCGTAGAATATATCGCAAGTTTGTAAGCAAGCCCGTGTAAATTTATTAAGTAAAATTTACACGGCTAGCTTACTTTGGTGGTTTAAATTTATAGATTACGTATTTGTAAATTTTAAGAATGCTAGCTACCCCATCTCCATCCCAGCATCATCTTTCGTAAATTTACTCCTTAGCTCTGGCATTTCATTTACTATCATATCTCTTAGCTCAGGATTGGTGCTTGCTATTTCTAGCAAAAGACCTAAGCTTTTGTCATTAAAGTCTCTTAGCCTGATATTTTCTTTTTGCAAGCTTTCGCTTTTACATGCTAGAGATTGATTTTCTTTATCCTTGCTCTTTAACAATGCATTTTGTTCATCTATCTTTGTTTGCTGATTAGTATGTGCTTTTAGTCTGTTTTTAAGAAGCGTTATCTCATTATCTTGCTCAGCTTTGGTCTCTTTTAGCTCATCTAGCTCTTTTTCTAGCTGCTCTTTTTCTTTTAAGACTTCTAAGCTTTTCTTTTTATCTTCCTCTATGATCTTGTTTTGTTCTGTTACTTGCTCATCAAGAAGCTCTACCTTTTCTTTTAGCTGCTCATCAGATGTGATGGTTATGCTTTCTTGCATTTGTTCAAAAACAGAATTTCTAAGACCTACTATTAAAGCTCTTTTTTCATTTGGCTCTAACCTAAAGTACTCGTCGCCCAACAAAGGCTCTTTCTTTTGCATATACTTATTTGCTTCCGCTTCTATAAGCTTTTGAATTTTCTCTTTTAACTCTTTCTCGCTCTTATATTCACTTGCTATTTTATGCATTTGGGTTAAATTCTTATGTCTATTTTTACTTGACTTACCACGAAGTACCTGACCTTCAAATGCCTCTGCTCCCATATCTTGTAGCTCTTTGCCAAATTTTGCTGTTTTTGACCTGCCGCTAAATCTTAAATTTGCATGCTTTTCAAAGCTGTAGTTTGTAAAAAAGATATGAAAGTGCTTGGTCTTTTCGTCATTATGCTCAGCCACAAGCAGACACTTTGCGCCATACTTCGCGCAGTATGCGTTTACAAATCTCATTACTCTATCCATGCATATGTTTTCATTTATAAATTTTGACTCTTCGTCGTTTAGCCCTTCTTTTGGCTCTTTCTTCCTATCTGTGCCAAACGTGATGATAATCTCACAAAAACTAGCCATATCTTTGCGCCAAGCTCTACGTATAACTATATCTTTACCTTGTCGTTTTTGTGTGTAGGATTGCTTGCCATAGTCTTCTTTAAAGCTATCCTGAAAGCCTTTAAGTAAATTCTTTACAAAGGCCATATTATGTAGTTCATCATCTTTGCTGTTAGCATCTCTCATATTGCCATTGCCATTAAATTCACTTAGGAGCTTGTAGCGATTAATAGTGGCTGGGGTTTTGTTGAGATACTTTATATGCTCAGTTTGATTTTTCTCACGGCACGCATGTGCAAACCTGCCTATGGCTCTACCATATGTTAAAAAACCTGACCTCACATTTATGACTAGGCTGTGATCATTTACTATATATGCATTAGCCATGGTAAATCACCTCACCATTTGAACTTTCTCTCGTGCTAGCAGTGCTAGTTACTATTAATGAAAATTTTTTCATTTTTATCCTTTTTAAAGATATTTATAGTAATTACACCAATTTTGAAAAAAATCTGCGCTAGAAATGCAAATTTTTGTAAAAAAATTCATAATTAGAAAAAGAATAAATTAAGAATAGTGAAAGGATATAGGGTGAAAGTAGGTATATTAAATTTGTATTATTAAAAACTTTGAGCTTTCAGGTTTTGCCCCAAAAGCTCAAATAAATTTATTTCACTAACTCGTAGCTATGTTCTTTTGTACCGTCAAGTAGATTTAAGACTTTATAGCCTTTGTCACTTAGAATTTGAGCTAGTTTAGCGCTACGGTTGCCGCTGTAGCAGTGTGTGACGATAGTTTTGTCTTTGTTTGCTTCAAGCACGTCTTTGTAGTTATCAACAGGCTCGCCGTCTGGGATGCTAATAGCGCCTTTCATATGTCCAGCGTCATAGTCTTTTTTCTCTCTAACATCGATGATTAGAATGTTTGGATCGTTTGCGATCTTCTTAAATTCCTCTGCGTTTATGCTGCCAAATTTAACTAGATCGTAGTTAAATTCTTTCACGCCCTCAGCGTTGCTAAGCTTGTTAAAGCCCTTTGCTTTTAGTATATCTAGTGCCTTGCCGCTGCGGTTGCCGCTGTTGCAGTAAAGCACGACGTTTTTATCTTTGTAGGCGCTTATCTCATCTAGTCTAGCCTCGATCTCTTCAAGAGGGATGTTTATAGCGTGTTTTAGGTGGCCAGCGTTATACTCCTCCGCTTTTCTCACGTCGATGACCAGATAGTCTTCTTTTTTCTTGTTATCAGCTTGTATCGCAGCTAGTTCAGCACCCTTAAATTTAGCGTCCGTTGGCGCTTTTGTATCGCTGCAAGCTGTGAGAAAACCTAGTGCAAAAAGCACAACTATACCTTTAGCTATTTTACTTTTGACGAACATTTCGTCTCCTTTTGTTTTGATAAAATTTCACTATTTATTTTGCGTAAATTTGCCAAAATCCACCCACTATCGCCTCTTTTATCTCACCCTCGCTACCATTTGCTATGCGGCCTCTATATGAGATCTCGGCTGGGCTTTGAGCCTGCCAAATTTGATCAAACCACTCTAAAAATTTCGCCGTGTCGTATCGCACAGGAAGCGCCTCGATGTAAATTTCACCCAGCCTAGCGCAGTATATCGCCTCTTTGCTAGGCTTAAGCGCGATGCGAGTTATGAGCCCATAAAGCTTGCCGGTGAAATTTGGCATGCCAGCCGCGCCGTTATTTATCACTACGCCATTTTCTAGCACTATGGCAGCAGGGGCGCAGGTATGCGTGCAGGCTAGCACGTCAAATTTACGCTCTTTAAACCACAAATTTAGCTCATCTTGTCTATCTTTTTGAGCCAAATTTTCACGAGAGCAGCCCCAGCCGGCTAGAAATTTCTCATCTCCGTGCGTGATAGCGATATTTGCGCCGCCGACGCTTACTAGCTCGCATTTGGCACGCCTTTTAAAAATTTCTATAAACTGCTCGCACCCCTCTTTTATAAGGCGGCTTAGGCGTGCATGGATCAAATTTGAGCGATTTATGGTGCCAGCGTCGGTGCATGAGGGATAGAAGCAGCCGCATCCGTTTTGTCCGCTTGCTAGCTCAAATTCGACATTGCCGTTTATCGCAGTTAGAGTACGTTTTGCTATCTCATTCTCTATCTCGCAAAAGCTCTTTACCTCCGCATCAAACCAGTGGATGTCGCCATTAAAAACGACATCGGCACTCTCGGCGTCTGCCATAGTTAAAATTTCTTTTAGCGCAAAGACGTTGCCGTAAAGTCCGCCTACGACATATAGGCAGCGGCTTTGAAATTTTGGCTCCGGAGGGAAATTGAGCGCATAGCTAAGCGGGCAAGAGCTCATCTTTTATCTTTGCAGCCGCAAAGTAGCCCAGGCAGCGCATAGGCAAGCGTGCAAGCGATGAGTCCATATAAATTTATGCCCAAGAGCATTGCGTATTTGCCGCTGCCGATCGCTAAAAACTCAGGGAAAATTTTCGCGTCAAATGCAAATGCGACACCCAAAAATATCCCCAGCCAAAAGCTAAGATGAAAGCCAAGCTTTGTTGGGCTCACAAATCCATGCAACAAAAATACCGGCGCTAGGCCGATCACCATCGTGCCGCTAATCGTCGTAGCCTTTAAGATATCGGTGCCCACGATCATCGGTAAATTTCCAAAAATGGCAAAAAGTATCATCGAGATGATGCCGATTTTTATGGAAATTTTAGCGACGTCTTTGTTTAGCATCGCTGGGATATCGTAGCCAACTAGCTTTGAAAGGCTTGCAAAGGTCGAGTCCAGCGTCGATCCAGCAGCCGCTATCATGACGGCTGTCATCAGGATAGTTGAGCCAATCCCCATGGTTTTAGCTAGCTCGGCTGGGATGTTGCCCTTTGCGGCTATGCCCTCAAGCGAGCCGTAAATGCCGATAAAGCTAAAAATGACGATGGCTACAAAGCCTAAAATACCAGAGATCACAAAGCTTTTTAGCATCGTTTTTTCTTCGCAGATGAAGCCTCGATCGGTTAAAACAGGGTCGTGAAAAGGGTAGCTAACTAGCTGCAAAACAGCGACTAAAAGCAGATCCACGCCGCCGCCTAAGCTCCAGCTGCCGGTGCTAACTAGCTCGCCCACGCCGTGCTTTGGCAAGATAGTCACGATGACCCAAAGCGTGGCGATAATGAAAACTAAAGCCTGAATGACGTCTGTCACGATAGAGCCCCTAAGTCCGCCGCGAACCGAATAAACTAGCGTAAAGAGCGTAAAAAGCGAGGCTGCGATGATAAAAGGTATGCTGCCGCTATCTCCGTAGTAGCCGCCCACGACTGCTGTGTTGCTCCAAACTTCGTTAAAAAGCCTAACCAAGATCGCCACGCAAAATGCGATGCTCGCCGCCGCGCCGTAGTTGCTAGTTAAAAACTGCACGAGTCCGGTTGCGCCAAATTTGCGCCTTAAGCGGTAGATGACGATGCCGGCTATTGGTATACAAAGCCAGTATGTCGCGTACGCTACGCCTCCGACGATACCGTAGCTAGCGCCTAAATTTGCGGCGTTTGTGACTGATTTTGCAAATATCCAGCTGATAAAAATGCTAGTCGTTAGCAAAAATGGCGACACCTTTACGCCGCCTTCACCTTCACCTTTAAAAAACGATCCGATACTGCGCGCCTTTGGTGAAAAAGCGTACATTATCACGCCGTAAACGATCAAAAAGCCCCAAAAAAAGAGCGACTGATACTCTTGCATTAACTCTCCTTAAACTCTAAAATTTGATCCAAAGCCCTCATGCTATCGCTTATAGCGCAGGGGCAAATTTTCGCAAAGAGCCCTTTTTGCATTATCGCTTCAAGTTCATCCGGCTTGCTTAGATCATGCCCCAAGACCTCTTTGCAGATGTTAGATTTTTGCGTTTTAAAATATATCTCTTTAAAGCGCGCCAAATTTGCATTGTATTTTTCTTTATCATCGCCGTAAGCAAGCCCCAAAACTAGCACTGCCGCTAGATATGCGCCGCATACCGAGCCCTCCTGCATGCCACCTAAGAGCCCAAAGCCAAGCTTCATAAGCTGTGCTTCGTTTGCGCCTAGGTGCTGTGCGTAGCGTGCTAATATCATCTGCGCGCAGTTTTGCTCGGCAAATTTTTGCGCTATCTCTTCATTACTCATCATTTTTTATCCTTTAAATTTACGCAAGCGCGCCGCAGCAGCTCGACCCAGCCCCTGCCGTGCAGGCGTAGCAGTAGTCGCGAAAGACGATCTGCCTACCAAGCTCGCCGCTTTTAGCTAGCTCAAAGATATCCTTTGCGCCGTGCGCCTTAAGCCCCTCCATCTGGTTAAAATCGCAATCATAAAGGGCTCCGTCATATCCAACTGAAATTTGCGCTCTACACATTATATTTTGCGCGGCATTTGGGTTAAAATTTGCTTCTAAAAGCTGCATATAAGGCTCAAATTTACCGCTTTTTTCAAGCGATCTTCTAAATCTGCCAATCGGCACGTTCGTGATCGTAAAAAGATGATCAAATTCCACGCCAAAAGCGCTTTTTAGCTCTCTTTTGTAGTCCGCTTCAAGCCCAGCTTGATCGCCTGGCAAAAACGCACCGCCTGGGTTATAAACTAAATTTAGCACCAAATTTCCGCCCTTGCCGTATCCTAGTGCATTTAGCCTTTTTAGCGCCTCTATGGAGCCATCAAATACGCCTCGCCCGCGCATCTTATCGACGTTTTCTTCGGTGTAGCAAGGCAGACTAGCAACTAGCTCCACGCCGTGATCTGCGTAAAATTTAGGTAGATCCTCGTAGCCATTTTCAAGTAGTATGGTCAAATTTGTTCGCACGATGATGTGAGGCGTGATCTTAGCGGCCTCATCGATAAACCAGCGAAAGTGCGCGTTCATCTCAGGTGCGCCGCCAGTGACGTCAAGCGTGCTAAATTTATGCGCGCTAATCGCCTCCAAAACAGCCTGCAAAGTCTCCTTGCTCATCGTCTCCGTGCGCTTTGGCCCAGCCTCGACGTGGCAGTGCGAACAGGCGAGGTTGCATATCTTGCCTAGATTTACTTGAATCGTTGAAATTTTATCAGTATGCCTGATCTTCGGTGCTATACGCTCTGTGAAGTTCATTTTCTATTCCTTTTATAAAATTTTAAACTAAGTACATTTTTTAGATAAGCGGTGTTTGGCGCTTCGTTTACGCCGCTCATCACCGTGGCGAAGTGTTTTATGTTTTGCACGCCGTTTTTGGCGAAATTTCCGCAGCAAGTGGCGCAGTAGGTGTAGAGATTTGGTAAATTTTTATCCTTGATGGCCTGCGGATATCCTGCGGCGATTTGCGGCTCGCTGCTTCTAGCAAGCCCGCCCAACCCACAGCAGTTTACATCCTTAAAGCTATTTTTGAAATTTGGCACGTACTTTTTAAAGGTCTCAAAAATAGGCTTGTGGATGCGCTCAGGGCAGGGATAAAAGATGTGTGCCTCCTCTGTGATCTCGCGGTTTAGGCCAAGCTCTTCAAATTTCTCGTATATGGTTTTTATCTTGACATCCACCTTGTCTTTTAAAAAATGGTAGCAGTTTGGACAGGCCAAAATGAGCGTCTCTACGCCCTTTGCGGCAAAGAGCTCGTTTAGATGTGCCTTTGTCTTGTCAAAATTTGCATTTGCTTCAAAAAGGGGCTTGCCACAGCAGTCTATACTAAAATCAACCCCCAAAGGCTCCAAAATTTCGATGATCTTTCGTGTAGTTTCAGGCAAAAAGCCTGGGAAATTGCAGCCAAAAAACATTAGCTCGCGGCTCTTTTTGGGCGAGTTGTTGGCATAGAGATAGGGCGATTTTAAGAAATTTAGGTAGCGAAACGGCTTTTTTATCTGCTCTCTGTGCTTTAGCGCGATCTCGTTGCCGCTGATGTCTTTGGGGCAGACCTTGTAGCACTCGTCGCACAAAAAGCAGCTAAATGCGAGATCTTTTCGCTTTGAAAAATCAAGCAAATTTATATCGTATTTGGTCAAAAACTCGCAGTGTTTCGTACACGCTCCGCACTCTATGCAAAGCTCTGGCGGGTTTTTAATAACTTTTTGCGATCTCATCAGCATTCGCTCCATTTCTAAATTTATACTGCAAAATTTGCATTTTTATGAGCGTTTTTATGACTCCTTCACACCTAAATTTACGCGCGCTTGTCACTATATTTTGAGATAGCTGGCAAAATTTCACGCCAGATCTTTTTAGCTTCATGCTTAGTTTATAATCCTCCATAATAGCTAAATTTTCAAAGCCGCCAAGTGCGTTAAAAAGGCCTTTTTGTATAAAAATCCCCTGATCGCCGAACGCGATATTTCTAAGCTTTACGCGTAAATTTGAGCAAAGCGCGATCAAATTTAAAAGCACTCCGCTCTCATCAAATTTAAGCCTAAAGCAGCCAGCCTTGCAGCGATCAAGCGCCCTCTCAGCGGTCAGAATCGCCATCTCATCGCAAAAGGCACTATCAGCGTGCAAAAAGAGAAGCTTCTCAAATTTAGCTACGCTCGCCCCAGCGTCTAGCTGCGTGCCTCTGCCTTTTTTGCAAGGTAAAATTTTAAATCTCTCAGGCGAGAAAATTTTGCTCAAATTTAGTGCTAAATCAAAATTTTTGCCCTCATAGAAATTTGGCTCGCTAGCATCAGCAAATATCACTTCAAATTCCCCTTTTTGAGCTGCCAAAAGAGCACAAAAACGCTCCAAATTTTCGCATGGCTCGTTATAGATCGGAGTTATTACCGAGATCGCCACGTCTTGCCCTTATTTTTTTTGCACCCCAGCTAGAAAGCACCACAAGCGCCGCCATCAAAACACAGGCGATAATAAAGCCGTTTGAGCGCATATCAAGGGCTTTTTCACCCAAATTTACCATTATAAAAGTTGCCGGCACGATGCCTACAAAGGTCGCCACCACGTAGTCGCGCAGGCTCACGTTCATCACGCCACATGCGTAGTTTAGGGCATTATACGGCACTAGCGGCATTAGGCGAAGGATCAAAATCAGGCTAAATTTACCGCCAGGCTCGCCAAGTGTTTTTAAAATTTTGCTTTTTGAGTTTTGTGTGAAGTCGCTAACGGCGCGAAATCCCAAAAATCTTGCGATATAAAACATCAAAACGGAATTTATCATCGCGCCTATTATGGTGTATAAACTGCCGGCAAATAGCCCAAATACCGCACCTGCAACGACAGCCAAAACCGGCACTGGAAACAAAAATATCGGCAAGATAGCAAAGCATAGGACATAGATCATTGGAGCAAATAGTACATGCTCGCCGATGAGCTCACGAAGCTCGCTAACGCCGATCTTTTGCATCAAAAATACAGCCACGAGCATGATCGCAGCGATGATAGCAAATTTAAGCAGCCTTGTTTGCTTCAAGCTGCGCCTTTTTAGCCTTTTTATCATCTAAAATTTTCTTTGCGACGTAGGCTACGATCGAGAAGGCAAATAGTATAGTAAGACCCACAAATAAAATTTTGCCACCGCCCATCAAACTGCCGCCAAAATACGAATATACAATCGTCGCAGGAAGCTGACCGATACCAGTCGCCCAGAAAAATCCCCAAAATCTCATCGATGTAAGCCCTGCTGCGTAGCTTACTAGATCAAAGCTCACAAACGGCAGCAAACGGCAGACGATGATCGTGTGCTTGCCAAATCTCGTGAAAAACTCGTCCGTAGCTGCAAGCGCCTTTTTGCCAGTTAGCTTTTCAACGACGTCGCGACCTAAAATGCGTGCTATGTAAAAGCAAAGCGCAGCGCCCACCATAGCCGAGCTCCACGATAGCACAGCGCCCCAGACCCAGCCAAATATCATCGCATTTGAAAGCGTGATGAGAAACGCAGGCACTGGCGCCATGATGCTTTGAAGCACCATCAAAAAAAAGCTCACGCAAGCTGCCGTAGTCTTGTCAAAGCTTTGCAAATATGCATAGACTTCATTTAGGTCAAATTTGCTAAGCATCACGACTGAGTCGGTGATCTGCTTGTTTACCGCAGGGATAAAAAAGTATGCCAACGCGACTATCGCGACGGCGACTAGGAGAAAAATTTGGGATTTTTTCATCTAAATTCCTTAAAATATTGTTGTAAATTCGACAAAAACTTGTCGCTAAGATAGGCTTTTATCTTGTTAAAAGTGTATTCGTTTTTGATGGCACGAGTGCCGTTGTACTCGACAAATGCCATCGCACACCAGCTTGTTCCTCGCAGGCAAGTCATCGTAAAATACTCTCTAAATTTTCGCCTATCTACCATTTTTTTCGAGTAGTTTTCATATAAATTTATAAATTTTTCTATCTCATCAGCGCTAAATATCGTGTCCGTCTTCCAAAACGTGGTCGTTGGCACACTAAAATGTGCCAGATCTTGCTCACGCTCGCCAATTATCGGCTTTTCCCAGTCGATGATGTATGAGCTCTCTTTACCGATGATGAAATTTGAAGAGTTTAGCTCGGTATTTATGATACAAGGCTCCTCTATCTCGCGCTCAAGGTCAAATTTCTTTGCTATTTTTAAGAAAAATTCGATCATCTCAGCGGTTTTTGGCTGGGCTAAATTTGAGTTTAGATAGACGTTAGTCATATTTTCGCACTCTTCAAACATCGCTTTTAATGGCTTTTGCGCGGTGATCAAGCTGTGATTTGACGGGATCTTGACTGCGTGCACGCTAGCAAGCAAACTTGCCGCCGTCTCAAGATCGCTCTCGTATCTTAGCGCATGCCCTTTTAAAAACTCCATACTCATCGCCCCTCGCGGTAAAAACGGGCTTGGCTCGTAATACTCTAACGGCGCTGGCGTGACCTTTGAGCTTTGTAAAATTTTAAGCGCATCAAATTCATATTTTATTTGATTTTCAAGTGCCATTTGCGACTTTGTATTTATGCGAAATACCTTTTGGCCGCCTTTGCGAAATTTGTAGTTTATGTTGTATTCGCCGCTAGCAAGGGGTTTTATAGCGCTTGGTCGCACGCCCAAGACGTAAGCGAAAATGTCCTCTTTCGTATCGATGTCGCGAAGCGGTTTAAATTTGACGTAGCTTAAATTTAGCTCTTCAAATTTAGCGCAAACTCCATCGCACACGCTCTGCCTTAAAGAATAATCGCTTGAGAAAATCTCATCTCTTAGGCTGGCGCTTCTTAGAGCGATCGCGCAGTATCCGCCGTCAAGCGTAGGGGCGATAGCGGCATCGTTTTTACTAAGTGCTTTAAAATAGCTATTAAAGCCTTGAGCGGTAAAATTTACAATGTCGCTGCCAATTAGTAAAATTTGTTCAAATCCAAGCGTTTTTACATGTTTAAATGCTTTAAGCATTCGCTCACTTAGTGAGCCCTCACTTTGGGCAATAAATTCATACTCATCGCCTAAAATTTGCTCTAAATTTTTAGCCTTATCTCTTGGCGTAAAAAAGATGAAAATTTTGACGTTTTTTAGCTTTTGAAGCTTGGAGTTTATATCTTTTAGTAAAAATTTATGCAAATTTGCCGCTTGTTGTGGCGTCAAAAAGTCAAGCAGCCTGGTTTTAGTCTTGCCAGCGATCGGAGCTCTAGTAAAAAGTATCAGCGCTTTTTTCAAATTTTACCCTTTGTGGCGGTAAATTTGAATAGAAAAAAGATATTTAGAAAGGTTAAAATTCCCAAAAATAGGTATTTCACTTGAGCTAGAGTTAAAATTTCTAAATAGCTCTCTTTGATGAGATAAAAGAGTAGCTCTTGCTTGCCAAGCCAAAGCGTGACTAAAAAGAGCAAACTTTGGCTAAAAATTAGCGCAAAAACAGCCGTGCGCTTTTGAAAGAGCCCGTAAAGTAGCCCAGCCACGAAAAATCCAGCCACGATATAGCGGTTGTGCACGCGCATCTCGAGCCAAACTGATAGCGAGACTAAAAGCGCCGCGCTAAGCCCTAAAAGCAAAGCGCAAAACGCGTAATACAAGGCTCTAAAAGCTTGCATCAGTTTGCAACCCTAAAGCTTATAGCTACAAATGTGCCATCAGGCGGTAAAACGTCTTTGTTGCCGTGAAATACGACTTCGTTGCGTTTTTCAACTGCGCCGTGAGTGTAGGTGTGGTTTGAGATGATGCCGACTGAGCAGCTATCTAGGCAAGCGATGCAGCCGGTATTAAAGCTCTTTGCGGTCGCTTCGTTGCCGCCAAAACGCATGTCGATTGGTTTGCTGTTACTATCTGTGATGACTTCGTTGATGTCGTAGCTTTTTGGTGCGCCGTTCCATGTTACTTCGATCTTGATCTTGTCGCCTTCGACGTGTGTTTCAGGGCCATTTTTTAGAGTCATATTGTTGCCTGGTTTGGCGCCTATTTTTTTCATAGCTTGGTAGAAATCGTTTTGATTTGCAAGTGCGATAAACACAGGCTTATCGCCAAATCTTCCATCTTTGAAAACTACTGCGTGGCGAGTGTTTTCAGTAAAATACTTGCCATTTACCTTGGCTAAAACAGTGATAGTTTTGGCGCTTTCATCTACTACCATCGGATTTTGAGCGCTTACTACGCCAACTTGATCGTCGCTAGCTTGAACGCTTGCGGTAAAAAACAGACTAAAAATAGCCATAAAAATAGCTTTTTTAAACATATTAGTGCCTTTCTGTGAAGAAAATTTGAAATTTGATTTACGAAACTTATAGAATTTGTAAATGTTGCAGGCGAACCTCGCCCAAAAATATTTTTGAATTATATTTGTTTAAAATAAAAAAAAGTTTAAGTGACATTTTGTTCATAATGCGCAAAAATTAGTTTTTTCATTGTATTAGAAGTGTAAATGAGATATAATTTAGATTTTTTAAGAGACTGTTCCACTTTAGTAACTAAGTGTTCCACTCTTAAAGGAAATTTTAAAGAAAGGAAAAGAACAAAAGCATCACTGCTAGTGCCTAAAATAGGGTGTTATGGTGTCACGGGGGAGACTTGAACTCCCGACCTCCGGCTTATGAGACCAGCGCTCTAACCAGCTGAGCTACCGTGACAACTTAAAATAAGTTTTGGATTATACAACCTAAGAACTTATTTTTAGCTAAAATTTATCTCATACAAATTTTATAGATATAAAAAGCAAATTTGACTGCAAGGGCAGCCAAATTTATTTAAGCTTTTTTAGTGAAAAATCCAATGTAGATGGCGTAGATAAAGCCGATCACTACGGCATACGGAGCAAAAGGTGTTATGCCAGCTCCTGAGCTTGCAAGCACGAAGTTATGACTTATCGCAGCTCCAGCTCCCATGCCTAAAACAAATACTGCTGAGCTTAAATTTCCAGCTCCCATCTGCACTAGGTGTTTGCCAGGGCAGCCATAGCTTAGGCTAAAGCAAAGACCAGCGAGCGTCATACCTAAGAAATTCCAAAGCATGTCATTGTGAGCGATAGGCTGAGCTTCAAAGCCAAATTTGTATTGATCTAGCACTAAATTCGTTACGCTTGCGCAGACAATGATAGAGATGACGCCATAAAACATCGAAAAGTCACGCTCAAAAATTTTACTGATAGCTCCAACTGAGCAAAATTTACTTCTTTGCATAAATACGCCGATGATTATGGCACAAATAAGTGAGATAAATAAATTTGCATGCTGTGAGCCTGGACCTTTTTCTGAGCTAAATAATGCGCCATTTTCACCAAGTTTTAGCCCAAAGATAAGTGCCATCAAAAGTAAAATCGTGATGATAGTTGGCAAAAACCCTATCGCCTTTGCAGTGGTTTCATTTTCAGGCAAAACGTAGCCGTTTTTCTTAAAAGTTCGTCCCACAAAGACGCCAGCAAATAGGCCAACAACGCCAGCAATAGCGGTCATATCTCCGCCTCCAAGGCGCAAAAATGCCCTCCAAGGGCAGCCTAAAAATATAAGGCAGCCTATCATCGCAAACACGCCTAGAAAAAACCTAGAAAATGCCGCGCTACCAGATACTGGAGTGAAATTTCTACTCCAAAGCATGCTAGCTAAAAAGCCTCCGATGATAAGCCCTAAAATTTCAGGTCTTAGATACTGCACGACTTTTGCCTGGTGAAAGCCAAGTGCACCCATGCTATCTCGTAAAAAGCAAGCCGCGCAAACGCCCATGTTTGCTGGGTTGCCAAAATGAACGAGCACCGGACCAAGTATGCCAAGGCTCGCACCTGCGATGATGTAAAGTAATGTTTTGTTCATGTAAATTCCTGTGTAAAAGTAAAACCAGACCGGTTTCTTAAACGATATTTTAATAATCATTAAATAAAACAAAGATTAATTTTTTTAAGAGCAAAGTGGATAAAATATGCAAAAATTTCATAAAAGGATAAATGATGAAAGATTTTATGAGCTATGCAGATAGCCTGAAAATTCTAAAAGACACGATAAATGCATGGGAAAAGGTCGAAAAAGTAGCCATCACAGATGCGCTTGATAGAAATATCGCCTATGATGTCACAGCAACTGAGAACTACCCAGCAAAGCCAGTTTCGGCGATGGACGGCTACGCTTTTGCCTTTAAAGAGGGCCTAAGCGAGCTTGAGCTCATCACAGATCTGCCAGCAGGTAGCGACAAAGGGCTACATGTAGAGGGTAGCAAATGCGTCAAAACCTTCACTGGCTCGCTAATGAGTGAAGGCACCGACACTCTTGTGCCAGTTGAAAACGTCGAGGTTAGCGGCTCAAAAATAATCATCAAAAAGAGCGTGCCAAAGGGCTTTGCCGTGCGAGCAGTGGGTGAGAGTTACAAAAAAGGCGAAATTTTAATAAAAAAAGGCACACGTCTAACATACTCTGAGATAGCGCTTCTTGCCGAGCTTGGCGTATTTCACGTAAGCGTATTTGTCCGTCCAAGAGTGGCGATACTAGCAACTGGCAGCGAGATAAAAGACCTTGGCGAACCGCTTGATAGTCCAGCGCAAATTCACAGCTCAAACCACGTAGGTATCGCTATGCAGATACGCAAAATGGGCGCGGAGCCGATCCTTTGTGAGATCGTAAGAGATAAGGCTGAGCTTGTCGAAAAAGCGATCATAAATGCGCTAAAATCAGCCGATATCTTGGTGACTACTGGCGGTATCAGCATGGGAGACTATGACTTTGTAAAGGGCGCTTTAAATGAAAATTTTAGCCTCATCATCGAGGGCGCTGCGATAAAACCAGGCCGCCATATCAGAGTGGCAAAGTCAGGCGACAAATACATCTTTGCGCTGCCGGGATTTCCGTACTCGGCGATGGTTATGTGCGTGCTATATGTAAGGGTGCTTATAAACACTTGGTTTAGCCAAGAAGAGCCAAATATAACGGCGATAATGGACGAAGACTACAAAAAACGCTCGCCATTTTTGGAATTTACAGCGGTAAATTTAGAAAACAGAGATGGCAAAATTTTCGTAAATTTAAACGGCAAAAAGCTAGGCAGCTCAGCGATCGTAAATAACCTAACAAACGAAGCGGCACTGCTTATCATCCCAAAAGAGACGGAATTTATCGCAAAAGGCGAAGTGGTAGAAGTTTTAAAGATGCCTTGCTAAAGTGGGTGAAATTTAAATTTGCCAGAGGCGCTTTGGTAAATTTATAGCCCTTGAAGCACTACGACGTCGGTTGTCTCGGCGTCTTTTTCTATCTTAGCGTCTAGCCCTTTGGCTATTTTTATAGTGATATCTTTTGTTTGATTTGGCGTTAGAAAGATCAAATTTCTAACGTCGTTTTCGTACTCGCTCAGTCTTTCGTAGTAGCCGTTTACGCCGTGTTTGCTCTTATACTCTGGCTTTATAAAATTTAGCCTAAAAACATCGGCGCCGTATTTTAAAGAGTACTCTTTAAATTCATATTTTCTTTGGCTGGTAGTCTTGAAATTTTCATTAAATAGCTTTAAAAGTGCCTTGTCGCTAACGTCTCTTGCGTCGCTCTCTTTTAGCACGATCTCGTCAGCTCCGTTTGGCTCTTTGTACTCGGTGCCGTTTATGGAGTATATGGCGACGTGCATGTTATCCCTTTGCGATGCAGCACTTTTCATGAAAAACCTTAGCCTTGGATTTTGCGTGATCTGCACATCTTTTGGAGCTACTTCGTTGCCGTTTGCATCAACGTATTTTACCCCCTCAAATGTAAGTAAATTTGACTTTTTAGCTACTGATAGCGCGCAGCCTTTATCACTTAAGCAGTGATGAACTAGGTCTTGCATGAGAGCGTGGTTGTCATTTACTCTTTTAGCACTTAGTGCGCTCTTTGGCACGTGTGCTACGCAGGTGCATGGCGAATTTGCCGAGCAGCCAACTATCGGCGAGCCTAAGAAGTCTTGACCTAGTATGAGTGGTATGCCATTAGATGTGATACTCTTGCCAGCTTTGCTTTTTAGCACCACTTGGCCACCATGCGGGCAAGTGATGATGTCGTCTTCTATGACTGGGTGAGCGGTGAAATTTGTAGCTACCGCACCAGAAGGTATGCTTTGATGATTTACCGCTTCTCTATCTTGTGCTTGCTTCTCTTTTTTCTCATCATTGTTAGCTCTTTTTAGCTTTACATCCAAGCTACCCCTCTTTATATCATAGCCAAGCACTCTTATGCTAGTGTTTTTATTTGTGATATCAAGTGAGCCTTTAGAGCTTTCATCATCTCTTGGGCTAAAGTAGTAAAATGGCTTTTGATCTTCTTTGTTCTCAAAGAGATCGTGCTCTTTTTCATCTTTGAAATTTGTAAAGCCAAATTTATAGTCTTTAGCTTCGTTTGCACCTTTTAGAAGTGTAGCGTTTAAGAAGAGATCGACCTTGTAGTTTTCTGGGTTTTCCACGCCAAATTTATCTCTTATCTTGTCATATAACCTTTCAATATCCACTATGTCTTTATCTTTTGTAAATATGGCTAAACTCTCTTTATCTTTATCCACATAGACGCTAGAGCTAGCTGATAAAAAGCCAAATTTTATCTCACCCCTATCTTTTACGTCGTATAAATTTATAGAGCCACTCTGCGTGCTGTTGTCAAATAAAAGAGAGTAGGTCTGCTCTGATCTTTTCATAAAGTATGCCTTCTCATCTTGCGATGAAAGCGACCTTGTGAAATTTGACGTATAGGTGTAGAGCTTGCTAGCTTCAGCCTTGGTAGTGGTGACATCACTAGAGCTCTCATCTACTACCTTGTACGTCCTGCACTTGTGCATAGCCCTTTTATCTTCTATCTTTTCACATCCACTTTCTTTAAATTTCTCAACTTCATCTTTGCTTATTATCTTTGTGTATCGCTTCTTGTCACTAAGCTTAAATATATCTTCTATTATCAAGGCTTCTTGCTCGTCTTCTAAATTGTGATTAAATATCTTAAAGTCGTGTTTTATATTATTTAATAGTATAAGCAACATCCAGTTTTTGTTTTTGTTATATAAAAGAGGTGGGAGTGTAGCTTTGTTATCTATATAGGATGTCTCATTTTTATATGCTAAAGATAAATTTGTATCAAGATCAAAAATAAGCTTATAGTTTTGCTCCATAAATTCATTTAGATATAAAAGCGTGCCTTTTAGGCTAACATTTTTTGTCTTTTCGTCATTATCTTTTTGCTTTAAAAGATATGAGAAAAAGTATAGTGTAGCAGCCGTGTAGGTAAGAAAGTGCGAGCTTATACTTACATTTGTATTTAGTATCGCATCAACGTTGCCTATATTTATTAGCACCTCATTGCCATTTATATCAACTCCAAGGTCTTGTATGGCGTTTTCATAGAGTTTATTATTAAAGGCTAGACTATCATTGTCTGTTTTCATGTGATATATGTTATTAACATTTAAAGGTGCCGGTAGGTAGGTGTGGTCTTGGTTTGCTAGGATTAAATTTGCATATAATCTCTTTTTACAAGAGAGCATGCTTTGCATATTAGGAGTTAGTTTTCTTTTAGTGAATATATTTTTATTGCTTAGTATCCTATCTATTTGATCTATCTTGTGTGCAAGATCAATTCTAGTAGCATAATCACTAAGCAATCCAGGTGAGTTAAAAGTGTAAATTTCATCTATATATTCAGCAAAAGTAAAAGCACATACCTGAGTTAGATATCCACCAAGGCTATGACCGCAGATGTTTATCTTTTCACCTTCTTTTAGTATAGGTATAACATTATCCATAAAAAAATATATTAAAGATGTTACTTGATCTGGTATATCGTTAGTTGTCAGCTGAACGTCTGCTTTTAAATCTCCTAGAGTGATCTCAGTCCCCCTAAAGGTTAGTATCTTTTTGTTGTTATCCTTTGTATCTTCAAAGAGCGTGGCACTAAAACCTAGTCCATTATTTTTTTGATGTTTTAGAAGTCTAAATCTTGATGTGAAATTTTTGGTACGTTTGGAGAGATTTTTAACAGAATAAAAAATTGTTTGAAGTTTTGTATCTTCATCTACATAAATAAAGTTTTTAATATTGTTTGATATTTTTCTGTATTCAGGTTTTTCCTCTCTCTTATCTATCAGAACATTATTTTTATCTTGTGTAGCAAGTATTTCTGACTTACTAGGTAATTTAATGGTTAAATCCTGCATAAATCTAGCTTCGACACAAAGAGCATAGGCAGTAGGTTGTCCTAACTGACGTCCATTTTCTTTAGCTTTTTGGCTTATTTTCTCTAAAGTATGACCATAATAAGTATAGTCTGCATAATCCCATCTAGGATTTGGTTTTTTTAAAATTCTCTCATTATGAAATTTATCCGAAAAACTCCAAATTTCATTTTCGTCTATATACTCAAAAAACGCATAAGCAACATCAGCTATATCAGCATAGTCTTTTATTTTATCTACCATCTCTTTATTTGTTAAATTTTTAAGAGTATTCATTTATTTATCCTTGTCTTTATTGCTGACTTTTTCAAATTTATTGTTTATAAATTCAAATCTATTTCCGCCAAGCACATAGCTATAATAAATTTCTTTAAATCTTATTCCACTTGCCTCATCTCCATATAGTCCAAATTTGGCAACTTTATAAGTATATGTTACAGATAAAGATATAGGCACTATCTCGTTATTTTCTACATAAAAATATATAAAAGACATGCTAGGTTTAAATTTATTATAGTCATCGCCTATGTAATTAACTATTAGATCACTATATCTTTTAGGTATCCAAGCTTGTTTTTTGAAATCATTTCCGTAATCTCTTGTAGTTACATAATATTTTTTTCCATTAGATAAAACTCTAGGTAATTTTTCATTCATAATAGTCTGGTCGTTTAAGTCAAAATCTCTATTGTTGTTTTTAAAGAAATCATCAAGGTATTTATCTCTCTCTTCTTCCCTTTTATCTATCTCCTTCTCTAGCTTCTCATCAAATACATAAACACCACCATACTTTTTAGCAATGCTCTCTTGTTCGCTAGTTAGATCAGAAATTCTTATAAAGCCATTAAAATAAGCAAGTGGCAGTAGTATAAATAAGCAGATAAAAACTATAAATTTGACTTTTTTCATCATAAATCCTTTTAAATTTTCACTATTGTCTTATCTTTTGCTTTAAAGTCTGGTTTTTTGTTGTAGTTTTAAATTTTAAAAAGCAGGGAGAGCTCCCTGCTGTGGTTATTTCTCTTCGTTTGTTTTGATGTAAGCGTAGTCAGAAATTTTAGTCCATTCTCTTGCTTTTTTGAGGAAAGCTCTTTGAGACTCAACGATCTCTTTAAATAGTGGATCTTTTGCGCTCTCTTCATCAAGTAGCTCATTTGTAGCCTTTTTAAGAGCTGTGATGACCTCTGGTGGGAAAGATTTTACTTGGATGTCTGGGTACTCAGCCTTCATCTTGTCCCAGTACTCTACGTTTGCGTAAAATACCTTAGTATTTACATCTCTTGCCACCTCAGCAGCAGCCGCTTCAAAGATAGCTTTTAGATCATCTGGAAGTTTTTCATACGCATTTTTGTTGAAGAAAAACTGAGTTTCGCCGTTTGGCTCTTGCCAGCCTGTGTAGTAGTATTTTGCCACTTTGTGGAAGCCAAGCGCCATGTCGTAAGCTGGGCTAACCCACTCGACTGAGTCGATTGTACCCATCTCAAGCGCCATGTAAAGCTCGCCAGTTGGGATAGTGTTGATGTTTGCGCCAAGTTTAGCGTAAATTTCACCGCCAAAGCCTGGAATTCTGATCTTTAAGCCTTTGATATCATCAACTGACTTGATCTCTTTTTTAAACCAGCCGCCCATTTGCATGCCAGTGTTGCCAGCTCTAAAAATTTTGATGTTATATGGGTCAAAAACTTTCGCCTCTAGCTCTTTGCCGCCGCCAAATTCATACCAAGCTGTTTGCTCGTCGGTATTCATCATAAATGGTGTCGCTGTAAAGAACATAGTCTTAGGGTCTTTGCCCTTGTAGTAGTAGCTAGCTGTGTAGCCGATGTCGTACTGACCGCTCTTTGCAAAGTCAAGCATCGCAAAAGGCGACTTGTGCTTTGATGGGTAGTCGATCCTGATCTCGATGCGGCCGTTACTCATCTTTTCGACCTTATCTTTTAGCTCTTTTGGCACTTCACCAAGCACTGGCATAGTGCTCTCCCATGAACTTGCAAGCTTGAGCTTATAGACTTTGTCATCTCCCATGGCAGCGCAAGCAAGAGCTGCTAGGCCAAGAGATGCTAATAAAAATTTATTCATACTCTCTCCTTTAAAAATTTTGCATATTATACAAAAAATTTACATTATTAAAATGTGTTATAATCGCAAAAATCAAATTACAGGGCATAAAAATGATAAAAAAGACGAAAATTGTAGCGACTTTAGGGCCAGCAAGTGACAACGAAGAGACGATGGAAGCGATGGTTAAAGCAGGGGTTAATGTTTTTCGTTTAAATTTTAGCCACGGAACACACGAATACCACAAATCAAACATCGACAAGATAAGAAACATCGAAAAAAGACTAAACAAACGCATAGGCATCTTGCAAGATATCTGCGGTCCAAAGATCAGAGTTGGCAAGCTTAGCGAGCCATTTTACTTAAAAACTGGCGACGAGCTTAGCATTTATGCCGAGGATATCGTGGGTGAAAAGATCGAAAAGGGCGTTTATAGAGTGAGCCTAAATCAGCCTCAAATTTTACCTATGCTAAAGGCTAGCGAGTACGTTTATCTCTACGATGGCTCGATCAGAGCAAGAGTTGTAGGCGAGGGCAAAGAAGTCGTAAAAACCATCATCGAAAATGACGGAATTTTAAACTCAAACAAAGGGGTAAATTTCCCAAATACCACCCTTGGTATCGAGATCATTACGCCAAAAGATAAAGAAGATATGGAATTTGGCGCAAAACACGGCGTAAATTTCGTTGCTATTAGCTTCGTACAAGACGCAAATGACGTGATAAAAGCGAGAAATATCTTAAAAGAATTTGGCTCCAAAGCGGCTATCTTATCTAAGATAGAGAAATTTGACGCGGTTGAAAACATAGACGACATCATCGCAAAGAGCGACGGCATCATGGTAGCTCGTGGTGATCTTGGCATAGAAGTGCCATTTTACAAGGTCCCAACCATACAAAAGCTCATCATCAAAAAGGCAAATGCAGCAAGCAAGCCAGTCATCACAGCAACGCAGATGATGCTAAGCATGGCTGAGCATGAAACTGCTACAAGAGCGGAGATCAGTGACGTGGCAAACGCCGTGCTAGATGGCACTGACGCAGTTATGCTAAGCGAGGAGAGCGCGATCGGCAAAAACCCAGTCGCAGTCGTAGAGGCGATGAGTAAAACGATCATACAAACGCAAAGTATCTATCCATACAATAAATTTGACGAATTTGACTTTTTTGACGAGACAGATATGGTCGCAAATAGCGCAGCTTCACTAGCTGTTCGCATCAAGGCAAATGCGATACTCTCTATCACAGGCTCTGGCAAATCAGCCATAAAGCTAGCTAGAAACCGCACGAGTATCGACATCATCGCTATCGCACACGACGAGCAGACAGCTCACATGCTTACCCTTGCTTGGGGCGTGACGCCAGCGCTCGTGCTTGAAAAGACAAAGCTAAATGTCCTTCTTGCAAATGTCATCAAAAAGGCTTACGACGCTGGATACGTCGAGCATGACAAGACCTATCTCGTCACAGCTGGCCACCCAACAGGTGTAGAGGGCAGCACAAACCTTATACGTATCATCAGACGCGACCAGCTTGATTATTACTTAGATCTTGCAACTGAGTAAATTTGTAAAATTTGGTGCTCGGATAGCTTCTGGGCACTGAAATTTATTTTAAATTTGTTTATCATACGAATTTTAAAATTCCATTCATTTGCATTTGCAAGAATTGACTACTAAAATTTGGCTTCGCTAAACGCTTAGCTCAAATTTTAGAGCCGAAATTACTCGTTCATGAAATTTTAAAATTTGCTTGACGCTTATTTGACCTGATAAAACAAATTTACAAATTTTAAAACTTTATTTACTAGTCTTGGCAGGCTAACTAAATTTAAGCTACACTTCGTTTAGCACTAAAATCAGAGCTTAAATTACTCGCATATAAAATTTTAAAATTTGTGTGAAATTTACTTGTAAAAATATAGGATATATAAAATTTATTTTGAAAGAATTTGTGACGCCAAATTTCACGCCACAAATTTAAATTTATTTTTTCTTTTTGCCTTTTGGCTCGTCGCCTTTAAACCAGCTTTTTATCTTATCAAAGACGCTCTCATCGGTGCTTGACTTGCCTGAAACTATGCCAAAGCTAGCTTGAAGCTTGTTTAAAAGCTCTTTTTGTTCATCACTTAGTTTATCAGGCGTTTGGATAGAAATTTGCGCTACAAGTCTGCCTTTTTTGCGCGAATTTACACCCTTGATGCCCTCGTTTTCAAAGATAAATTGCTGTTTATCTTTTGCACCAACTGGCAGTTTTAGCTCGGCTTCACCGCGAAGAGTTGGGATTTTTATGCTCTCGCCAAGAACAGCTTGGGTAAAAAAGACTGGAATTTCTATATAAACATCGTCGTTGTGGCGGATGAAATGCTTGTCATCTTTTACATTTATGCTCACATAAAGATCGCCTTGAACGCCGTTTGCACCGATGTTGCCTTTGCCAGCGACCCTCATCCTCATGCCACTATCAACGCCCTCTGGTATCGTGATCTTGACGCTTTGTTGCTGGATTTTATAGGCTTTTGCGTTGCAGTCAGGACATGGCTCGCTTATCACTTCGCCAGATCCGTGGCAGTATGGGCACTCTTGAACGATATTCATAAAGCCATTTCCGCGCGTGATCCTGCCGCTTCCGCCGCAGTGCTGGCAAGTTTTGTTTTTGCCATCTTTGCTGCCTGTTGCGTTGCATGTTGGGCAAGGCACTTTTTGATCAAATTTGATCTCTTTTTCGCAGCCAAAAACAGCTTCATTAAACTCCAAATTTATAGGAATTTCAAGATCAGCTGAGTATTTTTCGCTTCGTCTTTTTCTCTGCCTAGAGCCACCGCCAAAACCGCCTCCAAAAAACGAGTCAAAAATGTCTGAAAGGTCAAAATCAGCGCTAAATCCGCCTCCACTGCCAAATCTACCCTCAAGCCCTTCTTTGCCGTATCTGTCATATATTGAGCGCTTTTGCTCATCGCTTAAGACCTGATAGGCTTCGTTTATCTGTTTAAATTTCTGCTCAGCTTCTTTGTCGCCAGCGTTTCTGTCTGGGTGGTATTTTAAAGCGAGCTTTCTAAAGGCTTTTTTTATCTCGTCGCCACTTGCATTTCTTGAAATTTCAAGGATCTCGTAATAATCAAATTCCACATTTTTCCTTGTTTATTAAGCTTATTTTAAATGTGAGATTTTATCCAAAAAAGTTTAAATTTAAAAAAAAATTTACATTTTTGCCGTATAATCTCTACTATTTTTCAATGAAAAGGATGATTTATGATTAACGTTTTAATGATAGAAGACGATCCAGAATTTGCACAAATTTTATCTGAATATCTTGACAGTTTTAATATAAAAGTGACTAACTTTGAAGACCCATATCTAGGGCTAAGTGCAGGGATAAAAAACTATGACCTGCTCATACTTGATCTTACATTACCTGGCATTGATGGTCTTGAAGTTTGCAAAGAAATTCGCCAAAAATATGACATCCCTATCATCATAAGCTCAGCTCGCAGTGACATCAGTGACAAGGTCGTTGGCCTTCAACTTGGAGCGGATGATTATTTGCCAAAACCATACGATCCAAAAGAGATGTATGCTCGTATCACAAGTCTTATTAGAAGATATAAAAAGACAAACGAAGTTCAAGAAGAGGTCGTTGATAGCGCATTTAGGATAGACGACAAGCGCCATGAAATTTATTTTAATAATGAAGCCCTTGCTCTTACACCAGCTGAGTATGAAATTTTAACCTATCTCATCAAACAGCACAGCTTTTCAGTATCAAGAGAGCAGCTAGTTTATAACTGCAAGAGCCTAAAAGACAAGGACTCAAAGAGCCTAGATGTCATCATCGGACGCCTTAGAACAAAGATCGGCGATAGCTCAAAAGCGCCAAAACATATATTTTCAGTTAGAGGCATAGGATATAAGCTTATCGGATGAAATACTCCATAACCACCAAGATAACTATCATCTTCGCCATCGCTTTCTCGCTGATGTGCTTGCTTTTTGTGACATTTGCAAACATTCAGCAAGAAAGTGCGCTTGAGAAGCTAAAAGATAAGCAAATAAGCGCTATGAACTATCTTGTGGCGCTTTACGAGCGTGGCAATCCTCCAAGAGATTTGGAGCACTACTTTAAAAATTTCAACCTAGAATACGTCGGCAACAAAAATTTAGCTACCTCAGTTACTACAAGCGGAAACGCCATTTTTACGCAGCACACGCCCCTTGGCATGATGCAGTCGGTTAATTACAAAGGCGATTTGTATCTGCTTATCAAAAATCCATCTTTTATGCTACTACTTGAGAGTAACGATGCAAGACACGTAAATGACCCGCTTTGGGTGGCATTTTTGATCATCTCGGCTCTGCTCATCTCGCTTTATGTCTCGGTTCTTAGAAGCCTTTTGCCGCTTAGAAGACTTAGCAAAGATATCAGAAAATTTGCCAGCGGAAACATGGAGATGGTGATGACTGCTAGGCTAAATGAAAACGAGCAAGATGAGATCGGGCAGGTCGCAGTTGAATTTGACAACGCTGTTTGCAAGATCAGAGAGCTCATTCGCTCAAGGCAGCTATTTTTACGTGCGATCATGCACGAGCTAAAGACGCCTATTGGCAAGGGTAGGATCGTCTCTGAGATGGTGGCAAACGACACTCAAAAGATGAGGCTCATAAACGTTTTTGAGCGCCTTGAGATGCTTATAAATGAATTTAGCAAGGTCGAGCAGCTTCTTTCAAAAAGCTACGCGCTAAACTATCAAGAGTGCCATTTTTCACTCATTTTAGAGCAGGTGCAAGATATGCTCATGCTTGATAAATTTGAAGAGCGAGTGAGCTGTGATATCAGGGACGACGTCATACTAAGAGTGGATTTTCAGCTTTTTAGTTTAGCGATTAAAAATTTGATAGACAATGCCCTAAAATACGCAGAGGACAAGAAAGCCATCTTGATCTGCGATAGCGAATTTATAGCGGTTAAAAATTTAGGCAAAAAGCTAAATCACCCGATTGATTACTACAAACAAGCCTTTGTGAGAGGCGACAAGGTGAGTGCGGGAAGCGGCATGGGGCTTGGACTTTACATCATCGAGCAAATTTGCCAGATGCAAAAATTTGAGCTAGCTTACGACTATGAAGACGGCTATCACGTCTTTAAAATTTTACTTCGAGCAAAGGCAAAACGAGCATGAAAAGGGGCTTAGAGAAGTTTAACGAGCTAACCGAGTCATTTGCTAAGCTACCAGGTGTCGGTAAAAAATCAGCCGCGAGATTTGCCTACTTTGTCTGTATGCAAGATAGCTTTGCAGGGCTAAGGCTCGCGCAAAATATCGAAGACGCGGTGAGGTTTATCAAGCGTTGTGAGCGTTGTGGTGGGCTAAGCGAAAATGAAATTTGCGACATTTGCAGCGACGAGAGCAGGGACAGCGAGGTCATCTTGCTGGTTGAGAGCCCAAAAGATATCTTGGTTTTTGAGCAAAATGGCATCTACAATGGCCTTTACTTCGTGCTTGATGAGATCGACGAGGACGCCATAGAGAGGCTGCGAAGTGCTATTAAGCAAAATGGCTCAAAAGAGGTCGTTTTCGCCTTTACGCCGGGGCTAAATTCAGACGCGCTCATGCTTTACGTCGAGGATAAGCTTGGCATGAGTGAAATTTCATTTAGCAAGATCGCTCAGGGCGTACCAACTGGCGTAAATTTAGAAAACGTCGATATGCTCTCACTCTTAAAAGCCTACGAGAGCCGCACAAAAGCCTAATTAAAATTTCTTTTAGTTATAATCTCACCTAAATTTATAATATTTAGTCCGCGCAGCAGCCGCTAAATTTAAAAGGATAGAGATTGATTTTACTTATAGATAACTACGATAGTTTTGTCTTCAACGTCGAGCAGTACGTAAAAGAGCTCACAAATGAAGAGGTTAGATGCGTTAGAAACGACAAGATAACACTTGAAGAGATCAAGAAGCTAAACCCAAGTAAGATCATCCTAAGCCCAGGGCCAAAGCACCCAAAAGATAGCGGAGTTTGCTTAGAAATTTTAGAGGCCAACCTTGGCGTGCCAGTGCTTGGAATTTGCCTTGGACACCAAGCCATAGGGCTTAGTTTTGGCGCAAAGATAAAAAGACTAGACGATCCACTTCACGGCAAGACCTCATTTATCGATGTGAAAAACAAAGAGCCGCTCTTTGCAGGGTTGCCTGAGCGCTTTGAGGTTATGCGCTACCACTCGCTCTATGTCGATGAGCTCCCAGCTAGCTTAAGCGCTGATGCGGTGAGCGATGATGGCGTAGTTATGGCACTTAGCGTAAAAGATAAGCCGATCTTTGGCATCCAGTTTCACCCAGAGAGCTACTTCACGCAATACGGCAAAAAGATCGTTGAAAATTTTGTAAATTACAAAGCAAAAGAAGAGGCTAAAGAACCAAAAATTCGCTCACTTAAGCCATATCTTATCAAGCTTCAAGAAAACATCCCGCTTGATGATAGCGACTTTGAGCAAATTTGCGAGATAATAGCCAGCAAAGAGTATGAGATCGTGCAGCTTTCAGCCCTTTTGGTGCTAATTAGCGAAAAGAGTCTTTACCCAAAAAGCCTCGCTGCACTTGCAAAAAATATCCTAAAATACTCGCAAACTTACCGCGACGATACGCCTATGATCGATCTTTGCGGCACTGGAGGCGATGGCTTTAAGACGATAAATATCTCAACTACAGTGGCATTTATCCTTGCAAGCCTTGGCATAAAGGTCGCAAAACACGGCAATAAGGCAGTTTCAAGTAAGTCAGGCAGCTCTGATGTGCTTGAAATTTTAGGCGTAAAAAGTGAAAAATCACTGGCAAAACAGCGTGAAAATTTAGCTAGTAAAAATTTAGCCTTTTTCCACGCGCCATTTTTCCATCCGCTAGTTGGCGAGGTGAGAGAAGTGCGCCAAAGACTTGGCATAAGAACCGTATTTAACGTGCTTGGACCGCTTTTAAATCCAAATTTAAACCTTACAAACCAGCTAGTTGGCGTCTATCATAAACCTGTCCTAAAACTCTACGCCCAGACGCTTAAAATTCTTGGTAGAAAGCACGCTTTGGTCGTCCGCGGCGATGATGGACTAGATGAGATCACGCTTTGTAGCGAAACAAGCATCGTGGAGCTAAAAAATGGCGAAATTTTTGAATACAGCATCACGCCAGAGCAGTTTGGCTTTAAAAGAGCGCTTCACAGCGACATCGAGGGCGGCACACCTGAAGAAAATGCCAAAACCTTGATCCGCACGCTAAAAGGCGAGGAGCAGGGGGCGAAATTTGACATAGTGGTCTTTAATGCGATGTTTGCACTCTACGCGGCTGATGGCGCAAAGAGCCCAGACGAGGCCAAAAAAATGGTGCTTGAAGCGATAAATTCAGGTAAGGCGTATAAATTTTATGAAGAGTTTATAAGGGTGCAAGCGTAATGGCGCTAGTTAAAATTTGTGGTATCAAAACGCTAGATGAGGCGAGTGCGGTTTGTACTTTGGATGTTGATTTTATAGGGCTGATATTTGCTAAAAGCAAAAGAAGGGTTGAGCTAAATTTAGCTAGGCAGATAGCGAAATTTGCCCACAGCAAGGGTAAAAAAGTTGTCGGTGTTTTTGCGGAGCAAAGTGATTGTGAGATAATGGAAATTTGCCAGTTTGCTGGTCTTGACGTGGCTCAGGTGCATGGAGTGGTGAGTGAAAATTTAGAGGCAAATTTAAAAGATATGGGGCTTGAGATTTGGCAGGTTTTTAGCGTGAAAGATAGCTTGCCAGAGGTTGATTTTAAGCATTTTGACATGGTGCTTTTTGACTGCAAGGGCGAAAATGCTGGCGGAAATGGCACTAGCTTTGAGTGGGAAATTTTAAAAGAGGTTAAATTTAAATTTGGCATGGCTGGGGGCATAGGCGAGCACAACATCAAAGAGGCGCTTAAATTTAAGCCATATCTAGTCGATATCAACTCAAAAGTCGAGGACGAAAACGGCATAAAAGATGCACAAAAGATAGAGAGAATTTTAAAGATCATAGGTGAGGTAGAAGATGAATAGTAAGGCGTATTTTGGAAAATTTGGCGGGCAGTTCGTGCCTGAGACGGTGATGTTTGCTCTTGATGAGCTAGAAAATGCTTATGAGAGCATCGCAAAGACAAAAGAGTTTAAAGACGAGCTTGATGATCTTTTGAAAAACTATGTTGGCAGGCCTAGCCCGCTCTTTTTTGCAAAGCGCCTAAGCGAGCACTACGGACATGAAATTTACCTAAAAAGAGAGGATCTAAACCACACTGGCGCGCACAAGATAAATAACGCCTTAGCTCAAGCGTTGCTTGCTAAAAAGATGGGTAAAAAGAAAATTTTAGCTGAGACTGGAGCTGGTCAGCACGGCGTGGCAACAGCGACTGCAGCGGCACTTTTGGGCTTAGAGTGTGATGTGTATATGGGTGCTACAGACGTGGCTAGACAGCAGCTAAATGCCTTTCGCATGCAGCTTCTTGGCGCGAAAGTGGTGAGCGTAGAAGATGGCTTAAAAACGCTAAAAGAGGCGACCACGGCGGCCATACAAGCGTGGGTAAATGAGATAGAAAGCGCGTTTTATGTCATTGGCTCAGCCGTTGGCCCACACCCATATCCAAAGATCGTGCGTGATTTTCAAAGCGTGATCGGCACAGAGGCAAAAGCTCAGCTTGAAAAATATGGCAAAAAGGCTGATTACGTCATCGCTTGCGTTGGCGGCGGCAGTAATGCTATTGGCATTTTTAGTGCGTTTTTGGACGATGAGAGCGTAAATTTAGTAGGTATAGAAGCTGGTGGCCTTGGCATAGATACGCCTTATCACGCAGCTACGCTTAGCAAAGGCAAAACCGGCATCATCCACGGCATGAAAACAACCGTTTTGCAAGATGAGTACGGCATGATCTCGCCAGTGCATAGTATCTCAGCAGGCCTAGACTACCCAGGCATCGGCCCAGAGCACGCCCACCTAAACGACATCAAAAGGGTAAGATACGAAGCCGTGACCGACGATGAGTGCATAAATGCCTTGTATTTTCTAAGTAAGATGGAGGGCATCATCCCAGCCATCGAGAGCGCGCATGCGGTGGCGTATCTAGAGAAGCTTTGCCCAAAACTTGATAAAAAAAGCGTCATCGTCGTAAATATCTCAGGCAGGGGCGATAAGGACATAAACACAGTTATCGGCTACGAAAAAGGAAAAATTTATGGATAAGGTTAGAAGTGCATTTAACGGCAAAAAGGCAAACATCGGCTACATCGTGGCTGGATATCCAAGCCTAGAAAAAACGAAGGAATTTTTAGAAAATTTAGATGAGAGCACGCTTGATCTGCTTGAGATCGGCATCCCATACTCTGACCCGCTGGCTGATGGCAAGCTCATCGCGCAAGCTAGCTTTGAGACAGCTCAAAGTGGCGTAAATACCGACGTTGTCTTTGATATGCTTGAGGGCTGCAAGGCAAAAGTGACAAAGCCACTTGTTTTTTTGGTTTATTACAACATCATCTTTGCTTATGGCGTTGATAAATTTCTAAAAAGATCACGTAAAGCCGGGGTTAGCGGCTTTATCGTGCCGGATCTGCCTTGCGAGGAGTGCGAGGAGTTTGTTCTAAAGTGCAAGGAGCTAAATTTATGCCTTGTGCCACTTATTAGCGTCACCTCTGGGGGCAGGGCGGATGAGATATTAAAATTTGGCTCAGGATTTATCTACGTGCTAGGTGCTATCGGCGTTAGCGGCTCAAAAAGAGCTGATGAAGATAGGATAAAAAATTTAGTCCTAGAGCTTAAGAAAAAGAGCGATCTGCCAGTGGCTGTGGGCTTTGGCATCAAAAATAAAGATGATGTTAGTGAAGTGAAAAAATATGCTGACGCTGCGATCATAGGCACGCAAATAGTCAAGCTTTGCGCCAAATTTAGCGCAAAAGAGCTGGTTAAAGAGGTCGATAAACTCTTTTAAAATGCTTAATAAATTTATAGCTAATTTAGTAAAGCCAAAGTATAATTAACGCGCATTTCAAGTCTTAAGGAAGAGATATGAGAAAAGTTATAGATGAAGCCACGAGCTATCTTTGCAAGGATACTTTGGGGCTGGATTTAGAGTTTGGCAAGAGCCTTGGTAAGGGATTTTACGGGGCTAGCATACCAGTTTATAAGGGTAAAAGCGAGTATCAGTTTTATCTATTTTTTAAAAAAGATACTTTGAAAATTTTCATGAATGCCTTTTTTGGTCACGAAGATGTCGATGGTGGCGATCTGGACGATCTTTGCAAAGAGATAGCCAATCAAATCATCGGCAAGGCTAAAAATATGCTAAATGAAAAAGAGCCAAATGCTTATAAGCTTGGAACGCCTGAGTTTTTGGGCGAGGTTGAGAATTTTGGCATAAAGCTAAAAGAGAAATTTATATATAAGATAAAAAATAGAACATTTCAAATAGGCTACAAGATACAATGAACGATGAAGGTGCGATAGAGACACTAGAACAGCTAGGGCTTTTTAAGAGCTATGACGAGCTTATGGATATAAGCGTTGATTTTATAGCTGAGCTAGGAACTACCACAGTTAGCATAAATGAGCTTTTGAAATTTGAAGCTGGCTCGGTCATAGACCTCGAAAAACCAGCTGGCGAGAGCGTGGAGCTATATATAAATAATAGAATTTTTGGAAAAGGCGAAGTAATGGTTTATGAGAAAAATTTAGCCATCAGGATAAATGAAATTTTGGACTCAAAGTCAGTTATTCAGTACTTCAAAAAAGAACTTTTATGAAATTTATACTATTTTTTGTGCTTTTTGCTACGCAAATTTTAGCTTCTAACTTGCTAACATACAACATCTATGAGCGCACCGACAGGGTCGACATCATGCTTAGCTTTGATGCGCCGTATGAGGGCAACATCTTTCAAAAGCGAGAAAAAGATACGACCTCTTTGATACTAAATTCTCTAAGCTACGATCAAAGCGCGAGTAAGGACATAAACTCAAAGATCATTCAAGAGCTTGAGATAGAGCCAAAGCAAAACTCCTTAGTTTTAAATTTACGCTCAAACGATGCGATCATCGTAAATGCTTCAAAGACAACAGATAGCTTCGGGCTTCGCATCCGCGTAACGCTAAAAAACACAAAAACGCAGGTGCAAAATATGCCACAAGCTAGCGCAAAGATAGAAACTGCTAGCACGCCAAAGACAGAAAATGAACCTATGGTTAATATTGATTCAAGATACTTCATCGTCCTAAGTGTGCTCATCGCGCTTCTTATATTTTTATATGTTTTTAAAAGATATATCACTTCAAAAAGTAGTGATTTTAGCGGGTTTAAAACGCCACAAAATCAACCACAAAACGACACAAAGTCGATGAACTGGCTACTTAAAAATCAAAATAGCGGCGTCAATATCATCTATGAAAAATATCTTGACCGCACAAACAAGCTAATGCTTCTAAGCTACGAAAATAGGCGCTATCTAGTGATAGTTGGCAGCTCAAACGTCATGCTTGATAGCTTTGGCGAGGATAAGATCCAAAATGAGCAGGACTTCGCGGTATTCTTTGAAGAAAATAAGAAGAAACTTGGCTCATTTTTGCAAGAGCGTCAAAATAGTCTAAATAACTACAAAGATAAAATGAGCGGGGAATTTTAATCCAGCTTCGCTACTAAATTTAAAAATTTAGAAGAGCATTTTCGCAAATTTTAAAAGTGGCTTCGTATCCGCCATGAAGTTGCTAGCCTGTGAAGTAGAATTTGAGACCTTTCTTGCCTTTTTCAATAAAAAGAAATTTACAAATTTAGTCAAGCTGTCTTTGCAAATTTTAAAACTTTCACTCGCTCGCAAGAATTGACTACTGATTTTAGGCCTCGCAAAGCTTGCCACTAAAATCAGAGCCGAAATTACTCGTTCATGAAATTTTAAAATTTACTTGACGATGACTAGATAAAGAAATTTTCGCCATGGTTTTTAAATGCATGCAGTGCTTTAGCACAATTGCATGCCACCTCTAACGTGCGAGGGGATTGGGGGATTTAAAAAGGGGGATAAGGGGACGGCTTCGTAATTCAAGTCCCCTTGTCTCCCTTTTGAATAAAAAGAAATTTACAAATTCAATCAAGCTGTCTTTGCAAATTTTAAAACTTCACTCACTCGCAAGAATTGACTACTAAAATTTGGCTTCGCTAACCGCTTAGCTCAAATTTTAGAGCCGAAATTACTCGCTCATGAAATTTTAAAATTTGCTTGACACTTGCATGATGATAAAACGCATGCGGCGCAAAACGCTATCGCATGCCCCTTGAACGTGCGAGGGGTTTTTACTTCGACTTCGTCTCGTAACTGCAAGCAGACAGGGGATTTAAAAAGGGGGATAAGGGGACGGACTTCGTGTCTGCCCTGCAGTTGCGAGCCTGCGAAGCAAAATTCAAGTCCCCTTGTCTCCCTTTTGAATAAAAAGAAATTTACAAATTTAGTCAAGCTGTCTTTGCAAATTTTAAAATTTCACTCACTCACAAGAATTGACTACTAAAATTTGGCTTCGCTTACCGCTTAGCTCAAATTTTAGAGCCGAAATTACTCGTTCATGAAATTTTAAAATTTGTTTCACACTAAGAACATGGCACTTTGGCACTATTGCATACTTTGAACGTGTGCTGAAGGATAAAAAGAGTGGGGGGGGGACTTCGTATCTGACTTGCATTGCGAGCCTACAAAGTAAAATAGAAGCCTTTACCCCCCCCCTTTTTTTTATTTTTAGAAAATAAATTTATAAATTTGATCGCTAGCTTTTTGATTTACACAAACGAAATGGCAAAAATTTCAGGTTTTGCGATCTTTTTTATCTCTTCTTTTGCCATAGCAAATTCTTTTGCGCCCTCTATTTTTAGCGTGTGGCCGCTAAACTCAAAGCTTAAATTTAACTTCTCACAGGTTATATCAAGTGCCTTGGCTAGCGCAAGGATGAAGCTTAGCCACCTTACGCACTCAGCCTTTGGTAATAAATTTTTATACTTTTCAAACTCATAAATATTTTTCTTGCCATTTGTGCCGATGACTGCGGCTATTAGTGTCTTTTGCTCGTGTGAGAAGCCGTAGTTTAGGGCATTTAGTATGATATAAGCCGAGTTTTTGTGATCGCCGTAAAAGCCTATCTCTTGACCGACATTGTGGAGCTT
Organism: Campylobacter concisus; assembly: GCF_015229965.1. Lineage (GTDB taxonomy): Bacteria > Campylobacterota > Campylobacteria > Campylobacterales > Campylobacteraceae > Campylobacter_A > Campylobacter_A concisus_BD. The sequence goes on from NZ_JAAKZB010000015.1 coordinate 36,194, forward strand.
TGCAGCAATTAGCAGTGTCTCAAGATAGCTCTCATTTAGCCCATGAAGTTTTCTAAGCGCCACAAAAATATCCTTTGCATATCTTGCCACGGCTTTGTTGCAAGAGAGGATGAAGCGGTCTTGTAGGCTTTTGACGCTTGGGTTAAAATTTTCTGGAAATTTAAGACTTGGGCGCAAAAAGTCTTTTAAAAAGACGCCTTCTCTTACGCCAACGCCACTTGTGATGACATTTTTGGCATTTAGCGCCTTGGCAAGGGCTAAAAATATATGTGCGCCCTCTCTAATGGTATCGTATCTATCCTTTTTTATAGGGAATTTATTTAGCTCAAGCACGCTAACGTTTGCGATGCTCTCAATGTAGGCTTGCTCGTCGCTAAGCTTGTAGCAAAAGCCATGCAGTGATGAGAGCGGATATAAATTTTTACTCATTATGGCTGATGAGATTGCTCTTAAAGAGCCGCCGATCGCTATTAAATTTGGGCACTTAAATCGCTCATCTATCTGCGCCGTGATCTGCGCCAGAAATTTTGGTAGTTTGTTTAAATTTTTCTTATCAAAAAATAGCTCTTTTAGTCTCACTGTGCCTATATCAAGCGAGAGGACATCGACTATCTTGCCGTTGCTTATCCTAGCAAGCTCGGTCGAGCCTCCGCCGATGTCGATTGTGACGCACTCGGCTAGGCTGTGAAGTAAATTTTTAGCTGCTATCGCTCCAAAAGTAGCCTCTTCTTTGCCGTCAATGACTTTTAAATTTATGCCAAGTTTTTTTCTTAAAAGAGAGATCAAAACGCCTGAGTTTGGAGCATCTCTAAGCGCTGAAGTGCCTACACATAGGACTTTGGAGCATTTATAGCTTTTTATAATGTTATCAAATTCGCTAAAAGCTTTGATCGCTTTTTGCATTGAAGCTTCTGAAATTTCGTTGTTTGAGCCGTATCCACCTTCGCCTAGTCGCACTTTGGTTTTGTATTCAGCTAGTATAAAAAATGCTAAGCGTGATGTGCGCTCAAATATCGCCATACGCATAGAATTTGAGCCAAGGTCGATCACTGCGGTTCGTTTTGCCATTTTTTATCCTTTTAAATTTAAGACAAGGCTCGCGACGGCTCCGCTTGCACCCTCTCTATTTTTGATAGATATCTCAGCGCCAAGCGCCTGTGCTGCGCCTTTTGCGAGAAATAGTCCAAGTCCAGCACCACCTTTGTTGCCGTATCTTTTAAATGGAGCAAACAAGTCCTTACTCTCGTCTATACCCATGCCCTCGTCGGTTACTTCAATGATAAATTTACTCTTTTCAAGCCTTGAGCTAATCGTAATCGTGCTATTTTTTGGAGAAAATTTGATAGCATTTTGAACGAAATTTTGCACGATGTGAGTTAGTAGGCTGGTTTGGATATTTAGGTTAAAAATTTCAGGCTTTAGATCGAGTACGAGATGTTTCTCGTCGCCTTTTGCCAGCACCTCGTAGTTTTTGCCTAGTTTTTTTAAAAATGCGATCACGTCGGTATTTACCGGCTCTTCAAACTGCGCGCCCTCTTGACGACCTATCTCAAGGACAGAGCCTATCATAGCGTTCATGCCGTTGATCGCTTCGTTGTTTGATTTTAGCGCTTCTATGTATTTTTCGCTCTCGCGTGGTTTTAAAAGCGTAACTTCGTTTTTGGTTTTCATGACAGCAAGTGGAGTTTTTAGCTCGTGTGCAACGCCTACAAAGAGCTCTTTTTGGTATAAGACAAAAGTTTGTATGCGAGTAATTAGCCTATTTATGCTATTACCAAGTGGTAAAAACTCGTCTGGCAGGCTTTTGATATCGATCTCTTTTAGAAATTTCTCATCTAAATTTGTAAGCTTGTGACTTAAAATTTTTATAGGTATTAAAAGCATTCTTGATAAAAATAGTGCATAAAATAGCACCAAAAGTATCGCTGTGACGTTTACAATTATAATATCTATAAAAATTTCTTCTACTATGCGGCTTTGAAGTGTCGTCTCTTTTTCTAGGACTAAGTAGCTACTGTCATCTAGCCTTGTTGTTAGAGTGGTTATGCTCTCATCTTTTATCTTTCGCATCACAAGGTAGGGCTTTTCGCCTTTAAGCTCGCCCGCTTTTACGGTGGCTAGAGTTTTGTTTGGGATTTCTATAGTAAAAGTTTTTAGATTGTTAGGATTGAAATTTTGTGGATTGTTTTTGTAGGCTGTGGCTTGCTGGTTTAGCTCACTAACTACGCTTTGAAAAACGGTAACTCTTATGTAGTGATAGAGCATCACCGAAACAACGGCAATTAGCATCATCGCACCAGATGCTAATTGCAGTATAAATCTATTTCTTAAGCTTTTTTGGGAAAGCAAAATCTATATCCGCGTCTTCTAACAGTTTCTATTGTCGAAATATTTAGCGGTTTGTCCATTTTTTGGCGGATTTGGTTGATAGCAACCTCGATAACGTTTGGAGTTACGAGCTCTGGCTCTTCCCAGATAGCGTCAAGTAGTTGCTCTTTAGATACGATTTGATCTGAGTGTCTTGCAAGGTGAGTAAGCACCTCAAATGGCTTGCCTTTTAGTTCGATGTCGCGGCCAAGATAAGTGATCTTCTCTTCGTCAGGGTTGATGATAAGCTCGTCTATCTTGATGATATTTGTGCCGCCAAAGCGTAGTCTAGCCTCTAGTCTAGCTACTAAAATGTCAAAATCAAATGGTTTTTTGATGTAGTCATCAGCGCCAGCTCTAAGTGCTTTTATCTCGCTCTCTTTGTCGTCTTTTGCAGAAAGAACTACAACTGAAGTGCGTGGAGATTTATGTTTTATGATATTTATAAGATCAACGCCGTCGCCATCTTGAAGCATCCAGTCAGTTAAAACTAAGTCGTAGTTTCTGATGCCGATGTAGTACTCAGCGTCTTTGAAATTTTCAGAGCTATCTGTCTGATAACCAAACTCTTGCAACCCCTCAGCAATCGTCTTATTTAGCGTTACTTCGTCTTCTACTATTAAAATACGCATTTCTTTTCCTTAAACTAAAATTTATGGTCGATTGTATCATAAATTAAGAAATATTTCAAGATACTTTAATAAATTTTTAAAAAACAGTGCTGATTTTTGCACCAACGATTGCGTTTGGCAAAATCTCGGTTTTTAAAATCTCCATATCCAAACTAGTAAGCGAGCTAAACCTCTCTTTTAGCGCTTTGCAGGTAGCTTCTAGTGACTCTTCTACGCTTTGAAATTTCATCTCATTGTAAAATTCTTTTATAAAATCCGCCACTAAAACATAATCAATCAAGCTAGTTGAGCGAAATTCTAAGCTTACTTTTACCTCTTGCTTTGCAACTCGCTCAAAGTCAAACATCCCGATAACGGTTTGAAATTTATAATCCTTAATGATCGTTGTTATTTCACTTTTCATACGACTTTTTGCTCCTTGCCTGAAAGCAGGCGAACGATATTTGGTATGTGCTTATAAACTACCAAAAATGCGATGATAAGTATCGGCGCGTGAGTGTAAATTTCATCAAGCTCTGGGTGGATGATAAAGCTTGATGCGATGAGTGCTATCAGCGCGCATAGCGAGGCTAGAGAGCTTATCTTTAAAAATTTACCGACCAAAAACCAAACGACAAGAGCGATTATGATCTCAACTGGCAAGAAAAATGCTAGCACGCCAGCCCCGGTCGCCACGCCTTTGCCTCCTTGAAAGCCTAAAAATATAGAAAAACAATGCCCTGCCACACTTAAAACTGCCATCGTCCAAAGCGTGCTTTGGCTTGCACCAAGAGAAGAGGCTACGATGAGTGGCAAAACGCCCTTTAACACGTCACAAACTACTGTTAAAATGGCTAGTTTTTTGGCGAGTTTTGGGTTTGTTTGCTTTAAAACCCTTAAAACATTTGTCGCGCCTATGCTTTTGCTGCCCTCTTTTTTTATATCAACATGTCCAAAAATTTTTGCTAGTATGAGCCCTGATGGGATGCTGCCAAGCAGGTAGCTAACGGCATAGAGTATTAAATTTTGCATATTTTACCTTTTAAATTTAAAGAGAAATGATATTAAAAAAATACTAATTTTTTTATAAATCATCTCCACAAAAGCACGATTTTTTCGTCGTAGATGTCGCTTTTCTTTGGCGAAATTTGCGTTTCGTTTATCGTGATGTTTTTAACATCATTTGCCTCTTTTAGCGCGTCGCACTCTTGTGCAAATTTCTCTTCAAGCTCGCTTATGGCTAAATTTATATCATTTACGCTTTGCTCGCTAAGCTTGACGTCGCTTCGCTCTTTTAAGACCTTGTTTGCGCTTCTTGCACTTGATGCGATCTTGCCGGCGTTTTGGCGAGATAAGAGTTTGTTGCCAAATATCGCTCCAAATATGCTTGCGCCTATATTTATAGCAGCGTCAAGGCCGCTTGTGGTCATCTCTTTTTGCTCTTTATCAAGCTTTGCAAGGGCTTTGTTTAGCTTATCTTGCAAGCTCTTTTGCTCTTTTTCAAATTTAGCCGTGAGCTTTGCGGTTTGCTCCTCTAAAATTTCATTGCACTTATCTTGAAGCCTTATGAAAAACTCCTCTTTTGACTCGTTTTCTTTTGAGTAAATTCCCATCGCTTCAAAGGTGTTAAATTTGAAATTTCTATACAAAAATTCTTTAAAATCTTTCTCTAAAGCGTCAAAATTTTTAGCGCTCGTTATGAAATTTGGCACAGCAGCAAAGCTTGCACCGCTTGGTTCATTTTCGCTCGCATCAACGTGCATGCCTTCGCTAGCCTCGCTCCAGTTTGGCTCTTTGTCATTTTCACTAAGCTCGTAAAGATAGCTTACCTCACAAACGCTGTCTATTCCTTTTTTGGCATCATAAATTCTCACTTTTGCGTTTGCTAGTAAATTTGGTGTGAGGCTTTTTGAGTTAGCATAAAGCTGCGTGATCGCACTTGAGATGATAGGTTTTGCGCTAAATTTCATCTCACTTTTATCTACACTTTGACTGCTTAAATTTTCTTTTTTATCTTTCATCAAATTTGAAATTTGCTCACGGCTTAGCGGGCCTTTTAGATAGCTAAGTGCCCAGCGCGTGGAGATGACGTTTAAGCCGTCCTCATTTATATTTTTGAGTAAGAAATTTCTCTTGGCTAAATTTGATATGAGATTTTCAAGTGAGGCTTTGTCTAAGCTTGAGCCAGCGATGCCGCTTAGGCCGTCGATCACGCGGGCTTTATCCTGCGCTGTTTGGAGGCGGCCGATGAACCAAGTGCCGATGTTGCTAAGGCCTTTGTAGTCAAGATCGACTGGGTTTTGCGTGCTTAATACGCAGCCTAAACCAAATGCACGGGCTTGTTTTAAGAGTGTGAGCATAGGCGTTTTTGACGGCGGATTTGCGTTTGGCGGAAAAAAGCCAAAAATTTCATCCATATATAGGATCGCTCTAAGTGAGCTAGTGCCCTCTGTACCGCGCATCCACGCGATGATCTCGTTTAGTAAAAGGGTGACAAAAAACATCCTCTCAGCGTCATTTAGGTGCGAGATCGTAAAGATATTGCACTTTGCTTTGCCATTTTCATCAAAAAGCATCTTTGAAATTTCAAGTCTAACGCCCTGCGTCCAGCCCTTAAAGCTTGGGCTTGCGATGAGTGCGTTTATCTTCATGGCAAGCTTTAGACGCTCACTGCTTGGATAGAAGGTATCCACGTCAAAAACGCCTATCTTTTTAAACGGCGGATTTGCTATGAAATTGATAAGCTCTTCGATGCTGACGTCTTTTTGCTCTTTAAATTTGCTCTCAAATATAGTGGATATTAGCAGCTGCTCTTTTGAGCTCATATCCTCTGAACTCATGCCAATAAGCGATAGCACCGACGCTGCGAGCGAATTTATATAGTTGCTAAAAATTTCTTCGTCACTAATATTTGGGCAGGCAAAGTCGCTAAGTAGCGCCACGCCAAGGCCAGATGAGCTTTTTGGTGTGTAGATATTAAAGCTAGCGCTATCTTTTAAAATTTTTACTCGCTCAAGGTCTTGAAAGCTCGACTCTATGCCGTTTCTCCAAAGCTCGGCCTGAGCGGCAGCAAATTCCTCTACACTTTGACCTTTGTTGGCCGCTTCTGCTTCATCGACGTATGGTAAAAAATCCTCCGCTCTCATCTGCGGAAAGGTGAGGGCTAAATTTGTGATATCGCCCTTTGGATCGATGATGATAGATGGGATGTTGTCTATGCAGGCTTCTTCTAAAAGCGTGATACCAAGGCCTGTTTTGCCGCTGCCAGTCATACCGATAATGGCTGCATGGGTGGTTAGGTCCTTGTTTTTATAAAAAAATGGCTCTTTATCTTTTAGTCCGATGTAAAAAAGTTTTAAATTTTCTTGTATGGTTTTCACTAATTGCCTTATTCGTATAAATTTATGCGTGAGCGAAGTTCGTCAAGTGTCTCTTTGACGCGCTTTTGCGTGAAGTCTTTTATCGTTTTGTCATCGTCAACTAGTTGCATGCAGTATCTGATGTAGCCCTTGTATGCTAGCTCAGTGACAAGTTTTAGCTTTAAAGAGACGTTTTTTACTTCATCTGGTGAGAGCATGATGTCAAAATTTGCCTCCAACTCTTCGCCATCTTTAAAATTTGTGGCTTGTGAGCTTAATATGCTCATGCCGCCCTCTGAGATGTCATAAAGACTACCAACAAGCTCGCCTTGCTCTCCTTTTAGAGAAATTTTGGTAAAGCGATTTGGCAAGACGCGCTGGAATTTTCTCTTGTTTGCGTGCATGGTCGCTGTGCGTGAGAAATTTGAAAGGGTGACGCTTTTATCGGCGATATTGTAGTCGATGATGTCGGCGCGAAGTTGCTTTGAGAAGAAGCTGTTTGGCAGGATAAAGCCCTTGCCATCTTGCTTCATGGCTAAAATTTGCATCATATCTACGCGAAAAACGACGCTATCTTCTTTAACCTCTAAAATTTCGGCTTCGTATTTTATATTTAGTCCGTCGTATAAATTTAAAAACTCAGGTCGGACTTTGGCATTTTTCATGCGTGTAAATGTATTGATCGGATCTTCGTAGAAAAATGAGCCAGTATCGATCATCGTTTTTACCGTGGCTTCTTGGTGATCCTGCGTGTTATATAAAATTTCTTTCATCCTTGAAACGGCATTTACAAAATAGCCCACATATATTGCATCGTCGCAAGCATGACTAAATTTTAGTGTCAAATTTAAGAGCAAGAAATTTACTAGCTCATCTTTTGCATTTAGTTTTGGTATTAGGCTGTTTAAGTCGTCGCGAATTTGTGTGGCATTTGGCTTTTGGATGAGTAGCGCGTCAAAGATACTCTCAAGGCAAATTTTCATCTGCTCGTGCGGCACTACAAGGGTTAGTTGTCTGCAAAATTTGATGCCCTCATCTATAAATTTAGCTCTTAAACCAAGTATGCAATCCTCGCAATTTTCGACAAGTTCTTGCCTGCCCTTAAACTCCATGGGGTCTCCAAAAAAAGGTTATTTATTAAAACATCGCTATCATATATAAAGTTATATTAAAAAAATATTTAAATTTGTGTAGAGAGGAAATTTCTAGGCAAAGCTGCCTAGAAATTTGAATAATTATAGTTTGCTTTCGTTGTGTGAAAGGTAGTCAGCAACGCCTTCTGTGCTTGGTTTCATACCAGCGTCACCTTTGTGCCAGCCAGCTGGGCAAACTTCGCCGTGCTCGTTTGTAAATAGCATAGTATCTACCATTCTAATCATCTCGTCGATGTTTCTGCCAAGTGGTAGGTCGTTTATAACTGCGTGGCGAACTGTGCCATCTTTGTCAAGTAGGAATGATCCGCGAAGTGCTACGCCAGCATCTTCTAGAAGTACGTCAAAGCCGCGAGCGATTGATTTTGTCATGTCAGCTACGATCGGGAAGCGAACTTTGCCGATACCGCCTTTATTTACTGGAGTCTCTTTCCATGCAAAGTGTGAGAACTGGTTGTCGCAAGAAACTGCGATAACTTCGATACCGCGTGACTTGAACTCGTCATATCTTTTATCAAATGCGATGATCTCGCTTGGGCAAACAAATGTAAAGTCCATTGGGTAGAAGAATACAACAGCGCCTTTTTCGCCGATGTTTTTGTAAAGGTTGAAATCATTTACGATTTGATTGTTTCCTAAAACTGCTGCAGCTGTAAAGTCAGGTGCTTTTTTTGTTACTAACATATTTTCTCCTTAATAATAAATTTTATTGATTGCGAAATTATATCCATAAAAATTTAAATTATAATTAAATAGATCTGAAAATTTAAAACATTGTAATTTTAATATACATTTGAAAATGAATGGAAATTTTTAAAAATTTATAGAAGATGTTGTAGAAATTTTATTAAATTTAGAGTTTTGGATGTAGAAGCGGTTAATTATAGATCGCTAAAATTTCTACCGCCAAATTTTAGTATCGCCGAACCCCAAGTAAAGCCACCGCCAAATGCATCAAGAAGCAAAACTGAACCATTTTTAATGCGTCCATCCTCGTAAGCATCATTCATCGCCATTGGGATCGAAGCAGAGCTTGTGTTGCCATATTTTGCAACCGTCAAAACGCACTGCTCGTCAGTGAAATTTAGCCTATTTTTTACGGCATCTATTATCCTGATATTTGCTTGATGAGGTATGAAAAAGTCGATATCTTCGCTTTGCATTTTGTTTGCGTGTAAAATTTCTATTACACTTTTACTAAGCGTTTGAACCGCTATCTTAAAGACCTCATTTCCGCTCATGTGGATAAAATTTAGTCTATTTTTTAGCGTCTCATCGCTAGCTGGAAATGCACTGCCACATCCTGGAGTTATCAAAAGCTCAGCCTGTCTGCCATCGCTTGCAGTGTGGATGTCGATGATCTCGTTTTCTTCGCTAGCACTTATCACTGCTGCTCCTGCTCCGTCACCAAAAAGTATGCATGTGCTTCTATCTGTGTAGTCGATTATCGAGCTTAGTTTTTCAGCTCCTATGATCAAAACATTTTTTTTAGCACCACTTACGATAAGAGAATTTGCAAGCTCTAAAAGATAGATAAATCCTGTGCAAGCTGCGCTTATATCAAAAGCTGTAATGCCAAAATTTAAGCCTAAATTTGAAGCTATCTTGCAGGCAGTTGAAGGCATGCAAAGATGATCTGGAGATATCGTAGCGCAGATTACCGCGTCGATTTGTGATTTTTCAAGCCCTGAGCGTTTTATAGCTAGCTCAGCAGCTTTTGTGCCAAGATCGCTTGTTATCTCAGTCGTTGCGATATGTCTTTGCTCTATACCGGTTCGCTTCACTATCCACTCATCGCTCGTGTCGACCATTTTTTCAAAATCAAAATTTGTTAAAATTTTTTCTGGGACATATGACGCAATGGAGATCAATGAAGCTTTTGGCATATTTTACCTTGCAAAGTGTGAAAGTTCTTCTTCTATAACTTTATTTATATTCGAGTTAGCAAATTTAATTGCTTGAAAGATTGCATTTTTTATAGCTTTTGAGTTGCTTTTGCCGTGACTTATGATGACGCAGCCATTTACGCCAAGAAGCGGAGCACCGCCATACTCATCGTAGCTGACCTGTTTTTTTAGAGTTTTGAAAACTTTTCTCATAAGTACCGATCCAGCCATAGCAAGGGGTGATTTTTTAACTTGCTTTTTGATGATCTTGCCTATGGCATCAGCGACGCCTTCGCTTGTTTTTAGTAGGATATTTCCCATAAAACCGTCGCAAACCATGACATCAATGCTGCCATCAAAAATTTGATTGCCCTCTGCATTGCCAACAAAGCTATCAAGCCTAGAAACTAGTTTAAAGGCCTCTTTGCTGACTTCATTGCCTTTGCTCTCTTCTTCGCCGTTTGACAAAAGACCTACTTTTGGCTCTTTTCTGCCTAAAATTTCTTTTGCATAGGCTTCGCCCATTATGGCAAATTGAAATAAGTGTTCGCTTCTGCAATCAACATTTGCACCAACGTCCAAAACCAAAGTAGCTGTCTCTTTTGAATTAGGCATAAGTGTAGCGATCGCTGGACGAGATACATTTTTTAATCTACCAACTCTTAATGTAGCTAGGCTCATAGTAGCACCGCTGTGACCAGCAGAAACGACAGCATCGACATTTTTGTCTTTTAAAAGCTCAACAGCTTTGTAGATCGTGCTATCTTTTCTTTTTAGTGCGTCTGTCGCTCCGTCAGCCATAGAGATGACTTCGGTAGCTTCTATAAATTCTATATTTTTTAAATAGGGTTGTGGGATGAGTGGTTTTATGGCATTGCTATCGCCAACTAATACAGCTTTAAATTCCGCCTCTTTCAGTGCTTCAATAACGCCAGATATTATAGGCTCTGCACCAAAATCACCACCCATAGCATCAATAGCAATGCGAATCATATTTTAGTATTCACCTGTTGTTTTGTTTATGCGGTGAGGCATTTTCCAAGAACCATCTTTGTCTTTTACAGGCACTGGAAGTGTAACTTTGTAATGTGTTCTACGTTTTGCTGCACGAGAATGACTCACTCTTCGCTTTGGTACTGCCATTTTACTCTCCTTTATAAATTTTTACATTTTTCACAATAAAAATAATCGCTCTTAAAAGCTTCTAGCTCACTTTCAAAAACTTCTTTTAAATCAATATTGCCATCAAAAAATTCAACCGTATCGCTAAGCTCGTTTTCTCTATCTTTATAGACACCATCACTTAAATTTAGCTTTACGTCTTGGTCGATAGGCAACATAAATTCATCACCACATCGATCACAAATATATTTTATCTCGCCCTTTATGATGCCTTGGCATTTTACCAAAAAAGGGTCTTTTCTTTTTAAAATTCCACTAAAAAATAGATCATTGTTTCTTACTAGCTCAAAATTTATCTCTTTGTTTGCTATTTTAGAAAACGGAATAATCAAATTTTAGTCCAAAATTAGCAAATTTCTCTTGAAGCAAAGAAGAAATTTATCTCATTTACAGCGTTTTCTAGGCTGTCGCTTCCGTGAACTGCATTTGCGTCAATGCTATCAGCAAAGTCAGCTCTAATAGTGCCAGGTGCTGCTTCTTTTGGGTTAGTTGCACCCATTAGCTCGCGGTTTTTAGCAACTGCATTTTCGCCCTCTAAAACCATAACCACAACTGGTCCGCTTACCATAAAATCAACTAGATCGTTGAAGAAAGGTCTATCTTTATGAACTGCATAAAATGCTTTTGCATCGCATTTGCTAAGTTTTATTTTCTTTGCAGCTGCGATTCTTAAGCCATTGCTTTCAAATCTATCTATAATCTTTCCAACAACATTTTTCTTAACAGCGTCAGGCTTAATAATAGAAAGTGTTCTTTGCATAAATTTTCCTTAAAATTTAGGTTATTTAAATGAAGTTGGCAATTATATCAAATAAAGCTTAAAAATAAAATAGGCTCAAATTTGAGCCTAAATTTTGTAAATTTATTGGATGACTGGAGTGCTGCCAGTGCGAGCGTCAGCACCGATTTGATCACGTGAAGGTTGTCCTGCTACTACGGCATCCCAAACGATGCAACCATCAGTTGGACAGGCAGATGCACAGGCTGGCTCGTCGTTGTAGCCTACGCACTCAACGCATTTGTTTGAATAAACATAGTATGTATCTGCTCCAGTTGGGTTGTCGCTATCATCAACAATAGCTGAAACTGGGCACTCATCGATGCATGAACCACAGCTTATGCATATATCGGTTATTTTTACAGACATTTTTTCTCCTTAAATAAAATTTTGGCGTAGAATATCAAAAAAAACTGAAAATGATATAAATATACTCTTAAATTTTCATAGCACGCTTAATTTCTCTAAACTACTTTATAAAGTTTTTATCACTTTTAGACTAAATTTACAGATTAAAATTTTAAAAAGGTCGTATAAATTTAATGAATGATACTATAAAAATAACTGGCGCGCGCGAGCACAATCTTAAAAATTTAAACCTTGAAATTCCTAAAAATAAATTAGTAGTTTTTACCGGTCTTAGCGGCAGTGGCAAGAGCACGCTAGCCTTTGACACGCTCTATGCCGAGGGGCAGCGCAGGTATATGGAGAGCCTTAGCAGCTATGCTAGGCAGTTTTTAGACCGTGTGGGTAAGCCTGATGTCGATAAGATCGAGGGTTTAACGCCTGCAATTGCCATCGATCAAAAGACAACTTCAAAAAATCCTCGCTCAACGGTTGGCACGATTACTGAAATTTATGATTATCTAAGGCTTTTATACGCAAGGGTTGGCGTGCAGCACTGCCATAAATGCGGCAAACCTATCTCAAAAATGAGTGCGAGCGACATCATAAATGAAATTTCAAAGCTCCCACTTGGCGCAAAAGTGATCATCTATGCGCCGCTAGTTCGTGAGAAAAAGGGAACATGGGCGGATCTGATCGAAAATTTACGCCAAAAAGGCTTTGTTAGAGCACAGATAGATGGCGTGGTGGTGAGGCTTGATGAGGAGATCGAGCTTGCAAAAACGAAAAAACACACGATAAAGGTCATCGTTGATAGGATCGCCATCGACGAGCAAAATCACGAACGCCTTGCAAGCGACGTTGAAAAGGCGCTAAATGAGAGCTTTGGCGAGGTCGAGATAGAGATCGCAAACGCCGACGATCTGGGCTTAAAAGAGAGTTTTGTACATTACAGCGAGCACATGGCTTGTTTTGACTGCAAAATTTCATTTACGCCGCTTGAGCCGCTAAGCTTTAGCTTTAACTCACCAAAGGGCGCTTGCGAGCACTGCGACGGACTTGGCATAAGATATAGCCTAGATATGAGCAAGATCATTGATGAGGATAAGTCGATAGAAAACGGCGCTATCAAGCTACTTTACGGCTACAACATGAGCTATTACTATAAATTTTTACTTGCTTTTTGCGAGCAAAACGGCATCGATATCAAAAAGCCATATTATGAGCTTAGCGAAGATGAAAAGAGGCTTGTTTTATATGGCAACGTCAAGGATGTTGAGTTCTTTTGGAAGCGAAATAAACTGCTTAGAAAATTTGATGGTGTGGTCAAAATTTCATACGGGCTTTTGAAGGACTATAAGGACTTTGACGAGTATATGAGCGAGAAAATTTGTGACGCTTGTAACGGCCACAGACTAAAGCCTCAAAGTCTGGCAGTCAAGGTCGCTGGCCTTGGGCTTGGTGAAATTTTGGATATGAGTATAGAAAACTGCACCGCTTTTTTCTCAAATGAGAAAAATTTTGCTTACCTAAGCGACTACGACAAGGCGATCGCAAAGCCTATCTTAAAAGAGATTAACGAAAGGCTTTTCTTTTTGTACGACGTGGGACTTGGCTACTTGTCACTTGGACGTGATGCTAGGACGATCAGCGGTGGCGAGGCGCAGCGCATCAGGATCGCGAGCCAGATAGGAAGTGGGCTAAGTGGCGTCATGTACGTGCTTGATGAGCCAAGTATCGGCCTTCACGAGCGAGATACGTTAAAACTCATAAAAACACTTAGAAATTTACAAGCTAAAGGCAACTCTGTAATCGTTGTCGAGCATGATAAAAAGACGATAGAGGAGGCTGACTATATCGTAGATATCGGCCCTGGAGCTGGTAAATTTGGCGGTAGTGTGGTCTTTGCAGGCACGGCAAAAGAGCTTTTAAGCTCAGACACTCAGACTGCACAATACATAAATGGTAAGAAAAAGATCGACTATCAAAAAAATAGAAAAGCTGAGAAGTGGCTTGAAATTTCAAATGTAAATATCAACAATATCTCAAATTTAACCGCTAAATTTCCGCTTAGAAACCTTGTGGGTATCACTGGCGTTTCAGGATCTGGCAAGAGCTCGCTAGTGCTTCAGACCTTGCTCCCAGAGGCGCAAGAGCAGCTAAATAGAGCCAAAAAAGTAAAAAAAATAGCTGGGGTAAATTTAAGCGGACTTGAGAATTTAGACAAGGTCATATACCTCGATCAAAGCCCGATCGGCCGCACTCCACGCTCAAATCCAGCGACTTATACTGGTGTGATGGATGAGATAAGAAATTTGTTCGCGCAGACTAAAGAGGCCAAGCTTAGAGGCTATAAAATAGGGCGCTTTAGCTTCAACGTCAAAGGTGGGCGCTGCGAGAAGTGCCAAGGCGAGGGCGAGATCACCATTGAGATGCACTTTTTACCTGATATTAACGTGGTTTGTGACGTTTGTAATGGTGCTAGATATAACGCTCAGACTTTGGAAATTTTATACAAAGGCAAAAATATCGCCGAGGTGCTAAATATGAGCATAGATGAGGCGGTTGAGTTCTTTAAGGCTGTGCCAAAGATCGCTTCAAAGCTTACAACACTGCAAGATGTGGGACTTGGCTACATCACGCTTGGACAAAACGCAGTCACACTTAGTGGCGGTGAGGCGCAGCGCGTGAAGCTAGCAAAAGAGCTTAGTAGAAGTGATACTGGAAATACGCTTTACATCCTTGATGAACCAACGACGGGACTTCATTTTGCCGATGTTGATAGGCTAGTAAAGGTGCTAAATCACCTAGTTGATCTTGGAAATTCTGTCTTTGTGATCGAGCATAATATGGATGTTATCAAAAACTGCGACTATATCGTAGATATGGGGCCAGAAGGCGGTGCAAAAGGCGGTAAAGTGATAGCTTGTGGCAGTGTCAAAGAGGTAGCTAAAAACTACAAAAAAACTGGCAGCTATACTGGGGAATTCCTAGCGCAAGAGCTTGAAGAGATGAAGAAAAAATAAGACCAGCTTTTATGCTAATATTATGAAAAAATTAAGGGATAAATTTTGAAAATATTGCTTTATAACGTGACAACTGCACTAAAAATTGGCGGTGTTGAGACATTTTACTACTCAGTAGCAAAGGAGCTTATCAAAGAACACGAGGTGACCATTTGCACTGGCAGAGGTAAATTTATACCAGCATTTTTAAAAGACAGTAGCATTGATCTAAAGATGTTTGGTTTTTGCCCTAGAGAAAAGGTCGTAAAAATAGGCAATAGATTTAGAAAATTTATTGAAAGAGTTAGTTTTTATTTTAATGCCAGAAAATTTTTAGAGTCTGAGAAATTTGATATTTTAGTTGTACATAAGCCATTTGATTTTTTTGTTGCATGGGCTTTAAAGAGGCATGATAAGAATTTTAAAGCAGTCTTTGTAAGCGGTGGCGAGGATTTTTACTTTTTTGATAAATTTTTTATCAAATTTATAGATAAGATCATTAGTGTTAGCGACGCAAATGCGGAGATTTTAAGAGAAAGATATGGCAGAGAGGTTAAAGTCGTTTATAATGGCGTAGATAAAGAGAAGTTTTATCCAGATGCATCACTAAAAGAGAAGGCAAGAGAGAAATTTGGTGTAAAAAGTGATGAAATTTTGATAGGAAGCGTAGGTAGAGTAGTTGGCTGGAAAGGCTTTGGCATGATGGTAAAAAATATAGACAAGATCAAAAACGCCAAATTTATGCTAGTTGGTGATGGAGAAAATTTACAAAGCCTAAAAGAGCTAGCAGCTAAGTTTAGCTTAAATCAAAAGGTCATTTTTGTTGGTGCTATCGGACATGATGAGCTAAATGAGTACTATAACGCTTGCGATGTCTACTTGCAACCAAGCATTGGCCATGAAGCTTTTGGTATAACCGTCATTGAGGCATTAGCCGCTAACAAGCCTTGCGTAGTTAGTATAAACGGTGGCATGAAAGAGATCATAAAAGACGGAGTAAATGGGTATAAATTTAAAATTTCAGATGAAAGTGACATGATAGAAAAGATAAATTTAACGATAGAAAATATAGAAAATTTAAGACCAAGAGAGAGTATAAAAGGCATGTATGAGTGGTCAAAATTTGCACAGGAGCTAGTTAAGGTATGAAAAAGGTAGCATATATTAGTAACTTTTACGCTATACCCCCACTAAAGGGTGCCGCTGTTCAGACCTGGACAAATGAAGTAGCAAAGAGACTTTGGTTCTATGAGCCACACACTATTTGCATAGATGATGAATTTTTACCATTAAAAGAATATAGAGATGGTGTTTATCACCACAGAATTCGTCTTTCAAAAATTTATAAAAGAATTTTTCAAAAGATATTAGGCTGGGACGTCTATTCTTATAATGACAGAGTTTTTAATGAGGTAAAAAAAATAAATCCTGATATTGTGCATTTTCAAAACTATCATAATGGTATAGAGAGCTTAGCAAGAAAGATAAAAACTTGGAATAAAGATATAAAAGTGATCCTTCACCTGCATAATTTTTATGATTTTAAAAATAAAAATTTTGATAAGCTTGATGCTGTTATAACC
>NZ_JAAKZB010000016.1:0-50514 GCF_015229965.1 Campylobacter concisus
ATATTTTGTATTTATTACTTTTTTAACTCAAATTTTTTTCAAAAAATTTAAGATAACGCCCAAATTTCGCTAAAAAGTTAAAATGGATTTAAAATGCTTTGGGATATAATTTGCGATAAATTTATCAAAAGGCTAAAGTGATGATAAAACAAATTTCTGGTTCACAGATGATAAGCGAAGCCTTGCACGAAGAGGGCGTTGAGATAGTTTTTGGCTATCCTGGCGGTGCAGCTTTAAATATCTACGACGAGACATATAAACAAACTTATTTTAAGCACGTCTTGGTTCGCCACGAGCAAGCAGCCGTTCACGCAGCAGACGGATACGCTAGGGTTAGTGGCAAAGTTGGCGTGGCTTTTGTGACAAGCGGTCCTGGCTTTACAAACGCAGTCACTGGTCTTGCCACAGCTTACAGCGATAGCATCCCAGTTGTGCTTATAAGCGGTCAAGTACCAACCTTTATGATAGGCACAGATGCCTTTCAAGAGATCGATGCAGTCGGCATTTCACGCCCCTGTGTCAAACACAACTTTTTAGTAAATAGCGTCGAGGAGCTACCTCGCATCATAAAAGAGGCGTTTTACATCGCAAGATCAGGCCGCCCAGGACCAGTTCATATCGATATCCCAAAAAACGTAACTTCAAGGCTTGGCGACTTTGTCTATCCAAAAGAAATTTCTATCCCAAGCTACAAGCCGACATATAAAGGCAACTCTAAGCAGATCAAAAAAGCAGCAGCTGCGATAAATGAAGCAAAAAGACCGCTTCTTTACATCGGCGGCGGTGCGGTCGCATCAAATGCAAGCGAGATCATACGTAAATTTATGAAAAAAACTGGCATCCCAGCGGTCGAGACGCTTATGGCTCTTGGTGTGCTTGATGCAAAAGATGAGCTAAATTTAGGCATGGCAGGCATGCACGGCAGCTACGCTTCAAATATGGCTCTTAGCGAGTGCGACCTTCTCATATCACTTGGCGCTAGATTTTGCGATAGGGTCACAGGCAAAACTGATGAGTTTGCCAAACATGCAAAGATCATCCACATCGACATCGATCCAAGCTCTATCTCAAAGATCATAAACGCTCACTATCCGATAGTTGGCGATCTTACAAACGTGTTAAGCGAGCTTTATGAAGAGGTGAAAGGTGAGCCTAAAAACTATGCGCCTTGGAGAGAAATTTTAGATAGATATCAAAAGCTAAACCCACTTGGCTACACAGATAGTGACAAGGTCTTAAAGCCTCAATGGGTAGTTGAAGAGACCGCAAAGATAGTTGGCTCTGAGGCTATCATCGCAACTGACGTCGGTCAGCACCAGATGTGGGTGGCACAGTTTTATCCATTTAACCGCCCAAGACAGCTTGTCACAAGTGGCGGCCTTGGCACGATGGGATATGGCCTGCCTGCAGCGATCGGCGCAAAGTGTGCGATGCCTGAGCATTTGGTTGTAAATTTCACAGGTGATGGATCGATACTTATGAATATCCAAGAGCTAATGACTGCTTATGAGACAAATGTCCCTGTCATAAACATCATCTTAAACAACAATTTCTTAGGCATGGTGCGCCAGTGGCAGACATTTTTCTATGAAAAGCGCTACTCATCGACTGATCTTAGCTTGCAGCCTGATTTTGTCAAGATCGCTGAGGGATTTGGCGGCGTTGGCTTTGTATGCAAGAGCAAAGATGAGTTTAAAAAGGCTTTAAAAGAGGCGATCAAGAGTAAAAAATCAGCACTTATCGACGTGAGGATCGACCGCTTTGAGGACGTGCTTCCTATGGTTCCAGCAGGGGCTGCGATCTATAATATGATATTAAAGAGCAAGGAAGAAAAATGAGTATCAGAAGAACGATTTCGGTTATAGTTTTAAATGAACATGGCGTTTTGGCTAGAATTTCTGGGCTTTTTGCGGGTAGGGGCTACAACATCGACACGCTCACAGTCGCTCCGATACCTGAGAGCAACTTCTCAAGACTAAGCATTGTCACAAGCGGCGATGAGAGGGTTTTAGAGCAGATCGTAAAGCAGCTTCACAAGCTCATCCCAACATATAAAGTCATAGAAAGCGGCGAATTCGTCGAAAAAGAGATGGCTCTTGTGAAAATCCCGCTTGGTGAAAATTTTGCAGGCCTTGAGGCGATACTAAAGTCATACAACGGCATCGTCACAAATACAAACGAAAACTACATCGTCGTCATGGTGGCTGACGATGCGAGCAGGGTAGAGAGCTTTTTAAAATCGATAAAGAAATTTAACCCAGTTGATGTCGTGCGCGGCGGATCTGTGATAATGGATATATGATGAAACTAAGCGAAATAGCCTTAAAAGTAGATGCTACTTTTAGCGGAGAAGATCTTGAAATTTTTGCTCTAAATTCTTTAAAAAATGCAAATAAAGCTGAGCTAACATACTGCGATGGTGAGAAAAATGCTAAATTTATAAGCACTTCAAACGCTGGAGCTATCTTGGTGACAAAATCACTTTTAGACTTAGTGCCAGCTGGCATGGTAGCGCTTGTGTGCGACAACCCGCACCTTGCATTTGCTATCCTTAGCAAAATTTACGCTAAGCCGCTTTTTTGCGAGCCAAAACCATCAAATATCGCCCAGAGTGCAACTATAATGCCAAATGTCTATATAGGTTCAAACGTGAGTGTGGGCGAAAATACGATAGTGATGGCTGGAGCGTTTTTGGGCGATAACGTGAGTGTCGGTAAAAACTGCATCATCCATCCAAATGTCGTCATCTATAATGACTGCGTCATCGGCAACGAGTGCCACCTGCTAGCAAATTGCGTCATCGGCAGCGACGGCTTTGGCTATGCGCATACAAAAACTGGCGAGCATGTGAAAATTTATCACAACGGTAACGTTGTTTTGGGCGATTTTGTCGAGATCGGCGCTTGCACTACGATAGATCGTGGCGTTTTTGAAAGCACGATGATCGCAAACTACACAAAGATAGACAATCTCGTTCAAATAGGCCACAACTGCGAGCTTGGAAATGGCTGCCTCATCGTCTCACAAACTGGACTTGCTGGCTCAACAGTGCTGGGCAGAAATGTCGTCATGGGCGGACAAAGTGGCTCAGCTGGCCACGTAAGCGTAGGAGACTTTGCTCAGATCGCGGCACGCGGCGGCGTTAGCAAAGACCTAGCTGGCGGCAAAAAATACGCTGGAGCTTATCCGATAATGGAGCTTTCAGAGCAGTTTAAACTACAAGCAAAGATATTGAGATTTTTTAAGAAAAACTAAATTTGGCGGAGCTCTCCGCCAAATAGTTGTCGTACTTCTATAATTTAAATTTTTCTATTTATTTTATTTCACCGCAATCACAAACTAACATTTATGGCTAATAAAAATAGCCAGCAAGAGATCTAGTTTAAGCATTAGATTTAAATAAAATTTAACGCTCATAATAAAATGGCTGAACTAGTATGAGCAAAGTGTTATAAGATGTAGTAATTTTTATACTTAATAATGTAGAGAGTAGCCTATTTACTACAGGTTGTTTGCTCGTGGCGGTAAAAAGCAAATTTGGATACGTACTTTGATATATAAAAACTTCTAAAAGATATTAGCAAAACGCTGGTGGATAAAATTCTTTTTTACTAAGATGATTTGCCTAAATTTATAAGGTAATATCACACCAACACTTGTTTTATCGCTTATTAATTTTAACTCTTTATGTGGTTGCTTAAAATGTGAAATCTAGAAAAGAAATTTACAAAGCTAAATT
This sequence comes from Campylobacter concisus, assembly GCF_015229965.1. Taxonomy (GTDB): domain Bacteria; phylum Campylobacterota; class Campylobacteria; order Campylobacterales; family Campylobacteraceae; genus Campylobacter_A; species Campylobacter_A concisus_BD. Next base: position 3,740 of record NZ_JAAKZB010000016.1, read on the forward strand.
TATTTTCTATTTTCGTCTAGGACTTTTTGCATGCTCTCTCTAGTCGCCTCTAGCCAGTTTTCTTTCGAGGTATCGACTAGATCAAGACAAAAGAGCTTGATGTCAGCTTTTTTAAAGCTAAATTCTTTCACTTTCATCGCATCGCTTCCGACGATTACGATAGGCTGAACCTTTAAATTTAGCTTTTCAACTAGCAACTTTGCGCCACCTTTAAATGGCAAGAGCTCTTTGGTTTGAGACCTTGTGCCTTCTGGAAATATCGCTAAAACACGGCCATTTTCTACTCTGTCTTTTGCTTCGCTTAAAAGCTTTATTAGCGAGTGCTTATTTTCTCGCTCGACTGCTATCATCTTTGGAAGGCTCAAAATTTTACCGATGATCGGGATCTTGCCTATCTGTGCCTTTGCGATCCAGCAGATATTTTTAGGATGGATCTCTTCAAGTGCAATGATATCAAGCATGCTTTGGTGATTTATCAGCAAGATATTTGCTTCGTCGCTAAATTTACCGATCACTTCTAGCTTATATCCACCAAAAAATCTCTGCGATCTGCCCCAAAATTTTCTTATGGCTCTATTTTTTGAGTTAAAGAGCCACATAAAAAGTACGACAATAACGACGCTTATAACAAATTCAATAGAAAAGAAAAAAGCTCTAATTTTTGACAAGATCACCCTTTCTTACCCAGCCGATTTTACCATCTGCGAATAAAATTTTTGAGTAGTCATCTTTTGTGTCTAAAATTTCAACATTTTCATTTTTGCGAGATGTATAAAAAACGGTTGAATTTTTAGTTGGCAAGATAGTGACGCTCACATCTGGCTTAAGCACTGCTTTGCCAAAAGGATTGTAAGTGTAAATTCCAAGTGCTATAAAAACGGCCGCTACAAAGAAGTAGCTTAGCTTTCTACGCCAGATCGCTAGCAAGATAAAGATAGCGACCAAAGAGTAGATAGTGATATCTTTGTAGGTGCTAAATTCGCTTTGTTTTGGATTTAGACCGATTTGCGTGCTAACCTCGTCCTCTTCGACGCTTACAGGCAGTGAAAAGCTCTCAAATTTAGCTTTTTTTAGGTTGTAGTAGTTAAAGTCAAGTGTCTTTTTGTTTGGCTTAAATACCGCAAAATAATATGCACTTTGCGAGTTAAAGTCGCCATTTATCGTATCTACGCCTTGCTTTAGGATCGTTTTATTTTCGATATTAAAGGCGCTTAGATCGACATTGTTGCCGTAAATTTCAACGACCATGATGTTGTTTATGTCATCAAATTTAGTCGTTTTAAATTTCTTTACCTCAAGGTTGTCAGCGACGATGTGGTTGTAGTTCTCGTCACTTCTAAGCTCTTTTAGCTTTGGTAAAAAGATATTTATGTTTGAGTTTTGATAGTTCTCGCCATTTCTTTTTAGATCCAAGCTAACTCGTAAAGTCTTTGCATCAATGCTCGTTGCTTCAAGGTAGAAAGTGCCGATGTATTTGTTTTCATCGCCTTTTACCCATTGAAAATTCTTCTTATTTAGCCATTTGATATTTGTCTCATCAAGCTGTGTCTCAAACTCAAACTCAAGGTCGCTTTGCGTATCAGCTACGATCTCAACGCTAAAAATTTCTCCTACGACGACATTTTTAGGGATATTTGTCGCTTTTAAAAGGAGGTCTTTTATTTTGATCTTGTCATAGACTTGATTATCAGGGACGCTGATGTCTGGTTCGTTTGTCGGCACGATATTTCGCATCTGCTCTGGGGTGATACGCTCTGGCTGTGGGGCGATAGAGCGTGGAGAGACGAGTTTTCTTGATATATCTTCTTCGCTTGGAGTCTTTGTTTGCGGCTTTGAACTTGGGCTATTTACAAATTTATCCTCTCTTGCCTCATCCATCATGTCAAAAACGCTGACTTCATCAGTGTTTGCGGCAAATAAATTTAGCGCGAGTAGGGCGATAAAAAGTGTTCGTTTTACCAAACTAGCCCTTTTAACATCTTCATGCCATCATCTGTGCCTAAAATTTTCTCGCAAGCGCGCTCTGGGTGAGGCATAAGACCAAAGATCTTTTTGCTCTCATCGCAAATCCCAGCTATACTATCAACTGAGCCATTTGGATTTATCTCATTGCCGTGGCTGTCGCAGTATTTTAGCAGGACTTGCTCATTATCATATAGGCTTTTTAGCGTATCTTCATCAGTGTAGTAGTTGCCCTCGCCGTGAGCGATGGGGATATTTACCACTTCGTTTTTGTCTAAATTTGCTAGGAATTTATTGTTATTTGAGACTACTTTTAGGTGGTGGTATTTTGAGACAAAATTTAAATTTTCATTTCTTCTCATTGCACCTTTTAAAAGTCCAAGCTCAAGAAGCATCTGAAAGCCATTGCAAATTCCTAGGATATAGCCACCTTTTTTTGCATGCTCTTTTACAGCCTGCATCGCTGGGCTAAATTTAGCTATCGCAGCCGTCCTTAGATAGTCGCCGTAGCTAAAACCACCAGGCAAAACGACTAGATCAGCATCGATCTTATCTTCTTTGTGCCAGATGATCTGCGTTTGGCAGCCAAGTAGTCCAAAAGCGTGAGCTGTGTCTTCTTCGCAGTTTGTGCCAGGAAAAAGTATGATCGCTACTTTCATAGCACGATCTCGTAGTCTTCGATGACGGTATTTGCTAGAAGCTCTTCACACATCACTTTTAGCTGCTCTTTTGCTTTGTTTTTATCGCTCTCGTCGATGTCTAAAACGATTTGTTTGCCTATCCTGACATTTGAAACACCGCTAAATCCAAGCGAATTTAGCGCGTGCTCCACTGCCTTGCCAGCAGGATCTAAGACCCCGCTTCTTAATGCTATATTTACGACAGCTTTCATCTTTGTCCTTAAGAAAGAATTCTTCTTAAAACTTCTTCGTAAGCTACTTTTACGCTACCAAGGTCTTGTCTAAATCTATCTTTGTCAAGTTTTTCGTTTGTTGTTGCATCCCAAAATCTGCAGCTATCAGGGCTTATCTCGTCAGCTAAGATGATGTTGCCATCTTTGTCGATACCAAATTCGACTTTGAAATCAACTAGTTTTAAATTTCTCTCTGCAAAGAATTTAAATAAGATAGAGTTGATCTCTCTTGCTGTGTGTCTTAGAGTTTGAAGATCTTTTTCACTTTTTACTAGACCCATGATGATGCAGTGCTCGTCAGTAACTAGTGGATCGTGCAAATCGTCGTTTTTGTAGTAGAACTCAACAAGTGTAAAAGGTAGAACTGTGCCTTCTTTTATGCCAAGTCTTTTGCTAAGTGAGCCAGTTGCGATATTTCTCACAACAACTTCAAGAGGTATGATCTCGCATTTTTTGACCACTTGCTCAGTGTCGCTGATGGTCTCAATAAGGTCAGTGACGATACCTTTGCTCTCTAGCAGTTTAAAAAGCTGAGTAGAGATTTTGTTATTTAGTGCGCCTTTGCCAGCTTCGTTGCCTCTTTTTTGAGCATCAAATGCTGTTAGATCGTCTTTAAATTCAGCCACAAGTAGATTTGGATCGTCTGTGGCGTACATTTTCTTGCCTTTTCCCTCGTAGATAAGCTCTCTTTTTTGCATGTTGTTCTCCTTTAGATTATTGTTGTTTTATCTTTAAAATTTTGATCGTATCAATCGCTGTTTTTAACTGAATATCCTCATCAACTTTTTTCTGTGTGATTATATTTTTATCATCTTTTATTTCAGTTTTATTGCCTTCGCTTGTTGGATTTATCTTGTTTAGCTCGCTCTTTAGGTGTGCTTTTAGCTCGCTCTCTTTGATGCTAAATGCGCTATCATCACTTTGTGGCACTTTGCCAGGATGCACGACTACATCTGGTGTTACGCCAACAGCTTGGATAGTTCTGCCACTTGGCAAGTAGTATCTTGCGATGGTTAGTCTTAGCGCTTCTGTATCGTCTATTGGTAGGATCACCTGAACGCTGCCTTTACCAAATGTGTTTTCACCGATTATCACCGCACGCTTATGATCTTGCAGTGACCCGCTTACGATCTCGCTAGCGCTTGCACTTCCGCCATTTACAAGGACAACAAGTGGGAGTTTTGATAATGTTTTGCTAGCGCTTGCTTTATACTCTACATTTTCAGATGCCTCACGACCTTTTTGAGAGACGATGATACCGTTATCTACGAAAAGATCCACTAGATCGACAGCTTGATTTAAAAGACCGCCAGGGTTGTTTCTAAGATCAAGTATGATGCCATTTGCTTTTGGATGCTCTTTGATAGCATCTTTTACTTTTGTAACAACGTTTTTGTCAAAATTTGTGACGCGTATATAAAGGATGTTTTCATTTTCTATCATTTTTGCATAGACAGACTCAACCTTTATAAGATCTCTTATGATCTTTACGTCAAATGGCTTTTGCTCGCCTTTTCGCAAAATCGTAATTGTTATCGGAGTTTTTGGCTTGCCGCGCATCTTATTTACGGCTTCATCTATCGTTGTGCCGATAGTCGAGTTGCCATCGATCCTTAAAATGATATCGCCTGCTTTTATGCCTGCTTTATCAGCTGGAGTGTCCTCGATAGGCGAGATAACGGTTAGTGCGCTATCTTTCATGCCAACTGTTATGCCAAGTCCGCCAAATTCTCCGCTTGTTTGCACCTGCATATCTTTATATGCTTTTTCATTTAAAAAGCTCGAGTGAGCATCTAAATTTTGCATCAAACCAGCGATGGCTTTGTCAATTATCTCTTTAAATTTAATGTCATCAACGTAGTATTTTTCAACAGTTGAGATGGTTTTTGTAAGTTTTGAAAGTGCTTCAAGTTTTGCACTCGCCTCATCTTCAGTTTTAGCAAAAAGTGCATTTACTGCTACGCTTGAGATGAGTAGGGCGCCTGTTATTTTTAGCGCAAAAGATCTAGTAAATTTATTCAAAATATCTCCTATATTTTTTGGCTTAATTTTATTAACATTTGGCTAAAAAAAGCATAAATTTAACCTTATATTTTTAACTTTTGTCTATTTTTAACACAAATTTATAACAGCAAATTTTAGCAATTATATAAAAAGAGTGACAAAGGCTATAAAAATACTTGACAATATAAGACTAAAGTTATATAATGCCGCCATTATAAAATAACTTAAGGAGCTTTAATGGCTGACATAACAGAAAATTTAACAGCGCAGATGCAAGAGACACTTGAAAAAGGCGTTAGCTTAGCGATCTTTTCTAAAAATCCACAAGTTGTGCCACTTCACGTCTTTTGGGCTTTACTCGCTGATAGCAATTCTATTTTAAATCAAGTATTTAATAAGATGAACATAAGCAAAGACGCAGTCGAGCTTGAGATAAAAAGCAAGATCTCGTCACTCCCAAGCAGCTCAAACGTCACAAAAGATAACGTTTCAGTTTCAAGAGAGCTTATAAATTCGCTTGAAAATGCAAAAGCTTTAATGGTAAGCATGGGCGATAGCTACATAGCTGTTGATACTTGGATCATCTCGGCTCTTGAGCTTAGTGAGATCAAACAAATTTTAAGCAAATTTTGCGACATCTTAGAGATCAAAAAGAATCTTGAGAGCATAAGAGGTGGTAAAAAGATAGATAGCCAAACTGGCGATGATACTCTTGATAGCTTAGAGAAATTTGGTATCGATCTAACACAAAAAGCCCTAAATAAAGAGCTTGATCCAGTCATCGGACGTGATGAAGAGATCACTAGAATGATGCAAATTTTAATAAGAAAGAGCAAAAATAACCCTATCTTGCTTGGTGAGCCAGGCGTTGGTAAAACAGCTATCGTTGAGGGGCTAGCTCAAAAGATAGTGGCTCGCGATGTGCCAACAAGCCTTGCAAACAAGCGTGTCATCGCACTTGATATGAGCGCAGTTGTAGCTGGAGCAAAGTATAGAGGCGAGTTTGAAGATAGGCTAAAAGCTGTCATCGACGAGGTCAAAAAAGCTGGCAATATCATACTTTTTATAGATGAAATTCACACCATAGTTGGAGCTGGTGCGAGCGAGGGCGGAATGGACGCTGCAAATATCCTAAAACCAGCTCTTGCACGTGGAGAGCTTCACGCTGTTGGTGCGACAACATTAAAAGAGTATAGAAAATACTTTGAAAAAGATGCAGCGCTTCAAAGACGTTTTCAGCCTATAGACGTTAAAGAGCCAAGTGTAAATGAGGCATTGCAAATTTTACGTGGTATAAAAGAGCGCCTTGAAGTTCATCACGGCATCACGATAACAGATAGCGCGCTAGTTGCCGCTGCAAGGCTAAGCGACCGATATATCGCAAACCGCTTCTTGCCAGATAAGGCGATAGATCTTATAGATGAGGCAGCAGCTGAGCTTAAGATGCAAATAGAGAGCGAGCCATACGAGCTTTCAAAGATAAAACGCGAGATCGTAACGCTTCAAGTAGAAAAAGAAGCTCTAAAGATGGAGGATGCGGATAAAAACAAAGAAAGACTTGGCGAGATCGAAAAAGAGATAGCTGATCTAAATGAGAAAAAGCTAGCGCTTGATACTAAATTTGAAAACGAAAAGGCCGTTTTTGGCGGAATTTCAAAAGCGACAAAAGAGATCGATAGTTTAAAATCACAAGCTGAGATAGCAAAAAGAAATGGTGATCTTCAAAAGGCTGCCGAGATAGAGTACGGCAAAATAGCTGACGCCAAAAAGCATAAACACGAGCTTGAAGAAAAATGGGAACACATGAAAAAAGAGGGCGTGCTTCTTAAAAATCAAGTCGATGAAGAGCTTGTGGCTGAAATTTTGAGCAAATGGACTGGAATTTCAGTTAAAAAGATGCTAACAAGCGAAAAAGAGAAATATCTGCGCATCGAAGAGCATCTAAGAGAGAGTGTTGTCGGTCAAGATGATGCACTACACGCACTTGCGCGTGCTGTTAAGAGAAACAAAGCAGGGCTAAATGAGGGTCAAAGGCCGATTGGTTCGTTTTTATTTCTTGGACCAACAGGCGTTGGCAAAACTCAGTCTGCTAAGGCTTTGGCTAAATTCTTATTTGACGATGAGAAGGCGCTTATCCGCTTTGATATGAGCGAATATATGGAAAAACACAGCGTGAGCAGGCTTCTTGGTGCGCCTCCAGGATATGTAGGCTACGATGAGGGCGGTCAGCTAACAGAGGCAGTTCGCAGAAGACCATACTCAGTCATACTTTTTGACGAGGTTGAAAAGGCTCACAAGGACGTATTTAACATACTTTTGGGGATCTTAGACGACGGACGTGCGACTGATAATAAAGGTGTAACGGTTGATTTTAAAAACACGATCATTATTTTAACTTCAAACATCGCTTCAAATTTCATAATGGAGCTAAAGGGCGAAGACCGTGACGTGGCTGTTAAAAACGAGCTTAAAAACTACTTTAAACCTGAGTTTTTAAACAGGCTTGATGATACTATCATCTTCAATCCTCTAAACGAGCAAGGACTAATCTCTATCGTTGAGATCATGTTTAAAGAGCTTGAGAAAACTCTTCACAACCGCGGTATCAAGGCAGTTTTAAGCGAAGAGGCTAAGAAATTTATCGCAAAAGCTGGCTTTGACATAGTTTATGGCGCAAGACCTCTTAGAAGAGCGCTTTATGAGCTAGTTGAAGATAAAATTGCTGATATGATCTTGAAAGATGAGCTTGAAAGCGGTGATGAGATCACCATTGATAGCAACGGCGAGAAGATCATCATTAAGAAAAAATAACTTCAAATTTACTTGGCAGGTTGGACGAACTTGCCAAGCCTACTATAAATTTAACTAATATCCTTATTTAATCTGTAATAAAATATAAAAAACAGCACGCAAAGCATCGCTACAAAGGCAAAAACTATCAACGTACCATCTTTAAATGAGCTTAAAAACATGCCATTTGTATTCATACCAAAAAAGCCAGTGATGAAATTTAGCGGCAAAAATAGAGCCGAAATGAGCGTCAAGAGGTAGATATTTTTATTTATCTTGTCATTTTTAGCGCTTTGTATAAATGTATAGATGTCTTCGACCCTGCAGGCATATTCGTTAGCTATTGTTTTAAAAACACTTGCTTCGTGGATGCTGTTTTTAAGCTCTTTTTTTAGCCCTTGCTGCTCACTTTGGCAGATCGCAAGAGCTTCGTAAAAGTGCGAAATGCTATTTTGAAATTTTCTGATCTCATACTTTAAAAAGTGGTGTCTTTTTATAAATTTGTCAAAATTTTTCTGGCTAGCATAAATTTTCTCATACTCATTTAGCTCGTCTTGGTGCTCTAAAATTTTATTTGCGTATTCATTGCAAATCCCCTTAATAGCTACTTCAAACGCGCTTTTGTCGCATTCATGCTCAAGATCTTCTTTGTAAATTTTGCCATCTTTAAATAAAAATTTAAAAACTTGCTTTTGTGACGGCGAGATGAGCGTGATGTAGTCAAACTCTTCTCCATAAAAATATCCACAAAGTGCGCTTTTATAGCTCATCTGTGCTCCTTTTTGCGTAGAAATTTCGCTTAAATTTAGCAAATTCGCCGACCTCTATCGCCTCTCTCATCTCTTTCATCAAATTTAGATAGTAGTGCAGGTTGTGAAGGCTTGCTAGTCTAAAAAATGTTAGCTCCCTCGCCTTAAAAAGGTGGTTTAGATAGCCTCTGGAGTAGCGCTTGCAGGTGTAGCACTGGCAAGCTGGGTCTATCGGCGCGTGGTCGTTTATAAATTTGGCTGATTTTATATTTATCTTGCCAAAGCTAGTAAAAAGCGTGCCGTTTCTTGCGTTTCTTGTTGGCATGACGCAGTCAAACATATCGACGCCTCGCTCCACGTTTTCAACTAGGTCTTCAGGCGTGCCAACGCCCATTAGATAGCGAGGTCTTAGCTCATCCATAAATGGCATAACCGCCTCAACCGTGTCATACATCGCCTCGTTGCTCTCGCCAACGCTTAGCCCTCCTATGGCAAGGCCGTCAAATGGCATCTGATTTAAGGCTTCAGCGCAAAATTTACGTGCCTCATAGTTGGTGCCACCTTGAACGATACCAAAGATATTTTGCTGCAAGCCAACGCCCTTACTCTGCATAAATTTGTGGTAATCAATCGCCTCTTTTGCCCATTTTATCGTTCGTTTTATGCTAAGATCTATCCTTTTTGGCTCAGCTGGCAAGGCAACCAAATCATCAAGTATCATCATGATGTCGCTGCCTAGGTCATACTGCGTGTCAAGGACGGATCTTGGCGTGAAGTAGTGCGTGCTGCCGTCGATGTGGCTTTTAAATTTTATTCCGCCATCGTCGTTTTTGGTGTTTGACCTAAGCGAAAATGCCTGAAATCCGCCGCTATCAGTTAAAAACGAGCGATCAAATTTAGAAAATCCATGAAGCCCGCCAAACTCACGCACGACCTTGCTGCCAGGGCGCAGATACATGTGGTAGGTGTTTGCTAAGATTATCTTTGCGTCTAAAATTTCACTCATATCAAAGGCGTCTAAGCTTTTAACTGCGCCAACCGTACCAACTGGCATGAAAACTGGCGTTTGTATCACGCTGTGAGCAGTCGTGAGAATGCCGCGCCTTGCGTTGCCATCTTTTTTTATAACTTCAAATTTCATCTAAGTCCCTTAATTTTTGATTTTTTATTTTTTATTTTAACAAAATTTATAATATAATCCAGAAATTTTAAGGCAAAGGAACTTTTTGCAAAAGAGAAATGATATCGTTTTTAGCGAAGCAAACGGCACTGCGACCATAAAATTTGCAGGCGAGTTTAGCTACAAAGACGCAAAAAATTTACAAAGCATTTTTAAAAAAATCCAAAAGCTTAACGGCAATGTTAAATTTGACTTTAGCGAGCTAAAGAGCATTGATTACGCTGTTTTGATCCTTTTAAAAAACACGCTAAATGGCAAGAAATTTGAGATCGTTACAAATAATGAGAAGATAAAGGCGATGAGCGATCTTTTAAATGACGAGAAGATTGATTTTAACTACATGCCGCCCCACAATAGCCTAAATTTCTTCTCACGCTTAGGGGAGAAAATTTGCGAGGGATTTGTAAATTTGCTTGAGTTTGGCTCGTTTTTGGGCGAGTTTTTGATAAAAAGCGTGAGGATTTTATTTAATCCTGCAAATTTAAGGTTTAGAGAATTTAGCAACTACATAAAAGATGGCGGTGTAAATGCCGTTTTCATCGTATCGCTCACCGCTTTTTTGATAGGCGTCGTGCTTGCTTATCTTGGCAGTGCGATGCTTGCAAGCTTTGGGGCAAGTATATTTATAGTTGAGATCATGGGCATGCTAACGCTTAGAGAGGTGGCTCCTCTAATCGCTGCTATCGTCGTGGCGGGCAGGTCGGCCTCTAGCTTTACCGCGCAAATAGGCGCTATGAAGCTAACTGAGGAGATAGACGCGATGAAGACGATGGGTTTTGAGCCATTTAACTTCTTGGTCTTGCCTCGCATCATCGCCATGGTGCTTTGCGTGCCTGTCATCATCTTTATAGCTGATAGCATAAGCATCTTAGGGCAGATGATCATTTGCCAAACTATTCTTGATATCAGCTTTAGCGACTATCTAAATAGATTTCGCGAGATGGTCGAGCTTAGGCACTTTGCCGTTGGCATGATAAAGGCTCCATTTTTTGGTGCGGTGATAGCGATCATTGGGTGCATGAGGGGATTTGGCGTTAGTCAAAACGCCCAAAGCCTTGGAGCGATGACAACCGTTAGCGTTGTAAATGCGATATTTTGGGTCATTGCGCTTGATGCATTTTTCGCGATAATTTTTATGTGGCTAAAGATATGAACGAGATAATAGTTGGAAAAAACATAACGACAAGTTATGGCGACAAGATAATGCACGATAATGTGAGCTGGAGCGTCAAAGAGGCTGAAATTTACGGCTTCTTAGGCGGCAGTGGCACTGGTAAAACGACGCTAATGAAGACGATGATATATCTAAAAAAGCCAAATAAGGGCGATATATTTTTTGATGGTGTCAATATGTGGAAAAGTAGTCAAGCAGAGCAGCAAGAGATAAAGCTAAAAAGTGGGACAATGTTTCAGTTTGGAGCGCTTTATAGCTCGATGACGATCCTTGATAACGTGGGTGTTTTGCTCCATGAGTACTCTAAATTTAACAAGCGCCAGATCGATGAGATAGCGATGTTTTGGATACAAAAAGTGGGGCTTAAAAAAGAGGTTTCAATGCTCTATCCAAGCGAGCTAAGTGGCGGTATGAAAAAAAGAGCCGCACTTGCAAGAGCCTTGGTGCTAAGCCCTAGGGTGCTATTTTTAGATGAGCCAAATAGCGGACTTGATCCTGTTAGCTCACGTCAGATGGACGCGCTCATAAAAGAGCTTCGTGATAGCATCGGCGTAACTGTCGTCATGGTGACGCATGATGCGGATAGTATTTTTGATATTTTGGATAGATTTTTGATAATAGACAACAAAAAGATAGCCTTTGAGGGAGATATAAAAGAGCTTGAGCATCTTGAAAACAACCCGCTTGAAGAGCTATTTAAAATGAGGAAAAAGTAGATGGAAAATAGAAATTCTTATACCATTGTCGGCATGTTTTTCATAGCCTGCCTTACAGCGTTTGCCATATTTATCTGGTGGATGACTAGCAAAAATAACACAAAGGTTGATTTTAAGGAGTATTACATCCACACGACCGAGCTGCCAAGCGGGCTAAAGGTTGATTCTACGGTTAAATTTATCGGCGTGCCAGCAGGAAGCGTTAGCGATATAAATTTTGTCGATGACAAAAACGCTCTTATAAACATCACGATGAAGATAAGAGAGGATCTGCCTATCAAGGCTGATAGCGTGGCTAGCATCGAAGTTCAGGCTATTAGCGGCGTGGCAAGTATAAATATAAGCCGAGGCACGAAGGATTTTAAACCAGGCGATAAACCTATCTTAAAGCTTGAAGAGAGCCTTCTTTCAAAGCTTGGAAACAACGCTGAGAACATCACTTTAAAGATAAATCAAACCCTTGATAAGGTTGATGGCTTTTTCTCAGCTGAAAATATCTCTCACATCGAGTCAATCCTAAGAAATATCGATAAATTTACTCAGGTTTTAACCGATGAAAATGGCTTAAGCGAGGTTGATAGTATCGTTAAAAATGTAAAAAATTTCACTGATAGCCTAAACAAAACAGACACAAAAGAGCTTGCTAAAAATTTAAACACTCTAATCGCAAGCGCAAATTCAGTTTTCAAATCAGCAAATTCGGCTGTCACTGGATATAGCTCGCTTCAAGATATCATCACTCAAAAGGTAAAAAACGGCGAGTATGACCTTAGAAACACGGTTTCTCCGCTTCTTAGAGAGGCTAGCGAGTTTTTAAATGGATTTGATAAGACGCTACGTGAGTTTAGAGGCGCGCTTCAAAGACTTGAGGACAATCCTTACGAGTTTTTCTTCACAAATCCAGTGCCAAATGACAAAGGAGATAAAAAATGAGAAATTTAATCTTTCTAGCGGCTGCATTTTTATTTTTTGGCTGCTCGCTAAAGACCGACGTGCCACAGGCAACTATGTATGAAATTCACTACTCAAACAAAGAGTGCTCGGCTGAAAACAAGCAAAAAGAGCTAAAAAATGTCTTTATAGAAAACGTAAGCGCCCTTGATATGGTCGATACCAGAAAGATACTAATCGTCGCTGAAAACAACAAGATAAGATATTTGACAGACGCTAAATTTGTCTCTGAACCAAGCGAGATGATCTATAAGTCGCTCGTAAAAGGGCTTTACTCAAACTGCGCTGCAAAGCCGATATTTTCGCCAAATGCAAAAGATCTTAGGCTAAAAGTTAGCATCATCTCACTTCAAATAAGAGGCGACAAGGCCGAAGTTTCGCTAGCGTATGAGCTATTTAACGCAAATACCTCGCTAAAATCAGGCATGATCACAAAAGAAATTTTCTGCCCAGACCCAAGCTCAAGCACCATTTTTGAGACGATAAACAAGGCTGCAAACTCAGCTATCGATACTTTAATCTCTGAAATAATCTACTAAAATTTTCTTAAATTTTTTGGCTGTGAAAGCTTAAATTTACAGCCAAAAATAGCTTATTTTAAAGACCTTTTGTTATAATGCGGCTTTAAAATACGGAGAATTAATGAAGAAAATTTTAATAATCGCTGGTGGAGCTTTTGCAAGAAATTTTTTAGATAGACTTCTTGGAGCAAAGTCAAATTTACACCACTACATCGTTGTTTCAAACGAAGATCACAGCCAAAAGGCAAATTACGAAAATTTCACATTTTATCAGTTTGATCCAACCAGTCTTTCAAAGCTAAAGAGCATAAGCGACGGCTATTTTAGCCAGTTTTGTATCGCGAGTGAGAACAAAAATGAAGCGATTGCTGTTTATGAAAATTTAAGACAGATCAGCACAAAGACTGAGACCATTTTTATGAACTCGTGGGAGCTTGATGAAAAGTGCAAGGAGACTTTTGCAAGCGATAAGCACCTAAGCGTGGTTGATATAAGAGATATCGCAGCTTCAAGGCTCATGGACTATCTGCCAGATATGCCTGTGTATGCTGATAATATCGGCTTTAGCGAGGGCGAGATCATGGAGGTTAAGGTGCCTATTGGCAGCTCATACATGTATCGTCATGTAAGCTCGATCGCTCAAAAAAGATGGCGGATAGCGCTTATTTACAGGGGCGCTGAGATCATCTTGCCAAAGCCAAATACAATGATACAACCAAGCGATATCTTGCTAATCGTTGGCGATCCAAACGTGCTTCAAAACGTTTATCGCTCTATAAAACGCGAAAGTGGGCAGTTTCCAAGCCCATTTGGCAGCAACATCTACACGCTAATCGACATGAGATCAATGAGTAAAGAGCGAGTTAGCAAGCTAATAAAAGATAGCCTATATGTGCATTCAAAACTAAATAACAAACGCCTTATTTTTAGAGTGATAAATCCAACTTTAGGTGAAAATTTAGAGACGCTAAAGGCGATAAAAGAGAAAAATATCCTTGTTTTGATGGATTATTTTAATAGTGACAATAAATCGATAAAAGATGACGTTTTAAAACACGACATTGGACTAATTATAAGCGACGATAGGTACTTTTTTAAATTTCAAAAGTTATTTTATGAGCTTAAAATTCCAGTGCTAAAAACGGGTAAAATTTTGCTCTCAAATATAAAAGAGGGCGTGATACTGGGCGATCAAAGCCAAGAGGTGGAAAATCAATCAGCTGTCATTACAGATTGCTGTGCGCAGCTTGATTTGGAGATGAGATTTTACTATTTTGATAACAAGCATAGCGACGATGAGGCGCTAAAAGAGCACTTTGAGAGCATTAGCACGCTCTTTTCAAAGCGCATAAAGATAGAAAATCATAGCCTTAAAAACCCGCTAGTAAAGCTAAAAGGCACAAATGATCTGCTTCATTTTGTGATGTTTAGCAAGAGCGTGGCAAATGGTAGCGCTTTTGCCTTTTTATCGACAAATTTAAATAGACTTTATAAAAAACTAAGCCAAAACGCACAGCTTTTTGTGCCAGTAAGTGAGTAGAAAATGCAGATAAATTTGAACCTTAAGGAAAAGGCATCAAGCTATAAAATTTATATAAACGAGCTTGAGAGATTAGAGCTAAAGGGCAAGGTCGGCATCGTCACAAATGCCAAAGTGGCGGGGCTTAACCTTGAAAAGCTACTTAGTGTTTTAAAGTGCGATGAGAAATTTATCATAAGCGTGCCAGACGGCGAGGAGTATAAAAACCTTGAGACAATAGAGCAAATTTTAGAGCAGCTTTTTGTTAGTAAATTTGACCGCTCATCTACACTCATAGCTCTTGGCGGTGGCGTCATTAGCGATATGACTGGCTTTGCGGCAAGCATATATGAAAGAGGGATAAGCTTCATTAATATCCCAACCACGCTTTTAGCACAAGTCGATGCTAGCGTGGGCGGAAAAACGGGCGTAAATAACAAATTTGGTAAAAATTTAATAGGCTCATTTTATCAGCCAAAGGCAGTTTTTTGTGAGATAAATTTCTTAAAAACATTGCCAAAGAGAGAATTTGCAGCTGGCGTGGCTGAGGCTTTGAAGATGGCGATAACCTTTGATAAAGAGATGTTTGACTGGCTAAAAAGCGTAAATTTAGACGACGAAAATTTAGCAAAGCTAGTTGAAAAGTCTATAAATTTAAAGGCTAGAGTGGTCGAGCAAGATGAGAAAGAAAAGGGGCTAAGAGCCATACTAAACTACGGCCACACCTTTGCTCACGTCATTGAAAATGAGACAAATTACAAAGAATTTTTACACGGCGAAGCGGTGGCGATAGGTATGAATATGGCAAATCGCCTAAGCGTTAGACTTGGCCTAATGAGCGAGGCGCAGGCAGAGGAGATAAAGCAGGTTTTAGAGAAATTTGATCTGCCTGTAAGCTATAAAATAGAAAATGAATATGCATTTTACGAGGCGTTTTTTATGGATAAAAAGACAAAAGGTGATAAGATAAATTTCATCATCGCAGATAAAATTGGCAGTGCGTTCATCAAAAATGATGTCAAAAAAGAGGACGTTTTAGAAACTTTGAGAGAATTTAAATGAAAAAGATCTTAGTTTTTTTAGTTTTTTGCTTTGCGCTTTACGCTGAAGAAAACGCCACACTTGAGCAAAATGTCTCACAAAATTTACAAAATAGCGAGCTTATAAAAGAAATTTCAAACCTAGATAACTCCCTAAAAAACAACATCTGGATCACAAGATACGCCAACTACAACACCTATCAAAAGCTTCTTGATGAGCTAGAGCAAAATGAAAATGAGCTTAAAAAGCTTGATAAAGGCTCAAAAAGAGGTAGCGATCTCATAAAGAGAAGTCAAACTCTAAAAGAGCAGATAAATTTGCTAAAAGAGTATGAGAAAACGCCATTTTCAAATATGCTAGCAGCCCCAGAAATGGAGACACCACCTAGGATAAATAGCCCAGTGGCGCTGATATCTGGCTTTTCATACATCAAAAAGATAAGAAGCGACAAGATCGAGTACCAAAGACACATCAAAGAGCTTGACACCTTGCTTGAGAAGCTTGAAGCAAAAGAAAATTTGCTAAATAGACTAAATTTGATAGATGATAGCGAGCAAAATAGAGCAAGTCTAAACCTTGTAAAGCAAGAGATAGGCGACTTCAAAGCGGCAAAACAGATCGCTGATACCACTTATAGCGTCTATGAAAAAAGAGCAGATGAAGCGGTAAATATGACGACTTCTGACATCAAGGCTCAGTTTTTAAGCATGGGCTACACAGCCATCGTCATCCTTTTAACGATCGGACTAACATTTATCGCTAAATTTATCGTTAAAAGAACGATCACGGATAACGAGAGATTTTACACGGTCAATAAATTCTTAAATGTGCTAAACATCACAGTTATCATCATAATTTTGCTCTTTTCATACATTGAAAACGTCACATATCTAGTAACCGTGCTAGGTTTCGCCTCAGCTGGTATCGCCATCGCGATGAAAGATATGTTTATGAGTATGCTTGGCTGGATGGTTATCATGTTTGGTGGCACGATCCATGTGGGAGACCGCGTCAGAGTCTATCACGACGGTAGCGAATTTGTGGGCGATGTGATAGACATTTCGCTGCTTCGCCTAACCGTTTTTGAAGACGTTAGCTACTCGACCTATAAGACAAACCGCCGTGCAGGCAGGATCATCTTTGTGCCAAATAACTACATCTTTACAGACCTCATCGCAAACTACTCACACTACGGCATGAAGACCGTTTGGGACGGCATAGATGTCGTGATAAGCTTTGATAGTAACCACAAAAAGGCCGCCTATCTAGCAAAAAATATAGTAAAAAAATATTCAAAAGGCTACACTGACATCGCAAAACGTCAGATGAATAAGCTAAGAAGCCAGTACAGCATCAAAAATCCAAACGTAGAGCCAAGAATTTATACATTTTTTGAGCCTTATGGCATAAATATCTCATGCTGGTTTATGTCAAACTCATACGCCACGCTCGCTCTTAGAAGCACGATAAGCGCTGAGATCATAGAGGCATTTTTGGCTCACGATGATATAAAGATAGCTTACCCAACACAAACTATGTTTATAGGCAAAAAAGAAACGCCAAGCGATCACGTAGCTCACGCTGAGCAAGAGGGCGAAAATATCTAATGCAAAAGATATTTTTTAAAACATTTGGATGCCGCACAAACATCTATGACACCGAGCTTTTAAAGAGCTACATAAAAGACTACGAGATCACAAACGACGAAGATGTCGCTGATATCGTCGTGATAAACTCATGCACCGTTACAAACTCGGCTGATAGTGGCGTTAGAAACTATATAAACGGCGTAAAAAGGCGCGGCGCAAAGGTCATACTAACAGGATGTGGCGCAGTTAGTAAGGGTAAGGAGCTGTTTGCAAGCGGCATTTTTGGCGTGCTAGGAGCTAGTAAAAAGAGCGATCTAAACGAGCTTTTAAAACAAGAGAAGCCGTTTTTCGAGCTTGGAAATTTAAACTCAGTCGATAAAAACATCGTCACAAACTACGAAAATCACACAAAGGCCTTTATAAAAATTCAAGAAGGTTGCAACTTTAACTGCAGCTACTGCATCATCCCATCAGTGCGCGGCAGAGCTAGGAGCATGGATGAGGCGATGATACTAAAAGAAGCTAGAATTTTAGCTCAAAATGGCTATAATGAGCTCGTTCTAACTGGCACAAACATAGGCAGCTACGGCAAAGATACAAATAGCTCTCTTGGCAAACTGCTAGCAAATTTAGGCAAAATTTCAGGCATCAGACGCATAAGACTTGGCAGTATCGAGCCAAGCCAGATAGATGAGAGCTTTAGAGAAATTTTAAAAGAGGAGTGGCTGGAGCGTCATCTTCACATCGCACTTCAGCACACAAGCGAGGCGATGCTAAAGATCATGCGCAGGCGAAATAACGCATTTAGTGACTTAGAGCTTTTTAATGAGCTAAGCTCCCTTGGCTTTGCTTTGGGGACTGACTATATCGTGGGTCATCCAGGTGAGAGTGAAGAAATTTGGGCAGAGGCGGTGGAAAATTTCAAGAAATTTCCTATCACACATCTGCACGCTTTTGTCTATTCGCCTAGGCGTGATACGCACTCAGCGACGCTAAAAAGCAATGTAGGTGGCGACGTGGCAAAGGCAAGGCTAAAGGTTTTACAAGGCATTGCCTTGCAAAATAATGAAAATTTTAGAAAAAAGCACAATGAGACTTTAAAAATTTTAGTCGAGCAAAAAAACGGCGACTTTTACGAGGGCTTTGATCAGTTTTACAACAAAGCTAAAATTTCTAGTCAAAACGACATAACAAAAGAGTGGTTGGAGGTAAGCGAATATGAAATTAAGCCAGATGCCAATTATGCAAAAATTTAAATTTAACAAGAAAAATATCCTGATAATAGCCGCTGTAGCTCTGATAATAGCGCTACTTTTTGCAGTGAGCAAAGAGCCACGAAATATCACCTACTCGCAATATATGCAACTAATGGATGGAAAATTCATCGATAAAGCGGTCATCGACGAAGATGAGGTCATCCTCTATGCGCAAAATAACCGCTTTGCCATCATAAAAGAGGGCATAGACATAAAAGAGCTTATCAAAAAGGTCCCAGTCGAGCGAAGCGTGCAGTATATCACGCCTGGCATGGTTTGGGGAAGCATCATCTTTGTTTGTCTTGTGCTTTGGTACTCCTATATTTTTAGGGCTATCAAGAAAAAAGAGGAGAGCCTTTTAAGCAAAAAAGACGGCGCTTTTGAGATAGAAAGCGTGCTAAATCAAAATGCGATGCCAGTCATCTCAAACGTTAGATTTAGCGATGTAGCTGGCATTAGTGAGGTCAAAAGCGAGCTTAGTGAGATAGTTGATTTTCTTAAAAATCCGCAAAAATATAGAAATTTTGGTATCAAAATGCCAAAAGGTGTGCTAATGATCGGCCCTCCAGGTGTTGGCAAGACACTTGTGGCAAAGGCGGTCGCTGGCGAGGCAAATGTGCCGTTTTTTTACCAAAATGGCGCAAGTTTTGTGCAAATTTACGTTGGTATGGGCGCAAAAAGAGTTAGAGAGCTCTTTAGCAGAGCCAAATCCTACGCACCTTCAATCATCTTTATCGACGAGATAGACGCCGTTGGCAAGAGCAGGGGTGGCACTAGAAACGACGAGCGAGAAGCTACGCTAAATCAGCTACTAACCGAGATGGACGGCTTTGAAGATAACTCAGGCGTTATAGTGATAGCCGCGACAAATAGGATCGAGATGATCGACGAGGCGCTGCTTAGATCAGGGCGCTTTGATAGGCGTATATTTTTATCAATGCCTGATTTTAACGACAGGGTGGCTATCCTAAACACATATCTAAGAGATAAAAACTGCGAAGTGCCAGCTGAGGATATCGCTAGGATGAGCGTTGGCTTTTCTGGTGCGGCACTTAGCACGCTTGTAAATGAAGCAGCGATAAACGCTCTAAGAAACGGCGAAAGCGTGCTTAGGATGAGAGACTTTGAGGCTGTTTTAAACAAGGTCTTGCTCGGCAAGAAAAAGGTGCTAAGCTACAGCGAGAGCGAGAAGAAAATTCAAGCCATCTATCAAGGCGCAAAGGCGCTAAGTGCCTACTGGTTTGATGTGAAATTTGAAAAAATTTCGCTCATTGAAGACCGCTTTATGGCGACTGAGCAAGAGATCGAGTCAAAGTCGCAAATGCTCTCACGCATAAAGGTTTTAATCTCTGGCATGTGTAAGCTCGAGATAGATGAGAACGACATCTTTTCAAACTCTAGCAACGATCTAAATTTAGCAAAAGAGATCGCCTCAAAGATGGTTTATGAGTATGGCATGGGAAATTCTTTCGTGCCAAATCCAAACGATGTGGAAGAAATTTTAAAACAAGCAAAAGATGAGATAATGTCCTTTTTAAAGGGCACAAATGAGCAAATCGCAAGGATAAGCTCATATCTGCTTGCTTACGAGAGCGTAGATAAAGAGACGCTTGCTAAAATTTTAAATGAAAACTACTAATAAAGGAGAAAAAATGAAAGCAAAAATAGGGATTCTAACTATGTCCGATCGCGCAAGTGAGGGCACATACGAGGATAAATCAGGCCCAGCGATTAAAGAGGTACTTGACGGTTGGATAGTAAGCGAGAGAGAGTATTTTTACGAGGTGATCCCCGATGAGCTTGATCTCATAAAAGAGAGGCTCGTGCACATGATAGACGTGCTAGGATGCGACCTTGTGCTAACTACTGGGGGCACAGGACCAGCAGTGAGAGATGTCACCCCAGAGGCTACTGAGGCAGTTTGCGAGAAGATGATGCCAGGCTTTGGCGAGCTAATGAGAGCTGCGAGCTTAAAATATGTCCCAACAGCGATCCTATCACGCCAAACAGCAGGCATCAGAGGCCACGCGCTCATCATAAATTTACCAGGTCAGCCAAAAGCGATAAAAGAGTGCTTGGAGCCGGTATTTCCAGCGGTGCCATACTGCATCGACTTGATCGAGGGTGCATTTATTGAGACTGATGAAAACGTGATGAAAGTTTTCCGTCCAAAACAAAAGAAAATCTCGTAAATGAGTTTGACAGATAGCCTAAATTTAAAAGCCACCGCCTTTGCAAATAGGTGGCGACTTGTTATTAAAATTTGGCTTGTTTTTTCTTTTTTATCCTATGCGCTGGCCTACTATCTTGGGTTAGAGGTTTTTGGCTTTATCTCTGCCATTTCTATCTTTGGCTGTGTTTGCCTGCTAGCCTTTAGCTCACTTCTTTGGTTTATCGCTAGCCTTGTATTTTTGCAACCTTTGGTATTTTTACTACTTGAAAAATTTGATGAAAGCATTACTGTTTATGCTTTAGCCTGCTCAATTTGGCTGCTTGGCTGGATCACTTTGTCGCTTGTGGTCGATGATAAATTTGCAAGACCGGGAAATGACATCTTGCTAAAGATCACTCGCATAGTTCTTGTTAGCGAGTTTGCCTTGCTATATTTTTTTAACTACAACAGCGGCTTTAACATAGAGACTTTAATAAAGTCAAATTTGACAAAGTCGCTGCTTTTAGTGCTAAACTCCTATATGCTGCCATCGCTTGTGACGCTACTTATATTTGATATAAAAACATATATCGCTAGCAAAAATGAGTAAAATTTTACGTATTATTTTATGTAATTTATACTAAATTTAGCCGTTTTTGCTCTCTACTATCTTTTTTACAAGCTCCATATCGCTGTTCATCGCTAAACTCATGAAGCAAATGCCGTTTGCGCCAGCTTTTATGGCCTCTTTGTAGTTTTGGTTGTTTAGTCCGCCAAGTGCGTAAATTTCTTTATCTAAGTTTTTTAGCTCGCTTATAAAATTTAGCCCTTTTGGCTCTAAGCCCGCCTTGCAAGAGGTGGCAAATTTTTATTTTATCCACTACTGCTACCTCTTTAAATTTGATGCTTTCTAGCTGCTATTTTGATGTTTACTTTTGTATGTGTCTTTTTTGACTAGTTTTTAGTTTGTTACTGTTGCTAAATTTAATGAAATACACAGCGTTTATGTTATATTTTGCGGATTAAGTCAGAGTGGCGAAAATTTGCAAAGCATGGTATCAAAGATTGCTTGCATAGTGATTATTGGTAAATTAAATTTTTTAAAGCGGCTATTATTTGCATGCCTTTCAAGTCAAACATCACAGAACTTTTTTAGTTTTCAAACTCAAATTTGCCACCTCATGCAGCGTTAAAAGATAGATAAAACGTTTAAAACTTCAAGCCAATCGTTTAGATTTATTGGTTTTTGATCTTTGTTATCCATTTATATCGGTATTTGTTTCTTATTTTGAAAGACAGACTAGCAACATTTTGTAAATGATTTATAGCTAAATTTGTATTATTTTAAATAAATACTATACAAAATAGCATTTTAAATAATAAAAATTAAATATATATTTTTATTTTATTTATAAATTACCATATATGCCTAAAAAATTGTTAAAAAACTTGATAGTAATACTATCAAGGTTAAGTATATTTTTATCACTTTGTGCTATAATCTGCCAAAAATTTTAAAACAAGGAAAAGAAAATGGCAGATAAATTTGAATTTCAGACCGAGGTCAATGACCTTTTAAATTTGATGATCCACTCTCTTTACTCAAACAAAGAGATATTTTTAAGAGAGCTCATATCAAACTCAAACGACGCACTTGACAAGCTAAACTACCTATGCTTGACTGATGAAAAGTATAAAAGCTTAAGCTACACTCCAAGGATCGACATTAAAGTAGATGAAAAAGCTAAGACTTTAACCATCAGCGACAACGGTATCGGCATGGATAAAGACGAGCTCATCGCAAATTTAGGCACCATTGCAAGAAGTGGCACAAAAGGTTTTATGCAAAGCTTAAGTGGCGATGCCAAAAAAGATAGCTCGCTGATCGGCCAGTTTGGCGTGGGCTTTTACTCAGCGTTTATGGTGGCAAGTAAGATCGAAGTCATAAGCAAACGAACACTAAGTGAGAAGGCCTATAAATGGACATCTGATGCAAAAAGCTACGAGATCGAAGATGCCCAAAAAGATGGATTTGGCACGGATATAATCCTCCATTTAAACGACAATGAATTTGCAAATTCTTGGCGTATCGAAGAGATAGTCAAAAAATACTCAAACCACATCCCTTATCCTATTTTTATGGATAAAGAGAGCTACGTCGCACCAAAAGAAGGCGAAAAAGAGGGCACTTATGAGACTAAAAACGAGCAGATAAACAAGGCAAATGCGCTTTGGAGGCTAAATAAAGCCAGCTTAAAAGAGCAAGACTACAACGACTTTTATAAGCAAATTTCACACGATAGCAGCGATCCGCTACTTTATATCCACACAAAGGCCGAGGGCAAGATCGAGTATTCGACACTATTTTATGTGCCAAGCACGGAGCCGTTTGATCTCTTTAGGGTTGATTATCAAAGTGGTGTGAAGCTCTATGTGAAGAGGGTTTTTATAACTGACGATGCAAAAGAGCTTTTGCCGCCGTATTTAAGATTTATCAAAGGCGTGATCGACGTTGAGGATTTGCCACTAAACGTTAGCCGCGAAATTTTACAAGAAAATGCGATCATGAGAAGCGTCAAAGAGCAAAGCGTGAAGAAAATTTTAAGCGAACTTGCAAAAGTAAAAGAGAGTGACCGCGATAAATACATCAAATTTTACAAACTATTTGGCAAGGTTTTAAAAGAGGGACTTTATGGCTTTAACGCTGAAAAAGAGCAAATTTTAGACATTTGCCTATTTAAAAGCTCAAAAAGAGATGGACTTATCAGCCTAAAAGAGTACAAAGAGGCGATGAAAGAGGATCAAAAGTCGATCTACTACATCAGCGGCAACAACGAAAATATGCTAAGAAATTCGCCGCTTCTTGAGAGCTTTAAGAAAAACGACATCGAAGTGTTAATAATGGACGAAGAGATCGACACGATCGTCATGCCAATGGTCAATGAATTTGACAAAACACCTCTAAAATCAGTCTCGCATGCTGATATAAACGACGAGATCAAAAGTGATGAGAAGGTCGATGAGAGCAAGGTTGCAAACACACTTGTTAAGATGAAAGAGATCTTAAAAGACGAGGTCAAGGACGTTAGACTTAGCTCAAGACTTTCAAACTCGGCTGCGGTGCTAATATATGATAAAAACGATCCTGATTACGCTATGCAAGAGATGCTAAAACAGATGGGACAAGGCGCAAATGCTCCAAAAGTTAAGCCGATCTTGGAGATAAATGCCGATCATGAAATTTTTGCAAAACTTGAGAAAAATGAGGCAATGGTTTATGACATAGCACCTTTGCTTCTTGATATGGCAAGGCTAAATGAGGGCATGAGCCTAGAAAATCCAGCTAAATTTTCAGAACTTCTAACAAAAGTGATGATAAAAGCTATATAAAATTTGTAAGCCCAAAGAAATTTGGGCTTTTTAATTTGTAGTCTAGTAAAAGCTTAAAATACGAGCTAAGTTAAATTTGGCTCCATTGTTAGTTTGGCTTTTGCTTATTTTTGCTCTTTATATTTTAAAACTTGAGCGTAAATTTCATCTTTTAGTTTTAATTTTTCTTTTTTCAAGGCATCAAGCTCAGAGGCTTGCGCTGCTTTACTATCTATCTTTTCATTTAGCTCGTCATGCTTTTTGCAAAGTGCGGCAAAATAAACATCAGCTTTTTTCAACTCATTTATGAGATCAGTGTATTCGTGCAACATACGTAGCTCCTGTAAAAAATTTATAAATTCTAACAAGGCTTTGTAAATGTTTGGCTATCTAAATTTAGATATATAAAAGCTTCTGGTATATAGCGGTTAAGCCAAATTTATCACAAAATGAAAAAACTAAATGTATTTTAGTTCTTCTGGCTTGTGTTTGCTCTTTACTAGGCGTTTGGTTAGCCGTATGCCATCAACTGTGCCGATGACTAAAAGCTTTGTGCCTGTGCCAATTAGAGTGTCGCCATTTGGCATCGGGATAAATTTGTTATTTATGTCTCTAATGCCTACCACGTCAGCATTTGTGATATTTCTTAGGTGTGTCTCTTTTAGTCTTTTAAACCTTATCCAAGAGTAGTCAGGCACAAGAATTTCTTCTATATCGATAGGCGAGCTTTTTGTGTATAGAAATTGCTCGAGTAAATTTTCCATATCAGGTCTTACGCTCATGGCACTTAGACGCTGTGCGACTAGGCGAGATGGGCTTACGACGTTGTCAGCACCAAGTTTTTTAAGCCTTTGTGTGTCATCTTCACTATCGGAGTTTGTGATGATATGGTAAGGTTTTTTGCGGCCTATCTCTTTTTCATAAAGTCTAACAGATGCGATAAGTGCGATATTGTCAGCGATATTTGGGCTAAGAGTGATTAGTCCTTTTGCGCTTGAAAGATGCGTTTTTAAAAAGGCGATTTGAGTGTGAGGCTGAGCTTTTATGAAGTATGGATACTTGTAAATTTGAGCTAATTCTGCGATATCTTCTCTGTCATCAACCACTACAAATGGTATGTGATTTTCACGAAACTGAGCGCTAAGCTCGATCGTGTAGAGGTTGTGATAACAAATAACGAAGTGATTTTTTAGTCTTGCGATCTTGTAAAGCATACGCCTTTCCTTTAAAATGCTAATTAATGTGCCTCTTTTTAGAACTTCTACAACGATACCGATTGATAGCGTAAAAATGATGAAGCCAACAAGGATAAATGTTATAGTAAAAATTCGCCCCTTTGGAGTTATGGGTGCAACTTCGGTAAAACCGACCGTCGTGAAGGTCATGCCTGCTTGGTAAAAGGCATCTATGAGAGAGAAGTTATCTATAAAGATATAACCAAGTGTTCCAAAAAGTAACAGTAGTACGACTGAAATTAGTGGAAATCTAAAAGGTTTTAGTTGTTCGTAAAGCTCAGTATCTAGGCTTATTTCTGGTTTTGCGGAGTTTGACCAGTTGAGGAATTTTAAAAGTCTTGAGAGAAAAGACATAAATTCCTCTTCATTTTATCTCTTAGTTTGACTGTTTTTTCATAGTTCTTAGAGTAGAAGCAGCAACTTTTATTCTTCTTGTTGTGCCATCTTCTAGAGTAACACGGATAGTTCTAAGATTTGGTAAAAATCTTCTTTTAGTTTTATTGTTGGCGTGGCTCACGTTGTTGCCTACCATTGGTCCTTTGCCAGTTATCGCACATCTTTTTGACATTTTTTTTCCTTATAAACAAAAATTTCTGCTGATTTTATCTAAACAAAACCAAAGTATTGCTTAAAATGAACATTTATATTTATAAGTTTTGTTGATTTTTTATTTAATTAAGGCTAAAATAGCCCCAAAATAAAAAATCGGTAAAACAAAAATGCTAACTAAAAATCAAATAGATGAAATTTCAAATTTTATCTATACAATGCCCGATGTTTTTTACGAGTGCCAAAAGCACTTGGATGAGGGCGACATCACTACTGCTATGGAGCTTTTTAGAGGGAGTGAGACTTTTAAAGCGTACTTTGCAACGATAGTAAATTTAGGCGATTTTGGCGTTCAAAACTACACTAGAGATATCTACGCTATGGCTTATCCGCTAGGCATAGACAACCTAAAAATGATAATTTGCTCTTATTTTGTTTTTATCAAATCTCCAAAAAGATATAAGAATTTTGGTGTAAATTTACACTCGATGATGGAGTTTAATGCCAAATTTCTATCTGACTGGAGTAAACTTCTAAACTATCTTGGGCTAAAAAATCAAAAAAATTTATTTCTAGCTGCCTACGCGCTAATTTTGCTTATATTTTGCGAGCTTATCTTTTTGAAGTATCCACATTCG
The DNA here is from genome assembly GCF_015229965.1 of Campylobacter concisus. Taxonomy (GTDB): domain Bacteria; phylum Campylobacterota; class Campylobacteria; order Campylobacterales; family Campylobacteraceae; genus Campylobacter_A; species Campylobacter_A concisus_BD. The sequence goes on from NZ_JAAKZB010000016.1 coordinate 30,048, forward strand.
CTTAAACATATCGTTGGCTTTTCTGATATGAGCTTTGATAGGATCTTGCAGCGAAGGTTTGATATCTCGCTATTTGGAGTACTTTTAAAGCTTGCAGGATGGGAGAGCGACAGGCTCAATAGAGAGGAGATTTTGGTCTTAAAATACTTTAAAATTTTGCTCTCTTATGAGGCAAGTACTGCTAAATTTTTTGACTTTGGCATAGATAGGATCACCGATGTTAGCGTCCATGCTTCGGCTGATATGGTTATAAATTTAAAAAAGGCTCTTAGAAAATGAAAGTAACTTTTGAGGGCTCTTTAGCCATTGTTAGGCCATTTGGATTTTTAGAGGTTAATATCACCCCTTCAAGCATCAAAAAGGCCGAAGTAGAGCAAATTTGCGCAAGGCAGATAAGCGCCATTTTGCTTTCATTAAAAAATGTCACATTTTTTAGCCCACTTTGGCTAAATAGCACATGCGAGCACCTCTCAAGTATCGCTAAGCAGATAGGTGCTGAGTTTGCAGTCTGCGACTATGATGATACTTTTTACGAGCTTGTCGCAAAGACTTCAAAAAATATTTTGAGATTTTCACTCTTTGAAAATGAAAAAGTTGCGACGCTATTTTTAAATGATACTTTAGCAGATAGCAGCGAAGCCATCGTGATTTATAACAAAAACGAGCAGTATAAAGACTACATCAACTCGCTTTTGGAGCAAAAGTGTTACAAGTGTAAATTTGTAAAAAGCGTAGAAGAATTTAATGCTGCCAAACAAGCCTACAAATACACCATCAGCACCTTAAATCACATCGTTTTAGGCAAAAAAGAATTTAGCACCTTTGTAAGAGGCGATGTTGTCATTTACAAGACAGCAGGGCTCATAGATAGCTCTTTTGTGCAGAAATTTGACTATAAATTTCACGAAAGGTTGCAAAAGATAGGCTTTAAATTCTTTGTTTTTTGGTCTGATTCGGTCGGTGCTTTAAATACCATAGGTGCTAGTTTTTTGATAAAGCTATCTGAGCTGAGCCAAAAAAGTGGCGCTATAGTGGCGATTTGCGGCTTAAATGAGGGCAACATCTCAGAGACACTTGCATCAAATTTAAAAGCGGCAAAGATACTTTTATATAAAAAGATGGATGACTTTTTCAAAGATGACTCGACGCTCTATTTTAAAAAGCGCCTTATCGATATAGAGCCTACAAAGATGAATAAAAACTTGGTTGAGTTTTTGCCACTTGTGATCTCAAGTGTCACGGACGTGCTCTCGCCTTTGATAGAGAGTGAAATTTTATGCCTTGATGCAAAGATCAGCAACTTTAATGTAGAGGGCGAAAATGACTATTTGAGGGCTTGCGTGCTCTTTTATGGCGACGTACAGATGAGAATTTTGCTTGGTGTTAAAAAGGACAAGCTTGGCAAAATTTGCTCTATTTTTTCAGATAATGGCGATCTGGAGTGTGGCTGTTTAAGCGGATTTTCTCAAATTTTTAGTATCATTGCAAGCAAAATTTTAGATATTTTCATCGAGAGAAATTTAAAGGTAAAACTTAGCAACTTTAAATTTTTCGAAAATGAGATGTTTTTTGACAGGGCAAGCAGTGGAATTTTTGCCACATTAAATGCAAAAGAGAGCCAAACTGGCGTGATTTTTATAAGTAAATAAGGATTTAAAATGTACGTTGCACCTAGTATTTTGTCGGCTGATTTCGGAAATTTAGCAGCTGAGATAAGAGCCATTTGCGAGGCTGGGTGCGATCTGGTGCATGTTGATGTTATGGATGGGCATTTTGTGCCAAATTTAACTATCGGGCCAGTCGTGGTAAGTGCCGTTGCAAAGGCTGCTACAAAGCCACTTGATATACATTTGATGGTTGAAAATAACTCATTTTTTGCTGATCTTTTTTTGCCGCTAAAGCCAAAATTTCTAACCTTTCACATAGAAGAAGAGAAGCATCCAATGAGGCTCATCGATCACATCAGAAAAAACGGCGTAAGTCCTGGCATCGTGCTAAATCCGCACACGCCAGTTAGTGCGATCGAGCATATCATCGATGAAGTCGATATGGTGCTTTTAATGAGCGTAAATCCCGGCTTTGGTGGTCAGAAATTTATGCCAGTCGTGCTTGAGAAAACAAGGGCGCTAAGGGAGCTAATAGAGCGCAAAAACGCCAAGTGTCTCATCGAAGTAGATGGCGGCGTAAACGGACTAAATGCGCCTGATCTTGAAGAGGCTGGGGCTGATGTCTTGGTGGCTGGCAACTATATCTTCTCATCAAATTCTTACGAACAAGCCATTCGCGCCATAAAGCTTGAGTTTTGAAACCAAAAAAACAGCGTTTAGAAAATAGCATTGAAATTTTAGCTAGGCAAAATTTAGGCTATCACGAGTTTATCTTGAAATTTAGCGATATCGAGGAAATTTCATCGCTCATTGACGTGCGCGACCTTGATATGTGGCGAACCCTTGGGCTTGATATCACTAGAAATGAAAGCAACGAGATCGAGCTTGGCACGAGATTTAGAGATATTAGCGAGCAGGAATTTTGTGTCGTGGATATCGAAACGACTGGTGGCACGACAAATGGCCAGATCATAGAAATAGGCGCTATAAAAATGAAAAATGGCACCGAAATAGGGCGCTTTGAAAGCTTCGTGGCAGCTAGTGTGGTGCCTGAAAATATCACAGAGCTAACTGGCATAAGAGCAAGCGATCTAGTCGGTGCACCAAATTTGCTAAACGTACTTGAGCGATTTAAAGTTTTTCTTGGAACTAGCGTCTTTATCGCGCACAACGTAAATTTTGACTACGGATTTATCTCGCACAGCCTAAATGAGATCGGTCTTGGCATGCTGCTAAACAGAAAGCTTTGCACCATCGATCTTAGCCGCCGCACGATCGCCTCGCAAAAATACGGCCTTGGCTCGCTAAAAGAACTCCTTGGCATCAACAACACCCACCACAGAGCCCTAAATGACGCTATAGCAGCGGCTGAAATTTTCAAAGTCTGCTTAACTCGCCTGCCATTTAGCATACAAACAACAGAGGATCTCATAAGCTTTAGCAAAAATGCCCCAAGCGTAAAGCTAAAACCAGAACCAGTTTTAAAAGCTTTGGAGTAGGGCTGGTTTAAATTTAAGCCACTTGGCTGGGAATTTAGAAATTTGATTTAGCTATGACCTATTTAAACGAGATCGTCTATCTTTTCGCGGTTTGCAATCATCATGCTTTCAATAACGTCACGATCTATCGCCCTGCAAGCGCCGATCTTTGCAAAATCCCTGAAACAACGTTGCCATTGTGATAAATTTCTCGTGAATGTTAGTTTTTGCATGTGTATAGCCAAGCCGTCACTACTGATGACGTATTTTGCTAGGCAGTTTTGCTTTTGTAGCTAAATTTAGAGCTTGCGTTAAATTGAATAAATTTCTTTTGTTAAAACTGCTGGCTAAATTTGGAGTTAAATTTAGCCAGAAACTAAAATTAGTCTTTGGATTTAAGATTTAGGATTTATGGTAAAAATGGCTTCTAAACTTAAATTTAAAAGCCATTTATCTTTTAGCTCTCTTTTAAAAGCTTGCTTGCAAGCATATCTGCTTTTGCTTTGTCGGTGTCTTTTTTGACGGATTTATAAATTTTAGAGATGTAGTTTTCTAAAACTTCGTGGCAAGAGATCACTTTTTCGCCCTCGCGTCTAGCTACTTTTGTGTATTCGCCGTTATTTTGTAGCTCAAATGCTAGGTCGTTATCGCTTAGCTGAAGCTCTAAAATTTCAAGCAGTCTCTCTTGAAGCCTTGGCTCAAAAATAGGCGTCATAAGCTCCAATCGGCGCTCTAAATTTCGTGGCATCCAGTCAGCACTTGAGATGTAAATTTTTGGATTAGCGTGCTTGAAATATAAAATTCTAGCGTGCTCCAAGTATTTACCGATGATCGAGCGAACTCTGATGTTTTCGCTTTTGCCTTTTACACCTGGCCTTAGTCCGCACACACCGCGAACTATAAGATCGATCTTTACGCCTGCGTTTGAGGCGCGGCTAAGCTCATTTATCACGTCTTCGTCTATTAGCGCGTTCATCTTAGCGATGATCCTGCCTTCGCTACCTTTGCTAGCCTCCACTCTTATCTTTTCGATGATGCGCTCTTTTATCTGAAAGGGCGACATACTAAGGGCGTTTAGGCGGCGGTTTTTGTTATATCCTGATAGGATGTGAAAAAATGAGGTCGTATCTTGGCTAAATTCCTCTTTGCTTGTAAATAGGCTCACGTCAGTGTAAATTTTTGCTGAGCTGCCATTGTAGTTGCCAGTGCCAAAGTGCATGTAAAATTTGAGTTTATCGCCGATCTGGCGGATCACTTGGCTAACTTTTGCATGGACTTTAAATCCTGTGATACCATATATCACATGTGCGCCAGCATCTTCAAGCGCCTTTGCCCAGTGAAGGTTGTTTTCCTCGTCAAACCTTGCTTTTAGCTCAACCATCACGGTTACTTGTTTGCCGTCGCTTGCAGCGTCTATTAGGCTTTGAATGATCGGCGAGTTTTTATCGACCCTGTAAAGCGTCATGCGTATGGAGATCACCTTTGGATCTTTGCTCGCTTCTCTTATAAAGCTAACGACTGGATCAAAGCTCTCAAATGGATGAACTAGCAGCACGTCCTCTTTGTCTATGGCGTCAAAAATCGAGACGCCGTTGCCAAATGGAGGCAGGGTCTTTGGGGCGTAGGGCGGGTTTGCTAGGTGGCTAAAATTTTTACTCCCAGCTATCTCCCAAAGAGAGCTAAGTGTGAGCGGGATGCTTGAAAAGTAGATATCTTTATGAAAAATTTTCATGTGAAAATTTAAAAACTCTAAGATATCAGCGTCAGCGTCTTTGTCTATCTGCATACGCACAAAAGCCCCTTTTCTACGAAGCTTTAGCCCTTGCTCAAGTATCATCATAAAATCATCCGCCTCTTCTTCTTCGATGACGATATCAGCGTTTCTTGTCACTCTAAAGGCAGCTGAGCTAATGAGCTTATATCCTGGAAAAATTTCTTCTGCGTGGCGGTGCACGATTGTTTCAATCGGCACAAAGACGTTACTACTTGGCTGGGTAAATCTTGGCAAAACTCTTGAAATTCTTATCATGCCGTATTTTAAAATTTCAGGATGCTCGATATCAGCAAGCTTAACGGCAAGCGAGAAGCTAAGGTTGTTTAGGTGCGGAAATGGATGGGTCGCATCAACAGCGATAGGCACGATAACTGGCAGGATGTTTGAGAAAAAGTATTCGTCGCATTTTTGCTTTAAGCTATCATCAAGCTCGTCGTAGTTTTTGATAAAAAGACCCTCTTTACTAAGCGCATCTACGGTGCTTTTGTAGTGAGCTTCGACCAAATTTTGCTCATCTTGAAGATATTTTCTGATCTCACGTAGCTGATCAAGTGGGCTCATGCCGTCGCTGCTACTTGTCGTCACACCAGCTGCAAAAAGCTGCTTTAGACCAGCAACTCTGATCATGTAAAACTCATCTAAATTTGTCATATAGATCGCTAAAAATTTTAGCTTTTCAAGTAAAGGTATATCCTTTTCACACTGAGCGAGCACCCTTGAGTTAAAGCGTAGCCAGCTTAATTCGCGGTTGATAAAAAGAGTTTCGTTTTCGCTCATCATTTTCTCCTTATGATTTTTGATTATTTTATGATATGTGCGGTTATAAAGTTCTTATTTTGTTAAAAATTTAGTTACAATAGTGCAAATTTTAAACGTAAAGGTTTTTTATGTCGGATTACATTATATTAGTTGGCATTTTTGTTGTGGCGGTTGTTGTCTTTGCGCTTATCAAAAAGGTCTCTTTTTAACCTTTAAATTTCTCCCACCACAAGTAAGCAAAGATGAGCCCAAAGCCCTTGACCTTGCTCTCGTCAAAGGCAAATTTCATCATATCTTCTCGTTTTATAAAAACTAGCTCGATATCTTCACCATCGACGCCGCCACCTGCATTTACCCTCATACTCTCATCGATCTTTGCATAAAACATCGTTTGAGTGTTGCCGCCAAAGCCAAAAGCGCCATACGTCATCGTGATGCGCTCCATCTCTTTTAGCTCGTATCCAACCTCTTCGACTGCCTCTTCTCTAGCGGTTTGCTCCTCGCTTAGCCCCTTATCCATAAGCCCTGCGCAAAGCTCATAAGTAAAGCCTTGCTCACTTGTTTTGATGCCTTCTTTTTCTTGCGAGTACCAAACGGCTGGGCGAAACTGCTTGACAAACAAAAATGCATCTTTTTGCTCGTGATATAAAAATATACTAACGCTATTCATCACCTTGACGCAGTCCCAGTCCCTTTGCAAGCCATTTTGTTTAAATTTCATCTTAAATGGCTTTAGGTATTTTGACTCACCAAGAGGTAAAATTTCTAAATTTGTTATAGTAGTATCCATTTTGCAAGTCCTAAAAAGCTAAAAAATCCTATCGCATCAGTAAATGTAGTAAGAATGACGGCTGAACCAACAGCAGGATCTATGTTAAAGCGCCTTAGAGTCAAAGGTATGATCGTGCCAAAAAAGCCAGCAAAGAATAAATTTGTAACCATACTAAGGCCAATTACCACGCCAAGCATGCCTTTATCAAACCAAACAGCGGCTATGACGCCCATGATAGCGCCAAAGATGAGGCCATTTACGAGTGAGATCGTCACCTCGCGCTTTAAAACGCTCTTTGCATCTTTAAATTCTATCTCGCCAAGTGCCAAACGACGAACCGTAACAGCAAGTGCTTGCGTGCCAGTGTTGCCACCCATTGAAGCAACTATTGGCATAAGCACGGCAAGTGCGACGTAAGCTGCGATCGTCTCATCAAAAAGTCCGATGATAGATGAGCTAAAAAGTGCTGTTAGTAAATTTACACCAAGCCAAACCGCACGGCCACGACCCGCTTTAAATAGCGTATCGTCCTCTTCTGACTCGTCATCAACGCCAGCTAGGTTATAAATTTGCTCTGTAGCGCTCTCTTGGATGTAGTCGTGGATATCATCATACGTGATACGACCTAGCAGTATTCCAGTGCTACTTGTAACTGCGATAACGTTTAGATCGTACTCTTGAAACATATCAGCGACATCTTGCATGAGATCCATATCATTTGCCATGTGAGGCTTGTAGTGGTCGATCTGGGTTGATTCGATATTTTGTTTTAGCGTTTTTGTAAAGTCAAAAAGGATGAGATCTTCAAGCGGGATGGCGTATTGCAAAACACTATTTTTATCGATGATGAAAAGCTGCGAGACATTTTCTAGTTTGCCTTCTTGCTTCTCTTGTCTTAGTCTTGCAACTGCGCTGCCAAGCTTCTCTTCAAGATGAGCTGAAAATAGCTCTGTTTGCATGTGTGCACCAGCTCTATCCTCATCGTAGCTTCTAAGTCTTAAAATTTCGTTTTGATTTTCTTTATCTAGTTCGTTAAAAAGCTCTCTAGCCTTGTCCTCGTCGATATCCTCGATGTATTGGAGTAGGTCGGTCGCATCGTCACTCTCTAGCTCTTCGAGCGCTTCTACGATCTTTTCAGCTGGAAGCGTATCGATCACGTCTTTTAGCATGTGATCAGGTAACTCTATCGCCACGTCACCCAAAATTTCAGGATCTAGCTTTTCAAGATACTTGGCAAAAAGCTCCTCGTCATGCTTTTTAAGTGTTTTTAGGTGCTGGGCTAGCTCGTATGCAGAGAGCTCGCCGTCTTCTAAATTTTCATCTAAATGCTGATCTATCAGCTCTTTTGCTTCTTCTAGTTCTTGGCTCAAGTTTTACCTTTAAAAATCTATTACGTTAGGGAAAAATTCCACCTTGTGATACTCTTTGTCGTTGCTTAGAGCCTGTTTTATCAGCTCATCATTTCTATTTATGACTGCTTTAAATTTAGCAGACTCTTTTTTGTCTTCTATATTTTTTACGACCTTGATGGCGCTTTCTGGATTGATCGGTTTGCCGCCTAGATAGAGGCCAAAGTGCAAGTGTGGGCCAGTGCTCATGCCGCTTGTGCCAACGTATGCTATCAGCGTGCCTTGTTTTACTTTTAGACCGCTTCTTATGCCCTTTGCAAAGCCATTTAAGTGGGCATAAAGTGTCTCGTAGCCACCAGCGTGAGAGATGATGACGGTTCTACCATAACCACTCTTTTGTCCGACAAATTTGACCGTGCCATCGCCTGCGGCCTTGATCGGTGTGCCTTTTGGAGCACCATAATCAACCCCAAGGTGCGCTCTATATCTTTGAAGGATCGGATGCCATCTTTTTAGGGTGAAATTTGATGTGATCCTAGCGTTTGCAAGAGGACGAACGAGCAAAAATTTGTCATTTTTCTTGCCGTTTTTATCATAAAATTTATCTTCAAATTTATACATCACGTAGCGTTTGTTTTTAGTCTCTATCATCGCTGCGTAAATTTCAGGCGTGCCAAAAGAGCGCCCCATGCGTAGTTTTTGGTTATAGACAATAGCGATCGTATCGCCTTTATTTATCTTTTTAAAATCGATCCCGCTGCCGCTAAAAACCTCTTTAAAGCCAAGTGCTAGCGTGCCAGAGCCAGTGTAGTCAAAGATATCTTCAGAGACTGATTTATCGACTTTTAGGGCTAAAACTTTATCTTCGCTTTGGTATAAGATCGGGATAAACTCAAGCTGAAATTTGCCCTTGTCATCTCTATAAATATGTATCTGAAGCTCGTCACTAACGGGGATGAGGGCTTGCTTAACCTCGCCGTTATCGTCTTTGTAAATTTGATATTTTGTGCCAGCGATGATCTCTTCTGTTAGCTCTTGATCTTCGCTTGCTAGGTTGTAGTAAAGTGAAAGTGGAATTTTATTTGTTTCAAGGAAATTTAAAAAGCTGCTGCCATTTGGCCAACTAAGCTCATCGACAGTTGGTTTTATGGCATATAAATTTATACATAATATTGCAAAAATCACAAATATACGAGGCATCGATATCCTTTTAAAAAGCTGGAGGGGATTTTAACTAAAACTTGCTTTAATTTTGCAAAAGATAAAGCATTTTAGGCTATAATCGCTCTAAAAATTTAAACTTAGGAGATATTTTTGAAACGTATAATCGTGATTTTATCGCTGTTTTTTGGCTTTGCTTTTGGGGCTGATTTTTCTTTAAACGAGTATAGAACTCCTCTTATTAGCGTCGAGAGTGACGGCACAGCAACGATAGTTGATAGTCCTGAAATTTTGATCGGATCAAGCGGCGTCGTGCTTCACAAATTTGACACTGATAGTTCTATCATCGCAAGAGTGAGCGTTGTCTCTAAAAATGCCGGCTTTGCGAAGGTTAGATTTGAGGTGTTTGACCTGCTCGAGCAAAAGGCTCTTCCACTCCCTGGCATCGCACCTGCAAGTGGCGATATAGTCGTGCTAAACTACCTTTATAACCGCTCACTAATCGTCGTGCCAAATAAAGAAATTTATGAAGAGGTTTTAGGCGCATTTCCTAATATGATATTTATCCACCCAGATCTTGTTGGAGCATACTTAAGCTACGAATACAAGCCAAATCCAAGCAGAGACGACTTTAGAAAGATGTGCGCTCAAAGTGCAGCTGGTCTTATCTTTGTCGCGATGGATGGCAGAAGCGTTTTTGCTGATTGTCAAAGCTTTAAGGTGCTAAAAGAGTTCAAAACTGGCGAGGTTGAGTACTATCAACTGCCTTTTTACACAAGAGTTAGCGACATAGACACTGTATTTTGGAAGCTAAATAGCGAGCACATCAACAACTACGACGCTCACTACGAAAAACTTTTTGAAGAAGATAACTGATAAATGAGCCGTTTGTCCTTAAGCAAGAGCGATTTAAAGAGTGGTTTAAATTTGCTAGCTGCTCTTAAGGACAAAGAGCTCTTTCACTACGCAGCAAGCCTTAGCTTTCACACGATCTTATCGATCATACCGATACTTCTCATATCGTTTTCTATCTTTACAAAACTGCCTAGCTTTGAGGATTATTACGCCAAAATTCAAGACTTTGTCTTCTCGGCTCTTTTGCCAAGCAACCAAGAGATTATCTCAAACTACTTGCAAAATTTCCTCCAAAATAGCGGAAATTTAGGCATAGTTGGCTTTGTGGCGATGATATTTACTTCAGCTATGTTTTTTAGCGATTATGAATACGTAGTCTTAAAAGTGACAAGAGCTAGCAAGGCTAGGGGCTTTTGGTCGGCACTTAGCTCGTACTGGACGCTCATCACGCTTGCGCCACTCGGACTTGCTGGTAGCTTTTATCTATCAAGCCTCATTCAAGAGATGTTAAATTCAAACGTGATCACAAGCTCTATAAATTTTTTAAGCATAGTGCCATATCTCATCATTTGGGTGATATTTTGTGTCACATATCTCATCTCAGTAAATGACGAGATAAAATTTAAAAGCGCGTTTTTTAGCTCGTTTGCCGCCTCACTCGTTTGGTATCTTGGCAAGTCAGCCTTTGTCTATTACGTCCTTTACAACAAGACCTATTTAAGCGTCTATGGCTCATTTTCAGCCGTGCTTTTCTTCTTTGTCTGGATCTATATCTCGTGGATCATCTTTTTATACGGCCTAAAATTTTGCGCCTATCTCTCAAATAGCTCTAAATTTAAAGGATAAATTTATTGCCAGCTGGCTATTTTTGTAAATTTACCAGCTAGCAGGATATGCAATATTTTACGTTAAATTTTATGTATCTAGCGTTTAAACTCGCAAATTTCTATCTTTATGTCAAGCTCTTTGCTAAATTTACTCACAGCCTTTTCAAGCTCGTCTTTGTCAAAGCATATAAGATCAACATAAGAGTGCTTAGTGCCAGTCGCTGCGCCCATGCCTTCGCAAAAAGTACTACCTTCTAGCTCATCTTCTATCTTGTTTTTGCTATCAACACCAAACTGCACATCGCCGCCGTGATGTAGGGCTAAAAAGCAGAAATTTATGCCAAGCTCGTAAGCTTCATTATAGATATCGCTTTTGCCGTCATAGTATTCATTTAGCAGCGTAGTCAGGCTCGTATAGCCTATAAATACATCATCTCTTAGCGCATCTGAGCGAGGTTCAAGCTCATAAAAGCTAAACTGCTTAAGCGGTTCGCTTGATGCCTCTTTGCCAAATTTATCATCTATAAGATCGGCAAAGTCGGTAAGTGCGACGCCTTTTTCTCTTGGCTCATCTACGATCTCAAACTCCCCAAGCGTGTTTATCATCGCCGTCTCGCCAACAACGTTGTCGCAAAGTATAAAAGCTAGCGTGTAGGCCTTGTTTTCATCTTCGCTTTTTAGCTTGCTTAAAGTCTCGTTGTATAGGCACATATCCACGCTTTTTTCTTCAAAATTTGCATAGACCATGACCTCGCTTGCATCAACACTCACGCCATACATCTGTATAGTTGCTACTTCGCGTGGTGCACGTGGTTTGCCAAGCGTGCAAGTAAGTTTTGCTTCATACTCTTTTGGCATGCGTGATTTGATAAATTTAAGCCAAAAAAGCCTATATTTCATCCCTTCTGGGGTGAGCACTAGATCGATCTTGTCATTAACAAGACCTATCATAAAGGTTGGATCTACTAAACATAAATTTAGCGCCTCTTCAGTCATTTTGCTCGCTGTTTCGTAGTTTTTATCCTCTAAATTACGCTTGATGACGTCTAAATTTTTACCAAATTCGCTCCAAAATTTATCAACTCTGCTAGCAAAGCTAGAACTCTTTTTAGAAAACCACATCTTTATCCTTTTTATTAAAATTTTCGACATTTCTTTGCGTATAAATTTTCATCGATGGAAACTCTAACGCACTTAGTTTATCAAAACCAACTTCATTAAAAACGCAGCCTGTATCGATATCTGCGCTATTTTTATAAAATTTTACCTCTCTTACTGGCGTGTGACCATAGACGTTAAAGATGCCACTAACTTGCAGCTCATCGCCTCTGCCTGAGAGCAGGTGCTTTCTAAACTCTTCGCTAGCATATTTATCGTTTCTTAGCTCCCACATATTGCCAACGGCTGAGTGAGAGACTACCAGATGCTCGCCATTTTTGGTTTTATGGTCTTTAAATTCCAGATAAACTGGCCTGCTTTCTAAAAAATCCACATGCCTTTGTTTAAACTCCATGCTTTGTCCAAGATATGATCTATATGTCGCTTCACCGCCGTTTCCAAAGAACCAGCTCCTGTCAAATGGCACTTTGTTGTTTAAAAACTCAAATTTATTGTTTAGTAGCCTTCGCTCGTGATTTCCCATTACCATTTTATAGTCATTTTGCATGATAAGTTCGACCACATCGCAGCTAAAAAGCCCCCGATCTATCACGTCGCCAACAAAGCAAATTTGAGATTTTTCTTTGTTTGGAAACTGCTTGATAAGCTCTAAAAGCGTGTTAAAACAGCCGTGAACGTCGCCGATAATGTAAATTTGCTCGCTCAAATTTTCTCCTTTGCGCCAAATTTTAGTCTATTAAACTTAAAAATAAAGATTGTTAATTGTTGATAAATTTAGAATGAAATTTTATTTATGAAATTTAAAGCAGTAGGGGGCAAAACCCCCTAAAATCATTGTGCGTAAAAGCCGCTAACCTTGCCGGTGAGGTCTATCATAATGTTTTTCATCTGAGTGTAGTGCTCAAGTATGATCTTGTGCGTCTCACGGCCGATACCTGAGTTTTTATATCCGCCAAATGGGCTTCCTGCTGGGATTTGGTTGTAAGTGTTGATCCAAACTCTACCAGTCTCCATAGACCTTGCAACGCGAAGTGCTTTTGTGATGTCTTGTGTGAAAATTCCACCACCAAGGCCGTATTCGCTATCATTTACCATTTTGATAAGCTCGGCTTCATCTTTAAATTTGATGACGACGCCAACTGGTCCAAAGATCTCTTCCTGAGCCACTCTCATATCATTTGTCACATCAACTAGCAGCGTTGGCTCGACAAATGCGCCCTTGTCGCAACCATTTGCGGTGTAGGCTTTGCCGCCGACTGCTACTTTTGCACCTTCTTTTTTGCCGATCTCTACGTAGTTTAAAATTTGCTCGGCTTGTTTTTTATTGATCTGAGAGCCCATTTGAGTGCTAGGATCTAGTGGATCGCCAACTTTTATAGTGCTAAATTTCTTAACCGCAGCCTCGATAAATTTGTCATAAAAACTCTCTTCTACGAAAATTCTAGACCCTGCGCAGCAAACTTGACCTTGGTTAAATAAAATTCCAAGCTGAAGTCCGTCAAGCGCTTTGTCTAAATTTGCGTCGCTAAAGAAGATATTTGCGCTCTTGCCGCCAAGCTCTAGTGTGGCTGGGATGATACGGCGAGCCGCAGCTATGGCGATATCACGGCCGATCTCGGTTGAGCCGGTAAATGCTAGCTTGTCAAGACCTGGGTGGTTTTTGATCCACTCGCCACTCTTGCTACCTCTGCCGGTTACTATGTTTATCAAACCTTTTGGCAAAATTTTATCTATCAGCCTAAATAGCTCAAGCACGCTTAGGCTTGTCTCGCTTGAAGGTTTAAACACGCTCGCATCGCCTGCTGCGATCACTGGAGCTAGCTTCCAAGCTGCCATTAAAAATGGAAAATTCCAAGGCACGATCTGACCCACAACGCCTATTGGCTCGCGTAAAACGATAGAGAGTTGCTTTTCGTCAAGCACGTTTGCGCTGCCTTCTTCGCCCATGATGACGCCAGCAAAGTACCTAAAATGCTCGGCTGCAAAAGGGATATCGACATTTAGCGTCTCTCTAATCGGCTTACCGTTGTCCATGCTTTCAACTTTTGCTAAGTGCTCTTTGTGCTCGTCGATGATATCAGCGATCTTGTTTAGTAGCTTTGCGCGCTCGCTAACTGTGGTGTGTTTAAATTTATTAAAAGCCTCACGTGCAGCACGAACTGCGTCATTTACATCTTCTTCGGTAGCGTCAGCGATCTTTGCAAGATGCTCGCCGTTTGCTGGATTTTTGGCATCAAGTGTAGCGCCGTCTTTTGCGTCACGCCACTCACCATTTATGAAAAGCCCGTATTTTTCAAGTAGTTTCATACTTTTCTCCTTGATTAAGATTTTGTAAAAGGATTATAATATTAATAAAATTTATCAAAAATAAATTTTGGACATAAATTCTCTTTTTTAATAAATTTTATTGTTTAGAGTAGAGTGGTTTTAAATTTAACTCTGCCAAGTGAGCAAAAACGTAGTCTCGCCATCAAGCTCGCTTTGGCATTTTACGGTGATGTTATTTTTCTTGCAGCACTCTTTGACTAAATTTAGCCCTATGCCAAAGCCGCCTTGATCGTCGTTAAATCTCGTGTAGCGATCAAAAATTTTCATCTGATCATCTTTGCTGATGCCGCGCCCAGAGTTACTTATGCTAAAGAAATTTGGCTCTAAAACGATGCTAACCTTTGAATTTGGCGCTGCGTATTTTGAGGCGTTGCTTAAGAGGTTGTCTAAAATTTTACTCACATCCTCAAGGTCTGCGTTTATGAAGCTTGGCTTTAGGCTAGCATCTATCTTAAGCCCGCGTTTAGCAAAAAATGGCGAGAAGTAGCTAAGCCTTTGCGTGGTTAGTAAATTTAGATCGATTAGCTCTTTTTTGCTTGGTTTATCGAGGTTAAAGCTTAGATGAACGAGCGCGTCATAGATGCTGCCTAGGCTTTTTGCGGCAAGGCTGATGTTGTTAAAGCGCTTTAAATTTCGCTCATTTAGGTTGTTGCGATCAGCCGTTTCTATGCTCATCGAGATGACGCTTAGGGGCGTGTTTATCTCGTGAGTTGAGTCTTTTATGAAGTGATTTAGCGTATCTATCTTTTCATAAAGCGGTCTTAGGCTTAGTTTTGCTAGATAAAAGGCGACAAAGAGCAGGGCAAAGAGGAAAAATGCAGCCTTTAGTGTGGTCGAAATTTGCAAGGATAAAATTTCGCCGTTGATATTTTTGCCAACTAGAAAGATGTCTGCGCGTGCGAGCTCGTCTGTGGCGTTGTCCTCCATATACTGGATCTTTTCAAAGATCGCTACCTTGCCGTCTATCAAATTTACATTTTTGCCTTTGTTGATATTTTTGCACTCAAAATCTTTATAAATTTTCTCACCATTCTCCAGCACGATACAAGCATGTACGCCCTTTTCGTTTGTGAGGCTTGAGACCGAGTCTAGGCCATTCATCCTGGCTTTCATATATATGCCCATCTTGATCTCTTTTAGGCTTTTTACCTCGTTTAAGATGAGTGCTTCTTTTTTATTTTGGTAGTCGTGTATAAAAAAATAGCTCAAAAATAGCACAGAGCTAACAAGATAGAGGGATAAAATTTTAAATAAAATTTGCGTCTTTTCAGACATAGATGTAGCCGTCTCCACGCTTGTTTAAAATGGCATCTTTGCCTAAAATTTGGCGTAAATTTTTGATATATACACGAAGGCTAAGCTCGCTTGGCTCCTCGTCAAATTTCCAAATTTTATTAAAAATTTCATCTTTGGTTAAAATTTTGCCCTTGTTTTGCAAAAATAGGGCGAGCAGGTCGCTCTCTTTGCTCGAGATATTTACATTTTCGCCGTTTTTACTTAGAGTTTTGCTCTGTGGGTGAAAGCAAAGATCATCTAAAATTTTGATATCTTCGCCGTTTTGGTGTGAGAAATTTCTTTTTATGAGAGCTTGCATGCGGATAAGTAGCTCTTTTAGCTCAAATGGCTTTTTTAGATAGTCATCGCAGCCGCTTTTGTAGCCTTTTTCAAGGTCGTCTATGGTGTTTAGCGAGGTGGTAAATATGCTAGGTGTTGTGACGCCAAGCTCACGTAGCGATGAAAGTAGGGAGAAGCCGTCGCCTTGCGGGAGTTTGACGTCTAGTATAAGTAGGTCAAAATTTCGCTCGTATGCAAGATCTAGTGCGTCTTTGGCATTGTTTGTAGTGGTGACATCGTAACCATTTTCGCCCAGATACTCGCTTATTAGATCAAGTAATGTTTCATCATCTTCAACAAGCAAAATTCTGACCATCAAGTGCCTTTACATGCCTTTTTTCATTTCGTCTTTCATGCCCATGTCGTCTTTTTTCATACCCATGTCGTCTTTTTTCATACCCATGTCATCTTTTTTCATTTCGTCTTTCATGCCCATGTCGTCTTTTTTCATACCCATGTCGTCTTTTTTCATTTCGTCTTTCATGCCCATGTCTTCTTTTTTAGCTTCGTGTTTTTTGACAGGATGTTTTTTAGACATATCATCTTTCATCATCTGCTCTTTCTTCATCATCTCATCTTTGCCCATCTTGTCCTTTTGCATCATTTCAGTAGCATTTGCAAGACCGCCAAACATAAACATAGCACCAAGTGCAACTAAGATTAACTTTTTCATAAAGTCTCCTTTAAATTAAATTATGTTGCAATTGTAGTCACTTAGTGTGAAATAAGTGTGAATTTACGCAAATACAAAATAGATAACTGGTAACGTGATAAATGAAAAAAGTACACCAATGGCTACTGATGAGATGGCTAGTGAGCTATCAAGCCCAGCTTTTATGACCATCGCACTTGCAAGGGCTGATGTCGGCATCGCACATTGAAAGAGGCCAACGACCCAAGTTTTGCTCATCTGGATACCTGAGACTTTTAATATGATGAAAAATACGATAGCTGGCAAGATCATCTTGCACAAAAGCACGACGCTAACGCCTTTATATGAGCTTGTGATGCTACTAAAGTTAAGGCCAACACCGATCGCAAAAAGTGCCACTGGAGTGACGCTGCCTTCAAACATCCTAAGTGGCGCAAAGATAAAATCTGGAAGTGGGACTTCTTTTAAGACAAGACCCATAATGAGCGCGATAAATGGTGGAAATTTTAAAATTTTCATTGTATTTTGAAATAGCGAAACCTTCTCAGGTGCGGCAAAAGATAGGATGAGTGGTCCAAGGATCGAAAGTGGGATACCAGTGGCTATTTGATCGTAAAAGATGACCTCATTTACCATCGCATCGCCAAAGAAGCCCTGAATGACAGGCATACCGACAAATAGTGTGTTACCAAAAAGGCTTAGCATGACCATACTGACGGTTGTTATTTTGGTAAATTTAAAAATCTTACCTATGACAAATGCCAAAGCGGCGCTAATGGCGGTTGATGCAAAGCCGATTAGGATCGTGTTTATAAGTGAGGCATCGACATTTACGTGGTAAATTTTGTCAAAGATTAGCGCAGGCATTGCAAAACAAAGGACAAAATCCACAAATGGGATCGAGTGCTTTTGCTCAACAATGCCGACTTTTTTAGCAAAAAAACCAGTTGCGATTATGAAAAATATTGCAAAAAGTGGTGTGAAATTCATAGCAGTCTCTTTTAAGTTTGGAATTTACAAAGAATTGATTATATGCCCCAAAAGATTAAATTACAATAAACTTTTTTGGATTTTATCCTTAAATTTAAACCCTAGTATCAACCTTTTTGTAAAATTTATCTCTTTCATCTATCTTTTCTTTATTTTTTAGATCGTTTTCAAGATAGTTGATATTATAAATTTCTCTTGCGGATATGCTTTTGCCGCTATTTAGGCTGATTAAAAATTTGCTCTCAAATTTATTTGATAGGTTTATGATAGCGATCGCTCCAGCATCTTTTAGGCTTGTGATCTTGCCGCTTTGCATGACGCCGATATCATTGAAATTTAGGCTATTTAGCTGTGCATTGTCCATCTTTTTTGCATCTAAATTTACGCTAGTTTTTAGCTCGCTTGGCGTATTTAGCTTGCCAGTGTCATTGTAAAGCCCATTTACGTCTAGCTCTCTGCCACTATCAAATTTTAGTCTTATCGTGCCATCTTGATTTAGCTTCATAGCTATGACGCTATCGCTATCTCGCAGTGCAGTGGCAGCTGTGGCTTCATTTGTAGTAAAAGCCTTTTTTACTTTTTTTAAATTTGAGATGCTAAAATCAAGCCCAGTTACTTGCTTAAATTCATTTTCCATTGCGATCATTTTGGCGGATTTTGTATATTCAAGCTTTGATATGTAAGCGTCTGCATTTTCGTCAAATTTCTTTAAATTAGCGCTAAGATTTTCTATCGTCTTTTCATGCTCATCAAGCTCGGTGTTGTAGTCGCTATAAAATTTCATAAAACTATCTTTTTGAAATTTTGTATATGAGAAATTTTCACCTTTTTTGTGCTCTTTGCTTGACTCGATGATCGGGTTAAACTCGCTTAGTCTTGCACTATCATCAAAGCCTATTTTTGTGTAAGCGAAATTTTTAAAAGAGCTATCCTTACCAAAGATATTATTGTGCCTTAGATCGACCCAGCCGTCATTTTGAGCATATTTTTTAAAGAAATTATTTATATCATTTTTGCCTATCTTTTCATACCTATTTTCGGCAGCAAACAAGGTATTTGGATCTGAGGCGTAGTAGGAGTGCCTGTGATCGATCTCTTTTGTATCTACGTAAAGATCGGGACTATTTGTGGTTATTGCTTTGTGGTTTAGCTCTTCTCTTGCTATTTGGTTGTGATTTATGACATTTGTGCTGATAAACTGCCTAAGATCAACCTTGTCCGTGATGTCACTTAAATTTGCTATTTTTTCATTTCCGTCTTTGTCGTATCCTCTTACTTTTAGCTTGTCAAAGAGCATATCTTTTTGATCTAGTGTGCCGTCATTATTGCTATCAAAGTTAAAAAGTGCGCTGTTGTTTTCTAACTTTCCAACGCCTAGCTCGTCGTTATCGCCATAAATGTCTAAAAAGACTTCCACTTCACCATAATTTGTCTTTAGAGTGTTTGAGTAGGCGTAGTCGTTTAAATTTTTAAATTTTGTGTTTTCCAAGTAGCCACTTTTTAAGACAGGCAGCATGGCAGCGTCATCTGTGGCATTTATATTTTTAAAGTAGGCGTTTTTGCTAAAGCTATTAGAAGGTTCGTCTGAGTAAATTTTATTGTTGCTGTTTATTAAATTTTGCGAGTAATCTTTTAAAATTTCTTCTGCTTTTTGTATTGCTAGATGTTTGTTGTATTCTTTGATATCAGCTTCAGTTATGTAGATGGTATCTGTTTTGTTTGCTTCATAAAGTTCGTTAAGCTGGCTTAAATTTACTTTTGAGCTATTTTGATCACCATGATTTAAAAATCTTTTAGAGAGATTTTGCAAATCATCTAAATTTATAAAATCATACTTTTGCGGTGCAACATTCATCTAAAATCCTTTTAAAGATGTTGCACTTAATATCGGCTAAATTTATAAAATGTTTAAGCTTATAATGGTGCCCGAGGTCGGACTCGAACCGACACAAGGTTGCCCTTATCAGATTTTGAGTCTGACGCGTCTACCAGTTTCACCACTCGGGCTAAGTTAAGATTGATATTTTAGATTTGTGAGAAGAAAGAAAAAGGGGAGACTTGCTCCCCGAAAAAGAAAATTATTTCTTTTTACCTTTTTTAGCAGCGCCAGCAGCAACTGCTTCTTTAAGTTTTTTGCCAACTTTGAATTTGACTGCTTTGCTAGCAGGAACGTCGATTACTTTTTTAGTTCCAGGAACTCTAGCTTTCCTTGCAGCTCTGTCAGCAGTACCGAAAGTACCAAAGCCTATAAAGCTAATTGTATCGCCTTTTTCAAGAACCGCTTGGATTGTCTCCAAAGTAGCATCAACAACTTTTAGAGTATCTTTTTTTGAAAGACCAGCCTTGTCGGCAACCGCTTGAATAAATTCAGCTTTTTTCATGAACCATCCTTTTAAGAAGTTATGCGGCAATTCTACACTCTTTTAAAAAAAAATACAATACTTTTTCCCTAAATTTAGCTCTTTTTTTGCATTTTTTTAGTAAAAAAGACCAAATTTTGAACTCTCACTCACAAATTTCAAATGTAAGCTCGTTTTTTAGCCCTATTTTTTTCATATCTACAAGCTTTAAATTTTCAAAATTTAGAGCCATTAGTTCATCTTTACTTGTCACTTTAGCATTTGCGATCTGGCGCAAAACCTCACCTCTATAAGCTTTTGCATGGTGGCTTAGTATCTTTTTATTTTTCAAGAAACAAAATGTTGTAAATTCTTTTTTTACCACATAAAATTTCTCATAAAATTTAGCTCTAAGATCTAAAATTTCATCATTTTCTAAAAAACGATCGACCGCCTTGCTAAAATTTTGCTCGTAAAATTTAGAAATATCAAAGCCAGCTAGCTTTTCGCCTTGCTTTAGTTTGTACTCAGCTATCTCATCTTTTGCTAAAATTGGCCCAAATAAATTTGAAAATATCAAAACATTATTATCTATATATTTTTGAGCGTCATCGCTTAGTCCGCGGTAGTTTAGGTGTTTGTAGGCAACGCCATCATATCTTAAGATAGCTTTTATGCTACCTTTTTTAGATAGACTTTCTCGCAGTTGCTCGCTATCTTCAAGCTCTTTTAGTCCAAAAAGCTTTTTTATCTCGTCTAAATTTGCACTTTTTAAAAAGTCATCATATCTATTTAAAATTTCAGTCCTTTTGTTAAAAAGCTCTGGAAATATCAAATTTTTAC
>NZ_JAAKZB010000017.1:0-48169 GCF_015229965.1 Campylobacter concisus
GGTTTTAAACAGAATAAACAATGGAGAGAAACATTTTTTTTACGTCAAATTCGTCACTTATCGTAAGACAAAAACAAATTTTCTATGCCGTTATAGCTCTTTTTATATTTTCTCAGTTTGCCGGCATCTTAAACTATAAAATTTTTGAAAATTTGTTGATATTTTTTGGCTTTGGTCTTGTAGTTCTTGGTATCTACATCTCTATGAACAGATCAAAGCTTAAAGCTATGCACTGGCTTGCTGCATGCTTTGGGGTCTTTCTTTGGACGATTATTGATGCCATTAGAAGCGTAAATGAAGACTTTCTTTTAAGAAGCAAAGAGCAAATTTCTTATCTTGATTTTTTCGATCTGCTCCCTATGTTTTTACTATTGGCCGCTGTTGGTATATTTTTTGTGGTCAAATTTATAGCTAGTGATAAAAAGATCCTAGTTCTAGCCGATAGCTTTAATGTCCTTTTGCTAGTTTTCACGCTTGCTTATTGCATTGTTGGCGATATGGGCGATTTTAATATATTGATCCATCCTAAAAGCCCTAGTGAGCTTGCTGCTAGCATTGCTATTTTTGTAAATTTGTCTATTTTATTCATCGCTCTTAGTGAAATTTTTAATAGCAACCATCTTTACATTAGACATAGTGGCTTTTTCTTGATAATCGCAAGTGCGATTTTTACGCTATTAAATTTATATGTTTTTTATAATGAGCTTATAAACAAAGGACATGACTTTACTCTGCACTCTATCTACCTTGTGCCATTTTTTCTCTTGATGCTCGGGGCTTTTTACCTAAGGGGCGACAACAAGCGTATAAGCGCAGCAGATGTTGGCATAAAAACAACATCTAAGCTCGTACCTATCATCTCAGCTGCACTAATACTTATAAAAGCCAACCTCTCATCTTATGTCGATCTACTTATAATTTTTGTTATTGTAGCTGGAGCGGTCATTAGCTATTTTATGAAAGTGCTTGATCAAAGTGAAGAGATATATAACGCAGAGCAAAATTTACATGATGCTAAAAACAAAGAGAAGCACCTAAAGACAAACGAACTTGAGATGATAAATTTAAGTTTAGAGGGCGTATCTGAAAAAGACTATCTAACCTCTCTTGGCAACAGAGACTCATTGCTAAATGAGCTAAAAGGTATGTGTAGCGTTTTGGGCGAGAAGCAAGAGATCGCAGTTTATTATATAAATATAAGTCGCTTTAAAAATATAAATACCTCTTACGGACATGAGGTTGGCGATAAAATTTTAAAAGCGGTAGCAAAGCGCATACGTGAAGCGTGCAATAGACAAGAGGTCACCGCAAGGATCGGCGCTGATGAGTTTATCGTGCTTTCAAAAATGGAAGAAAATAGCCACACTAAGCGTATGAAGCTTGGTATGGAGCTAAGAGATACGATAGAAAAACCTTTGCAAATAGATAAGTATCACTTTGCGATTAAGAGCGTCGTTGGTATCCACGTTGTCACAAGAGATAACATCAGCGATCCTAGAAATATCATCAAAAAAGCCGATATGGCGATGTACTATGCTAAGCAAAACCCAGCTAAAAACCCAATGGTTTATAATAATGAGATAGATAGCGAGATACAACAAAGCTCAAACATAGAGATAGCTCTTAAAAAAGCAAATTTACAAGAGGATTTTGAGGTATATTTTCAGCCGATTTATGACATTAAAAATTTAAAGATCATCTGCGTAGAAGCGCTACTTAGATGGCAGTCAAAAGAATTTGGACAAAAAGAGGCTGGCGAGTTTATGGATATAGCTAGCTTAAATAGCGACATCTTAAACGACATCTGTACGCTTGCTGTCTCAAAAACAGTAGAGCAAGCTGTAAGGTGGCAAAACAAAAAGCTAAAAGTGCCAAAAATAAGCATAAATGTAGCGCAAATTCAAAGCACATCTGAAAAATTTGTAAATGAATTTATGCTAACTTTAAACTCACACCATCTAAATCCAAAGCAGTTTGAGCTTGAATTTAGCGAAGATATCTGGAAAAACGACCAAGAGACGCTTGATAAAATTTTCTCACTTTTGGAGAAAAATAGCATAGATGTTTGTATAGATGACTTTGGATCTGGATATACGTCGTTTGTCTATATCAGAAAGTATAAGATCGACCGCATAAAGATAGCAAATGACTTTGTCGCTCAGTCAGTGATAAATAAAAAAGATATGCAAGTAGTCGCTGCTATCATAAATATAGCAAAATCAATGAAGCTAAAAGTAACAGCAAAAGGCGTTGAAAGCCACGAGATAAAAGAGCTTTTAAAAGAGCTTAATTGTAATGAAATGCAAGGATATTTCTTATCTCGTCCGATGAGTGCGGAGGAGTTTGAGAATTCTTTAAGGCAGAATTCTCACATGGTGGCTGATATTTAAATTTCAGCCTTTATCTCTTCGTTTGATTTTACGACCATACCTGAGCCATGTATCACGCTTGGGATACAGCTTGTGCAGATATCAACCTCTTCGCCGTTTTTGTGAGCGTGAATGAAAACTGCATTTTTATCATCGCTGCTTTTTAGTCCGCAAACGTTGCAAACTACTAGATCTTTCTCTCTCATCTTTTCTCCTTTGAAATTTTGGGTGATTTTACATCTTGTAAGCTTGCATTAAGATGATTTGGGTCAAGCTTGTCGCTTAAGCATTAATTGTTTTTTGTTATAATCATTTAAAATTTAAAAGGTTTAAAAATGGATGAAAGAACTATTGTTTTAGAGATGTTAAAGATGCAACAAAGCCTAAATGACGAGACAAACGGGCTTGGTTGGGAAAATGGCTATACAAATAAAAATAAACTCATAAGCTGGAGGCGCTGCATATATATGGAGTGCGCTGAGCTTATCGACAGCTTTGCTTGGAAGCACTGGAAGAGCATAGATGCTAAGACTGATGAGCAAAATTTACGTATCGAAGTCGTTGATATCTGGCACTTTATAATGAGCCTAGCACTACAAATTTACAAGGCAAAACAGCTTGGTGATGTTGAGACATTAGCTGATGATATCTGCCAGTCAAGTGGCTTTAGCGACTATTGCAAAGAGCCATTAAAGGTCGAAGATGAGAGCATTTATGAGATCATGAACGACGTTGAGATGCTTATACATGAGTGCAGCGGCTTTGACTATGATATCTTTGATATCTTTAAAATTTATTTCTCAATGTCTTTAAAATGCGGCGTAAATTTATACTCGCTTTATGAGTGCTATATCGCTAAAAACGTGCTAAATCGCTTCCGACAAAACAACGGCTACAAAGAGGGCAGCTATAAGAAAATTTGGAACGGACGCGAAGATAACGAAGTGATGAGCGAAATTTTATCAAATGGCGTTAGCACGATAGATGAAATTTACGCCGCACTTGAGCGTGAGTACAAAAAGGTAAAATGATAAATCTTCTTCGCCTTGGCTTTAAAGATTTTTTTACAGCCAAATTTATAACGCTATCGATCTTGCCGCTTTTTCTTAGCATTTGTAGCCTTGCGTGGCTTACGATCTGGGGAGGTGGCGAGATATTTGACCTTTTAAGCGATGGCGCTAAAAACGAAAATTTCGCCTTTTTGGAGACAAACTCGACGCTATCTTTTATAGCTATTAAAATTTTAAGTTTTAGCGCTACAAAGTGGATAGTTAGCATACTTTTTTACGTTTTAAGCACCTTTTTAACGATCATCATTAGCATAATAATCGCCCTAATAGTAGCTGGCTTTTTAACGCCAGTTGTAGCCAAAGAGATAAACAAAAGGCACTACAACTACGTGCTTAAAAGCGAGGCTAGCACGGCTAGAGTGCTAAAAGTGACGATGGTTGAGATCATGAAATTTCTTGGGATATTGCTCGTTTGCTTGCCGCTTTTGTTTGTGCCAGTTTTAAATTTCTTCATCATAAACGTACCATTTTTTTACATCTACTATAAACTTTTGCTAATAGACGTTGGCTCAAACACGCTTGATAGCGAGAAATTTGAGCTAGCGTTGCTTGAAGGCGGTGGGGTTAAATTTATAGCTTTTACACTTTTATTTTATCTGATCTCGCTTGTGCCGCTTGTGGGATTATTTTTTCAGCTTTATTTTGTGATAGTCTTGTCGCACCTCTTTTATCAAAGAGAGGCGCTGGTTAAAATTTAGAGCCAAAAAGCTCTAAATTTATGCGTAGTAAGATACTTTTTTGCTCTCATCAAGCAATGTGTCAAATAGCCTTTTTGTCGCACTTAGTAGGTTTTTATTAGCATCATTTTTAGCTAAAAGTTCGTCAAACATCTTTAGCATATTATCATTTATGAAATTTTTATGATCCATATCTTTTGCGTCAGGCAACATCTGCTTGATCTTGTTTGAAAGCTCGCTTATGCTTTGGCTGCTACCTGCGATCTTGTCGCCCTCTTTGACATTTTTCATAAACTCATCAACCTGTGGGCGAATTTGCTTCATCGCCTCTTCGATCTCTTTCATATCTTGCTCGTCTATACCGTTGCCTTTATAGGCAAACTCATAGCCGTATTCGTGCGTGAGAGTTAAGCTCCTTTGGCTTGAACTGCCATTTTTTTGACTTGAAAACTCTAAGTTTTTATTGTCATACATAGAAAAGCTTATCTCATCGCCTGAGCTAGTCTTCATCGAAAAGCTCATGTTATTGTAGCTTCCTTGAGAGTAAAAATTTGTTTGCATTTTTAAATCCTTTTGAGGCTAAATCGGCAAATTTTTAATTTCATAAAGCAAAATTTTGTAAAATGCGTCAAAAAAGGACGGGCGATGTGTTGTTTTGGGACTAGGATCTTTTTGCTGATGCTTATCACTGTTTTAAGCTTCGTTTTTGCTAGACTTTGGCCTGTTTTGCCAGTCGTTGGCTATTACTTTATACTTGCAAATTTGCTCTCAATTTTAATGTTTTCACTATTTTTTAAAGGGCTTTTGCCAAGCTTTGTAAAGGTAAATGCGATCCACTATTTTTCGCTAATTGGTGGCTTTTTTGGAGCATTTTTAACAATGCTTGCCTTTAAAAAGGTTGCAAAAGATAAATTTACTTTAATAGAGCTCGTTATTTTTACGCTTTGGGTGCTGATAATCGCCATAGTCATCTTTAAATTTCAAACCATTCTTGACATTTTTAGGGGAGTTTAGATGGATGAGAGGATAGTTAAATTTTTAAAAAAGATGCATCTTGCAAGTGTTTGTACCATTGATGATGAGGGACAGCCTTATGCTTTTAGCGCATTTTACGCCTTTGATGAGGTAAATTTTTGTCTTTTGCTAGCTAGTTCTGATGAGAGCTCGCATGTTAAATTTTTAAAAAACTCAAAGCTCGTTGCTGGCACAGTCGCTCTTGATACAAAGATCGTTGGCAAGATAGAGGGCGTGCAGTTTCAAGGAGCGATGAGAGAGGCTAGAACAATTGAGCGAGAAATTTACTTTAAAAGATTTTTTTACGCAAAGGCGATGGATCCAAAAATTTGGTCTATAAGCCTTGAAAAGGTTAAATTTACGAGTAACACTCTAGGTTTTGGCAAGAAAATTTTTTGGCAAAAGTAGCTAAAAATCGCATAATATTTTCGTGTTAGCTTAAAAGATGCTCTTTCTTAAGGCGTTCAGAATAACGCTTTTATGAAACGAAAGGTACATGTACCATATAAAAATTTTTTTTAAAATTTTTTACACAAAAGTTACACAAAATGCCTTTTTTAGGGGGAATTTTAAAAATATTAAAGTGTGATAAAAGAGTATTAAATAACTAAAAATAAACTTAAATTTACCCAAATTTTACTTAATATCCCCAGCCTCACTCTTATTATATAATCGCCGAAAAAATTATTAAGGAGAGTTTTATGGCTAAAGAAGCGGGTGTAGTAAAATCGCTAAGTGGCAAGGCGGTCGCAGTTGATCAAAACGGAAACGAGAGAGAGCTAAAAGTTGGCGACATCGTTTATATGGGTGAGAGTGTCAAAACTAGCGATGCAGCCGACAAAGTAACTATTGTTGCAAATAACGGCAAAGAGCTAACTGTACTAGGCAGTGACACGCTTTCTTTAAATCCAAATACGATAGGTGCTGAGGGCTTAGCTGATATAAGCGCTTTGCAAAATGCTATTTTAAACGGCGGTGATCTAACAAAACTTGAAGAGACTGCTGCTGGTGGTAATGCTGCTGCTGGTGGTGGAGATGGCGTTAGCCTTGGCGAAGCTAGATTTGCTGAGGGCGGTCACTACTCTAACATCAATGAAACTTATAGAAATTTAACTGATACAAATAGAGCTTTTGCTTCATACGATAGCCCAATAGGCGGCTACAATGATGGCAACGATGGTGATAATGGTGCTAGTGGCGCAAACGTTAATATAATCCCAGGTGCACCAACTGTTAAATTTATAAATGATATAAATGGAAACCACACTTTAAGCAGAGTAGAGCATGGAAATGATACAGATGTAAATACATCTAAAGTTCTTATCACAGTACCAAATGACGGCACAGTAAGAGCTGGCGATATACTAAAAGTCACTGTAACTGATCCAAATGGTAATGAAACAACAACAAACATAACCATCACTCCAGCTATCATAACTAATGGTTATCCAATAAATGCGCCTGTAGAGCCAGGTAAAAACTCAAAAGTAGAAGCAAGCGTTACAAATTTCCAAGGTAATACTGGCGGCAGCAGTGAAGATCACGTAACTCCTACAAAATCAAGCGTAAGCGTTGAATTTACAGAAGATAGAGATAACGATAAATTTTTAACTTACACAGAAAACAACAATGACAACAAACAAAATGAGTCACCAGTACTTATAAAAGTAAGTGATGTTATCCCTGGAGATAAACTTCACATCACACTAACAAAACCAGATGGTACTACTGAAACTAGAGAAGTTGCTATCGATCAAAATATAATCAATAATGGCTACAAGATAGACAATATGCCAGTTGCTGAGGGTAAAGTTTCAAAAGTAGATGCTTATGTTACTGATAGCACAAACTCTAGCACTTGGAAGAGCGATGTAGCAACCGATGATGTTACTCCAGATGTAAGACCGACTTTAACATTTACTGAAGACCACGATAATGATGGTGGTATAGATGACTGGGAAAATAGCAAAGATGGAAACTTTAGAAGCACAACAGTTGAAGTAACACTTCCAAAAGATGTTGTAGCAGGCGATAAAGTTGTCATAACTTACACTGATCCACTAACTAAACAAAATACAACAACAGAAGTGCCTCTTACACAAGCAGACGTTGATAACCATAAGGTAAATACATCTTTACCAGTTTTCCCTGACGTATGGAACTATGCAAGTGCTCATGTCGTAGCTGCAGATGGCACACCAAAGAGTGCAGAGTCTAATAAAGATAATGTAATACCTATCGGTAGAAACATGGAGATAAAATTTATAGAGCAAGACACTCTTCATGAAATTTCAAGACAAGAGAGTATGGATGAGCATGAAGTAAATGAAACAACAGCTCTTATAAGACTTCCAAACAAAATAGATAATGGTGACATAGTTACACTTACTATAAACGAGCCTACAAATGGCGTTTATACAAGAAATTTCACTATACATATGAATGATAAAGGCGAGGTAACTGGTATAACTGAGATCGGCAATGGCGGACAAAATTTCCCATTTACAAAAGAGAGCTTTAATCAATACTCATTTGAAGTACCAGGCTTTGATCTAAGAAATGGACAAGATACTACTATCAAAGCTAGCATCACAAACATGACACCAGGCAGACATACATCTATAAATGAGCCAGAAGTTTCAGCTAGCTTAGAGCATGTAAAAGCACCTGAGGTTATCTTTGATGAGGCGCATAACTCAAAAACTATGAGCAGAAAAGCTTCGGCTGCTGATGGTGATGAATTTAACACAACTGCAACTATCAAGATCCCTAAAAATGCAGTAGATGGCGATAGGATCGAAGTTAAGATCACTGAGCCACAGCTTGATGGTACAACTAAAGATAGAACGCTTAAATTTAATGTTCATAAAGATGCTTCAGGCGTTAAGATAACAGATGAGCATAGCAATGATGTAGCAGTAAGCGACAACGGCTTTAAAATTTCTCATGTTGGTACATTAACAGGAGCTGAGACCAAAATTTCAGCTACTATCATCGATAAAGATGATGTTCAAAGTGCTACTGGAACAAATAGTGTAAGCGTAACAGAGCTTGATGACTCTGGAATTTTCTTTAGTGAAGATGTTGATGCTAATACATCTATCACAAGAGATGAGAGCATGAAAGATCACGATCTTCATAAGACTGATCTAAAAGTAAAAGTGCCAAATAACGTGATAACTGGCGACAAGATGATACTTGAGGTTAAAGCTGATGGCAACACAACTTTACAAAAAGAATTTACTATCACAAGAAATGGCAATAGCATTACTCTAACAGATGGCACTGATACTATAACAGCTGATAGCGATAATAAAATCACAGTACCAGGCATAGTAATAGGTGAAGGTAAAAACACTGAAGCTCAGGCAACATTTACAGATGCTAAAGATCATGCAAAAACCATAGTAACAAACCACGCTACCCTTGAAAATCTTCACGATGATATGACTGTTATATTTAATAAAGATGCAGACTTTAACGGAATTTTAAATAAAGATGAAGCTACAAAAGACAGCAATGGCGATGTGGTAAATACAACAATAGCTACCATAAAACTACCAAGCAATGTTGTAGATGGTGACGTGTTAAAGATAACTACAAGCATAGAAAATGGCACACCAACTACTACAAGTCACACTATCCACAAAGACGCTCATGGCAACATCACAGTAGATGATCTAAATGTGGTTGGCAATAAAGCTGTTGAGTATACAGTGCCGTTACAAGAAGATAAAACAAGCAAGGTAAGTGCAACAGTTAGCGATGCAACAGGTGTTGATAAGGTAAAAGCTGGTAGCGATATCTTACTTGATGCTGATGGTAATGGTGGTACAAATTTCTATGTACTTATCGATGAGGACAAAGATAGAAATGGCAAACTAAGTAGAGACGAGGCAAACTCAGATGGTAAGGTTAAAGAGACATCTGCAACTGTATCTCTACCAAGTGGTAACCTACATGCAGGTGATACATTTACTGTAAAAGTAAATGGTGTGCCAACTACTTACAAAGTAACTAGCAAAAATAATGATGTGCTAACTATAGAAGATGCAGCTGGACAAAATAAACATTTAGAGCCAGGCAACTTACTAAAGATACCTAATGTCGCTGTAAGCGTTACAAATCCTGCTAAGGTTGAAGTAGAGATACCTAATATCGCACCTAAATCAGCTAAGGCGATACTAGAGCCTATAGACAATAACGAGCTAAGCGTAATTTTCAACGAAGATAATGCTAATAGAAACAATGAACTAAGTAGAGATGAGGCTATATCAGACAATAACCTAAAAACTACAACAGTAAGCGTAAAAGTGCCTTACAATGTTGTAACAGGCGATCACGTAAAAGTTGATTATGTTGATCCAAATACTGGCACCCCAGGAAGTAGAGAATTTAAAATAACTAAAACAGCAGATGGTAAAATCACTGCTACAGATATAATAAATGGTGGAACACCACAAGATATCACAAAAACTAACACCATACAAGTAGATAATGTCCCTATGAAGCCAGGCGAGAAAACAAAGGTAGATGCGACTATAACTACTCAAGATGATCAAACAGCACATGCTAGCGCAGAGGCAAAACTAGCACAGCTAAGCAGCAAAGGCCTAAGTGTAAGCATAGCAGCTGATGCAAACGACAATGGCACTATCACAAGAGATGAGACAAGTAGCAATACTTCAAAAGTAAGTGTATCTCTCCCTGGTAGCGTAATAGCTGGTGATAGCATAAAAGTTGAGATCACAAATGCTGGCAGCACAACGCCTGTGACTAAAGAATTTAAAGTTCTTAGCAAAGACGCACTTGGCAATATTGAATTGCAAGATCAACATAATCTTGCTGCCCACCCTATAACTCTTGAAAATGGCAAACCACTTGAGCTTGATGCAGCTATCGCAGTAGGACAAGAGACAAAAGCGAAAGTCACTCTATCTGATGGAACAACTACTGTAAGCACAGAGGATCATGCAAAAGTTGAGATGGACGCTATAAGAGGTATGCAGTTTGTTGAAGACGGCAATAGAGATGGACATCTATATGGCTATGAAAACTTTGGCGATAACAACAAAACTCAAGATACAACGCCAGTTAAAATTTATGTTAGCGATGATGCAAGAGCGGGCGATACAGTTGAGATCAAATACACTGATCCAGACAATCACGCTCAAACAAAGACAGTAAATCACGTGCTAACAGCTGATGATATGAGTAAAGGTGTATTTGATCAGCTACTAGACATCAACGCAAGATCAGCTTATGATCTAAAAGTAGATGCTACGCTTAAAACTCCAGGCGGTCTTGTAAATAAAACTCATAGCGATACGCTTCGCATAGAGCTTGAAGACTATACGGTTAAATATGATGAACACACAACTATGAAAGGTGGCGATAGCGATAATGACACTTTAATAGTTGATGGACAAACGGTTGATTTTAGTCATGTGGCTGGTCTTGATGCTAAAGTTGAAAGCTTTGAAAATATCCAACTTCAAGGCAACACTGAGATCAAATTTAATGCAAAAGCTATCTTTGACATCACTGATGATCTAAACACTGTTCTTAAGATAAAAGGTGCTGTTGATGAGCATGGCAACTCAACTACAAAAGTTGATCTAGACCACAAATGGACTGCTGACCCTAACTACGATGCTGGTGGCTTTAAGGGCTACTCAAGCGTCGATCAAGTAAGCGGACACACTATCCATATACAAATAGACGATAAAGTCCAAACAGACCTATAATCCCCAAAAAAGTGAGTGCACTCTAAGCACTCACTTCACTTACCTAACTTTAAATTTACATCATTTTTTAAGCCTTATTTTACTAATATCACCCCTTTTAAAGGAGAAAATATGAAAAATTTAATAGCCATCGTTGTGGTCATCGCCGCACTTGTTTTTGGCGCTTTCAAATACGCAAATTCATTTGTCGTGCTTGATGAAAACACCAACGAGAAGTGGTCGCAGGTGCTAAATCAATACAAAAGAAGAGCCGATCTCGTGCCAAATTTAGTTGAAACCGTAAAAGGCTACGCAGCTCACGAGCAAAAGGTCTTTGAAGATGTGGCAAACGCAAGAAGCAAGAGCATGCAAGTAAGCATCGATGCAAGCAGTCTTAGTGACGAGGCAAAGGTTAAAGAATTTATGGCAGCTCAAGGTCAGTTAGGCTCCGCACTTGGCAGGCTAATGGCAGTTAGCGAGAGCTACCCAGAGCTAAAAGCAAATCAAAATTTCCTCTCACTCCAAAGCCAGCTTGAAGGCACAGAAAACCGCATAAGTGTAGCAAGACGCGACTACATCGAGGCTGTAAAAGAGTACAACGTAGCTCTTAGAAGCTTTCCTGGTAAATTTATAGCTAGCATCTTTCATCCAGAGATGAAGCCAAAGCAAGGCATCGAAGTTAGCAGCGAAGATATGAAAAATCCAAAAGTTTCGTTTGAGAAGTGATGAAAAAAGCTCTTGCTCTTTTGCTCTTTGCGTTTTGCTTTTGTTTTGCTCTAAATTTCAATGAGCAGATCAACGATGAGGCTCATATCTTTTCACAAAACGAAAGAGATGAGCTTTTAAATTTAGTGCAAAATTTCGAGCAAAACAGCACCACGCAAATCGCTATAGTGACTTTAAATTCGCTTGAAAGCAGGAGCATCGAAGAGCTGTCTCTTGAGATCGCTAGAGGCTACAAACTAGGTCAAAAAAAAGATAACAACGGCGTGCTTTTGGTGGTCGCTCCAAATGAGAAAAAGGTCCGCATCGAGGTTGGATACGGACTTGAAGGGATGCTAACTGACGCCGTAGCAAGCCAGATCATAAATAGCGTGATGATACCTCGGTTTAAAAATGGCAAGATGAGCGAAGGCATAAAAGAGGGCGTTTTGGCGATCATAAAAGTGGCTAGTGGCGAGGAATTTAGTAGTAAATCCGGCCTTAGCGACCTGCCTTTTGGCGTGTTTGCCTTTTTTGCTGGCATGCTCTCTTGTTTTGCCTCTGTGATCTTTGGTAAATTTTTTATGCGAACTGGCTTTAGCACGTGCTTTGCTGGACTTGTATCAACCGCACTTGAGCAGGGATTTGGCGTGCAAAACTACCTCATCATCTTTGGCGCTTTTGCCTTTATATTTGCAGTATTTTTCTTTATTTTAAAAGACGTTTTTAAGAGAAATAGCCAAGGCGGCTCTTTGCCAATGGGCTTTAGGCGAGGTGGTTCAGACTCAAATGGAGGTGGTGGTCGCTCAAGTAACAGAGGAGGCGGCTTTAGTGGCGGCGGCGGTGGTTTTGGCGGCGGCGGAGCTAGCGGCAGCTGGTGAAATTTACCTGCTTTAGAAGTAAATTTATTATGTTTTGCAATTTGTAAAAACTGTGCGAAGCACAGCAACCTCTAACGTGCGAGGGGATTGTGGGATCTAAAGGGAGATAAGGGGACGGCTTCGTAATTCAAGTCCCCTTGTCTCCCTTTTTGGATAAAAAATTTATAAACTAAGAAGTTATTTCATATATTTTAGACCCAGTATTTGCATATAAAAGCTAAATTTCTTAAAATATGCCAAAAAATTAGGAGCAAAAATGCTATCAGGCGAGCTACTTAAAAGCCATTTTGCTAAATTTGATCTAGTGGCGATGCTTAGTGAGTTTTTAAAGCAAAGTTCTTTTGATAAAGAGAAATTTCAAGCACTCAGGCGAGATGGCATTACAAATTTAGAGAAAAGCCAAAGAGAGGGGCTTCTTAAAATAGCGGGCTTTAAGGCGCATCTTGATGCGAAATTTCAGGGCTTTTTGCGTGAACTGATGCAAAGCAAGATCCTCGTTGTAAGCGGCGCGGAGTATAAATTTAGTGAGCTTGAAATTTACACCTGCTTTGATGCAAACACCTACAAAAGATCATGCGAAGCGGGCGAAATTTACTTTCACAATTTTGGTTTTGACATCTCTTTTAAGAGCGAGCCAGCGCTTTATGGCGGCATTTTGGTAAGGAGCTTGAAGCCCTTAAATGAGCGAAATTTCATCTTTGGACCAAGAAAATGCGCCTTGCATATCTTAAATAGAAAAATAAGTAATTTAAATTTTGATCTAAAAGAGGCTGATTTTAGAGATGATGAGGTCGCTTTTACGCCAAGGATTAGATCGTTTAAAGATGAGAGTGAGCTTCAAGATGACGCTTTAAGGGCGGTTAGCGGCGAGTTTATAGGGGCACTTGAAAGTGCAAAAGAGTATAAAAAAAGAGTTGAAAATGCCTATAAAAAGGGGTGAAATTTATCTTTTTGTCGGCTTTGAGGTTGAGAAATTTAGCCCCAAAATGCTCTCTAGAAAAGATCGTAGAAAGCTAAAAAAATATCCAAATTTAGCAAATTCAAACTCATTTAAACTTTCTCGCTATTTAAAATTTAAAGCAAAAAAACGAGG
Source organism: Campylobacter concisus (assembly GCF_015229965.1). Classification (GTDB taxonomy): domain Bacteria; phylum Campylobacterota; class Campylobacteria; order Campylobacterales; family Campylobacteraceae; genus Campylobacter_A; species Campylobacter_A concisus_BD. The sequence continues at coordinate 13,533 of NZ_JAAKZB010000017.1, forward strand.
CAAAATTTGCCTCTCTCACAAAGAAAATATCGCTGTTTTGGCTATCTCAAAAGAAAAAGTTGGCGTTGATGTGGAGGAGCTAAAGGAGCGAAATTTTGACGGAGTGATCAAATTTTGCTTTAGCAAAAAAGAGAGCGAAATTTACGCAAACGCAAAAGATAAAATGCAAAAATTTTATGAAATTTACACCGCAAAAGAGGCTGTGATAAAAGCCAAAAATCTAGCCTTTAGTGACCTTGCTAGCGTTAAATTTGACGAAATGGAGAGAAGATACTTGATTATTAATAATCTATTTATCATTTGCCTTGCATTTAAGCATTGCAAAGATATAATTGTTAAATTTTTATGATTTTAGAACACTAAAAAGGCAAAAAGTGCTTGTAAAAAAGATAGCTATGATCCTTGCAGTAACGCTTCTAGCTCTTGGCTGTGCGAAGAAATTTGATGCGCCAAAGCTGGCGGATTTTAGCTTAAAGGCATTTGAGGTTAGTTCATCAAAAGGGCCGCTAATGCTCTATGTGCAAAATAGTGAAAATGAGTATAAATTTAGCCTTGTAAACGCACTTGGCGCACCAGAAGCTAGGCGAGTTTTAAAGGGTGGCACGTTTGCAAATTTGGGCTTTTTACCACCAAACGGCGCCTACAACGAGCTTTTTATCAAGGTGCTTGAGATGATAAAAGATGAAAAAAATGAGCAAAAATTTATGATAGATGATCAAATTTATGAGGTAAAAAGCGTTGATCTACGTTAGCAAACCAGCCATTATCAGCGCTGCAGGTAGCAGTAGTGATGAAAATTTAAGCTCGCTTTTAAGTGGTAAGAGATTTTTAAGCAAAAGCTGCGAATTTCACCCACAAAATGAGTTTTTGGTGGGTAAATTTAGCGGTGAACTGCCACAATTTGCTAAGAGCACAAAAGAGCACTTCAAAACTCGCACCAACGCCTTGCTTTTAAGCACGATGTTAGAGGTGGGTGATGAGATAAAAAGAGCGATAAAAAAATATGGCAAAAGCCGAGTGGGAGTAGTTCTTGGCACTACAACAAGCGGTGTTGAGGAGAATTTCGAGCCATTTAAAGGCTATATCGCGACTGGATTTTTTGATAAAAGTAGGTTTGACATAAACAGAAACTGCCTTGCAAACGTGGCTGAGTTTGTGAGCGACTTTTATGAGCTTAGTGGTCCAAACTACTGCGTATCGACTGCGTGCACCTCGGGCGTTAAGGCGGTCATAGAGGCAAAAAGGCTCATTGAAAGCGAGCTTTGTGACGCGGTCATTTGTGGCGGAGTAGACAGCCTAAATACGCTTACAATAAATGGCTTTAACTCGCTTAGCATACTAAGCAGCGCCCCAAGTCAGCCCTTTTCTAAAAATAGAGAGGGGATAAATATCGGCGAGGGAGCTGGGTTATTTTTGCTAAGCCGTGATGAAATTTCAAACGTCGCAGTCGCTAGCTCTGCCTCAAACTGCGACGCTTTTCACATGACGCAGCCTGATTTTAGCGCTAAAATGGCGGTAAAGTGCATAGAGGGCGCGCTAAAAAGAGCTGCTATGAGCGGCGTGGACTATGTAAATTTACATGGCACCGGCACGCAGGCAAATGACAAAATGGAGGCAAAAGCTGTAAATTTAACGCTTGGCGACACCTTTGCAAGCACACTAAAGCCACAGATCGGTCATACGCTTGGGGCTGCTGGAGCTATTGAGAGCGCCATTTGCGCCATGCTTTGCATGGAGAAAAATAGCACCTTGCCGCCACACGTTTATGACGGCGAGTATGATGAGAGCTTGGAGGCTATAAATTTAGTAAAAAGCGGCACGAAATTTGACGTAAAAACAGCGATGTCGCTATCTTTTGCCTTTGGCGGAGATAACGCCGCGATAATATTTAAAAGAGTGAGATGATGATAAGTGATTATTTGCCGCACAGCAGTGCCATAACCCTGATCGATGAAATTTTAGAATTTATCCCTTGCGAGAGCATAAAGGTAAGAAGCGTGATAAATGAGCAAAATCCCTTTTTAGAAGATGGTAAATTTATGACGCAAAAGGCGATAGAGATGATGGCTCAAAGTCTTGGGATTTACGACTCAAAGATGCGTGAGCTAAGGGGTGAGAAGGCGATATTTGGCTTTTTGCTTGGTAGTAGAAAATTTGAAATTTTTAGGCCATATTTTAATGTGGGCGATGAGATAGTGATCGTCTCAAAGTGCTCGATCCAAGATGAGAGTGGATTTGGCGTTTATGACAGCGAACTTTTTGTAAATGGTGAGCTTGGCGCAAGGGCGGTTTTAAACGTGATGAGCCCTGATGAAGAATTTGTAAAAAAGGCACTTAGTGAGTAAGAGAGTATTGATAACTGGATCAAGTAGAGGCATAGGAGCTAGCATCGCTAGGCGCCTTGCTAATGAATACGAAGTGGTGCTTCATGCAAGAAGTAAGAGCGATGAGCTTTTAAAGATGGCTAGCGAGCTTGGGGCTAAATTTATGACATTTGACGTGGCTGATACTGCTGCAGCTAAAGAGGCCATAGAGGCTGACATGGAGGCAAATGGCGTCTATTATGGCGTTATTTTAAACGCTGGCATAACAAGGGATAATACCTTTGTGGGGCTAAGCGATGAAGAGTGGTTTGACGTGATAGATGTAAATTTAAATGGCTTTTACAACGTCCTAAGACCAGCACTAATGCCCATGATAAGGGCTAGAAAGCCAGCTAGGATAGTGACGCTAAGCTCTGTTTCAGGGGTCATTGGCAACAGAGGTCAGGTAAACTACTCAGCTAGCAAAGCTGGCATCATAGGAGCTAGCAAAGCCCTTGCAGTCGAGCTTGCCAGCAGAGGCATAACAGTAAACTGCGTGGCACCTGGGCTTATAAAGACAGATATGAGCGAAGAAATTTTAAATAGCGACTTTTTAGATGAGGTGCTAAAGGCCATACCTGCAAAAAGAGCTGGCGAGGCAGATGAGGTGGCAGGACTTGTTAAATTTCTACTAAGTGACGAGGCTAGTTACATCACAAGGCAGGTTATCGGCGTAAATGGAGGACTTTGCTAATGCGTGTATTTGTCACAGGTATCGGCGCAGTCAGTGCTTTTGGCAACAGCTGGGAGGAGATGAGGGTTAAATTTCTTGAGGGCAAAAATGCCGTGAGATATATGAGCGAGTGGGAGGGCTATAAGGAGCTAAACACGCGCCTTGCAGCACCTATCATAGACTACAAACACCCACAGGAGTGGGACAGAAAACAGCTAAGAAGCCTTGGCAAGGTCTCAACTTATAGCGTGCATGCGGCTGGACTTGCTTTAAAAGATGCTGGCTTGCTAAATGGCGAAGGCTTGCAAGCTGCAAATTTAGACCCAAGCGTGCAAGATGGCAGGATGGGCGTGGCAAGTGGCTCAAGCACTGGTAGCACCGACTCTATCCTTGACATGGCAAAGCTAGTTTTGGACATGGATAGCGGCTTTAACGCAAATACCTACATAAAAATGATGCCTCACACCACAGCGGCAAATATCGCTCTATTTTACTCGTTAAAAGGGCGCATCATCCCTACATCTTCGGCATGTACGAGTGGCTCACACGCCATTGGCTACGCGTACGAGAGCATAAAAAATGGCAGCATAGACATGATGCTAGCTGGTGGGGCTGAGGAGCTTTGTGTGAGTGAGGCATACGTCTTTGACAAGCTCTATGCGACTAGTGTCAAAAACCACACGCCAAATTTGACACCAACGCCATTTGAAAAAGATAGAGATGGTTTGGTGCTTGGCGAGGGAGCTGGATTTTTAGTGCTTGAAAGCGAAGAGAGCGCCTTAAAAAGAGGAGCTAAAATTTACGCTGAGGTCGTTGGCTTTGGCTCTACGTGTGATGGCACGCATATCACTAGACCACAAAGCGCTACGATGAAAGCAGCGATGAGCCTAGCACTCCGCGCGGCAAAACTAGAGCCAAAGAGCATAGGCTACGTAAATGCCCATGCGACCGCTACAAAGCATGGCGATATAGCTGAAAGTATCGCTACAAACGAGCTTTTTGGAGAGGACATCGCCATTAGCTCACTTAAAAGCTATCTAGGTCACACGCTTGGCGCTTGTGGCGGACTAGAGGCGATCGCTAGCATAATGATGATGAGAGAAGAGCTATTTTTCCCAACTATAAATTTAAACGTAACTGATCCTGAGTGTGCAAAGCTAAACTACTTAAAGGAGCCAACGCCGATAAAGACGGACTTTGTGATGAGTAATAACTTTGCATTTGGCGGTGTAAATACATCTTTGATATTTAAAAGAGTAGATAACAAATTTTAAAAAGGATAGAAAATGAAAAGATTAGTTTCATTAGTTGCCGTTTTGGCATTTGCTTCAAGCCTTAGCGCTAGAGATGACGTGAAGTACCACTCACTAGACTTCTTAAACGGCCCAAAGGCTAAAGAATTTTTACTACCAAACGTTAGCATCAGCTTTGGCACAGGATACACTGGCAAGGTGATCGTAAGAGATCTAACGTCAAACAAAAAGACAAATGGCTTTAACAAAAGTGACGAAGAGGCTTGCCAGATCGCACTTCTCTCTGCTCTAAAGTCATTTCAAGAAAGAGCTATAAAAGAGGGCGGCACGAAGGTTGTAAATTTGACTGGATATTACAAAAAACAGCCATTTAACTCTAAAACTCAGTTTCAGTGCGGCAGCGGTTCTTTGATGTCTGGCGTCACACTAAGAGGCGACATCGCGAAATAATGAAATTTCAAGTTGATTTTTATGACGTTATAGCTTATGGCGAGATCAGCGAGGATCTGGCTAGATATAAAAAAGAATTTGATCTAGCAAAGATCCCGCCGATGCAAAGAAGGAGGCTAAGTAGTGCCGCAAAGTGCGCTTTTAGCCTGCTTAGTAGTTTTGAGAGCATTGATATGCCAGTCATTTTTAGCTCTTATGAGGGCGAGATAAATCGCTGTTTTGAGCTAGAAACTGCGCTTGCAAAGGCTGAGCCAGTATCGCCAACGTCGTTTTCGCTCTCTGTGCATAACGCTATCTCGTCGCTTCTTAGCATTGAAGCTAAAAATCACAATGAAATTCTAGCCATTTCTTCTTTTAGCCCAGTAGAAGACGCGCTGCAAGCTGCGTTTTTAAGGCTAAATGACGGATATGAAAAGGTGCTCATCCTTGCCTATCATGAGTCGATATCGCAGAGCTATTTTGATGAGAAAAAGCCATCATTTATGCTAGCGCTTGTCGTCTCAAAGGCAAAAGATAAGAGTGTTTTAACTCTAAAAAGAGTGGAAAAAGAAGAAGAAATTTCAGAAAATTTACTGCAAAGCTTCATCGTAAATTTTGACCCAAATGTGGCAAAAACGTGGCAAAGTAGCAGTCATTTCGCGTCTTGGAATTTTAGCTATGAGCCTTAAAATTTTAAGAGCTGGATTTTTATTTTTCTTTTTTGCGCTAATTTGCATAAGTGGCGATATGTTGCTAGTGCCAGTCGTGCTTTTGGGGCTAAATAAATTTAAATTTATGCAAAATTTATGCCGAGATCTAGTTAGAGTTTCTTGGGGATTTTTTATAAAAGTTACTAAAATTTGTGGGTATCTTGACTATAAATTTGAGCTTACAAAGCTAAATGGCGGCTCAAATTTAGTCATCGCAAACCACCCTTCGCTGCTTGATGTGGTCTTTTTGGTCTCAAAATTTAAAAGGATAAACTGCATCGTAAAGGGCGAGCTTGGCAAAAATATATTTTTATTTGCGGCTATTAGGGCGTGCAACTACATACCAAACACAAATAACGAGGAATTTTTACAAAAAAGCGTAGATGTTTTAAAAAGCGGCGAAAATTTGCTCATTTTCCCAGAGGGCACACGCACGAAAGAGGAGATCATCTTTCATAAAGCAGCCGCATACATGGGCATAAAAGGCGCATCTAACGTGGTTTGTGTGGGTATAAATATGGCTCCAAGAAGCCTTAGAAAAAATGAGCCATGGTATAAAACGCCAGATGAAAAGATAAAGTACGTCTTTAAGGAGCTAAAGAAATTTGAAGTTAGTGAGTTTTTAAAAGATAGGCCAAGCCCCGTAAGGGCGAGGGCGCTACACGAAGAGATAAGTAAAATTTATAAGGAGGAATTTAGTGAAAGAACTAGTTAATGAGATAAAAGAGCTGATCATTACAAGCTTAAATTTAGAGGATATGAAGCCAAGCGATATCGACGAGAACGCGCCACTTTTTAGCGAGGGTCTAGGCCTTGACAGCGTCGATGCACTAGAGCTTGGACTGGCTGTACAAAAAAAATATGGCCTCGTGCTTGACTCAAAGACAGCAAATTTAAAAGATATATTCTTTAGTGTATCTTCTCTTGCAAAATACATTTACGAAAATAGGAAATAACGATGAGCGAAGTAGAAATTTTTGAAATTTTAAAGAAGGCTTTGATCGAGCTTTTTGAGATAGACGAGAGCAAGATAAAGCCTGAAACTAGGATATATGAGGACTTGCAGATAGATAGCATAGATGCTATTGATATGATTGATTACATCAAGCGCCAAACTGGTTATAGACTGATGCCAGAGGACTTTAAAAACGTAAAAACGCTCGATGATATCGTAAAAGCCGTAGCAAAGAAATTTGAAGCATAAGATAGTAAAAGTAGCGCTAGTTTTAGCAAGCATCGCCTATCCTTTGGTACTATTTTTTTGGCAAAATGGTGCTACCTTTATCTTTTGCGCTCTTTGCGCTCTTTGGCTGGCTAGGGCTTATTTTGAAAGTGCTAAAACAAGGCAGGTTTGCTTAGCGGCTGGGCTATTTTTTGCAGTTTGTGCTATTTTTAGAAGTGTAAATTTAGCGCTTTTATACCCAAGTATCGTAAGTCTTGGCTTTTTGGCGGTATTTTTTTACAGCTTAAGGGGCGAGGCGGTCATAACAAGGCTTGCTAGGCTAAAAGAGAAAAATATAGATGAAAAAGTCGTTAGCTACACAAGAGGTCTAACTAAAATTTGGTGCTGGTTTTTCGTTTTTAACGCTGCTTTTGCCTTTATTTTGGCGCAGTTTGAAGATAAAATTTACTGGAGCATTTACTGCTCATTTGTATCTTATATCTTGATGGGAGTTTTATTTTTTGGCGAAATTTTATATCGTAAAATTTTTATTTTAAAGAGGGAAAATGGATTTTAAAAAGAGCCTAAAGGCATTTAAATTTGTGGACATTAGCAAGGATCTTTACGAGTACGCGGCTACTTTTGGAGCAAATTTAAAAGAGAAAAATTTAAGCGAGATAGAAATTTATTTAAGCCAGAGCTTTGACTTTTGCGTAGCCTTTTTTGGAGCGCTTGGGGTTGGCGTAAAACCTATCTTGCTTGCAAAGCCGATATATAGCGGGGATAAATTTGTCATTAATGATGAAAATTTTGGTGATTTTTTAGACTTTAGCAAGAGCATGGAGCTAAAATTTGATCAAAATTCTACATTTTTTCTCCAGACCTCAGGCTCAAGTGGAGCTAGTAAAAATATCCAAAAAAGCCTTGGTGCGATGATAGATGAGGGGCTATTTTTAAAAGATGAGCTTGGATTTGGCGAGGGTGATAAATTTTTTGCTAGCGTCTCGCACCAGCACATGTTTGGCCTTACATTTAAGATCTTTTTACCGCTCATCTCTGGCGCAAAGGCTGTTAGCAAGGAGCTAAACTACCCAGAGGCGATCTTTGAGCTAGACCTTACAAATTTAACCTTCATAACAAGCCCAGTCTTGCTTCAAACGCTAGTTTCTAGCCCAAGAGCGGCTGAAATTTCAGGGCTAAAAAACATCATCTGCGCAGGCTCAGCGCTAAAGAGCGAGCTAAGAGCAAAGATAGAAAGCTTAAGTAGCGCTAGGATAATTGAAATTTATGGTAGCACCGAAACTGGCATAGTTGCTAGAAATTTAGGCGATGAGCTCTTGCTTTTTAGCAAGGTAAAAGCGGCTCTTAGCGAGGACGAGGCGTTAAATGTGAGCTCGCCTTGGTGCGAGTTTTTCCAAACTAGCGACTGGGCGCATATAGATGGCAGCAGGCTCACGCTAAAGGGCAGGATCGATAGGATCGTTAAGCTAAACGACAAAAGGGTTAATCTAATAAGCATCGAAAATAAGATGTTTGAAAGTGGCCTTTTAAAAGACTGCTACTGCGACACGCATCCTAAATTTAAGCGTTTAGCTGCGCTTTTGGAGCTTAGCGACGAGGGGGTGAAGCTCTTTAGAGATAGCGGCAAAAAGGGCGTCGTAGCAAGGCTAAATGAGCTTTTAAGGCCTGAGTTTAAAAATAGTGTTAGGTATTTTAAGATAGTTAGCTCGCTTTGTAAAAACGCTCAGGGCAAGTTTTTAAAGGCAAATTTTAAAGCTCTTTTAGAAAAAAACGAGGAGCTTTCTTGGGAGAAAAGTAGCGAGGATGGCGTTTATAAATTTAAGACAAAGCTAAGTCCTGCGCTTGGCATTTTTATGGAGCATTTTTCAAATTTACCGCTTTTGCCTGGCTTTGTACAGCTTGATTTTGTATTTAAATTTGCAAGAGAGCTTGGCGCAGAAATAGGCGATCAATGCGTGGTGGAGAATTTGAAATTTTTAAAATTTGTAAGGCCAAATGACGAGCTTTGTATAGAAATTTCGCAAAGAGATGAGAAGATTTACTTTGAGATATTTTGTAATGGCGCTAGAAGTGCTGTTGGCAGGATAAAGCTGGGCTTATGAAGACGCTCTTTCTCATACCATTTTACAACCATCCAGAAAAGATAAAAGCCCTTTGTGAGGCGCTTGCAAGATATGATCTACACATTTTGATAGTCGATGATGGCTCAAACGAGGCATCAAAAAAAGCTTTGCAAAATTTGAGCGAATTTGGTGTAGAAATTTTAACTAGAGCGCAAAATGGCGGCAAGGGAGCTGCACTAAAAGATGGCTTTAGACACGCTTTGCAAAACGGCTACACGCACGCGTTTCAGATCGACGCTGACTTTCAGCACGACATAAGCTTGGTAGCGGAGTTTTTAGAGCTTAGCAAAAGATATCCAAGTGATCTAATAATGGCTGATCCAATTTATGGCGAAGACGCGCCAAAGTCGAGGTTTTATGGCAGAAAGATCACAAATTTTTGGGTCAAGATCAACACCTTAAATTTTGACATCAAAGACGCGATGTGTGGCTTTAGAATTTATCCTCTAAAAGAGCTTGAGAGTGCAACCCTCCAAAGTAGCTCAAATAGGATGGAATTTGACATGGAGATCTTGGTAAATGCCATAAGATCTGGCGTAGAGATCAAGTGGATAGCGCTAAAAGTGAGCTACGAAGCTGGCGGCGTTTCGCACTTTAAAATGCTAAAAGATAACGCGCTAATAAGCCTAATGCATGCAAGATATTTTTTTACTTTAGTGCCATTTTTGCTTGGTAAAGCCTTTAAAGGGCAAAAATACGCATGGTGGCAAAAGGGCGAGAGATCGAATGAATTTTTTCTTAGAGTTAGCCTATTTTTAACTAGAAATTTGCCTATATTTCTCATAAAACCTATCGTTATCATCGTCGTTTGCTTTTACTATCTCTTTTCAAAAGTTGAGAGAGAAAATATAAAAGAATTTCTTTTAAATGTAGAGAAATTTAGCGGTAAAAAGCCGACTACTGGCGTTTTTAGCAACTTTTATGACTTTGGCATAGCAATATGTGATAAATTTCGCATCTGGCAAAATGGCGTGCTTGAAAGCGAGCTAGAGCTTAGTAAATTTAACAGCATCAAAGATGAGTTTGAAGCTTCAAAGCGTGGTAGGATCGTGCTTACAAGCCATCTTGGTAATGTAGAAATTTGCAAGGCACTCTCGCTTAGATCGCCAAATTTTCGCATGATCATCTTGGTTTATAGCAAGGGTAGCGAGAATTTTTATAAAATTTTAGAGCAGATCAGCAAGGGGCAGATCAAACTAATAAGCGTTGAAAAGCTTGATGCGGCTGCGATGATGCAGCTAAAAGAGGCGGTTGAAGATGGCGTAAATATCGGCATAATGGGCGATAGGACGCCGCTTAATGGAGATAAATTTATAAGGCTTAGCTTTCTTGGCAAGGAGGCTAAATTTAACTACGGCCCATACCTGCTAGCTGGCATTTTGGGAGTAAAGATGAGCGCGCTTTGGTGCATAAAAAAGGGCGATAAATTTGACATAGAGCTAAGCGATATCGCTGATGAGATAAAGCTTAGTAGAGACCGCAAGGCAAGCGTCCTGCCATACGTGCAAAGCTATGTAAGGCAGCTTGAAGAAAAAGCGTACAAGAACCCGTCGCAGTGGTTTAACTTTTTTGATTTTTGGAGATGAGAGTGAAAATTTCACACGTTAGCACATTTAAAGTGGCGTTTTTTGACGTTGATAGCATGGAGGTGATGTGGCATGGCAACTACGTCAAGTACCTAGAAATGGCGCGTTGCGAGCTGCTTGACAAGCTAGGATACAACTACATCGCTATGAAAAAAGATGGTTACGCCTTTCCTATCGTAAAGCTTAACGTAAAGTACGTGCGCCCAGCCTTTTTTAACGACGTCATAAAGGTCACGACGACGCTTAGCGAGTGCGAAACGTTTTTAAAATTTCACTACCTTATAGAAAATGAAAAGGGCGAAAAACTAAGCGAGGCAAATACCGCGCAAGCTGTCATAGAGATGAAGAGCTTGCAAACTTGCTTTGAGATGCCAGAAGCCCTAAAAAAGGCGCTTAAAGCCTACAATGAAAAGGAGAAAAGATGAGAAAAATAGCTCTTTTTTTAGCCATTTTTATATCTTGCTTTGGCTACGAGCTAGGTGAGCTTAAAAATATAGTAAAAACAGATGGGGTAAGCGGAAATTTCACGCAGACAAAGAGTCTGGCTGGCTTTAACAAAAGAATAAAAAGCTCGGGCGAGTTTAGGCTAGAAAAGGGCGGTCTTTACTGGGATACGCTAGAACCAGTCGTCTCAAAGGTTTTTATAAATAAAGATGGCATTTTTAAAAACGAAAATGGCAAGCTTGAAAAGACGAGCGCAAATTTTGATGAAAAGCTCTTTCTTGCTATCATCAGCCTTGATGAGAGCGAGCTTAGGAAAGAATTTGACATAAAAACAAGCGGCAGTCTAAAAGAGTGGAGCATAGAGCTAAGCCCTAAAAATTTACTCTTTAAACAAATTTTTAAAACTATAAAGATAAGTGGCGACAAGGCGGTAAAAAAGATCGAGCTTGACGAGGTAAGCGGCGATAAAACGCTAAATGAGTTTAGTATAAAATGAAAAAACTAGCCACGATCTTGGCTTTTATCTTTGTTTTTTTAGCCTCGCTTGGATATTCGCTTGCGAGCCTAAAAAACGTCCAAACTGACATCTTTTCGCTGATAAATTTCAAAGACGCCAAAGAGGCAAAGGTGCTAAAAGAGGTGCAAGATGAGATGGCGTCAAATTTTTTGGTACTGGTAAATTCTAAAGAGCTAGCCAAAAACGTGCAAAGCTTGGCGCTTAAAAGCTCGCTTTTTAAGAGCTTTGAGGCGAACATTGACGTAAATTTAAATGATATAAAAAGTGACATCAACCGCTCAAAGATCGCTCTTTTAAGTAGGGCTGATCTGGAGCTTTTAAAGAGTGACAAAAACGCCTTTTTCAAAAAGCGCGCAGAGGAAATTTTTAACAGCTTTAGCTTTAGGCTTTTAAATGTAAATGATGATTTTTTCTCGCTAAGTAGTGGCTTTAGCGCAAAAAATGGCAATGTAAGCTTAAATTTAGCAGATCTCATGCTTGAGGTAAAGGATGGCGCAAAGAGCTTTTTCTTGCTAAAAGGCGAGCTAAAAAAGGGGGCTTCGAGCGAGGGGCTAATAAAATTTTATAACGAGATAGAAGCGCTAAAAGTTGGGCAAAATGAGCTTTTTGTGCATTCAAGTGCGCTTTATCAGGCATTTTCAAAGCAAAAAAACGAGAGCGAGAGCCTTTATATGAGCGTGGTCTCGCTAAGCCTAACTGCTATATTTTTGATGCTTGCTTTTAGAAATTTGCGAATTTTTTATGTGATATTTATCGCTGCATTTGGCTTTAGTGTGGCATTTGCAGGCACTTTGCTCTGCCTAAATGAACTAAATATCCTTACTATTTTAATAAGCACAAGCCTCATTGGCCTTATGTTTGACTACGTCTTGCACTGGCTTAGCAAAAACGAGGGCGAAGCGATCAGGGCTAGCAGCATAAAAAATATGCTAAAAATTTTCTTACTAGGCCTACTTATCACGCTTAGTGGCTATCTGGCTTTTACTTTTTCTGATCTTAGACTACTTAAAGAGGTGGCGCTATTTTCAGCATTTGCGCTGGTTGCTGCGTTTTTAGCTAGCTACTTTTTCATGCCTTTAGTCTTTGAAGGGGTGAAATTTTATAGATCAAAGATTTTTGATGCGTTTTTAACTAAATTTTGTGATCTCTCAGGCGCGGTTGCAAGGCATTTGGGGGTTAAATTTCTAGCTATCTCACTTATTTTGCTAGCTATTTTTCTTGGTTTTGATCTTAAAAATTTATCAAAAAACGAAAATGTAAAAGACTACTCAAATATGCCAAAGAGCCTGCTAGCGGACTCTTCTTATATCTTAAGTCTAACTGGCAACGACCAAAATACGATGATAGTGACAAGATCAAGAGGCGACATTTTGGCTGATGAAAAGAGCCTTTTAGATGAGCTAAAAAAGAGAAATTTGATAAAAGATGAGAGCTCACTAAGCGATATATTTTTAAGTAAAAGCGAGCAGAATGAGCTAAAAGAGGCCTTTAAAAAGGCACTTGACGATGAGCAAATTTACGCGATTTATGAGAAATTTGGCTTTAGCAAGGATGAAGTACGAAGTGAAATTTTAAAGGTTTTGGACGAAAAAGAGCTTGGTGTGAGGGAAATTTTAGCTCTAAAATCTATGAAGGATTTTAAAAAATTTGCTCTTAATGAAAATGCAAGCGTGGCTTACACGAGTGGCTTTGTAAAAGGGACAGCAAGTGATGAGGTGCTAGAGCGCTACAACGCTTTTGGCCTAAATTTCGCTAGCTCACTAAATGAGAGCCTAACTCAGGCAAAAGAGCTTGCACTAAAGCTAAAAATAGCAACTCTTGTGGTCGCGTTTTTGCTGCTGTGGTTTTATTTTAGTGCGCTTATCTCGGCACTTGTGATGGGCGTCATCATCTTTGGCGTGCTTCTTACACTCTTTATCTTTGCCGTTTTTGGCGTAAATTTAAGCATCTTTGGCGTCTTTGGGCTCATCCTTGCAAGCGCTGTGGGGATTGATTACATGATATTTGCGCTAAATGCGAGCCTTAGCGAAAAAGAGCGAATTTATGGGATATTTTGCGCATTTATCACGAGTTTTATCTCGTTTTTCACACTCTCGTTTAGCCAGACTGCCGCTCTTAGCGTCTTTGGACTAAGCGTTAGCCTTTGCGTGCTGATATATGGGCTATGTGCTAGTGTTTTGGCTTGTAAAAATATAAAAATTTAGCTTTGTTTTCACGCCCCAAGCGTTTGGCTAGCTCGGGGCTTTGGTGATATTATTTTATGACGGCTAGTTTGCCTGTGCCTGCGTTTTTATTTACTTCGTTTTGGACGTTTGAAGCTTTGATGAGCTCAAATTTATATGGAGGCTCAAATGGTGGTTTGTCTAGCTTTTCGCAAACGCTGCCTTTTTTAGAAAAGTCTATGTTGCCGCTTTCAAAAATGGTGCCTTTGTTGCATTTGTAGCTTATCTTGACGCCATTTGTAAAGTAGTTGTTTTGAGCGTATACTAGCGAGCCAAAGCGCACTCCAATGGCGTATTTTTGGTCATAAAAGCCATCTTTTGAGTCGTAAAAGTTGTTATAGACGTGCACCTTTGCATTGCGTGCCATAGGTAGGCGTTGCGCGCAGTTGTCAAAAATGTTATGAGCGACCGTTATAGTTCTCGTTTCGCTGCTGCCGTCCGCGTCTCTTGAGCCTATTAGCATCGTTTTGTCGTGGTTTTCAAAGATGTTGTGCGAGATCGTGATAGCCGCACTATCCCCCTTGATGTCGCATAGTCCGTCGTAAGTTTGCCATTTAGTAAGCTTTCCGCCTGCTAAATGCACATGGCTAAGCTCAACAGTATCCTTAAAATGGCAGTGATCTACCCAGATGTTTTTGCTTGATTCTATGCTAATGCCGTCATATTGCGCGTTAAAGCCGTCATTTTTTTGTATATCTGGAAATGGGTCAAAAGCATCTTCGATCAATATGTTGCGGATCGCGATATTTTGGACATTTTTTAGCAAAAGTGAGCCACCTTTTATTCCTGAGTTTTCGCCTAAACCGATTATTGTGGTGTTGCTAGCTACCGGCACTACGATGAGCTTTTTCCACTCGTTGGCTAAATTTTTGCGAAGCGCTACTAACTTTGGATCTTGCGAACCGTCTAAATTTGCACGACATGAAGCACCGTAAGCCTGCATAAATTTGGCATAAGAACTAAACTCGCCACCGCTAATCTCACTTATAAATTTATCCAGCCCATCGCTATTGCCATTTTGTGGGATCTTGCCTTCGCTAAGGTCTATGAGTCCATCCACATAGATGACGTAGCCACCCATTTTGGCGTATTTTACGAGTTCTTGTCTCTCTTTTACGATGACTTCTTTACTCTCTTTGCCAGCGTATCCGCCAAAATTTTGCTCAGCTCCAATGCTAGCGTAACCAAAGGGCGAGTCACTTGCTTTTATCTCGCCAGCTTGTGTCTTGGCACCAAATGCAAATAACAAAGAAACAGCTAGAAACAATATCTTTTTAAACATCTTTAGCCTCCTAAATTTGGCTTTTTATTTTTGATATTTTATTGTGAATGTCGCCGTTAAATTTAGTGCAATTTTTAAAAAGATAAATTTTACGCGAAAAATATCTCGCTTTTTAGACGAAGCAGGCATAAATAGGCACTTAGCACGCTTTGCTCTCTAACGTAGTTGCGCTCCCCTTTTAAAAGTAGCCTCTCAACCTCGATGTTGCCGTTTCTATCGCCAGCTGCGACATATACCGTGCCAACTGGCTTGCTAGCTGTGCCACCGCCCGGTCCTGCTATGCCACTTATAGCAAGCGCAAAGTCTGCATTTGTCGTGCTTAGCGTGCCTTTTACCATTGCTTTTACGCAAGGCTCGCTCACAGCTCCGTAAGTATCTAAAATTTCATCCTCAACGCCCAGCCACTCGTGTTTTATGTGATTTGCGTAGGTCACTAGCGAGCCATCAAAGCTAGCCGAAATGCCGCCATATCTTGCAAATTTAGCCGCCGCAAGCCCAGCCGTGCAAGACTCGGCAAATGAAATTTTAAGACCCTTTTGCATGAGCTTTTTTGCTACAAATTTGATCACATCTTTTTGTGGGATAAATTTTTGCGAAAATAGCGTTTTTACCCCTTGTAAAAAGCTCTCGATCTGGCCAAATTTATTGCTTTTTGCCCTTACTAGTATCAAATTTGGTAGGATCTGCGCAAGGGTGATATCAACCTCGTAAGTTTTAGCAAGTGGCAGCATAAGGATCTTCGCGCTATCTGCATCGATGTCTATTAGATGAAAGTAGCTAAAATCAGGCTCATATTCGGTTAGAAACTCGCCCAGTTCTTCATTTGGATTAGCTTTTATGAGATTTATCTGGGCGTTATTTAGGCTGGCTAAAAAGCTATTTTTGGAGTAGTCTAAGCTATCTTTAAGTGCAAGTGTCGTGCTATCTTTTAGCTCGAGCGAACCCCCAGTTAGCGTGGCTACGATCTTTGCAGCGATGGCAAAATTTTCATCTGAGCCAAAAATGCTTACAAAGTCGTAATCTTTTGATAAATTTTCGATGATAAAAGGTAGCTCTTTGCTATTTTTTGGAGCAAAACTGACAACTCCAAGCTCGCCAAAATGATCCTCGTAACTTTGAAAAATGTAGTTTAGAAATTCTCTATTTATCTCAAGATCTTCGCCTATTATCAAGATACTTTGTCTCATTTTTAAGCTCCTTTTTTTGCCTCATTATACTATTTTTCAGTGTGATTTAACCAGCACAGGTGTAAAATTAGCAAATTTTAAAATCAAGGTAAAAAATGGACTACAAAGAGACACTTTTACTCCCAGAGACAAATTTCCCGATGCGCGGAAATCTCCCACAAAATGAACCACAAAGACTAAAATCATGGTACGAAGAGCGTAAGGTTTATGAAAAAATGAAGAAAAATCGCCAAAATTCGGTTAAAAACTTCAACATCCACGACGGCCCTCCGTATGCAAACGGCCACCTTCACATCGGCCACGCGTTAAATAAAATTTTAAAAGATATCATCACAAAAACGCACTATTTTTACGGCGAAAACGTCCGCTACGTGCCAGGCTGGGACTGCCACGGCTTGCCTATCGAGCAGCAAGTCGAAGTCAAGCTTGGCGATAAGAAAAAAGAGCTTAGCAAAGTCGAGATCAGAGAGCTTTGCAGGCAGCACGCGAGAGAATTTATAGACATTCAGCGAAATGAATTTAAAAGCCTTGGCATCATCGGCGACTTTGAAAATCCATACATGACGATGAAATTTGAGTTTGAGGCTGACATCTACAAAGCGCTTTGCGAGATCGCTAAAAAAGGCCTTTTGGTTGAAAGAAGCAAGCCAGTTTATTGGAGCTGGGCAGCTAGATCGGCGCTAGCTGAAGCTGAGGTCGAGTACGAGGAGAAAGAGGACTACTCTATTTACGTAGCATTTGAGCTTGATGGCGACGCGCTAGAAAAGCTTGGCGTAAAAGAGGCAAGCGCTGTCATCTGGACAACTACACCTTGGACACTTCCGGCAAATCAAGCCATAAGCCTAAAACCAGATGAAATTTATGTGCTAACGGCTGAAAATTTGATATTTGCAAAGCCACTACTTGAAAGCGTTGTGCAAAGCGGCCTAAGCAAGGGTGAAGTCAAAAAAGAGTTCAAATCAAGCCTGCTTGAAAACACCCACGCGATAAATCCGCTAAACGGCAGAAAATCTAAATTTTTACTAGGCGATCACGTCATGATGGATGGGGGTACTGGACTTGTTCATACAGCTCCAGGACACGGCGAGGACGACTACTACGTATGTTTGAAATATGGTTTTAGCGAAATTTTGATGCCAGTTGATGATGGTGGCTGCTACGATGAGAGCATAAAACATCACGGACTATTTAAAAGTGATGTGGTAGATGAGTTTGTCGGCATGCACATCTTTAAAGCAAATGAGAAAATTTTAGAGCTACTTGGCAAAAGCTTGCTTAGCGTCTCTAAATTTAGACACTCTTATCCATTTTGCTGGAGAACGCATAAGCCTGTTATTTATAGAGCCACAAAGCAGTGGTTTATTGCTATGGACGAGGCTAAACTAGGTGGAAAAACGCTTAGACAAACAGCACTAAAAGAGCTTGAAAAGGTTAAATTCTATCCAAGCGTTGGCATAAAAAGAATAGGCTCGATGATAGAAAATCGCCCAGACTGGTGTATCTCTCGTCAGCGTGACTGGGGCGTGCCGATCGCGTTTTTCAGAGATAAAGCGACAAAAGAAGTTATATTTGATAGTGAAATTTTAGACCACATCGTGGCTATCTTTAAAGAAAAAGGCGCTGATGCGTGGTGGGCGCTAAGTATAGACGAGCTTTTACCAAAGGGCACAAAATACAAGGCTGAAAATTTAGAAAAAGTGATGGACATCCTTGATGTTTGGTTTGATAGCGGCTCGACATGGCATGCGGTCTTACAAAGCGACAACTACGACGCTGGCAAATACCCTGCAAGCATGTATCTAGAGGGCTCAGATCAGCACCGCGGCTGGTTTCAAAGCTCGCTTCTAGTAAGCACAGCTATAAATTCTCACGCACCTTACGAGAGCATACTAACTCACGGCTTTACCGTCGATGCTAAGGGCGAGAAGATGAGTAAAAGTAAGGGTAACGTCATCGCTCCACAAGACGTGGCTAAGACTCATGGCGTAGAAATTTTACGCCTTTGGGTTGGCATGAGTGATTATTCAAGTGACCTAAAAATAAGCGAAGATATATTAAAACAAATAAGCGAGCAGTACCGCAAAATCCGCAACACTATCCGCTTTTTACTAGCAAACGTAAATGACCTTGAGAGCTTAAATACAGAGTTTAACATCCTTGATAAGTGGATACTAGCACGCGCTAAAAAGGTCTTTGACGATGCGAGCGCTTGCTTTAAAAACTACGACTTTTCAAAGGGTTTTAACATCCTTTTAAATTTCCTTTCAGCCGATCTTAGTGGCGTATATCTTGACGTTTGCAAAGATAGACTTTACTGCGACGCAAAAGACGCCCCAAGAAGAAGATCAGCTCAAAGTGCGATGGCGATCATCACAAAGGCACTTTTGCCACTCATCGCTCCAACGCTTACTTACACCGTTGATGAGGTGATGGACTACGCTCCAAATATCATCAAAGGCGAGGCAAAAGATGCGTTTGACCTAGTCTATGAGCCAATCAAATTTGACCTTAGCTTTGAAGATGAGCTGCTTTTTGCCAGCAGGGAGAAATTTAACGAGATCGTGGATGTTCTTAAGAAGGACAAAAAGATAAAATCAACTCTAGAGCTAAGCCTAGAGACCACAAACCACAACATCACAAGCTACGACGAGCGCGAAGTGGCTGATCTTTACATGGTAAGCTCCGTTAAAGCTTATGATGATAGCGAGCCATTAGCCGGGTTTGAGCTTGAGGGCGATAAATTTAAGATCATAGCAAGCAACCTTCACAAATGCCCAAGATGCTGGAAATTTAACGCTAGCAAAGAAGACGCGCTATGCCCAAGATGTGAAGAGGTCATAAGTGCTAAGTGAGCCAGTAAGCGCAACTATCATAGTCGCAACGATCGCTGCGGTGGTCGTTGTTAGCTTGTTTGGCATATTTTTGGTTAATAAATTTAAAGGATAAAAATAGTGGTAACTTTAAAAGAAGCTTTAAAATTTTCAGCTGAAGAGATAAAAAATTTAAGAGCCGAGCTTGAGGCAAAGATCATAAAAGAAAAAGAGCTTGGCGCTTATGTCGAGCAGCTAGCAAATTTAGAGATCGCAAAACTAGGCGAGGGCGTGCCTATCGCTATAAAAGACAACATCCAAGTAAAAGGCTGGAACGTAACAAGTGCCTCAAAAATTTTACAAGGCTACGTAGCACCTTATAACGCAACTGTCATCGAAAAGCTACTTAGTAAAAATTTAGCTCCATTTGGGCGCACAAATATGGACGAATTTGCGATGGGAAGCACGACTGAGAGCTCATTTTACGGCAAAACACTAAACCCACTAAATCACGCTCACGTTCCAGGCGGCAGTAGCGGCGGCTCAGCAGCAGCAGTCGCAGCTGGCCTTGCAGTCGCAGCACTTGGTAGCGATACTGGTGGCTCGATCCGCCAGCCAGCGGCATTTTGCGGATGTGTGGGACTTAAGCCAACTTATGGCAGAGTGAGTAGATATGGCCTTGGTGCATACTCAAGCAGCCTTGATCAGATAGGGCCGATCGCGCAAAACGTAGAAGACGCAGCCATTTTATATGACGCGATCGCTGGACATGACCCAAAAGATAGCACGAGCGCAGATGTGCCGTTTGTGAGCGTGAGCGACAAGATAGACGGCAACAAAAAATTAAAAATTTGCGTTGTTAAAAACTACGTCGAAAACGCAAGCGAGCAGACAAAAGCTGCTTTAAATTTAGCCATAGAAAAGCTAAAATCACACGGCCACAGCGTAACTTACACAAATTTTGAAGACTCAAAATATGACGTCGCAGCCTACTACATAATCGCAACCGCAGAGGCAAGCGCAAATTTAAGCCGCTACGATGGCGTAAGATATGGCAGACGCGCAGATGCTAGAAATTTAAAAGAACTATATGTAAATTCACGCTCAGAAGGCTTTGGCGAAGAGGTAAAAAGAAGAATTTTGCTTGGTACATTTGTACTAAGTAGCGGATACTACGATGCTTACTACATCAAAGCGCAAAAAGCAAGAGCGCATATAAAAGCTCAGTATGAGAAAATTTTAGAAGAAAATGATCTCATCTTCATGCCAGTTGCCCCAAGCACAGCTTATAAATTTGGAGCACACAGCGATCCGCTTCAAGCCTATCTAAGCGACATCTACACGATCAGCGTAAATTTAGCAGGCCTACCAGCTATCTCTGTGCCAGTTGGCAAAGATGATCAAAATTTGAACGTGAGCGCCCAGCTCATCGCAAAAGCGTGGGACGAACAGACCTTGATAAATGGTGCTAAGAGCCTAGAAAATTTAATAAAAGGATAAAAATATGAAGATAGTAAAGAGAGCTTTAACATTTGAGGATGTGCTTCTTGTGCCGCAATACTCTGAAATTTTGCCAAAGCAAGTTGATGTAAAAACCAGGATCAGCAAAAATGTCACGCTAAATATCCCGATCGTCTCTGCTGCGATGGATACGGTGACTGAGCATAGAACTGCTATCATGATGGCAAGGCTCGGCGGTATCGGCGTCATCCACAAAAATATGGACGTCGAAAGCCAAGCAAAAGAGGTCAAACGCGTTAAAAAAAGCGAAAGTGGCGTCATCATCGATCCTATCTTTATAAATCCAGAAGCGACCGTAGCTGAAGCTCTAAGCCTTATGTCAGATCTTCATATTTCAGGCGTTCCAGTCATCGACAAAGACCGCAAACTAATAGGAATTTTAACAAACCGCGATTTGAGATTTGAGACAAATATGAGCACTTTGGTAAAAGACCGCATGACAAAAGCACCGCTTATCACTGCACCAAAGGGCTGCACGCTTGATGATGCGGAGAAAATTTTCTCTCAAAACAGAGTTGAGAAGCTACCTATCGTCGATAAAGACGGCAGACTTGACGGCCTTATCACCATAAAAGATCTAAAAAAACGCAAAGAGTATCCAAACGCAAACAAAGATAGCTACGGCAGACTTCGCGTCGCTGCGGCTATTGGCGTGGGTCAGATAGACCGCGCTAAAGCGCTAGTTGATGCTGGTGTAGATGTCATCGTCATCGACTCAGCTCACGGACACTCAAAGGGTATCATCGACACTTTAAAAGAGGTAAAAGCAAATTTTAATGTCGATGTCATAGCTGGCAATATTGCAAATCCAGCAGCCGTAAAAGACCTAGCAGAAGCAGGAGCGGACGGCATAAAAGTAGGCATCGGACCAGGTTCTATTTGTACTACAAGGATCGTTGCTGGCGTTGGCGTGCCTCAAATTTCAGCTATTGACGACTGCGCAAGCGAAGCAGCAAAATATGGTATCCCAGTTATCGCCGACGGCGGTCTAAAATACTCAGGCGACGTGGCAAAAGCCCTTGCAGCAGGTGCAGCTTGCGTTATGGCTGGTAGCTTACTTGCAGGTTGCGAGGAGAGCCCGGGCGAGCTTATAACATTCCAAGGTCGCCAGTACAAAGTATATCGCGGCATGGGCTCAATAGGCGCTATGACAAAGGGCAGCTCGGATCGCTACTTCCAAGAGGGCACCGCTCAAGACAAGCTTGTACCTGAAGGCATCGAAGGCCGTGTGCCATTTGCTGGCAGCATAAAAGATGTGATCCATCAGCTAATAGGCGGCCTAAGAAGCGCTATGGGCTATGTTGGTGCAAAAGATATCCCGACTCTTCAAGAAAGAGCTGAATTTGTCGAGATAACAAGCGCAGGACTAAAAGAGAGCCACGTCCATGACGTAGTTATCACTCACGAGGCACCAAACTACAAAGTTAATTAGTGTTAGACCTGCAAACTAGAACTATTAAATTTAACGAGCCACTCTATCTTGAGAGTGGCCGTATGCTATCAAATTTCAAGCTTATTTACGAGACTTACGGCACGCTAAATGCTGATAAAAGCAACGTTATCGTGATCTGTCACGCCCTAACTGGCTCACACCACGCTGCTGGCACATACGCAGGCGATGAGAAAGCTGGCTGGTGGGACGGGCTAATAGGCAGCAAAAAAGCGGTCGATACGGATAAATTTTACGTTATTTGCGTAAATATCTTAGGCTCGTGCTTTGGCTCGACCTCGCCGCTAAGCGTGGATAGAAGTAGCGGCAAAGAGTATAGGCTAAATTTTCCAGTCCTTGCCATAAGTGACGTGGTAAAGGCGCAGATGAGGCTATTTAGCGAGCTTGGCATCACAAGGGCAAGAGCTGTGATAGGCGGCAGTCTTGGCGGTATGCAGGCACTTTGCTACGCTATCGAGTTTCCAGAGTTTGCACAAGATATCGTCATGCTTGCAAGCACCTACCAAACCAAACCTTGGGCGATAGCGTTTAATAAAATCGCCATCGAAGCTATTTTAAACGATGAAAATTTTAAAAACGGCGAATACGACACAGAATTTATAAGAAAAAACGGGCTAAAAGGCATGGCTTACGGCAGGATGGCAGGGCACATCAGCTTCTTAAGCCCTGATAGCATGGATAAAAAATTTGGACGGAGCTACGTCGAAACTGACGGCCTTTACGATCTTTTTGGACATTTTCAGGTAGATCGCTACATGGAGTATAACGGCTACAACTTCCCAAAGAGGTTTGACCCGCTAAGCTACCTATATATCGTAAAGATGATGAATATCTTTGACTGCACAAGGCACTACGATAGCCTAAAAGACGCCCTTGCGCCGATCAAAGCAAATCTGCATCTAATCGCTTTCAAAGGCGATCTACTCTTTCCGCCAAGCTGCATGAGAGAAATTTACGACGCACTTTGCGAGATGGGGCGAGAAGCAAAGACAAATTTTGTAGAGATAGATAGCAACTACGGCCATGACGCCTTTTTGGTCGAGATAGAAAAATTTGATGGATATATAAAAAATATATTAAAAGGATAGAAAATGGAGCAAAAAGAGCAAAGTTTTGAAGAAAAATTAGCCCTTGCTGATAAAATTTTAAACGATCTAAATAAAGATGATGTGAGCTTAGAAAACAGCATAAAGCTGCACGAGCAGGGCAAAAAGCTCTTAAACGAGGCAAGAGAAATTTTAGAAAACGCAAAACTTAGCATAAAGCAGGTGGATGATGAGTAAAATTTGCGCCCTTCAGCTTCCAACGCAGCCTTTAAGCGAGGCGAGGCTTGATTATTACCTTAAAATTTGCGCGGATGAAAACGCAAGGCTGGTTGTCCTTGGCGAATACGTGCTAAATAGCTTCTTTAAAGAGCTTGCCAGTATGCCAAAAAGCCTCATAAAAGAGCAGAGCGAGCGCAAAAAAGAGGCGCTCTTTGCGATGGCAAAAAAGTATGATCTAAACATCATCGCACCTATCATAAATTTAAAAGGCAAGGAGATATTTAAAAGCCTAGCCAAATTTAGCCAAACGCAAGTAAAGCTATACGATCAGCAAATTCTCATGCCTTACGCGCATTGGAACGAGGCGAAGTTTTTTAGCAACGCAAGCGAAGAGCTAAATTTACCCATCTTTACATACGATAAATTTAAGGTTGGCGTCATGTTTGGTTACGAGGCGCACTTTGACATTTGCTGGGCATATATGAGCGCTAAAAAGGTCGATATCGTGCTTGTGCCAACGGCTTGCACATTTTTTTCGCAGGCGCGCTGGGAGGAGCTTTTAAAGGTTAGAGCCTTTACTAACAACGTTTATGTGCTTCGTGTAAATCGCGTGGGAAGCCACAAGAGCGAGGATGAGCAGTGGAGTTTTTACGGCGACTCGATGCTCATTAGCCCATTTGGCGAGGTTAAGAACAGGCTTGGCAAAAATGAAGAGATGATGATCGATGAGCTTAGCAAAAAGGAGCTTAGCGAGGCTAGAAGCACTTGGGGCTTTATGCAGATAGAGGCTAAATTTAAAAGATGAAGCGCTGCGTCTGGGCCAAAAAGAGCGAGTTTAGCAGGAGCTATCACGACTATGAGTGGGGCAGGGCGGTCAAAGATGATAAGAAATTCTTTGAAATGCTCATTTTAGAGGGCTTTCAAGCAGGCCTTAGCTGGGACTATGTGCTACGAAAAAGAGCTGGGCTTGCTCAAATTTTAGACGGCTTTGACGCAAACAAGATCGCTAGCTACGATGAGGCAAAGCTTCAAAGCCTTTTAAGCGATGATAGAGCGATCAAAAACCGCCTTAAAATTTACTCTTTGCCAAAAAATGCCAAGGCTTTTTTAGAGCTTTGCGCCGAGTTTGGCTCGTTTTATAGCTACATCTATAAATTTACAAATGGCAAGCGCGTCATAAATGACATAAAAAGCGCTAAGGACATGCCAGCAAGTAGTGAGCTCTCAGAGCGCATCTCAAAAGATATGAAAAAGCGTGGCTTTAAATTTGTAGGTGCTGTGATCATCTACTCATTTTTGCAAGGCGTTGGCGTCATCGATGATCACGAAAATGAGTGCTTTTGCAAGGGTAAAATATAAACTCGCCACTACTGTAATCTTAATACAAAATAAATAATTTTAAGTAATCTTTATCATAAATAATTCTATAATTTTAGTAATCACAAAGGGTTTAAACTAAGGTGTAAATTTAAAATTTACAGGCTTTGGCGTAATACTAAAAAGGAGACGCTATGAGTAAAGTTTCTAGACGTGATTTCATAAAATTTGGTGCTGTTTCGGCTCTTGCTGCAAGCGGAGTTTATGCGAGCGATATGCCAGTCTTTAGAGATAAAGATGTCAAATTTGACGAGGAGTGGGATGTCGTTATCATCGGTAGCGGTTTTGCTGGTCTTGCAGCTGGCATCAAGGCAAATGAGCGAGGCAACAAGGTTCTTGTCATAGAGAAAATGGGGCGAGTTGGCGGCAACTCTGTGATAAATGGCGGAATTTTTGCCGTGCCAAACAGCGAACTTCAAAAGAAAAATGGAGTCAAAGACTCAAAAGAGCTTTTCATCTCAGACTGCGTCAAAGCTGGCCTTGGGCTAAACCACGTGGAGCTTCTTGGCATCCTTGCTGATAGAGCGGTCGATACTTTTAACTTCACCGTAAAACACGGCGCAAAATACCTAGATAAGCTACTTCTTGAGGGCGGACACAGCGTGCCAAGGACTTACTACACCGAAAACACAAGCGGCTCTGGCATAGTTCAGCCTCTAGCTGAGACATTTAAAAATTTACAAGGCTGCGAGCTAAGAACAAGGTGCAAATTTGATGAGTTTGTGACTGATGAAAATGGCGCAATAGTAGGCGTTGCGGTGCGAAATGACTATAAATTTGATAAAAATCTATTTAGCGATGACAAAGAGAACAAAAGCGGCGAGCGTAAATTTATAAAGGCTAAAAAGGGCGTAGTGCTAGCAAGCGGCGGCTTTTGTAGTGATAAATTTTTTAGAAAGCTTCAAGACCCACGCGCTGTGCCTGAATTTGACACCACAAACCACCCAGGCGCAACTGCAGGTGCTTTGATCTCAGCCCTAAAAATAGGCGCTTTGCCTGTTCAAATCGGCTGGATACAATACATTCCATATAAATGCCCTGACGAAAAAGGCAACGGCATCACAAGTAAATTTGCCTCGCAAGCTGCCTTTAGATACGGCATCTCAGTCGATCCAAAGACCGGC
This sequence comes from Campylobacter concisus, assembly GCF_015229965.1. Classification (GTDB taxonomy): domain Bacteria; phylum Campylobacterota; class Campylobacteria; order Campylobacterales; family Campylobacteraceae; genus Campylobacter_A; species Campylobacter_A concisus_BD. Next base: position 39,052 of record NZ_JAAKZB010000017.1, read on the forward strand.
AAACGCTATATGAACGAGCTTGCTGACCGCAAGATAAGGGCTGATGCTATGTTTAGGATCATTGACGCTAAAAACGACAGCTATCCTATAAATTTATGCGACTCAGTAGCTGCTGCAAAGCTAGTCGAGAGCGACCTTGCAAATCCTATGAAAAACGGCGTCATAATGAAATTTGACACGCTAGCGGACCTTGCTAAATACTACAAAATGCCAGCTGGCGAGCTAGAAAAAACGGTTGAGAGATACAACGAATTTGTTAAAAATGGCAAGGATGAGGATTTTGATAAGCCAATCAAGCTAACTGATGGCATCACCATCTCACAAGCTCCATTTTACGCTATGCGTGGCGCTCCAAAGCTTCACCACACAATGGGCGGCGTAAAGATCAACACCAAAGCACAGGTGCTAAACATAGACGATGAGCCGATCAAGGGACTTTACGCTGCTGGCGAGGTCACTGGTGGCACGCACGGAGCTAGCAGACTTGGTAGCTGCGCGATACTTGACTGCTTGACATTTGGCATGATAGCTGGGGAGAATATCTAAATTTACTCGTGCTAAATTTGGAGGCAGTTTGTTTTGTCATTGGCTTAGGCAGGCAATGCTAGCCTCCATATCATCGGTACAGAGTTTAAAATTTTGTTTTTTATTAGTAAATTTAAAAACTTTCATTCGCTCACAAGAATTGACTACTAAATTTTGGCTTCGCTTACAGCTTAGCTCAAAATTTAGAGCCGAAATTGCTCGCTCATGAAATTTTAAAATTTACAAATCACTAAACCTGTGCGAAGCACAGCAAACTCTAACGTGCGAGGGGATTGGTGAATTTTAAAAGGGGGATAAGGGGACGGCTTTGCTTCGCGGGCTCGCAACTGCAAGCAGACCGTAATTCAAGTCCCCTTGTCTCCCTTTTGAATAAAATGATAATTTTATTTTGGAGTGAAATTTGAAACGAAGTGAAGTTGAGAGATATATAAAAGAGAAATTTGACATTTTAGGTGAGCAAATTTTCCCAAAATATCCAAAATTTAGTGTATTTCGTCACAAGAAAAACAAGAAGTGGTTTGCGCTACTTATGCAGCTAAGCGCTAGCAAGCTTGGCCTTAAAAGTGACGAAATGATCGAGGTTTTAAATCTAAAATGTAGCCCAGATCTAGCCATGGTGCTAGTTGATGAGAGGCAAATTTTTAAAGCATATCACATGAATAAAAAGCACTGGATAAGCGTAAATTTAAACTCCAAAATCTCACAAAAAGCCGTTTTTGATCTGATAGATGAAAGCTTTAGCTTAAGCAAATAAAAGCCATTTTCAGCCTTAAATTTAGTAGTTTTTGTTAAAATCACGAAAAACTTAAGGATAAAATTTGCAAGAGCTAAACAACGGGATCAAAAAAGTCCATTTTATAGGTATCGGCGGCATCGGCATCTCAGCCATCGCTAGATTTTTACACGAAAAAGGCCACAAGATAAGTGGCAGCGACATCAAAGAGAGCAAGACGACGCTTGAGCTAAAAGATGAAGGCATCGAGGTCATCACGCCGCACTGCAAAGAGGCGATAAAAGACCAAGACTTTGTGGTCTATTCAGCTGCGATAAAAGAGGACAACATCGAGCTAGTGGAGGCTAGAAGAAAGGGCATAAAGTGCTTTTCAAGAAAAGAAATTTTGCCTTACGTGCTTGAAGATAAGTGCGTTTTTGCAGTAGCTGGCGCGCACGGCAAAAGTACGACTTCAGCGATGCTAGCAAGCCTCATTGAGGGCTCAGTCATCATCGGCGCCATCTCAAAGCAGTTTGGCTCAAATATGCGCTACGCCAAAAGCGACAACGTCGTATTTGAGGCTGATGAGAGTGACTCAAGCTTTCTAAACTCAAACCCATATCTAGCCATCGTCACAAACGCAGAGCCAGAGCACATGGAGCACTACGACTACGATCTAGCTAAATTTTACGCAGCATACAAGGGCTTTTTGGAGCGCGCAAAGGTTAGAGTGATAAACGCTGAGGATGAGTTTTTGAGCACGCTTAAGCTTGATGCGATCAGGCTTTATCCAAGCACTGATATCACGGAGCTAACAATGGTGGTAAGAGACTATCAGCCATACACCAGCTTTAACCTTAAAAATTTAGGCAAATTTGAAGCCTTTGGCATGGGCGAGCACATCGCCATAGACGCATCTTTGGCTATCCTTGCTGCGATGCACGAGACGCCGCTTAAAGACATCAGAGAAAATTTACTAAATTTTAAAGGCATCAAAAAGCGTTTTGACATACTTTGCGCAAACAAAAATTTCGTCCTAATAGACGACTACGCGCACCATCCAACCGAGATAAAAGCGACGCTAAAATCAGTCTTTGAATACGCCAAAATTTTAGGCATAAAGAGCGTCACAGCGATATTTCAACCACACCGCTACACAAGGCTTAGCACAAATTTACCTGGCTTTAAAGAGTGCTTTAAGGGCGTTGATGAGCTTGTCATCTTGCCAGTTTATGCAGCCGGAGAAAATCCGATCGAAGTTGATATGAAGAGCGAATTTAGCGAGTATAACCCGATCTTTACAGACAAGGTCGAGAGGGTTGAAGAGGGGATAGAATTTACAGATGAATTTGGCGTGAAAAACCGCCTAAGTGACGGCATCGTAGTTGGCTTTGGAGCGGGCGATATCAGCGTGCAGCTAAGAGGCGGATATTAATGGATCTAAGTAGTTTCAAGCCTCAAGATGAAAATGAAATTTTAAAAGAGATAAAAGAAAAAGAGCTAAGTGAAGAAGAAATTTCAAGCCTTATAAATTTAGGTAAAAAAGATATCTTGATCGCGCTTGCAAGGTCACAAAAGCTAAATAGCGCTCAGATAAAAGAGATGCTGCCAAATGCCCCGTATCTTGCCGTTTGCTTGCTGGTTGAAAAGCAAGATATCAGCGAGGTTAGGGCTGAAATTTTAGAAAAGATCAAGCCTCATGCTGAGCTTTACAAAGAGCTCATCGCAAAGTATAAAGGCGTGAAATGGTAAGAAATTTGATAATAATCGCTGGCGTGATGCTGCTTTTTGGAGCGATCTGGGCGATAAAAGATGAAAAGATCAGCAAAGGCGTTAAAGCGCTCGTTAGCGCGGTGCTTGTAGCGATCCTTGGTTGCGTCTATTTTTACGAAGAGAATTTATCAAAAAACGAGGACGCTATCTCAAAGCTAGTTAGCGATTTTAAGCAGGGCAAAACACTAAAATGTGGCGAATACAACGTGAGCGCTGAGAAATTTAACTACGAATTTGGCACGGCGTCATTTTTAGCTAAAAGAGAATTTAGTGATCTCTCAGGCGTCATCGTGCCTATAAAAAGTTGTGAGCAATGACTGAAGAGATATTTTTAAAGCTCGATCTAGGCGAGTATCTGGATAAATTTAACTCATTTTTAGCAAGGCAAAAACCGCTATTTTTACAAGGCGACAGCAAAATCCACTTTGAAAACATTAGCGAGCTTTCAAAGTATGATTTTAAGGCACCTGACGAGATAAAAGAGCTTGATGACGCACTTATGAGGCTTAGCAAGCAAGCAGTGCTTCACATCAGTGAAATTTACGAGTTTGCAAAGATCATTAAGTATTTTTCATATCTAAAAAAGCAAAAATTTGAAGGCAGGCTTGGCGAGTGGATCGCAAAGGTCGAAATCCCTGAAGCGATGAGTCAGATGGCAAACAGCTTTGATGAAAACGGCGAGTTTAGCGACAGCGTGGATGAGAGATTTCAGGCGATAAAGCAGGCATTTAGCGAGAAAAAGCGCCAGATCGACGCTGAGCTTAAAAAGCTCATCTACTCAAAGCACATCACGCCCTATCTAGTCGATACCCAGACGCACTACATCAACTCACAAGAGGCACTTTTGGTGCGTGGCGGCTTTAATCATGCTCTAAAAGGCACAGTGATCGCTAGAAGCTCAGGCGGCTACTTCTACGTCGCACCTGCAAGTACCGAGCGCCTAAAAAAGGAGCAAAGCGAGCTACTTGATAGAAAAGAGGAGATCATTTTTGAGCACTGCAAGAAATTTAGCCTGCAGATGAGCAAGAGCCTGCTTTTTTTGAAATTTATAAATAACGCTTTTGATCAGTTTGACGCATATCAAGCTCGTGTAAATTTGGCTAGATCGCGTGACTATGAGTTTGTTTTACCAAATAGCTCACACGTTATCAAACTTGAGAAATTTGCCCATCCAGCGCTTAAAAACCCAAAGAGCGTGAGCGTAGATTTTAGTAAAAAGGTGCTTTTAATAACTGGCGTAAATGCTGGCGGTAAGTCGATGCTTTTAAAATCAATCATCTCAGCCACGCTACTTGCAAAGTATCTGCTGCCTATGCGTATCGACGCAAACCGCTCAACGATCGGCTCTTTTAAAGAATTTGACGCGATCATAGAAGACCCGCAAAGCGTGAAAAACGACATCTCGACCTTTGCAGGCAGGATGGTGCATTTTGCAAGGCTTTTTACTAAAAAATCGATCATCATCGGTATTGACGAGATCGAGCTTGGCACCGATTTTGAAGAGGCTGCAAGCTTGTATGGCGTCATGATAGAGCGTCTCATCACTCAAGATATCAAAATGATCATCACGACCCACCACAAGCGCCTTGCGATGTTGCTAGCTAAAAATCCAGAGGTTGAGCTAGTGGCGGCACTTTACGACGAGGCGGCTCAAAGGCCTAAATTTGAGTTTTTAAAGGGCACGATCGGCAAGTCTTACGCCTTTGAAACGGCGGCAAGATACGGCATATCTCAAAATTTAGTGGCGCAGGCAAAGAAAATTTATGGCGAGGATAAAGAGAATTTAAACGAGATCATTACAAAGACGCTAAATTTACAAACTAAGCTTGATGATGGCATAAAAGAGGTCACGGCAAAAGAGGAGCGGCTGGAGCGCTTGCTTGAGGAACAAAAAGAGCTAAAAGAGAAAAATGAGATCAAGCTAAATGCGACTATTTCGCGCCTTGAAAAAGAGTATTATGAAGCGATAAATGCGGCAAAAGCTGTTATAAATTTCAAAGATATAAAAGATAAACAAAGGGCGCTAAACGTGGCAAATGAGAAAAAAGCTGCCATCGTTAAGCCTAAAAAAACTGAGCGTGAGAGCCTAAAAGTAGGCGATAGAGTGAAGTATGAAAATATAAAAGGCACGGTTTTAAGCATCTCTAAAAATGACGCTATGATCGAGTCAAATGGCATAAATTTGCGCGTGCCACTCGAGCTTTTAAGAAAAAATGGCAACGAAGTAGTCTTGCCTAAAAAAAGCAGCGTTAGTCTAAATGTCGATAAGCCAAAAACAGCCTCGCTCTCGCTTGATCTGCACGGTATGAGAGCTGATGAGGCGATAGCAAAGCTTGATAAATTTATCTCAGATAGTCTTGTTATGGGATTTGATGAGGTTAGCGTATTTCACGGCATCGGCACTGGCAAACTTGCCTTTGCTGTTAAAAATTTCTTAAAAGAGCATCCAAGCGTGAAAGAATTTCATGATGCACCGGCAAATCAAGGCGGATATGGCGCAAAGATTGTTAAACTTTGAGCTAAATTTTTAATTAAAAAATGAAAGAAATTTTTTATTTAGCTTAGATATAATCCATTAGAAAAATTTAAGAAAGGAAGTTTAAACTTTATGCCAGGTGACGAATCGCAAAAAAAACACTTTAGTATGGTTAAAACCGTCACTTTGGTCGTGGTTTTGCTTTTTGCTTTCTTTGTAATTGAAAATTTAACTATCTATTCATATAAATACAATAACGCGCTCTCTACAAACAACTTTGGCCTCAAAAAAAAGACTGAGTATCTAACAGATCAATATGTGAATTACTTTAAAAATATAAGTAAATTTAGTGTCTTAGATTTTCAAAATTACATAGCCGATAACGCTGTTGGTGATGTCTTTTTACTAAAAGAAAATGGTAAAAATGGCTTTAAGATAGAGGCATCGTCAGACAAAAGCCTCGTAAATAAAGACTACGAAGACAAGAGCTGTGGCGACATCTACTCGCATGATTTTCAAAAGGATTATTTTTGGGCTGAAATTTTGCCAGAAAATAGTGCCAAAGTATGTATGTTTGTCGCCGTAAATGATTATATTTTGGGCTTTAAAGCGCATATAGATCAAAGGATAACTGGCACTAGCGATGAATTTTATTTTCAGTGGCTGATAAAAAACATGGCTCTTACTTTGATCTTAAGCTCGATCGGTCTATTTTTAGGGCTTGCGGTCTGTCTTTGGTTTGTATTTAAGTATCTAAACATCAAATTTGACTATCTAAAAGTAAAAGAAGAGAGCACTATTAAGATCGCTGAACTAAAAGAGAGGCTATATATCGATCCGATGACTGGGCTTTTTAACAAGGCTGCGCTTTTAAAAGATGTGAGCGAGTATAAATATCCAAAAGTGATACTTATGGATATTGATGATTTTGGCAAGATGAACGACTACTACGGCAAATACGTGTGTGACCAGATACTAAAACAGATGGCAAATCTCATCAAAGAATTTGCAAAAAATGAGAATATGAAGGCTTATTGTATCGAGGCGGACAGATTTGCTTTGGTTGAAGATAATAACGACTTTATCGACAGATACGAAGAGCTTGCTGAAAATTTACTAGATATCTTTAAAGGCAGGATGCTTAGCATAAAAGATGAAAATGGCGTAGAGGTCGATGATATAGAAATTCACAACACCATAGGCTTTGCGCTTGATAGCGACCAGACCTTAAGAAAGGCAACCATCGCGCTAAAATCAGCCAAAACTCTTGATAAAGACTATGTTTGCTACTTTAAAGGACTAAGTCAAAAAGATGAATACGCAAATCAGATCGAGCGCTCAAAGCTGATCCAAAACGCTACGATAAATGATAACATTGTGCCGTATTTTCAGCCGATATTTGACGAGAAAAAGATCCCTATAAAATATGAATGCTTGATAAGAATTTTAGACCGCGACGACGTCATCTCGCCAAGTGTATTTTTAGATATCTCAAAGCGTATCAAGCGTTATGCAGACCTTGAAAAACAGCTCATCAAAAAGTGCTTTGAGCACCTCATTGAAGATCCAAATTTGGTTCTTTCTATAAATTTAAGCAGCCGAGATATGATAGATGGCGACGTTAGCGCACTTGTTTTAAATTTACTAAACAAGCACAATGTCGCTGGCAGGATAGTCTTTGAGATAGTTGAAGACGAGGAGCTAAAGAGTGCTGAGCGCGTCTCAGTCTTTATCGAGCGAGCAAAGAGCATGGGCGCTATGATAGCGATAGATGACTTTGGCTCTGGCTACTCAAATTTCTCTTATATCATAAAGATCAAGCCAGACTACGTGAAGATCGATGGCTCTATCATCAAAGACATCGATATCAATAAAGACTCATACGCCATCGCTAGCGCGATCGTGGCATTTGCAAAGGATCTTGGCATAAAAACGATCGCAGAGTATGTTCATTCTAAAGAAATCTTTAACGTCTGTAAGGAGATGGGCATCGACGAATTCCAGGGATTTTACTTGGGAATTCCTTCTAAAAAGGCGTTTTAGTGGTAGTTAGCTTTTTAAAAGAGCTTTTAAGCTTTCGCTCTATCACGCCAGATGATGCTGGGAGTTTGGAGTTTATCGCTAAATTTATGCCTGATTTTGAGGCGAAATTTATAGAAAAAAATGGCACTAAAAATCTCATACTTTCTAAAATTTATGGAGACGGCGAGCACTTAGCCTTCGCAGGACACGTCGATGTCGTGCCGCCAGGTGATGGTTGGGATAGTGAGCCATTTATCCCACTAGAAAAAGATGGCTACATCTACGCAAGAGGCGCGCAGGATATGAAAAGTGGCGTGGCTGCCTTTGTTTGTGCTACTAAAGAGGCTAAATTTGATGGCAAACTAAGCCTCATCTTAACAAGCGATGAAGAGGGCGATGGCACTTATGGCACACCTTTAGCACTTGAATATCTGCGTGAGATAGGGGATCTGCCTAAATTTTGCGTCGTAGCTGAGCCAACTTGCGATAAGAAATTTGGCGATAGCATAAAGGTTGGCAGACGCGGCTCGATAAATGGCAAGATCGTGATAAAGGGCGTTCAAGGCCACGTGGCATACCCAGAAAAATGCGTAAATCCAGTAAATTTAATAGCTCCACTTTTAAGCAAGATAGCTGATCATGATATGGACGGAGGGAGCGAGTTTTTTAGCCCAAGCAAGATCGTGGTGACGGACATTCGTGGTGGCATGCAGGTTTGCAACGTTACGCCAAGCGAGCTTAGCATAATGTTTAACGTTAGAAACTCAAATTTAACTGACGCAAATGACGTTGAGAGCTATCTTAGAAGCGTTTTAGATGGGCTTAGTTACGAGCTTAGTATAAAGCAAAGCTCGAAGAGATTTTTAACGAACAAAGATAGCAAGATCGTAAGAAATTTAATGGCATCTGTCACAAAGATCACCGGCGTTACGCCACTTTTAAACACAAAAGGCGGCACGAGCGATGCTAGGCACTTTGCTGAGTTTGGCGTAGATGCGATAGAATTTGGTGTAATAAACGATCGCATACACGCCAAAAATGAGCGAGTGAGCACCCTCGAAGTAAATAAACTTTATGAAGTTTTTAAAGACCTTATAGAAAATTTCAAAAAATAATATTTGCAAATTTTCACTACACTAAAAATAAAAACATAAACATTTTTCTAAGATAGTTTTTTAGCCGGTTATGTTAAATTTCTATTGGAATTTTTAAAAATAAAATCTACAAAGGTTTACTATGAATAGCTCAAAAGTAGATATTGAAAAAAGACTAGAAGAAATACTAAAACGCAAAGTTGGCACATGTATTGTTTTGGATGGTGAATGGGGCGTAGGAAAAACAACTTTTTGGAAAAATTTTTCTAATGAAAAATTTAAGGAAAATTCTGTTTATGTCTCTTTATTTGGCAAGGAAAGTATCCAAGAAATAAAGCAAGAGATAAGCTTAAAATTTTATTACAAAAAGAATAAAGTCGTATCAAAGGCATTAGAAAAATATAAAACAGGTATTTTTAGTTTCTTTACAAAAAGATTTGCCGATAATAAAATTGCAGAATTTAGTTTAATTATGCTCGACTCCCTGTATACAAA
>NZ_JAAKZB010000018.1:0-45101 GCF_015229965.1 Campylobacter concisus
TTTTATGACTGCATTATTCTTTTTCAAGACGATAAGGTTTTAAATATACTTGCCACTTCAAGATATGAGAGAGCTTTGGTTAAAAAATATTTCTTGGATAAATTCAAAATAGATATAGACATGCTTCAAGTATGCAAAAAAACAGATCATGGTTTAGAAAAAATAGAAATACATAAAATTAAAAGCCAATATATGAGTGGAATTTTATCTCACAGTAATTAAATTTAATAAGGAGCAATTTTGAGAGATTATGATAAAAGACCGATAATTATAAAAGATTACAATTCAATATTTATGTTTTTATTGCATATCCCATTAGTAGCTATATTGTTAGCATTTGGGGTATTTAAAGGCGCAACTTTTTTGATATGCTTAATGGTGTCGCATATATTTTTTATTTACATTCGTCCATACCTTTTTTATGGACGTAAACGAATATTAAAATTAACTAATGAAAAGATAGAATTTCTGCAAGATGGCCATTTAATAGAGAATATAAATTTATGTGAAAAATTTGAAATTTATAAGACTTATGACGACTATTATCATAAATCTCAAAAGTATAAAGGCGCTCAAGAGAAACTAAGAAAGTGGCTTTTGCCTATTGCCTTAATATCAGTGCTTCAAATTTTTAAATTTGTAAAATGGCTATTTTATTTGGTAAAAACCAAGGGCTCTTACTATAAAAGCGATGATGCAGTAATTATATTTCAAGAAGATAAAGTTTTAAATATACTCGCTACTTCAAGATTTGAGAGAGCATTAATAAAAAAGTACTTTCTAAGCAAGTTTAAAATAGATATAGATGAGTTAGAATTCTATAAAGAGTTAGGTCATAATTACGAGAATATTAAAATAGGAGAATAATTTGGACAATCTAAATCAAGCGAAAAAAGATAAATTCTTAAATAATCTTGAAACAGCCAAAAATTTACTAACTGTGGCTGGTGATATTGCAACATCGGTTTCTCCTTTGAAAAATATAAGTAGCGCTAAAGGTCTTATTTTTATGCAATCTACCTCTGGAGGAATTATAGTCGATACTGCCAAGGGTGACACTTGGGATGAACAGGTGGTTGGAATAGTTGGAGATTTTATTGGCTATTGTATTGTATCTTTTATACCATATTTTGGTACGGGCATAAACTATGCATTAACTTTATCAGGCAATCATCTTGGCTCTCATTTAAAAAATGCTCTAAAATCAATGAAGCTATATGACAAAGAAAATTCCTATACTTATACTTATAAAAAAGATTTTCAGGCTATGGTCGGAGGGCAACTGCAAAAGGTGCCTTATGCAAAAGTACCTATAAATAGAAATGGTGAAATGGTAACCACCCCAACTCATCAGCCGCTATATTATACAAGCAATGAAGCAGAGTATAACCATTATGAAACGATAAAAAATAGCGTAAAAGAAAAAGAAATTTCTGAGCTAAGCTTTAAAGAGATATGCGACTTTTTTGCAGTTTTAAATACGCCTATGTCTTCTGAGTACAATAAAGCTTTAAAATACAACAATGACAAACAAGAACTTATAGAAGACAAGCAAACTCTTTATGAAATTTTTAGTGCCTACGCTAGTGAAAATGGCATAGATGCTGAAACTTCGCTATCTCCTTTTTCAGAAAAACTCCACTCTTTTATAAAAGAAGCCATTAGTACTATTTTCTCTCTTAAAAACATATACGTAGTTAGCATAAGCTCTGATGGAACTAACAACATCTCAAAGATAAACAAAGCGTTAAAAAAGCGAGAAGAAAATTCTGAGTTTAAAGCGGGCAATAAAGAAGAAATTTTACTGATATGCCCCTATCATTCAGCGCAGATCATAGCGCCATATCAGCCTAAAAATACAAAACTTACCATCATCTTGGCAGATAAGACATACCTAGACTGCGTAAATTTAAATCCACAAGGAAGTAAAGATGAAAGTAAGCTTATACTAACTAACTATAAATTTAACCCATACGAAGCAAACAGCAAAGAAGAAGATATAAAATTTGTAGATTCAGCGACAAGCGGAGATGTCACGCTTTACAAAGACAGCAACAATAAATTTATCTCACAAGATAAAAAATACTCTTATGATGGCTCCAAAGTAACTTTAAATTTCTTTAATAATCTAAACTTTAATCTACTAAATTTTGCCAAAGAAAATGGCTTTAGCCTAAGAAGCGATAAATCCTCAGCCATGTTTGATGTAAGGCTAAAACTAGCAGATAAAGAAGAGAGCAAACCAACTACAAATAGTGGAAATTGTAATCTCATAGTAAAAAATCTAATAATCACTGATGAAAATTTAAATAGCAGTGATATCAAAGAAATTTATTTGCATAACTGCGAAGACAAAAGGGTATATCGCTCATGCTCACTTGAGAAAAATGATAATGATGAAGCAGATAAAAACTCATACACGGCTAAATTTAATATAAATCTCATCCTTGACAAAGACCAAAGTGTCTTTAAAAGAACAACTAAATTTATATTAGCTTACCGTGACCTAAGTAAAGACTACTCAACTAGCGATATCCATAGCATGAGTGATAATGGCGTTATATCACTTGAGGCAAAGAAAAAAGCAGAAGGTAGTATCACATATGATCTAAAAACTTCACTTATTGAGGTGGCAAATAATATAACCGGCGTAGTCGTAGATATACAAAACATAGATCAAACAACCATACAAGACACTATAAATTTAAAAGCTGTCTATAAGCCAAATAATGGTGATGATAATTATAAAGAGGTGAATTGGTCTTATAAAATTATCAAGCAAGGCGAGTATAACAAAGAAGTAAAGTCAAATTTTGTAGCAAATGACATAAAGCTGGAGGGAGAGAAATTTAAAGGAAAAGAGATAAGCTTCACTCCACAAACTGATATAAAAGATCAAAAGCTACTGGATAAGCTAAAAGAAGGTGATAGTACATTAGTATTTTTTGCATATCTAAAAGCACCAAGATATACAACGAGATATGGTAAAACTCATGGAAGGGTTGATTTTAAAGTACCTATGAAGCTCAAATATGAAAACAACAAACTTTATATATATGAATTTGATCATACTGACAAAAATTTAGGCTTTGATGCGAGCTTATCAAATAAATTTGCTTGCGAGATTAATGAGGTAAAAGGCTCAACTAATTTTGGTGGAAAATATTTTATAAGCTCAAGCATAAACAGTCAAAGCATAGGTATTTTTAGAGATCATAAGCTCAAAGATCCTGCTTATCAAGTAATAAGTAATAATGGTAAGTCTAGTAGGGTACTTTTTGAAATTTATGCATCTGACAATAAGATCAAAAGTGCAATATTGGGCAATAAAGATGGAATAAATTTAATAAATAATGAAAATAAAAGCAAATTTATCTCTAAATTTAATGAAATAAAACAAAAAGTTAAACTACAAGATGGAGAATCAGTTAGTATTGAAGTAATTGAAGATAATGTTTGTTTTTGTTTAAGCCAAGGCTTAGTTAAAAAGAGCTGTGGTGGAAATGGTTGTAATATAAACGATAATGACTACGAAATAGCTGCCAAAGAACTAGGTATTGAAAAAGAAGTATTAATGGCAATAGCAAAACAAGAGTCTAAGGGTTCATCGTTTCAAGCAGTAAAACAAGCCACTATTTTATTTGAAAGGCACAAAATGTATAGCCTTCTTATTAAAAAAGGTAATACTAAAGCCAGTGTAGATGCGCTGTCTATAAAACATCCAAGTATCGTAAATAAAAATAGTGGTGGTTATAATGATATGACATCGTACGATAAACTAAAAACCGCAAAAAGTATAGATTATGATTGTGCTGTGCAATCATGTTCATGGGGAAAATTTCAAGTTATGGGATTTCACTATGCTAATTTATATTCATCACCTAGGGAGTTAGAAAAAGCTATGAATATGTGTGAATTGCAACAATTCAAGTATTTTGTTTTATATCTTAAAAAAACGAATGGTATGGTTGATGCATTGAAGAACAAGAATTGGGAAGGAATAGCGACACTATATAATGGCTCTAAATGGAAAGAGAAAAACCCAGAATACGCAAACAATGTTAAGAAATATTATAATCAATTTAAGGCATCTAAATGAAAATATTTTATATAGTAGTTTTACTAAGCACTTTTTTATTTGCTTCTGAAATTTCAGAAGCTTTTGGGGATCTAGACGGTGATAGCAAGGACGAAAGAGTAGTGGTTTGGCAAGATAGTGACTTGCATAGAGTTTTGCAAATTTTTAAAAGAGATAGTGAAAATAAATGGATCAAATGGCAAGAATTTAGTAATGTAATAATGAAGTCTGATGATGGTGGTGCCATGGGAGATCCTTTTGAAGGTTTGGAGATAAAAAATAGAGTGATCACAATAAACCATAGTGGCGGTGGCGGTAGATTTGAGTGGAGCTATATCCACAAATACAGACTTGGCTTAAAAGATAAAATTTGGAAATTAATAGGCGTTAGCGTAAATATGCTAGATAAAAATGTAAGAGATCAAAACTTGGACTATAACCTTCTAACAAAGAAAGCCATATATAAGGTAGAGTGCTTAACAAAAGAGGCAAACAAATGCAAAAATATAAAAAATTTTATGTTTGATGCAAAAAACAATAACCAAATAGATATGAATAAAATAAAACTTGGAGAAAACCAACTTATCGTGCCAAAATATAATGAGAAAATATATTATTGACGCAACAGAGATGTTAAATTTTAATTTAGGGTGTTGCTTTGTAAAGCACTTTAAATTTAATCCAAATCCACAAGATCCACAAGTAATTTTACATAAAACTTTACCTTTACAATATTTTGTAATGTCACACATTTTTGCTAAAATCGCCCCTTTTAATTTACCTAAAAGGGAGAAAATGAAGAGATATTTAGCTGAGTTTTTTGGCACATTTTGGTTAGTTTTTGGAGGTTGCGGTAGCGCGATATTTGCAGCAGCTTTTCCAGAGCTTGGTATCGGATTTGTAGGTGTTGCGTTTGCTTTTGGTCTTACAGTTCTTACGATGGCTTACGCAGTTGGTCACATCAGTGGCGGCCACTTCAACCCTGCTGTCTCAGTTGGCCTATTAGTTGGCGGAAGATTTGATAAAAAAGATCTAGTGCCTTATGTCATCGCACAAGTTATCGGAGCGATCGCGGCTGCTGCTGTGCTATATCTTATCGCTTCAGGCAAGGCTGGATTTGACGCTACTGCAAGCGGTTTTGCTAGCAACGGATACGGAGAGCACTCACCAAATGGCTACAGTCTAGTCTCAGCACTTGTTGCAGAGATAGTTCTAACTGCGTTTTTCCTTATCATCATCCTAGGTGCGACTGATGAGCGTGCTCCAAAGGGCTTTGCACCGATCGCTATTGGTCTTGGTTTGACGCTGATCCACCTTATCTCGATACCTATCACAAACACATCGGTTAATCCAGCTCGCTCAACTGGTGTTGCGATATTTCAAGGCACTTGGGCACTAGAGCAGCTTTGGCTTTTCTGGGTTGCACCTATCGTTGGAGCGATCATCGGAGCTATCATTTATAGAATTTTAGGCTGCACATGCGGCTGCAAAAGCGCAAAATAATCAAATTTTATACTTCAAGGGGCGATCTTCGCCCTTTCTACTTCTAAAATTTAAATAAGTAAAAAGAAATTTATAATGTATTTTTGAGGGGTCATCTAAGAAATTTAATTCTTAGATGAAAAGAGGATTTAGGCCTTTTTTGTCATAGCCCTAATAGGTATAACAAATATCGCTGCGATAAGGTAAAAAACGATACCAAAGACAGCTGCCATCATAAATATCTCGCCGATATCATAAAAGCTTGACTCAAGCCTAATGGTATCCACGTAATTTATCGCAAACCATAATGCTACGCCAAGAGCGATAGCAAAAACAAAAAATCCCCAAGAAAATAAAAAATTTAAAATCTTAGTCATCAACTTTTCTCCTTTTTGAGTTTATTTATCTACCTTAAATCCGCCGCCAAGTGCCCTATAAACTTCAACCGCGCTATCTACCTCATCAAGCTTTGCAGAGACATCTTGAAGCTTTGCTTGAAGCAAATTTCTCTCCGCATCGAGAAGCTCTAAGTGGCCGATATAGCCAGCGTTATACTGATCTTTAGCAAGCGAATAAATTTTTTGCTGCGATTGTAGCAAATTTTTTACCTGATCCAAAGAGAGCTTTGCATTTTGCCTTGAGATAAGGGCATCTCTAACCTCGCCAAGGGCCGATCTAACAGTCGCTTCGTAAGTGATAGCTGCGATTTGCTCGTTTGTCTCAGCAACACGGACGTTATTCTTTGTCCTGCCAAAATCAAAAATTTTCTGTGTTAAATTTGCTCCTAAGCTCCAAACGCTTGCGCTACCCATAAAAATTCTATCAAACTCGTCGCTTGCAAAGCCAAAAAGACCTGTAAGGGATAGCGTTGGGAAATATTGAGCGCGCGCTACGCCAACAAGGGCATTTGTAGCTTTTAGATCTGCTAGTGCCTTTGCCACGTCGCTTCTTCTAAGCAAAACATCTGAGCTAATACCAGCCTTTATCTCAGGTGAGCTTGGTAAATTTTGCGCACTAGCAACGGCTCCTTTTAAAATTTCATCATTGCTTTTGCCAGTTAGGATGGCTAGCGAAGTAAGCGCTTGTGACTTTGAGTTTAGCACTGAAGTTAGGCTTGTTTTTGCCCTTTCTACTTCAGCCTTACTTTGCAGATAGGTCATCTCATTTATGCCACCAAGATCAAGCTGCGTTTTGCGAAGCGCTAGCGTATCTTCGTAGGTTTTTAGTGTCTCTTTTAGCACCGCTTCTTGCATGTTTAGCGACACTAGAGCAAAGTAGCTTTTTGCCACACTTGAGCTAAGGCTAAGTCTGGCGCTATCATAGTCAAATTTGCTCGCATTTAAATTTTCATTAGCTGCAAGCACGCTATTTCTTACTCTGCCCCAGAGATCTATCTCGTAGTTAAGACCTAAATTTATCTCATAGCTTTTTGAAGTAGTTTGAGGCATGTGTGTGGCAGTCTCGGCACTATTTCTAGTTCTTGTGGCACCTGCGTTTAAATTTACCCCCGGTAGCAAATCAGCTTCAGCAATGCCAAGGCTCGCCTTTGCCTTCTCTAAATTTAAATAGGCAATGCGTAAATTTGTATTTTTCTCAAGCGCACTTTCAACAAGAATATTTAAATTTTCATCTTTAAATTCCTTCCACCAAAGATCTCTTATATCGCTTGTCTCGAAAGTGTATGTTGAGGTAAAATTTGTATCCACATTTGGCATATCTGGGCGAAACGAGCAACCAGCCAAAAACGCCGCTGTTATAAGTATAAACGCCTTATTTCTCATCTTTTTTTGCTCCCTTTTTCCAGTATTTTTCATTTAAATTTTCAAGCAAATAGTAAAACATAGGCACGAAAAATATCGCTATCGTAGTAGAAGCGATCATGCCGCCAACCACGCCAGTTCCTAGTGAGTGGCGAGATGCAGCTCCAGCGCCTGTGCTTATGGCCATTGGGAAAACGCCTAAGGTAAATGCGATAGATGTCATAACGATAGGTCTAAAGCGAAGTTTGGCCGCATTTACAGCTGATTCAAATATGCTCTTTCCGCTCTCGCGCTCTTGCATAGCAAATTCTACGATCAAGATGGCGTTTTTAGCCGCCAGACCGATGAGTAGTAAGAGCCCTATCTCAAAGTAGATGTCATTTGTTAGCCCTCTTATCCAGACAGCTAGCAACGAGCCAAATACCGCAAACGGCACGGCTGTGATGACTGCAAGTGGGATGAGCCATCTTTCGTACTGAGCAGCAAGGATCAAAAAGACAAAGACCATACCAAAGATAAAGGCAACCGTGCCTGTTCCTTGAGAATTTACCTCTTGATATGCCGTTCCAGCCCAGCTTATAGCGTAGTCGTCGCTACTTAGCGTGTCATTTACGACCTCTTGTATCGCTCTTATCGCATCGCCTGATGTATAGCCAGGTTTTGGATCGCCCATGATCTTCGCCGCAGGGAAGAGGTTAAATCTATCAACGATATCAGGTCCGATCGATCTTGTAAGCGTTGCTACTGAATTTAATGGCACCATGCCACCATCATTTGAACGAACGAAAATTTTTCTTAGATCCTCAGGGTTGTTTCTAAAGTTATCACTTGCCCTTGCATATACGCGGTAAGATTTACCAGCAAGGTTGAAGTCATTTATGTAGTAAGAGCCAAAAGTAGCCGCTATCGTGCTAAAAATTTCACTCTCACTTACGCCAAATAGCTTTGCTTTCTCTTTATCAACTGTTATCTTAAACTGGCGGTAGTTTGTCTCAAGCGTCGTTCTCACGCCAGTTAGCTCAGGTCTTGCATTTGCTGCCGCTGTCACCTTTCTAGCGTCTGCTTCTATCTCGTTGTAGCTCTTGCCACTTTTGTTTTGTAGATACATCTCAAAGCCGCCAGTCATTGATAGACCCATGATAGGTGGCACGTTTACGACAAAGGTCATTGAGTTTTTAGAGCCCCAAAGCATGCCGTTAAACTGACCAACTAAGGCATCTGCGCCGTCTGTTGCACCTTTTCTCTCGCTCCAGTCTTTTAGCTTGATAAAGCTAATGGCTGAGTTTTCTCTAAGTGAGCTAGCTAGCATATCATAACCTGCAACGCCCATAGTAGATTCGACATTTGGATTGCTCAAAATGGCGTTACTAATAGATTTTACCTCTTCTTTAGTCTTTAGCATATTTGTTGAAGGTGGAAGCGAGGTGATAACCATCAAAGCGCCCTTGTCTTCTGAAGGCACAAGCCCTTTTGGCACCTTTTGAAACAAGCCATACGTTGCAAATCCCATTATGCCAATTACTATAAAGCTAATGATGACGTGTTTTAAAATTTTTGCCACACCAGCTGTAAAGAGCTTAGTGCTAAAGTCAAAAAAGTCGTTAAATTTCTGAACGATCCAAAATGGCTTGTTCTCTTGCTTTTTAAGCATAACCGCACAAAGCGCTGGCGTAAGCGTAAGAGCGACAAAGCCTGAGATACAAACGGCGACAACAAGTGTTAGCGCAAACTGCTTTTGTATAACGCCAACAAAGCCCTCCATAAATGAAACTGGCACGAAAACTGCGCAAAGCACGAGCACGATAGAGATAACCGGAGCTTGCACCTCCTCCATCGCCTTAAATGTCGCGTCTTTTACGCTTATATTTTTATCTTCGTGCAAAATTCTCTCGACGTTTTCTATAACGATGATGGCGTCATCCACGACGATACCGATGGCAAGAACTAGGGCGAAAAGCGTGATCAAATTTATACTAAAACCCATCACATAAAGTCCGCCAAATGTGCCTATGATGGAGACTGGCACAGCAAGCATCGGTATGATGGTAGCTCTAAAGCTCTTTAAGAAGAAGTACATTACGATAAGAACTAGCACCATCGCTTCTATGAAAGTTTTTATAACTTCGTCTATTGAGACGGTGATAAATTCAGTTGGATTGTAATCTATCGTGTGCTCTAGGCCAACTGGATAGGTTTTCTTTAGCTCTTCAAGCTTTGCAGCGACTGCCTGGGCAGTTGCAAGTGCGTTTGCGTCATTTTGTAAAAATAGCAAAAGTGGCACTGCTGGCTTGCCATTTAGCATAGCATCTGATGCGTAGCTAGCAGCTCCAAGCTCGACTGTGGCGACCTCTTTTAGTTTTACAACGCTGCCATCTTCACTTTTTATCAAAATTTCGCCAAACTGCTTTGGATCTTTAAAACGTCCTTCAGAAACTACCGAATAAACATAAGGATTTTCACCCTTTGATGGCTGCTCGCCGATCTTACCAGCGGCGTATTGTGAGTTTTGAATTCTTACTTGTGAGATGACATCGCTTGGAGTTAATTTAAACTGAGCGAGCTTGTCTGGCTTTAGCCAAATTCTCATCGAGTACTCTTTGTTGCCAATTAGCACCGTATCGCCGATACCATTTACCCTTTTGATCGCATCAGCGATGTTTAAATTTACATAGTTATATAGCTCAACTTGGTTCATATTTGGATTTGTAAAGCCAACTACTTGAAGGATCGAGCTGCTTCTTTCGCGAACTGTTACACCCATATTTTGCACCTCTTGAGGCAATCTTGAAAGAGCAGCTTGCACGCGGTTATTTACATCGATCGTTGCTTGTTTTGCTGACGAGCCGATCTTAAAATATACGCTTATATTCATAGTACCTGCAGAGCTTGAGGTGCTTTGCATATAAAGCATATTTTCAACGCCATTTATCTGATCTTCAATGGCACTTGCGACTGAGTCAGCGATCGTCTGTGCATCAGCACCGCTATATGTCGCACTTACAGAGACAGTAGGCGGTGTAAGACTTGGATACTCCTCTATAGGAAGCCCTTTGATACCCATAAAACCTGCTATAACTATGATGATAGATATAACAGTTGCAAATATCGGGCGGTTTATGAAAAATCTTGAAAACATCTATCTGCCTTTACTTGCTACTTGTAGCGTTTGCATCTTTATTTAAGAAATTTGCGCTTAGGTCTTTGTCAGTTTCAACTGGTGCGCCAACTCCGATTTTAAGGAAGTTACTAACTATTATCTTATCGCCCTCCTCAAGACCCTCAGTCACTACGATCATATCTTTTGTTTGATATCCTGTTTTTACATTTTTTTGACCTACTTTGCCATCTTTTACGACTAAGACATAAGTGTTTGTAGCGCTTTGTTGAAGGGCGACTTGTGGGATGTTAAAGGCATTTTTTTGAACAAATCCACTCATCTTTATATGACCAAACGCACCTGGTAAAATTTTACCTTCGCTGTTATCAAAGCTAGCCTTTGCCAAAACGCTGCCAGTTGCAGTATTTACTACGTTATCTATAAATGTCACTTTGCCAGTGAAATCTTCATTGTTTAAATTTAAAACAGCCTCGCTATTTAGTTGCTGCCAAGCGCCACTATCTAAATTTGCTTTTCTACTTAGATTATCCACGTCTGCGATGTAAAAGTCAGCCTCGATCGGATTTATCTTGGTTAGTCTTACAAGCTGAGTTTGGCTTGCTACTACAAGTGAGCCAACATCGACTTTATTATCGCCCACTACGCCGTCAAATGGAGCCACTATGCTTGTGTAGCCTAGATCTATTTTTGCACTTTTTAAATTTGCTTTTGCGCTTACTAAATTTGCATTTGCGATATCGTAAGCAGCAACGGCTGCGTCGTAGTCTTTTTGAGAGACTGCATTTTTCTTATAAAGAGCAGAAATTCTTTTAAACTCAGTCTCGGCATTTTTTAAATTTGCATTTGCCACGCCAACGGCTGCATCAAGTGAGTCGTAGCTAGCTTGATATTTCTCTGGATCTATGAGAAATAGCTTCTCTCCAGCTTTTACCTTATCGCCTGGCTTAAAAAACTGCTTTATGATCGTGCCGCCAACCTTTGGATAGATGATGACATCTTGGTTGCTAGTAACTGTGGCTGTGTAGTCAAAGCTAATAGGCACATCCGCTTTTTGTGCAACAAATATATCAACATGAGATGTTGGCATCTGGCGTCCTGCAGCGGCCTTTTTGTCGCCACTTTCAAAGCAGCCAGAAAGCAAAAAAACGGCAGCTGAAAGCATAAGAAAACTTTTAAATTTCAACATAAAAACCTCCCTTAATTTTAAATTTTAATCCCAAATTTAGTTTTGTAATTTTTATTACAAATTATAAAAGTTACTGAATATAACTAATTATAAATTAAAAGTCAATTCAACTTTTTTCTAACGCCATTTAAAAATAGCTCAACACACAAAGCAACGTGCTCATCACGCTCTTTTTTGCTTAGTTTTGGCTCCTCGTCTAATATGAGAGCGTTGTAGTAATGTGACCCCTTTACATTTTCTATAAAGCATTTTGCGGCAAATTTGGCTGGGAATTTTGGATTTAGCTGTGATTTTATCTCATCTCTTTCAAAGAAATTTATAAGCACAAGGTCGATCTTGTTTAAAATTTGATCTAAAAACACCCTGCCAAGTTTGCCGCCATTTTTAGGGCCCTCGCTCATCATTATCCTGCCAAGTGAGATATTTTTCTTGGTGCAGATGATAGAAAAAATAATGGTTGCAAATTTGGTTAAAAACTCCTCCAAGCTATGAGAAATTTTAAGATCTATCCTCTCATCGACCTCTTTTATAAGCGCATCTATCTCTTGCTCGATGATCGCTTGAAAAAGCCCATCTTTGCTCTCAAAAAATGTGTAAATGCTAGCAAGCGAGCCGCCGCTTATCGCCACGATATCGCTAAGGCTTGTCTTTTCGTAGCCATTTTTTAAAAATAGATCAAGCGCTGTTTTTACGATGAGTTCGTATCGTTTTTTGCCTTTTTCTGATATCGCCATTTTACTTCCCACTAAATTTTTCGCCATTTTATCATCTTTTAGGATAGATAAAGGTGCTGGCTCTTTGCACACTGATAGTTGGCTCGTCAGTGGCGTAAGCTTTTATATTTATATGTTTTAAAAGATCTTTTTCGCTCGTGTTTTCATTTTTTGATTTTAGAGTGACGATGACCTTTTGTTTTGCGCCAGCTTTTAGCGTGATCGGCTTGCTTGGACGCGAAATTTCTATACTTTTATCATCTATCTCAAAGAAAAATGTATGCTCTTTATTTTGGGTATTTTGCACCAAAAAGACGTATGAGTTTTCGACTTCACCTTGCCCTAAAACCTTGTAAAGCTCGCTAGTTCTATTTATGTTTAAAAGCATGCTCTCTTTTTTACCACTCATTAGTACAGCAGCTGCTAAGACAACGCATAAAATGACAAGATAGGCAACCGTTCTAAATCTAAAAATTTTCACCTTTTTATTTTCATTTTGAGAATTTATACTTCTCCACTCGATGAGCGAACTTTCGTTAAAATGCCCCATCACTTTAGCGCACGCATCGCTACATTCAAGGCAGTTTATACACTCAAGTTGCATGCCTTTTCTTATATCTATATGCGTCGGACATATCCTCACGCAGGCCTCGCAGCCAGTGCAAAGTGCGCCTTCTTCTTTTGGCTTTTTAAATTTCTCCCGACCCTCATATATGACGCCGCCTCGTTTTTGATTGTAGATAACTTGTATCGTGTCGCTATCAAACATAACTGACTGCACCCTCGCATACGGGCAGACATAGACGCAGAAATTCTCTTTTAAAATGACTACGTCATAGACTAGCCAAGCAGCGATGCTAAGCCAAAATGCAAGTAAAATTTTATGTTCGCTTGGCTCGCTTATATAGGCTAAAAAATCAAACGGCGGCACAAAAAACCACATGAAATTTGCAGCTATGATAAGGGCTAAAACATACCAAATTCCAACTGCTAATGCAGGTTTTAAAATTTGACCTTGTGGCTCATTTTGTTTGTTTTGGATATTTTTTCTGATCTTTAAAATTTTAGTTTGCAAAAGGTCACGAAAGAGCGTTCTAAAAATGGTCTGCGGACAGCTCCAGCCACACCAGATGCGTCCTGCAAGCGTCGTTAAGAAAAATATGCTTAAAAACAAAGTGATAAACAAAAACGGCAGCAAATATAGCTCTTGCATGTCAAATTTTGTAAAAAATAGATCGACTCTGCTCTTATCAAAACTCAGCAAAAATAGCTGCGCGTCGTTTATCCTGATAAATGGCAAAATAAATACAAATAGTGTGATACAGGCAAAAAAAATGTAACGCCTCTTGGCGTAGCTAAGATGAAGATCCTTTGACATGGTGAGCCTTTTTGATTTTTTGTGATTATACATTAAAACAACTTTAAACCCATTTTTGCCCCTTTTCTAAGGTATATTTTTACAAATTTATTAAAGGAGCGTGCATGATTTCTAGACGAAAATTTATAAAGACAAGTTTAGCAGCCACAACACTAGCTGCTTTAAATTTAGAGGCATCACAAAACGAGCCAAAATGGGATAAAGAATTTGATGTACTTATCGTTGGTAGCGGACTTAGCGCAAATGTTGCTGGTATAGTTCTGGCAGAGGCTGGACTAAAGGTAGCGCTGATTGAAAAGATGTCAAGGCTTGGTGGCAACTCGGTCATTTCACAGCTTGACTTTGCATGCGTTGGATCAGACGAACAGATAAATGCTGGCATAAAAGACTCCATAGAACTTTTCGTCAAAGACCTAAACAAAGCAGGTAAAGGTTTTAACGACGTTGCACAATCTTTACGCATAGCTGAAAATTCGAAACGATCGTATGAATTTGTAAAGGCAAGAGGCGTTAAATTTGCTAACAAGCTAAAACATCTTGGTGGACATAGCGTAGCTAGAAGCTTAGAGACAGAGGGCGGTGGTGGAGCGTTTGTTCAGACTTTAAATTCGCACTTTGAAAGCAAAGGCGGGGCAAATCTTAAGCGTGTAAAAGCTGATGATATTATATTTGACGAGAGTGGCAAGGTAATAGGCCTAAAGGTTAGAGAAGAGTATAAATTTGATAAGAGTTTGGCTGATGATGACATACAAAACACAACAGGCGATAGCAAATTTTACAAAGCAAATAAAGCTGTCATCTTTGCAAGCGGTGGATATTCGGCAGATAAAGCATTTAAAGCTGCTCAAAATCCAAGACTAGCTCTTGCTAAAACACCTTCAAATCCAGGCGCAACAGCTGGTGCTTTAAAGATGATGCTAGCAGCTGGAGCAACGCCTATTCAGCTAAGTCTTGGTAGGTACTCTTTTGGGATCCCAACTGAAGACCTGGTCTTTTCAATGATAGTCGATGGTAAAAACTCAAAAAGGTTTATGAACGAAGATGGCGATAGGCAGGGCTTGTCGGATAAAATTTTAGAAAATATGCAAGATAACAACTCAGATAAATTTGCAGTGATAATCTTTGATGAGGTTGGTTTTGGAAGCAGTCATGATCCAAAAAGGCTAAACAAATTTGTAGAAGATGGAAAGTTGAAGAAATTTCAAAATTTAGACGAACTAGCAAAGGAATTTGGGTTAAATTTAGAGGTTTTAAACAGCGAGATCAAGCGATATAATGAAAATATAGAGAAAAAAGATGATAGTGACTTCAAAAAAGATATAAGTAGGGTAAAAACTATCTCAAAAGCCCCGTTTTACGCGATGCTAGCAGCTCCTGGTATAAGCTATACACCAGGCGGAGTAAGGGTTAGTTTAAATTTTGAAGTTTTAGCTTTGAAAGATAATATGCCTATTAAAAATTTATATGCCATAGGCGAAGCAACAGGTGGAATTCACGGTTATGCAAGACTGACAAGCTGCTCTACGCCAGACTGCATTAGCTCTGGTTTGATAGCTGCTGAGCATATTTTGAAAGCTTAAATTTATGAAAGTTAAACTATACTCACGGCTTATTTTAATCTGAAAGGTGGTGAGGACGTTGCCTGGTATTAAGGTACATCCTAACGAGTCATTTGACGAGGGTTACAGAAAGTTTAAAAAACAAACTGACCGTAATTTAGTCGTTACTGAAGCAAGAGCTAGACGCTTCTTTGAGCCTAAAACTGAGATCCGCAAGAAACAAAAAATTGCAGCTCGCAAGAAAATGCTTAAACGTCTTTATATGCTTAGACGCTACGAGTCAAGACTCTAAAACCAAGACAAAGAGGGCTTTGCTCTCTTTGTTTAACTCTTCTTTTAGCCTTATTTTTTTATAATCAAAGCAATTTTTTTATTTTATTTTAAACGGAAATCCGATGCAAAAGCTAGCTGTAAATGAAGCTGCAGAAATTTTAGGCATAACAAAAGAAGCAGTCTATAATAGAATCCGCCGAGGCTCGTTAAAAACGGTCATTGAAAATGGCACTAAATTTGTCATCCTTGACGAGGAGCCAAGCAGCGAAAAACCCGCAAAAACCGCCCCAAAAAGCACAAAAACTAAATCCCAAAACGACGAGTTTGTAAGCTATTTGTTAAATGAGCTAAATGAGCTAAAGAGCTTAAATTTAAATTTGCAAGCCGATAAAGACAGGCTTTTTAAAGAAAAAGAGCAGATGCTCATCGAGCGCAAAAATGAAATTTTGCAAATTTACAAGGATAGAGACGAGAAGCTCATGCAGTTTCTAAACGCCATGCAAAGGCCACTTTTAGCACCTAAAAACGAAAGTGCCGCAAGCGAAGTAGCGATAGATGCGCAGATAGAGGACGAGTCAAAATGGATAAATTTAAGCGAATATCTAAAGGAGTTAAATTTAAAACCAAAAGCGACAAAAAAGATCAGTGAAAAGATAATAAAAGCAATACATCACTCCAAATTTATCAAATTTAAACGAGGTGTGATACTTGTTAGAAGACATAAAAATTTAAAAGAGTTGATAGGAGAGATATGAAACACATTAAAAAGATAGCTACTTATGCTGCAGTTGGGGGATTTGGTGCCATTATCATGGCTGGACTTGCTGGTTGTGGAAGCGACGATGGCGGTAATGAAAACGCACTAAATGAAGTTGCGCAAAAAAATGGCGCCTTTGTCATCATCGAAGAGAGCGCACCTGGCGTTTATAAAATTTTAGAAGAGTACCCAAGCACCGAAACTAGGGTCGTGCTAAAAGATATGAACGGCACTGAGCGCGTGCTAAGCAAAGACGAGATCGATAAGCTTCTAGCGCAAGCAAACGCAAAGATCGACAACAACACTTCAAATTTGACAAGAACTAGCGACGCGCAGCTAAGTAGCGGCGGGCTAAGCCTTGGCGAGACGATCCTTGCCTCAGCAGCTGGCGCGATACTTGGTAGCTGGATAGGCAGTAAGCTCTTTGGCAACCAAAATTTCCAAGCAAATCGCCAAAGCACATATAAAAATCCAAGTGCCTACACAAGAAGTGTCGATAGCTTTAACAAGCAAAAAGCTGCAAATTCTGCTGCAAGAAGCGGCGGCGGAAAGAGCGGATTTTTCGGTGGTGGCTCGAAGTCAGGCTCTAGCTCATCAAGCTTTGGAGGCTGAAAATGATAAATTTAAGAAAAATTACCCCATTAAACAACGTATTTATGGAGAAGATCGGCTTTGCATGGCATACAGATAACGACAACAGCTCGTATATCGCAGATGAGATCGTGCAAGTAAGCGAAAAAGAGGCAAATGCCTACTACGAGGCGGCAAACGAGCTATATGATATGTATGTAAATGCCGCTCAACACGTGATCGACAACAACCTTTTTCACGAGATAGGCATACCATTTAACCTTGTTGATATCATCAAAAATAGCTGGGAAAATGACGTTCACTGGCACCTTTACGGCAGGTTTGACCTAGCTGGAGGGCTTGATGGTAAGCCTATAAAGCTCATTGAGTTTAACGCCGATACGCCAACGGCAGTTTTTGAGACGGCGATCATCCAGTGGGCTATGCTAAAGCTAAATCACATGGACGAAGCAGCCCAGTTTAACGACCTTTACGAGTCGCTAAAGCAAAATTTCAAACGCCTTATCACGCTTGGCGACGAGGATGCGGACTTTGACGAGCTTTACGAGGGCTGGGGGATACTCTTTAGCAGCATCGCTGGCAGTATCGAGGACGAGCAGACCGTAAAACTACTGCAATACATCGCAAAAGAGGCTGGCTTTAAAACAGACTTTTCTTACGTTGATGAGGTCGTTTTTGACGATAATGAGGGCATTTTTAAAGGTGAAGAAAATTTCGAGTATTGGTTCAAGCTTGTCCCTTGGGAGAGCATAGCGATCGATGAGGGCGAGCTGGCTCTGATACTTTCAAACATCGTCAAAAATCAAAAAGCTATCATCATAAATCCAGCCTACACGCTACTTTTCCAAAGCAAAGGGATATTAAAAATCCTTTGGGATCTATATCCTAATCACCCGCTCTTGCTTGAGACTTCAAATGAGCCACTAAAAGGCAAAAAATATGTGAAAAAGCCGGTATTTGGCAGAGAAGGTGCAAACGTCTCTATATACGATGAAAACGGCACACAAATAGCAAGCAGTGATGGCGAATACGACTCAAATAAAGCCATCTATCAAGAATTTTACGAGTTTAATCAAGATGAGAGAGGCGAGAGTTATCAAGCCGGAGTATTTTACGCTTATGAGGCGTGCGCGCTTGGATATAGAAAGGGCGGTAAAATTTTAGATAACTACTCTAAATTTGTAGGACATTTCATTAAGGACTAAGGATGAAGATCGTTTGTTTAGACGCGGCCACGCTTGGTGAAAACGTTGATCTTAGTGTTTTTAAGAAATTTGGCGAGTTTGTCAGCTACCAAAAAACCAAAAGCGATGAGGTCGTGCCACGTCTAAAGGGCGTTGATATCGTCATCACAAACAAGGTCGTCATCGACAAAGCAGTGATGGACGCGACAAATTTAAAGCTTATCTGCATAAGCGCAACTGGCATGAACAACGTAGATCTAGAGCATGCAAAAGCTAAAAATATAGCTGTAAAAAACGTCGCTGGCTACTCAACAGCAAGCGTCGTGCAGCACACATTTGCCTTGCTTTTTGAGCTAACAAACCGTATCAAATTTTATGACCACTACGTAAAAAGTGGCGAGTGGGTGAAGAGCGAAATTTTCACCTATCTTGGCGCAGATATCAGCGAGATCGCTGGCAAAGAATTTGGCATCATCGGTCTTGGCGAGATAGGACGTAACGTGGCAGCAGTGGCACGTGCATTTGGCGCAAAAGTAAGCTACTACTCGACAAGTGGAGCAAATAACAATAGTGAATTTAAGCAAAAAAGCCTAGACGAGCTACTAAGAAGCAGTGACATCATCAGCATCCACGCACCACTAAATGAAAAAACTAGAAATTTACTGGGAGCAAACGAGATAAATTTGCTAAAAGATGATGCGATAGTGCTAAATTTAGGACGTGGCGGCATAGTGGATGAAGCAGCGATGGCAAGGGCGATAGATGAGAGAAATTTACGCTTTGGCACAGACGTTTTAGAAAGCGAGCCGATGAGCGAAAATAGCCCATTTTTAAATGTAAAAAAGAAGTCAAATTTACTCATCACACCGCACATGGCATGGGGTAGCTTGGAGGCTAGAAAACGGCTAATCTCACTCATAGTTAAAAATATAGAAGAATTTATAAAAGGATAGAAAATGGCAAGCGAACATAGCTTTGATATAAGCGCTGAAGTCGATATGATGGAGGTTAAAAACGCTCTTGAGACAGCTAAAAAAGAGATCGCTGCGAGGTATGACTTTAAGGGGCTTGCGGCCGAGGTAGAGCTAAATGAAAAGGAGAAAATTATCACGCTTCTTAGCTCAAGTGACAACAAGATCGACGCGCTAAAAGACATCGTGATCTCAAAGCTTATCAAGCGCAACATCCCACCAGTGGCGATCACAGAGACAAAAAGAGAGCCAGCGAGCGGGGGAAATTTAAAGGCGACGCTAAAGCTAAACGACACGCTTGACGGCGAAAATTCAAAAAAGATCACCAAAGCGATCAAAGACTCAAAGATCAAGGTGAGCGCGCAGATCAGGGGCGAAGAGATCAGAGTGACAAGCAAAAGTATAGACGATCTGCAGGAGTGTATAAAGCTGGTTAGGGGGCTAAATCTAGAACTCCCAATAAGCTTTAAAAACCTAAAATAATGGCTTCTCGTGAGTGCCTTTAAAGGAGCTAGAAAATTCTCGCTCCGCAGGCTATATCGCATATTTTCGCTTTATTATGCGTCGTTGATTTAAATTTTTGCTCGGTCATTACCAGCTCGGTAACTCCCGTCACAAAAATTCAAATCGCCTCGCCTAATTTTGCGAAAACGTCGCATGATTTTCATGTTAAAATTTGGCAAATTGCTCGGATAAATTTGCGAAATAGTCATGCGCATTTTGTATTTAAAATTTCGCAGGATTTTGGGCTAAATTTGCGAAATTTCGCATGGTTTTTGTATATAAAATCTAGCTGGTTTGTTGGTGAAATTTCGCCTTATCGTTTTATTTAAATTTGATATATCTAAATTCTAAAAAGGAGTAAAATGGGCTTTTTTGAGAAAATACTTGGTAAGCAAATAGACCTTGGCGAGCAGATGCCGATCTATTTTGTAAGTAGCGACGAAGACTATATGCAGCGCGCATTCGAGCAAGCCAGAGAGAGCTTTAAGTATTTTTGGCGTGAGCTTTACTGGGAGCGCCGCAGGATCGCACCTATGCTTGATTATGCGATGGTAAAAATTTGCTTTTTAGACGTCATAAACGGCGAAGAGGTGGGCGAGCATATGTGGGTAAATGACGTTGAATTTGACGGAGAGACGATATATGGCACGCTCGTAAATGAGCCTGATAGCGTGCAAAACGTCAAAGTTGGCGATCAAATAAGTGCAAAATTTACCGATATGAGCGACTGGCTCTTTGCCATTGGCGGACGCGCTTATGGCGGCTTTAGCGTGCAGGCGATGCGCTCACGCATGCAAAAAGATGAGCTAGCCGAGCATGACGCGGCTTGGGGGCTTGATTTTGGCGATTTTAAAGATATTTTGGTAGTTTTCGAGCAAAAAGAGCATCCAGAAAATTTAATAGAGCATCCGATGAGCAAAAATATGCGCGGACAGGTGGAGCAGTATATAAAAGCGCATCCAAGTATGGTCGCAGACACCGACGAGCTTGGTTTTACGCAGCTTCATCACGAGGCACTTGCTGGGAATTTTACGATCGTAAATCTCTTGCTAGAAAATGGCGCTAGCAAAAACGCCCGCACAAAAAGTGGCAAAACCGCAGCTGAACTTGCTAAGCAAATAGGCTGGAGCGAAATCGCAAAGGTGCTTAAATAGCATTTCGTGTAAATTTTTAGGATTTAAATTTGAGTTATCAAGACATTTTAGATGAAAAAGATGAGAGCGTTAAAAACGCTAAGAAATTTGTAAATTTTATAAAGGCAAATTTTTCAAACTGTGAGATAAGAAGCAGCAAACAAGCGCGTTTGATCGCTCTTTTAAACGAAGAAAACGATCTTTTTGACAGGCTAAATAGGACAAATTTTGCTGAAGTTTCAAAAAGGCTCGGCGAGATAAAAGAGCAGATCACTCTTGTCATTTTGGATATCAAAGATGAGATTATAAAGGACTTTGGCAAGCAAAACTATGAAATTTACAAAAAGGCGCTATCAAGAGAGCCAGAGGAGCTTGAGAAGGTCAAAAATGAGCTACTTTTAAACTCGTTTTTTGAGAGCCATTTGGGCGAGCACTCGGCAAATTTAAAGGCAAATTTCATAAAAGAGTGCGCTACAAATTTCTTTAAACATTCAAATTTCATCGTCCCAGTCGTCAGTATGCTTTGCTACTTTTTGTATTTTGGCTTTGAGATCGGCTATTTTCCGAGTTTAGATAGCTCAGAGATGATATTTACAGGCATCTTGCTATTTTGCGCGACCGCGATCGTGACGGCTTTTGAGATCGCTATCTTGGTCTTTGTCTCCTATTTTTACCAAAATGATGATAAAAAATATAAATTTAAAAAGCCAAAATTTCTATTTTTTTATAGCTCAAATTTCATCTATTTTTTAACGCTCATCTCATTTGCCATTTTAGCCTTTGCAGCATTTAAGCTAAACTACGGCTGGGGCGCCATTTTATCGCTACTTTTACTCTCTTATGCTGGGGTAAATTTGGCAGTTTTCTTTAAAGATAGATCAAATTTCATCATCTATCTTTTGTCGCTTATTATGCTTTTGCTCTTTATCATTTCGGTTGTTGTCTTAAAAGATGGCGGATTTTTGGCACTTTGGATACTTTTTTGCTCGTTTATGCTCTCTTTTATGCTGGGCGTTGCAAGTATCAAAGAGACAAAGGACTTTTCATTTGTTTTTTACGCTGCGCTTTCGCTTATGATCGTTTCAAACTCACTTTTGTTTATCAAATACACAGCAAAAACCTTTAACATAGGCGATGTGGATTATAAATTTTTGCTTGTGGATAAAAGTGCGTTAAAGGCGCTACCTAGCTCACTTTGCGAGGCAAAAGGCAAAGAGCAAATGCCTTGCGAGATAGATGAAAAGGCGGTTAAAATTTATGACGTTAAGTCACTTTGTAATATCGGTAAATTTTACTACTTGCAGACAAAAGACGGAGTGAAATTTGAGCTTGACTCAAGCAAGGTTATCTCAAGAGTAAAAGAGTAAGTAGGCTAAGCTTAAATTTATAGAGCAAAAGCGAGCTAGATATGTAAAAATCGCAGGTTTGTTAAAATAGAAAATTTAAAAAATGATTGTATTTTTTACTCAAAATTTACGTTAACGCAAGGCTAAATTTATTAAAATTTGGCTATCCTAATGGATTAAATTAAAACTAACTTATTTAAGGCGATTAATTATGATTTTTAAAAATATCATTGAGAGTTTTGCTGTAAATTACGCTCATAATTCTATACAAAAATCGCTATATAACGAATTTAACATAGACATTTTAAACACGACTTACACCAAAACTCCAAAAAAAGACAAAAAGTATATGCTCTACGCTCACGTGCCGTTTTGTCACACATTTTGCCCGTATTGCTCGTTTCACAAGTACCACTACGAGCAGGAGCTTGCGAAAATTTACTTTGAAAATTTACGCGAGGAGATGAGGCAGATAAAAGAGGCCGGCTTTGACTTTACGTCGCTTTATGTGGGCGGTGGCACGACGCTTATAAACGAGCCAGAGCTTGAAAAGACGCTAAAACTCGCAAAAGATCTCTTTAGCATAGAGGACGTCTCAGCAGAGAGCGACCCAAACCACATCTCGCCGGAGAGTCTCGACCGTTTTGATGGGCTCATTAACCGCTTAAGCGTAGGCGTGCAAAGCTTTGATGATGAGACTCTAAAAAGAGTTGGCAGATACGAGAAATTTGGCTCAGCCAAAGAGACAAAAAGAAAGCTTGAGCAGGCTATCGGCAAGATACCAGTCATCAGCCTAGATCTCATCTTTAACCTACCAAATCAAACAAAAGAGCAGCTAATAAATGACATAAACACTGCAAAATCGATCTCCCCACAGCAAATAACCTTCTATCCGCTCATGAAATCAGAGCTAACAAGAGAGAACATCGCTCGCGCACTAGGCGTCTCAAACGTCGATAATGAGCGCGAATTTTACGAGATCATCGTGAGCGAATTTGCTAAAGGCGGCTACAGGCAAAGCAACGCTTGGGCATTTTCAAATGAAAAAAGCGCTGACCTTCGCGACGAATATGTAGGCTCAAATTTAGAGTACGTGGGCGTTGGTAGCGGGGCATTTAGCTTCTTAAACGGTGAGCTTGTGATAAATGCCTTTAACCTACTTGACTACGGCAGAAAGGTCAAAGAAAGACAAAGCCCAGTCATCGCAAAATGCGCATTTAGCAAAAAAGAGAGACTAAAATATACATTTTTAACAAGGCTTTTTGACGGTGCCGTTGATATCAAAAGCTACAACGAGCAAAACAACGCAAATATCAACAAAGACCTATTTGTCGAGCTTAGCTTGCTAAAACTAGTAAATGCGATCTACGAAGAAAATGGCGTTATCAAGCCAACATTTTTTGGCAAATACATCTGCGTCGTGCTCATGCGTGACTTCTACGCTGGCATGGACAAGGTGCGCGCGATATTTAAGGATGACGCGAAGATCAAACGCAGCAAGGTGCTTCACATCATGAGCGAAAATACTGAGCAAAAATTTGATCAAAACATCATCCAGCCACGTGCTGCCATGTAATGCTTGTAAATTTAATAAAAAGCAATCTTTTTTCAATAATCAAAATAGTGATCCTGACGCTTGCCTTTAGTGGGCTTGGCGTCTGGACGCTCTCTTTTATCAACAACGAACTTGTAAATTTAAAAGAATTTGACGCCTTTGTGGCGGTTAAATTTATAGTTGTTTTGCTCCTCTTTTTTGCAAGCGCCATCGCTGCAAACATCTCACTTACAAATTTCGGACATAAATTTATCTATGAGCTTAGATACCAAAGCGTAAAGCAAATTTTAGACACGCCAAATAGCGTGATAAACGAGATCGGCAAGGCAAAGATCATAGCAAGTCTAAACAACGACATAAAAACGATCACATTTGCATTTATGAGCGCTACTGGCTTCATACAAAGCCTAGTTTTCATCATTTGTGCTAGCATCTATCTTTGCGTGATCGCACCAAAAGTTTTTTTATTTCTAGCCGTTTGGATCGGTGCAACACTTTTTATAAACACGCTTTTGATGAAAAAGATCCATTTTTACTTTAAAGACTCAAGGACGCAAGATGACGCGCTGCAAAGGCACTACGACGACATCGTTGAGGGGCATAGAGAGCTTAGTCTAAACAGAGCAAGAGCTCAAATTTGCTTTGATGAGTTAAATTTGACAGGCGATAAGAAGCGCCAAAGCATGGTAAAAGCTGACGTATTTCACGCGCTAAGTGATAATTTCACAAACGTGATGCTCCTTGGCTCAGTCGGACTTTGTGTATTTTTGTGCGTGGCATTTGGCTGGGCGAGCCTGCAAACAGCACTTAGTATCAGCCTAACGATACTATTTTTAAGAGGCTCATTTATGAGCATGGTTGGCTCCATACCAGCCGCACTTAGCGCAAAAGTGAGCCTAGAGAAGATAATGAACTTAAATTTAAATGAATTTAAAGAAGGCTTTAAATTTGATGATAGTCTAAGTGATGAGTGGCGAAGCATCAGGCTAAAAGATATAAATTTCAACTACGCTCACGGCAAATTTAGCCTAAAGGATGTAAATTTAGAGATCAAACGTGGCGAGATAACATTTATCATCGGTAAAAATGGCAGCGGCAAAAGCACGCTTATAAACATTCTTTGCGGACTTATCCGCCCAAGTAGCGGCGAAATTTACCTTGATAGCACAAAGATAGATGATGCAAATTTGCAAAGCTATCAAGCAAAGATAAGCGCCATCTTTGCTGATTTTTATCTATTTTCACAAACGCTCTCGCGTGATGGCTTTGCCAGCCAAAGCGATATAGAGGGGCTCTTGGCGCTGCTTGAGATAGATAAAAAGGTAAGTGTGGTGGATAATAAACTTAGCACCACGCAGCTCTCAACCGGCCAAAGAAAGCGCCTAAGCCTGCTAATAGCCATTTTAGAGTGCCGTTCTATCCTTATCCTTGATGAGTGGGCGGCCGATCAAGACCCATTATTTAAGCGTAAATTTTACAAAGAAATTTTGCCGTTTTTGCAAAGCAAAGGTATCAGCGTCATCGCCGTGAGCCACGATGATAGCTACTTTGACGTGGCAACTAGGATCATTTTAGTTAAAGATGGCTTTGTGCGCGAGCTTGATGAGGCAGAGCGCATAAGTGCTGCAAAAGACGCCGTTGAGAAGATAAAATAAGAGTATTTTTTACACAAAAAGAGATTTGAGTGCGCTACTCTTGAGCTATTTCAAGATCAAATAAATTTAAATTTAGTAGAATTTTGAAAAATTAAAAAAGGCGAAGTATGTCACACTCAGAGCTTGACAGCACCTATCTTGGCGCTTTTATCATACTTTTGTTAGCTACTTGTTCATTTAGTCTGATAACATTTCTATCTTCAAAGATAAGCAAAAAGCTAGCCAACCGCAACACTGAGCGCCTAAAAGTAGGCTTTTACGAGTGCGGACCGACAACTGTAAAACAACCAAATAAGATAAATATCCACTACTTTTTTTATGGAATTTTATTTATTTTATTTGACGTTGAGGTCATTTTTATGTATCCGTGGGCGGTGGATTTTAGGCTGCTTGGGCTATTTGGGCTAATAGAAATGCTGCTTTTTGTGGCGATCTTACTCATCGGCTTTGCCTACGCTTGGCAAAAAGGAGTCTTTAAATGGCAAAGCATCAGATAAACTACGCTGCAAATGGCGGTCTGCCAGTCGTTTTAACAACC
The DNA here is from genome assembly GCF_015229965.1 of Campylobacter concisus. Lineage (GTDB taxonomy): Bacteria > Campylobacterota > Campylobacteria > Campylobacterales > Campylobacteraceae > Campylobacter_A > Campylobacter_A concisus_BD. The sequence goes on from NZ_JAAKZB010000018.1 coordinate 25,782, forward strand.
GTTGATAAGCTCGTGCAGTGGGGCAGGAGCAACTCGCTTTGGGCACTTAGCTACGGGCTTGCATGCTGTGCGATCGAGATGATGGCGAGTGGCGCTAGCAGATATGACTTTGATAGATTTGGCACCATTTTTCGCGCTAGTCCAAGACACTCAGAGGTGATGATCATAGCTGGCACGCTAACTAAAAAGCACGCTGAATTTACAAGGCGCCTTTACGACCAGATGCCTGAGCCAAAGTGGGTCATCTCGATGGGTAGCTGCGCAAACACTGGCGGCATGTTTAACACCTACTCAACCGTTCAAGGTGTCGATCGCATAATCCCCGTCGATATCTACATCCCAGGCTGTGCCCCGCGCCCAGAGACGCTTCAGTACGCACTTATGATGCTTCAAAAAAAGATAAGAAAACAAAGTGCATTTAGGGCGCAAAAGCCAAGAAAGCTAGAGATATGAGAGAGTATAAGCCAAAAAACGACCTGCAAAAAAAGCAGTACTACAGCGAGAAATTTTATATCACCAAGCAGACGCCAAAAGAAGCAGCAAGTGGTTCTAAATTTGACGAGGAGCTGGCTGTTTTAGAGCAAAGCGGAGTGCAAATTTTATCTAGCTATGTGGAGTTTGACCAACTTGTTCTCTACGTAAATTCTAGTGAAAATTTTAAAGCGCTTGAAGCGTTAAAAAACTTTGGCTACGAACAGCTTTGTGAGCTAGCAGCGATTGATTATATAGCGCAAAAAGGTGGATATGAGGTCTTTTATCAGCTTTTAAGTGTTAGCAAAAATAGGCGCACGCGAGTAAAGTGCTTTGTCAAAAAAGACGAAATACTAAAAAGCGTTTGCGAGCTTTACAAAAGTGCAAACTGGGCTGAGCGCGAGATGTATGATCTAAGTGGCGTTTTAATCAAAGATCATCCAAATTTAAAGCGTCTTATAATGCCTGATGACTGGCACTCGCACCCGCTTTTAAAGAGCTATCCACTAGTTGGCGATGAGGCTGCTAAATGGTACGAGGTGGATAAAATTTTTGGGCGTGAGTTTAGAGAGCAGATCGGCGAAGAGAACCGCGACCCAGCCTTTGTCGATGAGAAAGATACCTTTGGATTTTCAAGAGTGTTTGACGAAAATGAAGAGTACGAGTATCAAGAAGAAGGCGGCGTGAGATTTGTCAAAAAGGCTAAATTTAACCAAAGCCAGATAGTAAAGGAAAGACCTTGAGCCAAGCACCAAACCGCTTAAAACCATTTTTTGAAAATTTAGAATTTGAGCAAAATGACGGCAAGATGATACTAAATTTTGGCCCGCAGCACCCAAGTGCTCATGGACAGCTAAAACTCGTGCTTGAGCTTGACGGAGAAAAGGTCGTGCGCGCTATGCCAGAGGTTGGCTTTATGCACCGAGGCGTTGAAAAGATGGCTGAAAATATGACCTATCAGGAATTTATCCCAGTGACTGACAGGGTCGATTACATCGCATCAAGTGCGAATAACTATGCATTTTGCGCGGCTGTGGAGAAGCTTTGCGCCATAGAAGTGCCTCGCCGTGCGCAGATCATTAGAGTGATGCTTTTGGAGCTAAACCGTATCAGCTCGCACCTTTTATTTTTAGCTACGCACGCCCTTGACGTGGGGGCAATGAGCGTCTTTTTATACGCATTTAGAGAGCGCGAATACGTCCTTGATCTCATAGAAAAATACTGCGGCGCAAGGCTAACGCATAGCTCCATAAGGATCGGTGGCGTGCCGCTTGATCTGCCTGATGGCTGGTGCGAGGAGCTACTTAAATTTTGCGAGAAATTTCCAAGCGACATCACGCTTTACGAAGATATGCTAAGTGAAAATAGAATTTGGCAAGCAAGGCTTGTGGATGTGGGCGTAGTTAGCAAAGAGTTAGCTCTTAGTAGCGGCTGCTCTGGCGTCATGCTAAGAGCAAGTGGCATCGCGCGCGACATCAGAAAAGAAGAGCCATATCTCATCTACGACGAGCTAGAATTTGACGTGCCTTACGCCACCAAGGGCGACTGCTACGCGAGATACCTACTTTATATGAAAGAGATGCGCGAGTGCGTGAAAATTTTAAAGCAGTGCGTTAGCAAGTATCAGACAAGTAGCCCAGCTATCATCGCCGACGCGCCAGAGTATGTGAGCGCCTCAAAAGAGCAGATAATGAGCCAAAACTACTCATTAATGCAGCATTTTGTGCTGATAACTCAGGGGCTAAAGCCACCAAAGGGCGAAATTTACTTTGCTAGTGAGTCGCCAAAGGGCGAGCTTGGAATTTATATAAACTCAGACGGCAGCGCAAGCCCGTACCGCCTAAAAATTCGCACTCCAAGCTTTTGGCACTGCGCTATTTATGAAGATATGCTAGTTGGGCAGTATGTGGCAGATGTCGCTGCGATAATAGGCAGCACAAATATCATCTTAGGCGAGGTTGATAGATGAGAAGGGTCGATCTTAGGCATCTAAAGGGCGAGTTTTTGAGCACTCTTGGGCAGCAGATAAAGGCTAGCGAGCCAGGCGAAGTGGTGATATTTTTGTTTGAGATAGGCGATTACAGCGGTGTAACAAAAGCCGTAAATTTGGCTTATAACCTAAACTGCGAGGTGATGAACTCGCTTAAATTTAACCAAGTTGATTGGGCATTAACGATAAAAAAAGGCAAGATATGAAATTTAATGATCTAATAGCAGGCAAGAGCCTAAGTATCGCAAATTTACTAAGTTTGAGCGACAAAAATTTAGCAAAAAAGATAAAAGAGCACGAGTTTAAATACATCTCATGCTTTGAGGATAACGAGCTTGGCAGTAAAAATTTGATCCGCTGCGAGATAGGATCGATAAGCTATGTCTTGGCGCTTCTTTGCAAGTATGCAAATTTGGTGCAAAATGAGTTTTTTGACGAGCTTGATGATGGGCTCATAAGTGGCGAGTGCAACGTGGGTGAAGAGGAGTTTGAGGAGCTTGGCGAGTGGATAAAGGACGTTAAAAACGTGATCATAGATGACTCTTTTTTTACTCATCCAGACAAAGATGCGATCTTTTGGCTGCTTGAGGTTTTAGGTAAAAATGTCGTCTTAGCAGGCGGCGAAGTGAGAGAATTTGCAGTAGGCGGCGAAGTTGGCGAGCTAAGAGAGCTTGACAATTTTGACGGAGCGGTCGTCTATCTAAACAAAAACGCAAGCGACGAGATCGTGGGCGGCGTGCAGTTTGGCATCGTGGCAAAGGCAAAGGATGGCGAAACATTAAATTTAAAGGCAAAAGACTTTAGTGTGAGCGCTAAATTTAGGCTTGATCCAGCGCTAAAAGGCACGGTTGCCGTGCTAGGCGCAAAAAATTTTGATGGATATGCATTTAAACAAGTAGTAGTTAGCAAATGAAAATCACCATAAACGATCAAATTTTAGAGGCAAACGAGGGCGAGAGCATCCTAAACATCGCAAGGGCAAATGGCATCTACATCCCTGCGCTTTGCTACCTTAGCGGCTGTTCGCCAACGCTTGCTTGCAGGCTTTGCATGGTCGAGGCAAACGGCAAAGTGGTCTATAGCTGCAACGCCAAAGCCAAAGAGGATATGCAAATTTACACAAATACGCCAGAGATCGCTGCCGAGCGAAATGCGATCATGCAGACCTACTGCGTCAACCACCCCCTTCAATGCGGCGTTTGCGATAAAAGTGGCGAGTGTGAATTGCAAAATTTAACGGCGCATCTGCGTGTAAATAAGCAAAGTTTTGCCATAGAGGATACGCATAAACCGCACAAAAAATGGGGTCTCATAAACTACGACCCAGCCCTTTGCGTGGTCTGCGAGAGGTGCGTGACGGTTTGCAAAGATAAGATCGGCGAGAGCGCGCTAAAAACGGTGCCAAGAGGCGTTGAAGTGCCAAAAGAGCTAAAAGAGAGCATGCCAAAAGATGCCTACGCCGTCTTTAGCAAGATGCAAAAGAGCTTAATTGGCCCAAGTGTGGGCGAAAATTTGGACTGCTCATTTTGCGGCGAGTGTATCAGCGTCTGCCCTGTTGGTGCGCTTGTTAGCTCAAATTTCCAGTATAGCTCAAATATCTGGGAGCTAAGCCGCGTCCCAGCGGCAAATCCGCACCAAAGCGACTGCGAGCTCATTTTTTATGATGTAAAAGAGAAAAGCACTAGCGATAGAAGCAAGCAAATTTATCGTGTGAGCAACGACTTTCACTTTGGTGAGATAAGCGGTGCGGCAAGGTTTGGCTACGACTTTCACAACGAAAATGCCCGCAAAAATGAGACGAAATTTAACGAGCTAGTCTTAAATTTTAAAAATGGCAACATAAAAAATATAAAATTTAATAGCTTCATAACAAACGAGGAGGCGCTTATTTTGGAGCGCTTGAGGGAGAAATTTGACCTAAATTTACTAAACGATGAGGCTTTTAAATTTCAAAATTTCTTAAATATTTTTAGCGAATTTAGCGGGCTTGACTCATATAATGCAGACTATGCTAGCCTTAAAAATAGCGATTTTGTGATCACAGCTGGCAGCTTCTTGCGCCATGAGAGCCCAGTGACAAGCTATAAGCTAAGTAACGCCCTTAAGATGAATAAAGCGGTTGGAATTTACTTTCACCACATCGCTGATGAGGTGGTGAAGAAATTTTCAAAGAATTTCGCCTGTGTGAGCTATGAGGCTGGCAAATTGGAGCAAATTTTACTCTTTGTGCTTAAAAACTGGGGCGAGAATTTACCAGTAGCACTTCAGGCAAGACTTGAAAAATTTGATGAGAGCTTTGGCTTGGAGGTAGCCGCTTTGAGCGAGGGCAAGGCTAAATTTACGCTCATTTTGGGTAGCGACTTTTACGCTCATGAAAATGCAAATTTACTTGCAGCCCTTGCTGGAGTGATCGCAAGAACTACGCCGTTTCGTGTGATGCTCATACCGCCTCGCACAAACTCGCTTGGCGTGGCTAAAATTTGCACGCTTTCACACGAGAAAAAGCCTGGCAAGACGCTAGGATACAATGAAATGGGCGAGTTTAAATTTAGCATTTTTGAGGGCGATCTTGACGCTGGTGCGCTAAATCAGCAAGAGGGCACATTTACAAGCATAAATAACGAAGTAGTGCCGACAAATGCGGCTTTGGCTCATAATGGCTACTTCTTAAACGATATCGCAAATGCACTTGGGCTGGCGGCTAAAAATACGATTGATTACACAGCGCAGCTGCCAAAAGAGAAGGGCTATAGGGGCGTTAAATTTGATGATTTAGAAAACTTTTACGCAAATGACGGCACAAGCCACAGAGGCTACAAGCTTGAAATTTCAAATTTCGCTCCAAAAGAGGACATAGAGCCACTTTTTAAAGAGCAAAATGAGCTAAATTTAAAAGAGGATGAAGCGCTAATAAGCCTTGCAAATCCTATAAATCTGCCATCGTTTTTTGCAAACTATGCCAGCCAGACAGCTAAACGCGCGAAACTTTACGCAAGCGGCGAGTTCATGGCTAAATTTGAAATTTCACAAAATGAAGCGGTCATTTTAGAAAAAAATGGGCAAAAGCTTGCCATTTGCGTGGAGCTTGATAGCGAGCTAGGAGGCGTGGCAGCCTATCTTGGTGACTACGATGATAAGCTTGATGTGAGCGCCATTTTTGAGGGCAAAAGTTACGCTAGCGTAAAAATAATAAAGGCAGAGAATGAGTGAAATGCTATTTTTTGTGATAACAACTATTGTTAAAGCAGTCGTCATCTTGGCCGTCATGGCTAGCCTTGCAGGACTTGCGACCTACGCTGAGAGAAAGGTGCTAGCCTACATGCAGCGCCGCGTGGGACCTGATATGGTGGGTCCTGCTGGCGTACTTCAGATCGTGGCTGACATGATAAAGCTCTTTACAAAAGAGGACATCGTGCCTGCAAATGCAAATAAATTTATCTTTCTAATAGCCCCTCTAATCTCTGCTATAGCGGCATTTGCAGCGCTTGCGCCTGTGCCATTTTTGCCTGAGTTTGAGGTTTTTGGGCATACGATTAGACCGATACTTGCAGATATAAACGTGGGCATCTTATATATCGCAGGCGTGGCCTCTGTTTGCGTATTTTCGCCACTTGCAGCAGGCCTTGCAAGCTACAATAAATTTGCACTAATTAGCGCCGCTCGTGCAGTTGTATCGCTTCTTAGCTTCGAAGTGGTCGCTGGCATGGCACTTTTAAGCGTTGTCATGGTGACTAGCTCGCTCTCGCTAGTTGATATAAACAACTACCAAAAAGGCATATTTAACTGGCTCATCTTCAAGCAGCCCCTAGCCTTCGTGCTTTTCGTGATGGCAAGCTTTGTGGAGTGCAACAGAACGCCATTTTGCCTAACAGAAAACGAGACTGAGATCGTAGCAGGCTATGGCACTGAGTATAGCGGCATGAGGTGGGCGATGTTTTTTATCGGCGAATACACAAACATGATCGCAGCAAGCATCATCATCACGCTTTTGTTTTTGGGCGGTTTCAATGAGTTTTTGTTTATCCCAGGCGGGCTAATGATACTTTTAAAATCAAGCCTAGTCTTTTTCTTTTTTCTTTGGACGAGGGCGTCGTGGCCGCATCTAAGGGTCGATCAGCTTAGCATGCTTTGCTGGAAAATTTTACTTCCGCTTGGCATCTTAAATGTCGTAATCACCGGCTTTGCACTACTTATCTAAGGCGTAAAATGAACGAGAAAAGATATATTTTGATAGACGAAAAGATAGAGCCAAAAGGGGCATTTGATAAATTTAAGCACTTCATCGCCGCTACTTTTAAGCTTGATCTTTTGGTGGGGCTAAAGATCACGCTAAAGCAGATGCTCTTTAGCAAGTCGCACACTCTAAAATACCCTATGCAAAAGATGGAGCTAAACGCCAGATATAGGGGAATTCACAGGCTTTTAAAATTTGTTGAGAGCGAAAATGAGCGCTGCATAGGCTGTGGATTATGTGAGAAAATTTGCGTTAGTAACTGCATCTCGATGAAGACTTCTCTTGGCGAAGATGGCCGCAAAAAGGTCGCAAGCTACACGATAAATTTAAGTAGATGCGTCTATTGCGGATTTTGCGCTGATGTCTGCCCTGAGCTTGCCATAGTTTGTGGGCAAGAGTACGAGGTCGCAAGTGAAAATAAAATTCTCTTTGGTACAAAGGCTGAGTTTTTGACAGATGATAAATTCTTAAAAGATCAAACCGAGTTTGAGGGCTATGGCGCACTACCTAAAAATGCTAATAGCCTAGTGAAAAAGACGCCAAATGCGCTTACAAATGAAGATAAGGCAGAAACGATGGATATAAATTTAAAAGGGTCAAGCGATGTATGAGAGCTTTGCATTTTATCTTTTTAGCGCCCTTATATTAGTTAGTTTTTCTTTTAGCGTGCTTTGCAAAAACGCCCTAAACGCGGTCTCTGCGCTAGCTGCTGGCATGGTTTTTATATCAGCTATATTTTTCTTGCTTGGGGCTGAGTTTTTAGGCGTGGTACAAATCGTCGTCTATACAGGCGCGGTGGTCGTTTTATACGCATTTGCGATGATGTTTTTTGACACCAGCAAGGAGTGCGAGCCAAAAAGTAGCAAAAAAGCAAAGATTATCGTCTATCTTCTAAGCAGCTTCATAGCGCTTCTTTTGATATTTATCTTTTTAGCGCCGATCTATAGCGCTAAGCAAGAGGTTGTAAATTCTACCCTCGCTAATCTTGGCAACATCGAAGCGGTTGGAATTTTGCTCTTTAGCAAGTATCTGCTAGCCTTTGAGATGTGCGCTATCATGCTACTTGTGGCGATGGTGGCTGGCATCATCTTGATACATAAAGACATGAACGCGCAAAGCAAATTTGAGGAGATGCTATGATAGGCCTTACTCACTACCTCATCCTAGCAAGTCTAGTCTTTGTCATAGGGCTTGTTGGCATAATGAGAAGAAGAAATTTGATAATGCTATTTTTCTCAAGCGAAATTTTACTAAACTCAGCAAACATCGCGCTTGCAGCTATCTCGAAATACTACTTTGATCTAACTGGGCAGATCATCGCATTTTTTATAGTAGCCATCGCTGCTAGCGAGGTCGCTGTGGGGCTTGGGCTGCTCGTGCTTTGGTATAAAAAGACTGGCAGCATCAGTTTAGATTCGATGACAAATATGAAAGGCTAAGAGATGATTTTATTTTGTATTTCGCTATTTTTCCCACTTCTTAGCTTCATCATAGCTGGCATCTTTTCGCATAGCAGTAAGAATTTATTTATCGGTCTTTTTTGCTCGCTTCTCATGATCGCTAGCGCCACAGCCTCGCTTATGCTAACGGCTAGTCTTAGCGTAGATGAGCCTTTAAATTTAACCCTAAAAGAGTTTATAAATTTTGGCTCGCTTGATCTTAGCTTCAGCTTCTACCTTGACGCGATTAGCCTTGTGATGCTTAGCACCGTGGGCGTAGTCGCTAGCATCGTGCATATCTACTCCATTGGCTACATGAGAGATGACGCGAGTTTTAACCGCTTTTTTAGCTATCTTGGGCTCTTTGTCTTTTGCATGAACGTCCTTGTATCAAGCGATAACTTCATAGGGCTATTTATCGGCTGGGAGGGCGTTGGACTTTGCTCGTGGCTGCTCATTGGCTTTTGGTATAAAAGACCTAGCGCAAACATCGCTGCAAACGAAGCCTTTGTGATGAATAGAGTGGCTGACCTTGCCATGCTTGTTGGCATTTTTTATATATTTTATAGCTTTGGCTCACTTAAATTTAGCGAGGTTTTTAACGCTAGAAGCGACCTTTCTGGGCTAAATTTAGGCATCATCGCCACGCTACTTTTTATAGGCGCTATGGGTAAAAGCGCGCAGTTTCCATTTCACACTTGGCTTGCAAACGCCATGGAGGGTCCAACGCCAGTCTCAGCCCTCATCCACGCTGCGACCATGGTAACAGCTGGCGTCTATCTAGTGATACGTGCGAATTTTATCTTTGCAAACGTGCCTGAAGTCTCACACTTTATTACCTGCCTTGGCGCATTTGTAGCGGTATTTGCAGCTAGCATCGCGCTTGTGCATAACGACCTTAAAAAGATAGTCGCCTACTCGACGCTTTCACAGCTTGGATATATGTTTGTAGCCGCTGGTCTTGGCGCTTACAAGATCGCACTTTTTCACCTTGTCACGCACGCATTTTTCAAGTCACTTCTCTTTTTGTGCGCTGGTAACGTCATGCATGCGATGAATGACGAGCTAAATATCAAAAAAATGGGCGGACTTTATAAATTTATGAAGCCAACTGCACTTCTTTCTATCATCGCAAGCTGCGCGCTGGCTGGCTTTTATCCATTTGCTGGCTTTTTTTCTAAAGATAAAATTTTAGAAGTCGCCTTTAGTGAAAATCAAATTTTGTGGGCCGTCTTGCTATTTGGCGCGGTGCTTACGGCATTTTATAGCTTTAGGCTCGTTATGCTTGTCTTTTTTGCGAGACCAAAGAGCGACACTCACGCACATGAGGCCAAAAACTACATGCTTGTTGGCATGAGCTTGCTTGGCGTTCTCTCAGTCATCAGCGGCTTTTTCTGGAGCAACTTTAGTGGGTTTTTAAGTAACAGCCTTGGGGATTTTAAGCTAAATTTATCTCACAGCAGTGAAATTTTCTTACTCGTTTTAACGCTTACTTTAGTGCTTGCAAGTGCTGGCTTTGCAGTCTTTGCTTATAAAAAAGAAATTTTTAAAGAGAGCATTTGCGAAAGTAGAGTTTATAAAATTTTGCAAAATGCCTACTTTATACCAAAATTTTATGAGAAATTTTTTATAAATGGCTACGCTTTAATCTCTAAAATTTGTAAGAAATTTGATGAGATGATAGTTGATAGAAGTGTTGATTTTGTCGCACTTTTGGTTACTAAATTTGCATATCTTGCAAACAAAATGCAAAGCGGAGATCTTAGCGTCATGCTTAGGTTTATGGTTGCAGGATTTGCCTTGCTTTTAAGCTTTATATTTTTATTAAATGGAGCCAAATAATGCTAAGTGTCATCATATTTTTCCCAGCAATAAGCGCAATACTTGGCTTTTTGATAGAAAATAAAAGTATCAAATTTTATGGAGCAAGCATCGCTCTCATAGAGCTTTTGCTAGCCATTTTTATCTGCGTCAATGTCGATTTTCAGGGTTATGACTTTGTTTTAACGCATCAAGTCTCGCTCATACCAAGCCTAAATATCAGCTATTTTGTGGGCATCGACACTATTTCGCTTGTGCTTATAGTCCTTAGCGCATTTATGAGCTTCATCTCTATCGCAGCCCTTAGTGATGATGGAAATTTAAAGCACCTTGTTATTAGCGTGCTATTTTTAGAGAGCACGATGATGGGCGTCTTTAGCGCGCTTGATATGATCTTGTTTTACAGCTTTTGGGAGCTTAGTCTTATACCTCTGCTTTACATCATCGGTGCATTTGGCAGTAAAAATAGAATTTACGCGGCGATTAAATTTTTCATCTACACATTTTTAGGCTCTGTCTTTATGCTAGTAGCGATCATCTTTATCGGCTATCTGTGCTACCAAAAAAGTGGCGTCTTTAGCTTTAATCTGCTTGATTGGTACAAGCTTGGTATCGGAGAAAGCGCTCAAATTTGGCTATTTTTAGCATTTTTCTTCGCTTTTGGCGTGAAAACTCCGCTATTTCCGTTTCACACGTGGCTACCTTACGCACACGGACAGGCTCCGACTATCGGCTCAGTGCTGCTTGCTAGCGTGCTTTTAAAGATGGGTACTTATGGCTTTGTGAGATTTTCACTCCCACTTTTTCCAGATGCTAGCCTGCTTTTAAGCGGCTTTGTCTGCGTCATAGCTATCATCATGATCATCTACGCAGCCCTAGTTGCCTACGCGCAAAGCGATATGAAGCAAGTGATCGCTTATAGTTCGATCTCGCACATGGGCGTCATCATGCTAGGCATCTTTTCACTAAATTTAATAGGCCTTGGCGGCTCTATATTTTTAATGATAAGCCACGGCATCGTTAGTGGCGCGTTATTTTTGTTAGTTGGCGTCATCTACGAGAGAGCTCACACCAAAGAAATTTGCGAATTTGGCGGACTTGCCAAGGTGATGCCAAAGTATGCACTCATATTTTTTATAGCAACGCTTGCAAGTATCGGCTTGCCACTAACCATTGGCTTTGTGGGCGAGTTTTTGAGCCTACTTGGCGTATTTAAGCTAAATAAGCTCTTTGCGCTACTTGGTGGTTTTAGTATCATCGTGGGCGCTGTTTATATGCTGGTGCTTTATAAAAGGGTCTTTTTTGGCGAGTGCAAGGAGAAAAATTTAAGCCTAAAAGATCTAAATTTTAAAGAGTTAGCCGCTCTTGTGCCACTTTGTTTGCTCATAATCGCTCTTGGTATCGCGCCAAATTTGATACTAAAACCACTTGAGCCAAGCGTGCAAAATATCATAAGCAAAATGCAAACTAGAGCTGTAAATAGCGGCACGAAGGATAAAATTTCATCTTTAAATGGCGGGAGCAAACTATGAACGAAATAGCCTTTTTAGACCTAAACGAGATCTCTTTGCAATCACTCTCGCCGATGCTAAGCATGATGGTTTTTGCGCTTTTTATCCTCATAGTTGGAGCGATAAAAAAGGATCTTTCGAGGAATTTCTACTGCGTATTTTGCATCATCGCTATATTTGTAAATTTAGGCATTACGCTTGATTTTAACGGGCTTAGCCTAAGCTTTTGGGATATGCTCTTAGTTGATGGAATTTCTATCATCTCGCAGATTATTATCTTAATCGCCTCAGCTCTTTTCATCCCACTGGCACTTAGCACAAAAGAGTATTTTGAGTATAAAATTTACGAGTATTACGCGCTATTTTTGTTTATGATCGCTGGATTTTTATTTATGGTGAGCTCAAACAACCTACTTATCATCTTTTTAGGCCTTGAGATCAGCTCGCTTTGCCTCTACACCCTAATCGCCCTTCACAACAAGGCAAAAAGCGTCGAGGCTGCTATCAAATACTTCGCGATGGGCTCACTCTCAGCTGGCTTTTTTGCGATGGCGATAGCGATGTTTTATCTGGCAACAAACTCAATAGATATCGCTCGTATCGGCGTTGTCATAAAAGATCTTAGCCTAAATCAAAATTTAATAATCCTTCTTGGCTGCGTTTTCATCGCTTCAGCCATTGGCTTTAAGCTCTCGCTCATACCATTTCACACATGGATACCAGACGTTTATGAGGGCTCAAATGCCCCGCTAGCAGGCTATATGTCGATCGTGCCAAAGGTGGCGGGATTTATCGTCGCGTTAAGAATTTTTGCGATGCTTGAGGGCTCTGGAATTTCATGGATAAAAGATATGCTCTACATCATCGCCGTGCTTACGATGAGCCTTGCAAACATCATGGCGCTAGTGCAAAAAGATGTCAAAAGGATGCTCGCTTTTAGCTCGATAGCTCACGCTGGTGTCGTGCTTTGCGCGCTTGTGGCAAATTCTCACGAGGCAAATGTCGCCTTGTTTTTCTACTGGATCATGTTTTTGTTTGCAAATTTGGGCGCATTTTCTATGCTCTGGGTGGCAAGGTGCGACGACGTCGTCTGCTGGGACAAGCGCTTTAAACATCCGTATGAGAAATTTTCAGGGCTTATTAAAATTTTGCCAAGTTACGCCGTGATAATGGGAATTTTCATGATCGCCCTTGCTGGCATACCACCTTTTAGCGTATTTTGGGGTAAGATGGTGCTTATCTCATCGCTCATAAAGTCTGATTACGTCGTGCTTAGCCTTATCATCATGATAAACTCGGCGATTGCTATTTATTACTACCTAAAGCTCATCGTCTTTATGTTTTTAAAAGAGCCTATCGTAAAAGATAAAAATATCTACATCTCAAATGTATCGATGGCGCTAAAAGTGATCGTTGGAGTTGCCGTTGCTGGCACGGTCTTTGCCTTTTTATTTTCTGGGGCGATTTTGGAATTTATCGAGCATTTTGTCTTTGCTTCAGGATTTTAGAAAATTTAACTATAATGGCGGCATGAAAAAGCTCTTAACCATCTTATTTTTACCGCTTTATCTATCCGCCTTTAGCCTTAGCCTAAACAGCGGCGCAAACGCAAATAAGCCTTATAGCGTCCTTCAGCTAAGCGACGAAAAAGAATTTGAATGTGTGGAGCAAATTTTAGCCTACGACACGAAGCGCTACGTTTGTATGCTCGATGATGGGATCTTGCCAAAGATCGAAGATACGACTCTGCCTTTAATGGACATAAAATATAAAAAGCAAGATGGCAAACTCTTCATCGTCATCATGCCAAAGGCGCCTTCAAAACTTCTAAATGTTCAAACTGAGCTTTACAGCAGTCCAAGCGTGCAAGATACGCCAAAGACGACCATCTCAAAGCACTTTAGCATCATCATCGATACTTCGCTTAGCGAAAACAACAAAAGAGTATCTGGGCTAAATTTCTCGCCTGATTTTAGAGATATGCTAAGCCCAGGCATCGGAGCGCTCGATCTTAACAAAGCGCCTATTGCTGGGCTTGATAGCAACGATATAGACATCTACATAAATATAAAAAGAGCTTACGAAAAAGGCGCTTATGAAAGCGTGGTAAAAGATACGCAAACAGCGATGAAAAGGCATCCAGCCAGTCTTTTCTCAAGCGAGTTTTTACTTTTTAGGCTAAGAGCGCTTGATAAAATTTTTGAGACAAAGAGCGAGTTTGAGGGGCTTGAGCCAAAAGATATCGTAAGCGAGGGCAGAGCTTGGATAAGAAAATTCCCTTCTGATGAGAACTACCCAGAGGTGCTATATCTCATCGCCAGAGCTTACCTAAAAGATAGCATCGCAAGTGATGCAAAATATATGCTTGACATACTAAGTGAAGAGCACGCGGAGTCAAAATTTACAAAGCTTGCCACGCTTGATTATGCTGACTATCTATATAAAATAGGCAGGCAAAAAGAGGCGCTAAGCGACTACGAAAAGGTGCTTTACTCGACAAACGACATCGACCTTGCAAGCAGAGCAGCGCTAAGCCTAGCAGACGCAAATATCGATAAAGAGAAATTTGAAGAGGCAAAGAAATTTGTACTAAAGATCGCAAATGCAAATGAAAAATTTTTTATGAACGATCCGACAAAATCGATGAATTTGGCCTATACATTTGCCAGCAAAGATATGCCAGACGTAGCTGCTAAAATTTATGAAATTTTGGTAAATAATAGTGATAGGACAAAGGATTTTTACGAGGCAGCACTAAAAAATTTAGCACTAAATTTAGCCAAAACAAAAGATGAAAAAAGGGCGTATGAGTATCTAAACAGATATGAAAAAGAGTTTAAGTATGGCGATTATATCGATGAGGTCGCTAAGGCAAAGGATGGGCTATTTTTTGAAGAGGATGACAAAAACGCCACCGCACTTCACGCAAGATATAAAGATCTCATCGAAAAATATGCCGGCACAAATATCAGCCAAAAGGCGCTAATCAGCGAGCTTGAGCTTGATCTAAAAGAGCGTAAATTTGCCGATGCGCTAGCTTATAACAACCTCGCAAAAGATGAAAATTTAAGCCGGGCAATGGAGCTAGTAAATGAGGCTGCGCTTGAGCTAACAAAAGAGTTTTTCATCAAAGATGACTGCACAGCGGTTGTAAATTTACTTGAAAACTATGATGTAAGTAAGGTCTCTTTGCCGCAGTTTAAGCTCTTTAACTGCTACTTTAGAACGGCACGTTACAACGAGGCGCTAGAGCTTGCAAAGGCGCACGTGAAGGATGAAAATTTAGAAGATAGAGTCGAGTGGCTGGTAAATTTGAGCAAAATTTTATATAAAAATAAAGACTACGAGCACGCCATCATCGCTGCAAACGACGCGCTCTCGCTTGGCTCAGCAGTCGAGTACTCAGACCCGACGCCATCGCTTTTTGATAGATTTTACTCGCTACTTGCGCTAAAACGCTTTACTGAGGCGGTCTCTACGATCAGTGCGATCGAGCAGCTAAGAGGGCAGGACTTTAAGATTATAGAAGCATACGCAGCTATAAGCGACTACGCGATGAAAAGCAACGACTACGCTATCGCTGCAACCTACGCTAAAAAGGCGCTTGAGCTACAAACTAGGGCTAAGATAAATACCTTTTCACCAAAGCTAAATTTTGACTACTCGGAGGCTTCGTTAAAGACAGATAATCTTGACGAGGCGCTTGATGAGGCGAAATTTATACTAAATATGAAGCTTGAGCCAGAAGACCGCTTGCATGCTCTAAATTTGGCAAGTGAAATTTATATCAGACAAAAGCAATATAAGCTAGCTAAACCCTATCTAAACGAGTGCGTTGGCTCAAATTTCACAAGTGCTTACAAAGACGCCTGCAAAGCCAAGCTCGAGATGATAAAGTAAAAATTAGTGTCAAATTTAAATGATCTTGAAAAAGAGTATCTAAAGCTAGAAAAGGAAAATTTCCCAGACGGCAAAAGGATCAAATTTATTGCAAATTTAGGCGCTAGTGGCGAGATAGCATACCACTATGAGCTAATCTGCAAGCAGTGGCAAGAGGGCTGGCAGCTAAATTTAGAGAGTAGCTTTGACAGGCATGGAGGCGCTGGGCTGGAGTTTTTGTTTGAGCGTTTAGCTAAGGAGAGCGATCAAAAACTAAAAGTAGATACTATCTATCTAATAGCGCAAATTCTCTCTAAGTCTAAGCATAGAGATTTTTACACCGCGTTTTGTGACCGCCTTGTCCCTCAAATCACCTCTTTTTCGGAGACAAATGATGCCTTACGCCGCAAGCTTATAATAGCGCTTGGTTGGGTTGGCTCGTTAGAGCAAATAGAAATTTTAATAAGCGAGATGTTAAACAGCAAAGATAGCCTTTGCAGGGCATGGGCAGCAGCTAGCCTTATGCAGATGTCATTTCACAGGGCCAGCCAAGAGAGCTTGCGAGATAAAACAAAAGCCGCATTTTTGCAAGGCATCTCTAGTGAAAAAGAGCTATACGCCTGCGCGATTATGATAGAAGCAGCTCAAATTTTGTTTGGTAAAAAGTGGATATCTTCTAGTGCAGTTCAAAATCAAGAGGCTGAAAAGATAGAAAAAGCTAGAAAAATGGCGGTAAGATTTTTTATATAAGGATTAAATTTGCCACTAAGCGGATTAGGTGCTTGATTGTGTTTTGTTTGTTGGATTATAAAGTAAAAATGGTTTAAATTTCTAAGAAATTTTGACTTTAAATTTAGAATATTTAAAAATAAAATTTTATATTTTTCGCTTAGAAATAGCGGACAAAATAGCTTTAATTTGATTTAAAATTTAATTTTTTCTTGACATATAATAATGTTTTTTGTATAATCTCAATTCTTTTTTAAATAATCATGTCTTGCTAGCTCAGTCGGTAGAGCATCTCACTTTTAATGAGGGGGCCGTTGGTTCGAATCCAACGCAGGACACCATTTTTGGGTTTATGACCCTTTCGTCTAGTGGCTCAGGACTCTACTTTCTCTGTGTAGAAACAGAGGTTCAAATCCTCTAAGGGTCGCCAGATATTTTAAATTTTAGGTCGCTTAGCTCAGTTGGTAGAGCGCCACCCTTACAAGGTGGATGTCATAAGTTCGAGTCTTATAGCGACCACCATTACTTTTAGGTGCAGCGGTAGTTCAGTTGGTTAGAATGCCGCCCTGTCACGGCGGAGGTCGCGGGTTCGAGCCCCGTCCGCTGCGCCATCTACTAAACCTTAGGTTAAGGTTCTTGATTCTATTTTTTCTTGTTTTTTTGAGTGATCAAATTAAATTTTAAGATTATAAGTTCTAAGATAACACTTTATGATTTGTTATTGATATTTAATCTTGCCTCGTTAGCTCAGTTGGTAGAGCATATCACTCTTAATGATGGGGTCGTAGGTTCGAGACCTACACGGGGCACCATCTTTTGGCCCATTCGTCTAGCGGTTAGGACACCAGCCTCTCACGTTGGTAACACGAGTTCGAGTCTCGTATGGGTCACCACTTTTTAAATTCTTAAATAAAAACTGTATTTTCTTGTAAGTTTCAACTATTTGTATTTTGTTATAAGTCGTAATATCTATATTTCTATACAAATATATTAAATACTTTAGAGAATGATTACTGTGAGTCTAAAATATCAACTTTAGTAAGAGTAATTTTAGATTTTGGAATTTATTTAAATCATTATAAACGTTTTATTAAGATTGAATAGTGTATTTAGAAATTA
Source organism: Campylobacter concisus (assembly GCF_015229965.1). Taxonomy (GTDB): domain Bacteria; phylum Campylobacterota; class Campylobacteria; order Campylobacterales; family Campylobacteraceae; genus Campylobacter_A; species Campylobacter_A concisus_BD. Next base: position 42,975 of record NZ_JAAKZB010000018.1, read on the forward strand.
TTAAACTCCTGAAAGATAGAGGTATTAAACTTGACGCCGGCCTTACTCAAAACGAGCTTGAAAAAATATACGAAATTTATGATATTAAATTTAAGGTCGTTTTTGACTACAGCTTTGCCAGTTTCGGATGGCTTTTATGATTGGCGTGACTTTTCAAGTGGAAATGTCACGAAAATAAAAAATATGATGCAACATTTTTATGAATTTGTGAAAAGCGCCTCTTTTGAAGAATATATACCAAATAGCACTTATTTACCGGATCAATGGTCTAAGATATCAAGAGAGCAAAGAGTTAAAATTGTGGCTGAGCTATATAAAAATGCACCAAAGATCATACCAGTCTATTTTCATAGATTTATGCCAGAGATGAATGATGATAATGATCCGCCAGTCTTGTCAATATATTATGACGATATAGTCTATTACGGTAGAAATTTACAAGAGTATTTATTGCATGAATTTTGTGGTATTGATATTCCAAAATATATAAGTGAATATAAAAATGTGCCGTTTTGGACGGATATGATAGAAAATTTATGATTATAGATTTAGACTTTATAAATATCTTGCCTCAAGCACTATTAAATAGGGGGATTTTTCTAAGAGAGAGAATTGGAGTTTATGAGGTCGGCTGGGAATTTGACGATATTGTAAAAGTTTTAGACATTATCAAAGAAAAAGAGATGACAGTGCTTGGCGGAGATGTTTATGAGTTAAATGGTGGTGAAATCATCATTACATATGATAGTTGGAGCTTTTCTGGGAGCAACTTTATAAAATCTTTTGAAAAAGCAAGTGAATATATAAATAATTATTATAAAAACAATGGAGATAATTTTATTTATACTCTAGTAATTGCAAATACAACAAATTAATACACAAAAAGAGCGCACCAAACTGATACGCTCACTGCTAAATTTACTGTTTTATCTCAAATGCAAGCGTTGCAGCAATCGTTTCATCGTCGCAAATTTTTGAGTCGGCAAATGGCATTTTATGCACTGTTTGTAGCAACCATTTTCCAGGTTTAAGTGCAAGTACCTCTATCGTGCCGTCTGACTCAGTTTGGCCATGGAATGCACTTTTTTCTTTTAAAAATCCATCAAATGTTCCATCAAGCGTAGCATTTTCTAAAGGTTTGCCCTCAAATAGAATTTTCACTTTAAATGGCACGCCAACTTTGAAATTTGCTGGATTGTCAAGTGGGACTATCTCTAAGCGCTGCTGTGAAGGCTTTGTCACAGAGTCGTCCTTGGCGTTTTTATTTATGATACCTTTTGCGCTCATGCTCGCTTTTTTGCAGTATTTGGCGTCCTTGATGTCCTCTTTGGTTTTGCCCATGTGCCATGTGCCATCGCTCGCTTTTGTCCAAAACGTAGGCTTATACTCGCCAGCTATAAGGTATGAGCCGTTTTCTAGTTTGGCTCTTTCGTAGTGGTAGTTTTCGCCACTTTGTTTTAGGCTCAGTTTCTCGCCATTTTTGTTTATAATGTATGGGGCTTCAAATAGGGCAATCCTATTATCTGGGATCTTTTCAACAGTCGGAAAGTCGTCTGCGTAGCCGATATCGACGCTAGTTACCTCTTTGCTGCTTCCAAAAAGCCAAAATTCGTGAGCCAAAGAGTGACTGCTAAATGCCGCCAAAGCCAAAAGTGCAAATAAATGCTTGTTCATTACCTATCCTTTCAGATTAAATTGTCTATTTTTCTATTTCTAATATATGTCACAAAAATATTGTTAAATTTTTATAGATCTAAATTTTGCTAATTTTTAGAAAATTTAGTAATCAAAACCAAATTTATTTTATTAAATTTATAAAAATAGCACGTCTATAAAATACTTTAACTACTGAAATTACGAAATAAAATCAGTTTCGCAATTATATCAAAATAATAATCATTGTCAATATAAAATTAAATTTTATCCACCAGTGGATAAATCAAAATAAATTTATCTTTGCCATTTAGATATCTAAAAAGTTTCATTTTTGAAATATTTTGTATAAAAATTCTTTTTTCTCATTATATTTTAATATTAAATTAAGATTATATCCTTTATAATGTCACTAAATTATTTTAAAAAATATAACTTTATAGTTATTTCCAAGGAAGGTTAAGATGAGAACTC
>NZ_JAAKZB010000019.1:0-44209 GCF_015229965.1 Campylobacter concisus
GAACTATATAGATTAAAAAGTTCATCCATAGTTTGTTTCCAGCAAGGTGCTTTAATGTTTTCAAATTTTTTAAAATTTTCAATATTTATTTTTGTATCAAAAAGCTTTATTAGCGTTTGTGTATTGATTTCTATTGGTTGAATAATTGTGGTTTTAATATGTATCACAAAAACCCTTTTTCTTTATCGTCAAGGTATTCTTTTTTTAATGGTTCTTTGTTGTAGTCTATAACTATTTCATCATTTTTATTTATTTGTTTTATTGTTTCTATGCGAATTGGATTGTATTTTATCTCTACATTTGGCACACTTGAGTGATTTATATAGCTATATTTTGTCCTAAATGCTCGCACAAGTAATGTTTTATTGCTAAGAGCATTCCACTCCATAAAAATATAGTTTTGATATTTCCCTAAATTTATAATTTTTGCTATTTCATCATAGTGATCCCAACTCATTACTTGTCCATCTAAAAAGCAAAGTATTGTGCCACTATCTAAATTTTTATTAGCAAAAAGTCCAAATCCGTGAATTTTACTTTCAGAAATATACGTAAAATTTATATTGTCAATTATGGTTTCATTTATAAAGTCTATATTTTTTGTTACATCTGTATCTTTTTCGCTCAAAATTTCTCCTAGTTATACAAAAAAGTAAAGCCAATAAAATTATTGGCTTTAAAAATTATTTTGAAATATCTTTTCCAAAATATTTCATCGAAATTTCGCTTATCTTGCCCTCGGCTTTTAGCTCATCAAGCGCTTTATTTATCGCTTCTAGTAGCTCGGTGTTGCCTTTTTTAAGAAGTGCAGCAGTTGGCATCGGCTCATTGCTAGTATATGCGATCTTTAGCGGTGCATTTGGGCGTTGTTTGATGTAGTCAAAAAATGTGACATTGTCATTTATCGTATCGTCAGCTCTTTTTGAGATGATAAGCTCAACGCCTTTGCTAAAGCCATCGGCTACGACCACTGTTGCGCCATTTTTCTCAGCTATCGCTGCCCAGTTGCTAGTTGCAGAATGCACGCTTTTTTTGCCCTTTAGATCAGCAAAACTTTTGATGTCGTTATTGTCTTTATGCACGACAATTACTGGATATGGCATGGTGTAAGGCACGCTCATGTCATACTTTTTCTTTCTATCTTCGTTTATGCTAACTTGGTTAAAAACAACATCTGCTTTGCCAGCGTCAAATGCAGCTAGCATCGCATCCCATGGAGCTGTTAGAAACTCAATTTTTAAATTTAACTTTTGCGCTACTGCTTTTGCGATATCTACGTCATAACCTACTAGCTCGCCCTTTTCATCATAAAATGAGTAAGGTGAGTAAGTGCCTTCAGTTGCAACTATAAGTTCGCCTTTTTTGATAGTTGAAGCATTTAAATTTAAAGCTAAAAAAGCACCTGCGATAAAGCCAAAAATGGGCTTAAAATTCATTGATTCTCCTTATTTAGAAATGTCTTTGCCGAAGTATTTAAGCGAAATTTCGCTTAAAACTCCTTCTTTGCTAAGCTCATTTAGGGCATTATTTATCTTATTTAGTAGCTCTTTGTTACCTTTTTTAACAATCGCAGCCGTATACATCGGCTCATCGCTAGCTTCGATGATCTTTATAGGGGCGTTTGGATGTTGTTTGATGTAGTCATAAAACATCACCGCATCATCTATCGTATCATCTGCTCTTTTTGTGATGATCAAATTTATCTGATCGCTCAAACTATCAGCCACAACTAGCTTGGCACCATACTTTTCAACTGTTGGTATCCACATACTATTTACTGAATGTACACTTCTTTTGCCTTTTAGATCAGCAAAACTTTTGATGTCGTTATTGTCTTTATGCACGACGATGGCCGAGTAAGAGACCATATATGGCACGCTGTAGTCATACTTTTTCTTTCTCTCGTCGGTTATACTTACTTGGTTAAACACCACGTCCGCCTTGCCAGCGTCAAATGCCGCAAGCATCGCATCCCATGAAGCTTCGATAAATTTTGGCTTTACTCCTAGTTTTTTAGCCACGGCTCTTGCTATCTCCACATCATAGCCCATTAGCTCATCTTTTTCATTGTGAAATGAAAATGGCGAATAAACGCCCTCAGTTGCTATCCTTATGACGCCATCTTTTTTGATCTGATCGTAAGAATTTGCCAAGGCAGAATTTAAAGAGAGCAAACAGCCAACTACGCAGAGCGCACCAAATTTAAAAGCACTAGAAAATTTCATACAAAACTCCTTATTAAGAAAAATAAAATCAATAACGGAATTTGCAAAAAAAGATAAATTTAAGATTTATGCAAATGTCAGTCGCAACTGCGACCTAGGTAATATTTTGGCGCTATTTTATCACAAAAATAAAATGGCGGTGGCTCACTCCGCTAAAAGTGAGACCGCTAGAGCTTTTACCCCCTTAAAATCAACCTTGCCGCTTGCAAGCGTTGGGATATCATCAACGATAAATATATAGCTTGGCATCATTATAGGAGCTAAGTTGCTCTCTTTTAAAATTTGCTCGATGTTCTCAGGCTCTGTACCACTTTTTACTAAAAGTGCGATCGCTTCGCCCTTTTTGCTATCTGGCACGTTTGCGCTGCTAAAGACAACGTCGCCCCCAAGCACCTTTGCAAGCTCTTCTTCGACGCTTCCAAGGCTTATCATCTCGCCGCCTATCTTGGCAAATCTTGAATACCTATCGACGATAAACACAAAGCCGTTTTCGTCTATGTGGCCTTTATCGCCAGTTTTATAGTATCTTACGCCATCAATGTGCGTGATGACCTCGCTTGTTTTGGCTTCGTCGTTTAGATAGTCCTTCATCACCTGCGATCCGCCGATGACGATGAGTCCGTCTGTGCCAGTTTCTAGCTCTTCAAGCGTCTCTGGGTCGATTATCTTGATGATAGTGCCAGGTAGAGGCATGCCAACGCTGCCAGGTCTATTAAATGTAAGCTCTTTTAGGCTCTCTTTTTCTAGGATATTTGGCATATTTACAGCAGCTACCGGCGCAGTTTCGGTCGCGCCATAACCTTCATAAATTTCTATGCCAAATTTGAGCCTAAACTCATCTTTTATCTCAGGTTTTAGCTTTTCAGCCCCAGCTACGACCATTCTGGCACTTTGAAACATCAGCGGATGAAGCTTTTTGTTTCTGGTGTAGAGCCTAAAGAAGGTCGAGGTGCCAAAGATGATGCTAGCGCTGTGTCTTGCGGCCATTTTGCCGATAGTCGCTCCGTCTGTTGGGTCAGGCACACTTACCATTTTTATGCCCTCGCAAAGCGGCATGAGCGTGGTTACTGTTAGTCCAAATGAGTGAAATACTGGGAGTGAGTTTAAGATCACGTCATCTTTTTTGAAATTTAGAAGTTCGCTTATTTGCTTAATGTTTGCAAGTAAATTTTTGTGGCTTAGCTCGATGCCTTTTGGCTCGCCCTCGCTGCCGCTACTAAATAAAATGGTAGCCGTATCCTCTAAGCTTACACGCTTAAAATAGCAAAGCTTAATAAGCCAAACTGGAGCAAAAAAGGCGGTTAAAAGCGCTAAAAATTTCTCTTTTTTTGAGACGCTAGCTGAGAGATCTTCTGCAAATTTAGCCTTGCTAATCATTGCATCTTTTAGATCAAAGCCCTTAAGTGCGAGCTTTTCAAGAAATTTGCTAGATGTGATCACTGTATTTATATTTGCCTTTCTTAGGGCGTGATTTAGCGAGGTAACATTAAGCGTATAGTTTAAATTTACGCTCACTTTGCCCATGGCAAGAAGCGCCATATTGACGATAGCTGCGATGCTTGAGCTAGGTAGTAAGATGCCTATATTTTTCTCATCTTTTAGCTCGCGTTTGAAAATTTTGATAAAGACTAAAACGGCTGTTATAAATTTCAAGTTGCTTAAATTTAGCCCAGTGCTGTCGCTCACACACTCTTTAAATTTATCCTCTTTTGCGTTATTTAGCCATTCGCTTGTTAGTGGTTTTTGCCTTGAGATAAAGCTCTCCCACGATGAAAAGCTAAGCTCAAGCACCTTTTGCTTCATCTTTGCAGCGTTTATAAATGTGGTTATCGGTTTGCCAAAGGCGACGATGATGTCGCGTCTGCCGTTTTTAGAAGTGAGGTCTTTGTAAAATTTACTAGCTCTTGAAAAGCTTGAACCCCAAAGACCACGAAGGTAAAATGGCACGATGCAAATTTCTTCTAGATCTCTGATGATAAGCTCAAAGCCCTTTTGAAATTCATTTACCTGGCCGTTGTAGCTGATGTGGCCCTCTGGGAAAAGTGCGACCACTTCGCCATTTTTTAGGCACTCTCTAACTAGCTCTATGGACTCTTTGCTAGCGCCTGCGCCTATTGGGATCACTTTAAAAAATTTAAAAATTTGCTTTAGATACCATTTGTTATAGATCGTTCTATACATGACAAATCTTATGCCCCTTGGACTTGCAGCTTGAAGCACGAGCCAGTCGATCCAGCTGATGTGATTGCCAAGAAGTAGTGCGCCACCACTTTGCGGTAAATTTTGAAGTCCTTCTACGAAAAAGCGGTACTTTGTCTTTAAAAATGGCAGTAAAAGTAGCCTTGTAAAAAGGTGTGGAAGCTGCAAAATGGCGTAAAAACTGCCGATTAAGCAAACAAGCGCTGTAAATACAAAGAGTCCAGTGGTTGAAATTTCAAAATATACTAAGCCTATGCCAATGGCTAGAAATAGCAGCATTGAGACGTTTTGCAAGAAGTTGTTTGCCGCCATTATCTTGCCGGTACTTTTTTGTGGGGCAAAGTACTGGATCATCGCATTTAGTGGCACTATAAATATGCCTCCAAAAAAGCCAAATGCAAATGAACTAAGGCTCACTACGCCGATGCTTGAGCCAAATGCGAAAAATAAAAGCGAGAAAAATATACCAATAGCGCCCATCGGCACGATGCCAAGCTCGATGTGAAGCTTTGACATAGAGCCAGCCACGTATGAGCCAAATGCTATGCCTATGGCGCTTACTGCAAGGATGGCTTGCACTGCTAGAGAGCTGTCGTCATTAAAAACTGCCTTGTAGTGAGCTGGAAAAGCTGCGATGATGATCTGAGAAATTCCCCAAAATATGCTAAGACCTGCGATGCTTAGCCAGATATTTTTATCTGACCTTACCTCTTTTAAATTCTCTCTTAAGTAGCTAAGGCTGATGTATTTTTTAAGCTCAAATTCTCCGCTTTGTTCGTTTGTTTCGCTGATATAAGGTAGCTTGTAGGCAAAAAATGCTTCAAGTGCGCTAAATACAACCAAAAAGATGCCGATAGGATAGACGCTTTTTAAAATTTCTTCTGAGTTTTCGCCTTGGATGTATAAATTTTCAAATATAAATGAAAACAAAAATGAGCTAACAAGTATCGCTACGATGGTTAGTGCTTGGATGACGCCGTTTGCTGTGCCAAGTCGCTCAGTGCCGACAAGTGCTTTGATGATGCCGTATTTTGCTGGCGAGTAGATCGCACTTTGAGCGGCAAGTATGAGCGTGAGCGCAAATGCCACGCCAAAGGCACCCAAAAGGTAGCTAATAAGCACCGCAACGCTGATAACAACGCCAAAGACGGCGCAAATTCTAATAACCTTTGTCTTTGCAAATTTGTCATTTATAAAGCTTGAAGGCGAAAATAAAAATATAAATGGAAGCAAGATCATCGCATTTATAACGGCTGTTAGGATAAAAAGTGTATCGCCTGAGTAGGTCTTTAAAAGGACGTTTTGAATTGTTATTTTGTGCGCTAGATCGACACTTGCGTTTAAAAATGCGATCGCAAGATAGGGCAAAAAGCCAGTGACTTTTAGTAAATTCCTCATGAATAAAGCCTTTTTGGATTTAAAATTTTGTAAATCTAGCAGTAAAATATTTAAAATATCATTAATAAAAAACTCTAGCCATAAATTTTGTGGTGAAATTTCTTTGAAAAAATTTAAATTTTATATGCTTTTTGATAAAATCCGCCTATCAAAAATAAGGAAAAATTTATCATGGACTATGAAATCATCGTCGTTGGCGGCGGACATGCTGGCATTGAGGCAAGTCTTGCGGCTGCTAGAATGGGCAAACAAACTTTACTGATCACGATCTTAGCTGAGCAAATAGGCGCTGCAAGCTGCAACCCAGCCATCGGAGGCCTTGCAAAAGGGCATCTTGTAAAAGAGATCGACGCGCTTGGCGGTCAAATGGGGCTTACAACTGACGCTGTTGGTATCCAGTTTCGCGTGCTAAATGAGAGCAAAGGTCCAGCTGTGCGTGGTAGCCGCGCTCAGATCGATATGGATAGATACCGCGTTTATATGAGAAATTTGCTTTTAAACACTCCAAATTTAGAAATTTCTCAAGAGATCGCCACTGAAATTTTAAGCGAAAATGGCGAAGTAACTGGCGTTAAAACTCACCTAAATAACATCTATAATGCAAAAAAGGTGATAATTACAACTGGCACATTTTTAAACGGGCTAATCCACGTTGGATTTAACAAACTTGAAGCTGGCCGCGTGGGCGAGCTAAGCGCAAAGGATCTAAGCTCTAGCTTAAGGGAGCTTGGGCTAAATTTAGGCAGGCTAAAGACTGGAACATGCCCAAGGATCGACGCAAAAACGATAAATTTTGAAATTTTAGAGAAGCAAGATGGCGATGCAAAGCCAGTTGCATTTAGCTTTAGAACTAAAAATTTCTCCCCAACGCAGCTACCATGCTACATCGCCTATACAAACGAGACCACCCATGAGATAATCCGCTCAAATTTCGATAAAGCACCACTTTTTACAGGTCAGATCGAGGGCATCGGACCAAGATATTGCCCTAGTATCGAGGATAAGATAAACCGCTTTGGCGACCGCGACAGACACCACCTTTTTATCGAGCCTCAAACACTTGAAGCGACAGAGTACTACATAAACGGCTTTTCAACGAGCCTGCCTTATGAGGTGCAAGTGCAGATGCTCCGCTCTGTAAAGGGCTTTGAAAATGCCAAAATAGTAAGGCATGGATACGCTATCGAGTACGACTACGTCGAGCCAACGCAGTTAAAGCATAGCTTAGAGACTAAAAAAGTAAAAGGGCTATACTTGGCTGGGCAGATAAACGGCACGACTGGATACGAGGAGGCCGGCGCTCAGGGGCTAATGGCTGGTATAAATGCAGCGCTTTCGCTGGATAACAAAGAGCCACTTATCTTGCGCCGTGATGAGGCTTATATCGGCGTTTTGATCGATGATCTTGTCACAAAAGGGACAAAAGAGCCATATAGGATGTTTACGAGTAGGGCGGAGTATCGCTTGCTTTTGCGTGAGGAAAATGCCATTTTAAGGCTTGGTGGATATGGCCATGAGCTTGGGCTGCTTGATGATGAGACTTTTAACGAGATAGAAAATATAAGAAGAAATTTAAAAGAGGGGTTAGAGTTTTTAAACGAGACTCAGATCACGCCAAGCAAGGCAAATTTAGAACTTTTAGCAAGCCTTGATGAAGAGCCGATCAGCCAAAACGTGAGCCTACAAAAGATAGTCGCACGTAAGAGCTTCACGGCTGAGAAACTAAGAAAGCTTGATGAGAGATTTGTAAATTTAGACGATGCGAGCATGGATCAAATTTTAACCGAGTGCAAATATCAGCACTACATCGGCGAGCAAAAAAATCAGATCGAAAAAATGAAAGATATGATGGATGTGAAAATCCCTGAAAATTTCGACTTTAGAAGCATAAGCGGCCTTAGCAATGAAGTGGTCGAAAAGCTTGAGAAATTTGCCCCGCCAACGCTTTTTGCGGCGAGTGAAATTTCAGGCATCACGCCAGCAGCTATCGATATCTTACATATTTATATAAAGATGAGCGAGAAAAAGGCTTAAATTTAAGCCTTTTATGGTTTTAAAGTTTAACTAGCGTTTAAAATTTAAAACAAAGTCACTCGTTTTTAGTAGTTGCTATTTATAATTTTTTAAGTTTAATAAATTTTATTATTAAAATTTTCTATTTTACAAGCGCTAAAATAGAAAATTTTTTTATCTTAACGTTTGGCCACTAGGTCAAATTTCTCTTTTATAAGATGCTCGAAGTCGCTATATACAAGCGTTTTTAGATAAATTTACCTCAAATTTTGGTGTAAAAAAAAGCTTAAATTCACTTTATTTTTACAAACTATATTGTGAGATTATAGTTTTTTAATTTTTTGGGAGTATAATCGTTTAAATTTTATTTATAGAAAGGAAATTAATGTCAGTAAAGCAAGAAAGACGAAGCTTTATCGGCCTTGCGTTTGGTGCCGTGGCAGCTGTCGGTGGTGCGATGTCACTAGTTGCCATGAAAAAGACATGGGATCCGCTCCCTAGCGTAAAAGCTGCTGGTTTTACAACTGTCGACCTAAGCCCGATCAAAGATGGCGAGATGAGACAGGTTGAGTGGCGTAAAAAGCCTATTTTCATCCTCAAAAAAAGCCCAGATATGGCTAAAAACGACAAGAGAGATGTAGTCGTTGGAGATGCGAGGTATGTAGTTCTTATCGGACTTTGCACGCACCTAGGATGTATCCCTGAGTATAAAGCGAGCAAGCAAATGTTTGTCTGTGCCTGTCATGGCGGCGAATTTAACGTTGATGGCGTGCAGACATACGGACCTCCACCAAGACCGCTTGATATCCCACCATTTAAGATCGATGGAACCAAGCTAGTTCTAGGCGAAACAAGCCCAGAATATGAAAAATTAGTAGCTAAAGCTTAGGAGGTTAGCGATGTCTTTATCTCATAAATCAACTGGCGTTATCGACTGGCTTGACCAGCGCCTAGCTTTTACAAAGCTTATGAAGGTTCTAGTTAGCGAATACTGGATCCCAAAAAATATAAATTTCCTTTGGGCGATGGGCGTTATCTTAACGACGCTTTTCTTACTTTTGATCATCACTGGCTATTTGCTTATGATGTATTACAAACCAGATGTAAATTTGGCCTTTGACAGCGTAAATTACACTATTATGCAAGAGGTCGAGTATGGCTGGCTTTGGCGTCATATCCACGCAGTTTCAGCTTCTACGATATTTCTTATCATGTATATCCACTTGCTTACTGGACTTTACTACGGCTCATACAAAAGAGGCAGAGAGGTCATTTGGGTAAGCGGTATGGTGCTATTTATCTGCTTTTCAGCAGAGGCATTTAGTGGCTATATGCTCCCATGGGGACAGATGAGCTACTGGGCGGCTACTGTTATCACTCAGCTTTTTGGTGGTGTGCCAGTTATCGGCGATGCTTTGGTTGAGTGGATCAGAGGAGACTATGCAGTTGGCGACTCAACGCTTACTAGATTTTTTATGCTTCACGTCTGTTTGCTACCACTTGTAACTATCGTTGTTTTGGTTATTCACTTCTACTCATTAAGAATTCCTCACGTAAATAACCTAACAAGTGAAGATATCGACTTTGAAGTAGAGGCGCAAGAGTATCTACACGGTGATAGAGCAAAAGCTAAAGTTATACCATTTTGGCCAGGATTTTTGGCAAAAGACTTCATGTATGTATCATTTTTCATGATCTTTGTCATCTATCTTGTTTGCTATCACTTCAACTTTGCGATGGATCCTATCAACTTTGAGCCAGCAAATCCGCTAAAAACTCCACCACACATCTATCCAGAGTGGTACTTCTTGTGGCAATATGAAATTTTACGTGGCTTCTTCTTTGATATCGCTGGAATTTCAGCTTATAACATCGGTCTTATCGCATTTGCATTCGCAGGTGTTGCGTTTATGCTTATACCACTTTTTGATAGAAGCGACCTTGTAGCTCCAGCTCATAAAAGACCGCTATTTTTCGTATGGTTTTGGGTGCTAGTTGCAGACCTTATCGTCTTATCTATATATGGCAAGCTCCCAACAGGCGGTATCAACGACTGGATAGGATTTTATGCTTCACTGCTATTTTTAGTGCTATTTATAATCGCACTTCCAGTTATCACAATACTTGAAAGAAAAAGGGGCTAATCATGAAAGAGCTTAAAATTTTTGCCATCGTTGTTATTCTTTCAGGTATTTTATACTGGGGCATCGAGCCTTACGCTCATACAAAGCTTCATCCGCACACTGCAAATGCTGAGTACAACTTCTCAAAAGAAGATACTGACTATGCAAAGCACTTTTTAGAGCAGAAAAAAGAGGCGCTTGAGGCTGCAAAAGCTAGCGGCAATAAGGCTAGCATAGAAGCGGCTACAAAAGATGTCGAGACAGCACAAAAAATTCTTGATGACTACACAGCTTTTTGGGCTGATATAAATTCGATCGACCTTGCAAAAGGTGACGCTGCAAAAGGCGCTGAGACATTTGGCGCAGCTGGATGCACAGGATGCCACGGCATCGAAGCAGCTGGTATGCCAGCTAGTATGGACGCTGAGACAGCTAGCCAAAGCTTTGGCGTAGTGCCACCAGATCTTAGCACAGCTGGTAAAATTTATGACGAGAGATTTTTGGCTGCACTTATCAAAAATCCAACTATGGCTGTAAAACTATCTCATAAATTTAATGACGAGCATCCTTATCCGATGACTGCATTTATGGGTGCTGGCGGCGATATAAATGCTGAGATCGCTGACATAGTTGCTTATCTTAAAAAAGTATCAGCTGATGCGGATGCAAAGAGCAAGATCACTGAAGAAAAGGTATTTGCTGATGCATGTCAAAGATGCCACGATATGAAGTATGATAAAAAATATACTCTTAGCAACAAAGTAAGCCTTGCAGCATATATGGGCTCAAACCCACCAGATCTATCTATGATGATCCGCTCAAAGGGTGCTGACTACTTGCATAAATTTATAAACGATACTCAAAAGATGCTTCCAGGCACTGCGATGCCTAGAGTTGGCTTAAATAAAGCCGCTGAAGATGACATAGTATCTTACATAGAAAAAGTAGGCGACAGCAAAAAGGCTGAGCGCGAGAGCACAGGACTTTATGTCATGATCTACTTCTTCATCTTAGGAATTTTTGCTTGGCTTTGGAAACGCAAAGTCTGGAGCGAACTCCACTAAAATTTAAGAGCCTTTTTGGCTCTTAAATTCTTTCTAGTAAATTTACATATATAAATAGGTAATCTTTAAAATTATTCTTTTACAAATTTAATCAAACTATCTTTGCAAATTTTTAAATTTATTTGACACTAACATGATTTAACAAAACAAATTTGCAAATTTTAAAATCTCATTCACTTGCAAGAATTGACTACAGATTTTAGGTCTCGCAAAGCTTGCCACTAAAATCAGAGCCGAAATTACTCGTTCATGAAATTTTAAAATTTGTTAGAGTTTTTAACACATGCGACACGATAGTGCTATCGCATGCACTTCTAATGTTGTCGGGGTTGGGGGATTGTTAAGGGGGAAGGGAGCGACTTCGTAATTCAAGTCCCCTTGTCTCCCTTTTGGATAAAAAGAAATTTACAAATTTAATAAAGCTGTCTTTGCAAATTTTAAAACTTTCACTCACTCGCAAGAATTGGCTACTAAAATTTGGTTTCGCTTACCGCTTAGCTCAAATTTTAGAGCCGAAATTACTCGCTCATGAAATTTTAAAATTTGCCTTTATTGATTGACTAGCTTAAATTTAGAGGTTAAAAGCATTTGAGAAATTTGCTGGATTTTGCGCTTTGATAGTGTCATACGTGCCCAGTGTGCAACAGGTGTTTGGCAAAAGATGTGGCAAATGCGAGGATATTAACAGCCACTAAGCGAGTAAATTTGTATTTTCTAGCAAATTTACTCAGCAAAAACCACATAAATTTACGCAAAACAGCTAAATTTAACTCGCCGTAAAGCCACACTAAACGGCTAAATTTCTTTGGCGATCTTGCTCATTTTGTTTATCAGCTCTTCACGCTCGCTTGATTTTAGGTTGCCGTATTGAAGCTTTGTCATCATCTGCATGAAGTCAAACTGTTTAAACATCTGCGCATCGCTCTTTAGCTCTTTTTCAAGCTTCTCATAGATCTTTTCTGTCTCTTTGTTCGCTTTTTCTAAATTTTGCAAAAAGCTTCCAGTAGCGCTTGCATCAAGGTCGTTTTTGGCTGCCTTGTCGATGGCATTTTTTAAATTTGATAAATTTTCAGAAATTTTCATCTGCACTTCCTTTTGGATTTTAAAATTTAGAGCAAATTTTATTCCTAAATTTCATTCCACCACTTTTTTCTAGGTGGATTTTGCACGCTGAAAACCTCTCCGATCATCGGCGTGGCGTAGTTTAGCTCAAGTTTTGTTGCAGCCTTTTCAAAACGCTTGATCGGCTCATCCCAAGCGTGATAAGAAAGATCAAATTTGCCCCAATGCACCGGCACGCCAAGCCTTGCACCAAGATCTTTTAGCGCTTGTGCTGACTCCTCTGGTTTCATGTGTACGTAGGGCCAGCCATCGCTGTAAGCGCCATTTTCTATGAAAACTAGATCAAATCCGCCAAATTTCTCATTTATCATCTTAAAATGCTTGCCATATCCGCCATCACCGCTAAAGTAAAAGCTAAAGCCAGCCTCCTCTACCGCCCAGCCACCCCAAAGTGTGGTATTTCTTTTAAATGTACGCCCGCTAAAGTGCCTTGAGGGGCAAAAAGTGAAGTTTAAATTTCCTATCTTTTGCTCATTAAACCAGTCAAACTCGTAAATTTTGCCTTCATCCACGCCCCATTTTACGAGGTGAGCTTTGACGCCAAGCGGTACTAGAAATTTGGCTATCCTATCCTTTAGCTCAAGTATCGTTTTATAGTCGAGATGGTCGTAGTGATCGTGCGAGATGAGGGCGATGTCGATCACCTCTGGGTAGTCGCTAGCGGTGATGGCGTGCTCGTAGGTAAAGGGCTTGCCGCCAACTGGCAGCGGAAATGCTCGGTGCAAAACTGGGTCCGTGACGATCGTTTTGCTATCAAGCTTGCAGATGAGGCTAACGTGCCCAAGCCAGATAAACTCGCCATTTTTGAGGGCATTTGCGTCAAATTTTAAATTTGGCAAAGGCTTAGTTGGTAGCTTGCCCTTTGGTGGAAAGAGCGCTTGCGGAATGTAATTTAACATAGACGCTTGCGGATTTTTCTTTACCATATCAATCGTTGGCTCTAAATTTACAAAAACTTTGCCGTTAAAATTTGGCGAAGCCTTTATAAGCTTTTGGCTCTTGGCATCTGGTTTGCCGCCAAAAACTGGGGCAAATTTTATAAAAACAAAAACTGAAGCAATAAATAAAACTATAACTATAAAAATTTCCATCAATAACCTTTTTAAATTTAAAGGTTGAATTATATTTTAGGTTTTTAAATTTCAGTTTTATTTAATAAATCCAAACTTAAAGAATTAATTTTTAAGTTTAAACTTAATTAAGATAATTTTACTCTTTTTAGTAATTATCTGTTATGAAATATTAATCTTTTTTGATTAATCACACGAAAACAACGCCGTTTAATAGCATATCTTAAACTAATATAAAATAAAAATTTAATTTCAAAAATACAAAATTTGTCAGATAGCTGACGGAATTTAATCGCCAGAAGTTATAGAATTGTTTCAAAAATTTCAGGAAGGAGCGTTTGAGATGTTAAATAAAAATTTAACTATCTCTATTCATGTGATTAACAATCACTCTATTAGTGAGCAGGGCGGTCTTGCCTTGTTTTTTAGGAGGAATTTATGAAAAAACATAAATTTGTGATTGCCGATTCTAAACGCTGCATAGGATGTGCGACCTGTATGGCTGCATGTTTTAAAAGTGCTTATGAACGCGGCAAACTATCACGTGCAAGGCTAAGCGTCTTAAGAGAAGCTAGCGGTGTTATGCCGACTCAGTGCAGGCAATGCGACGATGGCCCTTGCGCAAATGTATGCCCAACTGGAGCGTTGCGATTTAACGATAATTGCATCGAGCTTCACGAGGAAATTTGTATAGGTTGCAAGATGTGCACGATCGCTTGCCCTTATGGTGCGATAAGCTCAAGTGCAGAGCTTATGCCTTCAGTAAATTACGCTGTCGAGCCAAAATACTATCTTGAAGTAGAGTCTCAATCAGGCGCAAAAAACATCGCAGTAAAATGTGATATGTGCTTTGGCCGTGAAAATGGACCAGCTTGCGTTGATGTATGCCCAACAAGCGCTCTTATAATGGTTGATCCAGAAGAGGGTAAACATAAGCTTGGCAAGAGGATAGACTACGAAGCAGCGAATAAATTTGCTACTAAAATTTTAAACGGACAAGGAGCATAAGATGACTACGGTTTATATGCTATTTCTTGTAAGTGCCGTCGTTAGCATCTTGCTCTACTGCGCTCCAAAAGCCGCTGTTAAAGTTGGTTTTGGACTAAGTGCTATAAGCTGCTTTTATGCGATGTGTCACTTCGTTGCAAATATGGGAGTAAGTGATAGCTTTGCTCTTATGGATGGCTTTTTGTATTCGCCAAAATTTGCACTAAATCCACTTGGAAATTTCTTCAGCTTTGTCGTTGTTTTCATCGGATTTGCAAGTAGTGTTTATGGTATGAGCTATGCAGAAGAGTACATAAAAAAAGCAAATGTTGGTGTGTTTGCATGTTTGTTTAACACATTCATCCTTTCAATGCTTCTAGTAATCAGTGCTGATAATGTATTTTGCTTTGTTGTTTTATGGGAGCTTATGACTCTTGTATCATCATTTCTTATCATCGTCAATGACGGTAAAAATACACTTAAAGCGGTTATGGTATATCTTGGTATCGCACAAATCGGTGCATTTTGTATAACCTGTGGCTTGCTTATCACAGCTTACTATGCAGGAAGCTTTGAATTTAGCGCATTTATGGGTGTTAAGATGCCATTTGGCGCTTCTGCTGCTGTATTTGTACTATTCTTGGTCGGCTTTGGTAGTAAAGCTGGTATGTGGCCATTCCATGTTTGGCTTCCACAAGCTCACCCAGCAGCACCATCAAACGTTTCAGCCCTTATGTCAGGCGTTATGATTAAAGTTGCTCTATTTACACTAGTTAAATTTACACTTTACCTACCACTTAGCACATACTTTGGTCTTACAATACTCGCTCTTGGTGCAGCTAGCTCACTATTTGGTGTTTTATACGCTCTTTGCCAACACGACTTCAAAGCTTTGCTTGCTTACCACTCAGTTGAGAACATAGGCATCATCTTGCTAGGTCTTGGAACAGGTATCTACGGCGTTGCAGCTGGAAATTTAACACTTGCAGCAGTAGGTTTTCTAGCAGGTTGCTACCACGTAGTTAACCACGCTATATTTAAAGGTCTACTTTTCCTTTGTGCTGGTTCAGTTATCCACGCTACTCATACACAAAATATGGACATCCTTGGCGGTCTTGCTAAAAAGATGCCATGGACAAGCCTTGGTATGTTTATAGGTATCATGGGTATCGCAGCTTTACCTCCAGTAAATGGCTTTGTTTCAGAGTGGTTTACATATCAAGGTATGCTTCAAGGTGCGATGGGAGAAGGAACATTAGTTAGATATGCATTTACACTTGGCGTCGTAGCTCTTGCGCTAACAGGCGTTTTGGTTGGTATGCACCTTAAACTTTACGCTGTTATCTTTGCAGGTACTCCAAGAGATCAAAAAATTTGGGAAAATGCTAAAGAGAGTCCGATAGGTATGGTTCTTGGTATGATCATCTTAATGATAGGCTGCGTTGGCTTTGGTCTTGGCGCAAACTACATAGTTGATTACATCATGCAAGCTGTAAATTCTATCGCTATAAGCGACTATAAAGCTAGCCTTGGTGCTATAAATGTAACTTCACCTATGGGCAGCATGATCTCAACTCCACTTATCGCTTTAGTCCTATGTGCGACTATGATTTTGCCATTTATCATCCTTGCTGTTATGAAAGCAAACAGAGATAAACCACGCGAAACTGATCCTTGGGCTTGTGGCTTTAAATATAGCTCACGTATGCAAATGACAGGTGGTCCATTTACTGGCGATCTTAGAAAAATTATGCAATGGCTATTTAGAGCGGATAAAAAAGTAGTTACTAGAAATTATTTTGACGCGGTTGAGTATCACAACCATCCAAAAGATATTTGGTGGGGAATGTTTTATGAGCCAGTCATTAAATGGTGTGTGAAATTTGCTGATAAGCTAGGTATCGTTCAAAGTGGTTATACAAATGTATATACACTTTATATCTTGCTATATCTTTGTGTCATACTTGCTGTGAGCTACTTTTTAGTTTAGGAGACGAAAATGCAAACTATACTTTTAATGATATTTCAAGTAGTCGTTATCGTTTTGGTAGCTCCTTTGTTTGATGGTATGGCAAGAAAACTTAGAGCTAAACTTCAATCAAAACAAGGTAGCGATTTCTTTCAAACATATCGCGACATTATAAAGCTTTTTAGAAGAGGAAGAACCGTGCCTGAGTGCTCTCACTGGGTATTTAGATGGGCTCCATTTTTCCTTTTTGCAACTTCAGCTGCAGTACTAGCTGCTATACCTATAACATACAGCAAAGATACTGTATTTGGAGCTTACTCAGATATATTTGTTATCCTCTATCTTGGTGCGCTACTTAGATTTGTATTTGGTGCAGCTTCAATGGATAGCGGCAACCCATTTGCAGCAACAGGTGGCGGCAGGGAGCAAATGCTTGGTGTTTATGTTGAGCCAGTTATGATTATGTGCTTAATCGTAGTTATGCTTGCAGCTAAAACATCAAATTTAGTTGAGATCCAAGAGATGGTAAGAACTGGCGTTATCGGATATCAAATTCCAAGTTTTGCCGTTGCTTCTATCGCATTTTTGTGGTGTATGTATGTTGAGACTGGTAGAAAGCCATTTGACTTAGCTGAAGCAGAACAAGAGCTTCAAGAGGGTGTTCTTGGTGAGTATGCTGGTAGCGACCTTGGCTTAGTTCAAGCATCACTTATATTAAAACAGTTTGCTATGATCGGACTTTTCCTAAGCATATTTGAGCCATGGAATTTTAGCAATCCTTTCTTAGCTATTATCGTTTTTGTGATAAAAACTGGAGTATTTTACGTCGCAGCTGTATTTATAGACAACTTTGGACCACGCTTTAAAATGACTTCATCTTTACGCAAAAATGCTCTTGGTGCACTTGCTATTTCGTTTGTTGCACTAACACTTTATGTAGTAGGAGCGTGAGATGCAAACACTAGATATATTAGCCATTTGCATGATCGTAACTTCGCTTGCGGTTTTTGGTCTTAGAAGCTTGAAACTCTCAATCATCGCTTATGCGATAGAGACACTACTTTTAGTTAGTATATTTTTCTTGCTATCTGAGAAATTTAACGCTGAGCAGCTAAAAACTTGGGCGATCGTTGCGTTTTTTACCAAAGTTCTTTTCGTGCCAGGAATTTTGTTCTGGCTTATCAAAAAACTTGGCGTAGTTAGCGAAGATGAGCCAGTTGGTGGATTTTTTGTAAGTCCTGTTATTGCTATGGGATTTTCTCTAGCTCTTTCAATGAGTATCCACCCTATATTTTTAAAATTCTCTCTTATCAAAGAAGAGATTATGTTAATCGCTGCTGGAACAGTCTTTATGATGGGAATTTTTGGCTTTATGCTAAGAAACTCATTTATAAAACAAATTCTAGCTTACTGCTTGTTTGAAAACGGTATCCACCTAAGCCTTGCTCTAATGGCTTACAACTCACATGAGCTAGTTGAGCTTGGAATTTTAACAGATGCGATATTTGCTGTTATTATCATGAGCGTTCTAGCGATTAGATTTTATAAAGCTTATGATAGCTTAGATACTTCTAAAGCTTCAAATTTAAGGGGTTAGAGATGGATAGTTTAGCTTTAATACTTATCTTACCGCTCCTTGGTGCTTTGATCTTGTTTTTAAGTCCTAAAAACTATGCAGTACTTAGCGGACTTCATGTCTTGTTTTCTGCTGCGACATCAGTGGCTTTACTTAACAATGTTCTTAAAGTTTTAAGTGGCGGAACTTTTTATAGTTTTGATAAATTTTTATTCTTAGATAGCTTAGGCTGTGTTTTCTTGGTGCTTATCGCCGTAACTGGATTTATAGTAAATTTCTACTCTATCCATTACATGAGATGGGAGCTTGAAGATGGACACATCCACCTAAGCGATCTTAAAAAGTACTACGCACTAAGCCATGTATTTATCTTTACAATGACTTTAAGTGTTATTTGCAACAACGTTGCGTTTATGTGGGCAGCTATCGAGGCTACAACACTAGCTTCTGTGTTTTTGGTTGCTATACACAAAGATCAAAAATCAACAGAGAGTGGTTACAAATACATCGTTCTTTGTTCAATCGGTCTAGCATTTGCTCTTTATGCAACCGTTCTTCTATACTCAGCTACATATAGCACACTAGGAGACGGCGAGGCTTCTATGCAGTTTTCAAGCATAATGGCTAACGCTAAAAATCTAAACCCAGATGCAGCAAAACTTATCTTTGTATTTGCGCTAATTGGTTTTGGTACAAAAGCTGGTCTTGCTCCAACTCACACTTGGTTACCAGACGTTCACGCTGAAGGTCCAGCACCTATCTCAGCATTGCTATCAGGCGTACTTTTAAAATGTGCGATGCTTGCACTTTTAAGATACTACGCTATCACAGCTCAAGCAGTTGGATTTAGCTTTGTTGAAGGCGTAATGATCGTATCAGGAACTATCACACTTTTTGTAGCAGGATTTTTCCTAATAAGACAACACAACGTAAAAAGAATGTTTGCATACCACTCAATCGTTCACATGGGTGTTATCGCATTTGCACTTGGTGTTGGCGGTAAATTTGGTCTATTTGCAGCGATATTCCACTGCTTAGCTCACAGCTTCACAAAAGCTTTGGCTTTCTGCTCAACAGGTAACATAGCAAGAATTTACGGTCACAAAGATATGAGTAAGATGGGCGGCATGGTTAAGATCGCACCTATTACAACTATTATGTTTGGTGCAGCTGTATGCTCACTAGTTGGTGTTCCAGCATTTGCTATATTTGTTAGCGAATATAACGTCTTTGTTGGAGCTATCACAAGTGGTCAATACATCGCAGTTGCGCTATTTGCTATTGCACTTGCAGTTATTTTCATAGCTGACTTTGCGCACTTTAACATGGCAAGCTTTGGCGAGCCAAAAGGTGTGGTTGTTCATAATAAAGAGATGAGTTTATTTGAAAATTTACCTCTTATAGCACTCTGTGCCCTTATCATAATCTTTGGCGTATGGCACGTAGATAGCTTTTATACGCTAGTAAATAACGGTGTTAATATAATGATGGGAGCTTTAAAATGAGAGGCGATAAATTTGTTGAAATCCTAAAAACAAAGGTAAAAATTTTAGAAGTAACTCGTCAAGCAGACGATCAGATCACAGTTTTAGTTGATAGAAACGATCTTCCACTAGCTGTTAAAACACTTTATTATGATATCGGTGGCTTTATAAGCACCATGATACCAAACGACGAGCGCCAGATAAATGGCTGCTATGCGCTTTACTATGCTATCTCAATGGAAGGTAGCAAGATGACTGAGGCGGACGACTTTGCAGCTGAGGATAAGTGCTTTATCACAGTTAAAACCCTTATCCCAGGAAGCGATCCGACATTCCCGTCAGTTACTCCGCTCGTGCCAGCTTGTGTTTGGTATGAAAGAGAAGCTTATGATATGTTTGGTTTAGTAGCTGAGGGTCTGCCTGATAAAAGACGTCTAGTTTTAAGTGATGACTGGCCAGACGGACTTCACCCACTTAGAAAAGATGCTATGGACTACCGCTACCGCCCTGATCCAGTAGATCACAGAGATGAGCCTGATGCGGAGTTTTTGTTCCCAACAGGTGATGCAGTAGTTGATGTGCCACTTGGACCACTACACGTTACATCTGATGAGCCAGGTCACTTTAGACTTTTCTGCGACGGCGACGAGATCATCGACGCTGACTACCGCTTGTTCTATCAACACCGCGGTATGGAAAAGCTAGCTGAAAATAGAATGAACTATGATCAAATGGGCTATCTTGCAGAGCGTGTTTGCGGAATTTGCGGTTATGCTCACGCTATCGCTTGTATCGAAGCAGCAGAAAAAGCTATCAAGCTTGAAATCCCACTAAGAGCTCAAGCTATACGCGTCATCTGTCTTGAGATCGAGCGTCTTCACAGCCACCTTTTAAATATAGGTCTAGCTTGTGAGGTCACTGGTAACTACAACGCTTTCATGCATATCTTTAGGGTTCGTGAGTACTCTATGGAGCTAGCTCAACTTGTAACTGGCGGACGTAAAACATACGGCAACGTCGTTATGGGTGGCTTAAGACGTGATATGACAAACCATGAGATCAAAAAAGGCTTAGAGATCATCAACAAACTTGACATTCAAATTTCAGAAATTTGGGATGCAGTTTTGGAAGACAAACGTCAAATCGGACGCTGGAAAGGTGTAGGTATCCTAGACCGTCAAATAGCACGTGACTTTAGTCCAGTTGGTCCAAATATGAGAGGCTCTGGCTTTAAACGTGATAACCGCTACGATCACCCATACGACTTCTTCAAACAGATAGAATTTGAAGTAGCAGTTGAGCATGGTTGCGACGTTTTTGCTCGTGAGATGGTTAGGTATAAAGAGCTAAAAAGCTCTATCCACATCATCCGCCAATGCTTTGAGATGATGCCTCAAACTCCGATCATGATCGATCCTGTGACTATGATCAAGCCAGAAAATTTCGCACTTGGTCACGATGAAGCACCACGTGGTGAGAACGTTCACTGGATCATGCAAGGTAGCGCTCAAAAAGTATATCGCTGGAGATGTAGGGCTGCGACATATAACAACTGGCCAAGCCTAAGGTATCAATTTAGAGGAAACAACATAAGTGACGCTGCGCTTATCGTTTGCTCACTTGACCCTTGCTACTCATGCACCGAGCGTGTTACTTTGGTTGATGTAAGGACTAAAAAAAGTAAAATTTTAACAGAAAAAGACCTTAAAAAATTCTGTCAAGATGGCGGGGTTAGTAAGAAGGATTTAAGATGATGAAGTTATTTGACATCACAGAAAAATATGGAAAGGCGACATACGCCTATCCATTTGAGCCATATATTGTGCCTGAGAATTTTCGCGGTCAGCCAGACTATACGTACGATCTTTGTATAGGTTGTGCAGCTTGCGGTATCGCTTGCCCTAGTAACGCAATAGAGCTTAAGATGAACGATGAGCAAACAAGACTTGTTTGGCAGTTTGACTGTGGTCGTTGCATATTCTGCGGACGCTGCGATGAGGTTTGCCCAACTGGAGCTGTAAGACTTAGCGATAGCTTTGAGCTTGCGGTTAAATTTGACAAGAGCGCTCTTATACAAAGAGGCGAGCTTGAGATGCAAACTTGCAAATGCTGCGGCAAGCCATTTACGCCAAAAAGGCTTATAAATTTCACACTTGAAAAGCTTGGCACAGCAAATTTACTCCCAGGCAGACTTGAAGAGGCAAAAGAGTACCTTTTTATCTGCCCAGAGTGCAAGAAAAATCAATCTGCTGAGAGGCTAACAAAAGGCGTTGAGGAGGCTATAAAATGAGTCTATATCAAGTCCCAGAGGACATAAAAACAGCAAATGACCTAACTGCAAAGCTAGAGCATTTAAAAAATATCAAAAGAAGCTTTAGCGTTTATAGGATCGACTGCGGAAGCTGCAACGGTTGTGAGATCGAAATTTTCGCTGCTATCACTCCGATGTGGGATCCAGAGCGTTTTGGCTTTAAGCTTGTAGCAAACCCAAGACACGCTGATATCTTGCTTTGCTCAGGACCAGTCACAAGACAGATGTACTACCCACTTCTTCGTGCTTACGAGGCAGCTCCAGATCCTAAGATCGTAGTTGCTTTTGGTGCTTGTGGAAGTACTGGTGGAATTTTTCATGACGCTTACAGCGTTTGGGGTGGTATAGATAAGATCATACCAGTTGATGTCTATATCCCAGGCTGCCCTCCACACCCAGCAAGTGTTATTTATGGTCTAGGTATGGCTCTTGGCATCATTGATCAAAAGCTACACAAAAAAAGCTATGAAAATGATAGCACCACACCTCCTCCAGTTAAAAAGTCAGTAATGGGCGATATCTTGTTTGAACGTGACTTGCATGCTGAAAGTAAAAGGCTGATGAGTTATATCTTTGGTAGAACACTATTTGAAAAATATATGGACGCTATCAAGGGCTCAAGTGATATCCACAACCCAGAGCTTGCACGTGAAGCGGTCATAGCAGCTATCAAAAAAGAAGATGATCCTAGATATGCTGAGTGCATGGCACTTTTACACAACGATGTCTATCTAAAATATGCAAAAGCTGGTAAAAATTTTGCGATCGATGTTGATAGTGAGGTTTGGAGTAAAAGATGATACAAGTTTATAAGCTTACAAAAAGGCATATGGACGACAACGAAAAGCTTCCACGCGAGCTAAAGGAGATAAAAGTTTTCTCCACTTGCGTGGGGCACGGTGTTGGTACGATTGATTTTAGTGAGAAGATCTTAGAGCTAAGCGATGAGGAATTTGACGAGATGATCAAAAATTCTGGCGAATATGTGAAATTTAAGATCGGAAATTTAAGCAAGTATTTTGAAGTTGAAATTTTTGCTGAGCATATCGCTAGACTCTTGCCACAGCTTTGTGAGTGTAAGCTTAAAGAAATTTTGGCAAATTTAAAAGAGGGATATATCGTGCTTAGGAAGGACTTTTGATGAAAAAGGCCATCCTTTGCATCGGTAATCCTATGCGTGGCGATGATGATGTGGGCAATGAAGTCGGCCGCATCGTAGAGCAGGAGCTAAAAGAGTGGAAGGTCTTTTTTGGGCAAGATGTGCCTGAGAATGAATTTTCAGCTATTAGAGATTTTGCACCTGATATCTTGATAGTAGTCGATGCGATGAGCGGTTTTGATGAGGATAAGATAGAGTTTTTTGACCTAAGTGACGATAGAGATTACATCTACTCAACCCATAACCTCCCAACGCCAGTGCTTTTAAGCTATTTGCGAAAAATTTGTCCAAAGACGCTTTTTCTTGGCATTAGTGTCTTGCTTGAAAATGTCCTTGACTTTGAAGAAGGCCTAAGCGAGCAGGCTAAAAAAAGTGCGAGAAAAGCCTTTTTAAGAATTGTAGAGATTGATAAAAATTTAGTTGGTTAAATTTAGCAAGTGCTAAATTAAATCTGGGGTTTGCTAAAGATAAATTTGATCGTTTTGGATTTGAAATTTAGTGTAAAAAGAAGCTTTAAACATTAAATTTTAACGCCAAATCTCTATCTTTGGCGCTACTTCTTTGCTTTTATTTCTTATAGATCAAAGAAGGTCAAATAAAAAGGAGACGTGATGTTAAATCCGGCAGAAACCGCTCAAGCGGTCTCAAGTTCTATGGAGCATAAAGCTCATACACCACTTGTAAGCATTATATTCCTTGCTATCATGGCTGGAGCTGCTATTGCAATGGGTGATATCTTCTGGGCTCACTCAACAGTTGGTATGGCTGAAAAACAGTCTATCGGTCTTTCAAACTTCATCGGTGGTATCACATTTAGCTGCGGCCTCATGATGGTTGTATTTTATGGCGGTCACCTATTTACTAGCTCTGTTTTAAGCGGTGTTAGTGCGTATGAGGGCAAATTGCCACTTGGCAAAACCATAAGCTACTGGGTAATTGTTTGGATATTTAACTTCGTTGGCGGTGCATTGATCGCTTATATGTATTACTACTCTGGTTTGCCACTAAAGTATGACGGCTACATCTTGCAACACTTCGTGCCAGCAGCTATTGGTAAGATCACAGCACCATTTCATGAGCTATTTCTTCGTGGTATCTTTTGTAACGTCTTTGTTTGTATGTCTATTTGGACTGCGACAAGCGAGAGCAACCTATCTGGTAAATTCTTTGCCATTATGTGGATGATCGGCGCATTCGTTGCTTGCTCAATGGAGCACTGCGTTGCAAATATGTTCATCATCACTGAGGCTATCATCTCTAAAGCTCACTATATAGCAGCAAGTGGTGGCGATATCAACGCTGCAGCAGCTTTACTTCACACTACAGCTGATAAACTAGATGTCATCAACTGGACAAATTTCTTAAGCAAAAACTTGCTTCCAGTTACACTTGGTAACATCTGCGGTGGTCTTTTCTTTGTTGGTCTTGTTGGCTTCATGGCTAATAAATTTGATATGAAGAAAAAAGCTTAAAAACTCCCTTTTAGTCTTTGCTTTTATGGCAAAGGCTAAATTTTAAATTTCTCTTTTTTACCTTAAAAGTTTCAAAAAAATCTCTTATTTTTTATCTAAAAAATGTCACACTAATTTAAAATTTATCGTTTTAACTCTGTTTTATTTGAAAATTTATGACATTTTGGAGTTTAAAATTTCTTAATTAATAAATTTAGAGCAATAATAAAGCTAAAATTTAATATAATCCCACGAAAAAAGGAGAGCTTATGAAAATTTTTAATGCATTTTTTACTGGCATTATATTTGTTCTCGCTCCTATTTTTACGCTATTTGTCGGAATTTACAACAACTACTTTTCATTTTATGGCATAAATGAGTATTTCAATGTGATTTTTGTGGATAATGTGCCTTTTTTGTGGCTTTTACCTGTGTTTTTTATATTTGGGTATTGTTTCTTTTACGCGCCATTTAGAAAAATTTTTAGAGCCTTTTATCTGCTCTTGCTTGTGCTTTGCGCACTCAGTTGGTATCCTGATTTTGGACGAAGCTTGGGTGAGGCTTATTTTATGAGTAAGCCACTTGAGATGGATCTATCTTCAAATTTACAAAGTGATCAAAAAACAAGTGGCAAAGTCCTTTATGACGGACGAAGAGAAATTTATTTTCTAAGAAGTGACAATGATAAAGTCGTTAAAATTTCAAAGTAAAGTTTTACCTTTATTTAGTTACAATGGCATAAAAATTTAAAGGTTTAAAATGCGTATAAAACTTCCACACGTACCTTATGTATCACATAAAATAGCAATAGATCTTTTAAACTGTGGTTTTGTAAAGTTAAACAAAGGTATCGAGCCTATCGTAGCAAAAGCAAGTGAAATTTTAACTACTGATGTTCAAAAAGAAAGAGCGCTAGACGAGCGAGTAAATGAGCTTTTAGAAAAAAACGAGGACGAGATGCAAACGATGCAAATCGACCGCAAAAATATGTTTTGGCTCGTTAAAAAGAAACTTGCTAGCGAATTTGACGTCATTTTAACTCATGAAGATAGATTTAGCAATGTCGCTCATAAGATACTTGAGACTATTTGGAAGAGCGGGTTGGTTGATTATAGCGTATCTGAAAACCGCGTAAAAAACGTGATATATGGCTCGATAGATGAGTATCTAAAGAGCTATGAGAAGATAGAAGATAGCGTCTATGAGATGATGCAAAACTACAAACGCAAGCTTATCCCTGGAACTGATGAATACGACCTGATTTTCGAGCGTTTGTATCAAGATGAGCTTAAAAAAAGAGGAATGCTTTAATGAAAGCTTATATTTACATTGAAAACGGCGTTTTTTTAGAGGCAAAAGCCTTTGGTGCTCACGGCGAGTGCGCAGGCGAGCTCGTTTTTAATACCTCTATGACTGGCTATGAGGAGATCATGAGCGATCCAAGCTATGCTGGTCAGTTTATCGTCTTTACTATGCCAGAGATCGGCATCGTTGGCATAAACGAAGATGATATGGAGAGCCTTAGAATTCACGCAAGTGGCGTCATAATGAGAAACTACAACGAAATTCCCTCAAACTACCGCTCGCAAAAGTCTTTAGGCAAATTTTTCGAAGAGCAGGGCAAATTTGGCGTTTATGATGTTGATACTAGATATTTAACAAAGATGCTACGCGACGAGGGCGCACTTATGGCATACATCTCAACGCAGATAAACGATAAAGATGAGCTAAAACGCAGACTTGAAAGTAGCGGACGCATAGAAAATATAAACTACGTAAAAACAGTCAGCGCAATGGATGAGTACGAGCATAAAAAAGGCGCTTGGGATAGAAATTTAAAGTCATATAAGCCGCTAAAAAGTATCGGCAAAAAGATAGCTGTTTTTGACTTTGGCGTAAAGAGAAATATCCTAAATGAGCTATGCGAAACTGGCCTTGAGGTCATCGTCGTACCACACGATACGAAGGCTGAGGTTTTGATAGATAAATTTAAAAATGGCGAGATAAACGGGGTATTTTTATCAAATGGTCCAGGCGAGCCAAAGAATTTAAAGGCTGAAATCGCTGAGATCAAAAAGATGATAGAGGCTAGGATCCCTATATTTGGCATCTGCCTTGGACATCAGCTGCTTTCAAATGCCTTTGGATACGAGACATATAAACTTAAATTTGGTCAGCATGGAGCAAACCATCCAGTCTTAAATTTAGAGACAAAAGCTATCGAGATAACAACGCAAAATCACAACTACAACGTGCCAGAGAGCATCGCTGAAATAGCGGTTGTGACACATAGAAATTTGTTTGACAACACGATCGAGGGTGTAAGATACAAGGACTATCCGATCTTCTCGGTGCAACACCACCCAGAAGCAAGCAGCGGCCCTAACGAGAGCAAATATATATTTAAGCAGTTTTTAGAAATTTTATAATATGCAAAACATAAGCCTTTACATGATTATTTCAGTTGCGCTTTTGAGCAGCTTTAGTCATTGCATCGGCATGTGTAGCGGGTTTTTGAGCTTGCAAGCTCTATTCTTTAAAGGCAAAAGTAAGAGTGAAATTTTAATGCTAAGCACGCTTTATAACCTAGCTAGAATTTTTGCTTATGTGGCTTTGGGGGCTTTATTTGGTGCTTTTGGAGCAGCCATTAGTTTTGGTATGCAAGCAAGAGGCGTGATATTTTTCATAGTTGGCTTAGTGATCGCATTTATCGGCATCGCACTACTTTTTAGGGGCGAGCTTTTAAAATTTATTGAGAGCGAAAAAGCACTTAAATTTATAGTAAAAATGGCAAAAACAAGCGCGCAAAAGAGAAATTTGGCAAATTTTTTACTGCTTGGCTTTTTAAATGGTCTTTTGCCTTGCGGTGTGGTCTATTATTTCTTAGCGCTTGGAGTTTTAAGCGCAAATGTGGCTGACGCATCCTTGATAATGCTTATCTTTGGGCTTTGCACCTTGCCAGCGATGTTGCTAGCTAGCTTTGTTTTTGGCTTATTAAGAGAGAAATTTAAAGAGATCATGTTTAAGCTCTCAGCTTGCATAATGATCTTAAACGGACTTTATCTATCATTTTTAGGATATAGAGCAAATGCCTAGTTTAAATTTAGATGAAAATTTCTTTTCAAGTAGCGAGGGCATGAGACTTGCTAAGCTCGCGATGATGGGCGAGATGATGGCAAATATAACTCACCAGTGGAAGCAGCCGCTAAATGAGCTAAGTTTAGTTTTATATAAGATGAAAAAGCTCGCTGGTGACGAAGATGGCGAATTTATCGGCTCTTATGAGAGGGCTATGCAGATCATCAAATATATGTCAGAAACTACTGATGAGTTTAGCTCGTTTTTAAATCCAAACACACTTTCTCAAGAATTTAGCCTAGCAGACGCAGCTAGAGCGTCGATACAGATCGTAAAAGGCGTGATGAAAAAAGAGGGCATTCATATAGAGCTTGAGGTGTTAGGGGACTCAAAAATTTATGGTCATAAAAACAGGCTCATGCAAGTCATCATAAATTTACTAAATAATGCAAAAGACGCACTAAATTTACAAAAGATAGAAGAAAAAAATATAAAAATAAAGATTGATAGCGATGAAAAATTTGCTTACCTAAGCGTAGAAGATAACGGTGGTGGCATAGATAAAAATGTGATAGATGAGATTTTTAAGCCATATTTTACCACCAAAGAAGATACCAAAGGCACTGGCTTAGGACTTTATATGTCAAAGCAAATAATCGATCAATTTAATGCAGAAATAACAGCGGGCAACAGTGATAATGGGGCCTGTTTTTTAATAAAGTTACCACACAAAGGAGAGATAGATGAATAAAATTTTAAAGAACCTAACGGTTTTGCTTGTCGAAGACGATAGCGACAGCAAAAAGATCATGCACGATGTGCTAAGTGACAATTTTGAGAAAGTTTTTACTGCTCAAAATGGTGATGAAGGTTTGAAAAAATTTAAAAAATACAACCCAAATATGGTAATTACAGATGTATTTATGCCAATTAGTGATGGACTTGATATGACAAGATATATCAAGGAAATTTCTAAAGACACACCTGTCATCGTCCTAAGTGCGCATAGCGAAAAAGAGACTTTATTAAAGGCGATCGATGTTGGCGTTGATAAGTATCTCATAAAACCTATAATGGCAGATGATCTTTTAAAAACGATAGAAAATGTCGCAAAAAGCAAGATAGAAACTGCAAACATCATCCAAGTTGCAAACGGATATAGCTTTAACAAAATTAAGCGCGTACTTATCAGAGACGGTGTTGAAATTTCACTTACTAAAAAAGAGCTTGCATTTATCTCACTTTTGATAAAAAGACTTGGTACGCTCGTGCTTCATGATGAGATCAAAAGCGTCGTTTGGGTTGGTGAGAGCGTTACAGAAGCAGCTATCAGAACCTTTGTTAAGCGTGTTAGAGACAAGGTTGGCAATAACTTTATCAAAAACGTTCCAGGACTTGGTTACAAAATAGACAGAAGACTTTCCTAGTTAATGAGAATTTATATTAATTAAGTTTTTTTATAGATTTTCTATCTTAGAATAACGAATCATTAATATAAATTTAACTAGGAGGATATTTTATGCGACCATCTCAGCTACTACACTATGATTATAGTGTAGCAAAGCTATTTATGTTTGCCACGATACTCTTTGGTATCATAGGCATGGTTGTTGGCGTAGTTATAGCTTTTCAAATGGCCTGTCCAGAGCTTAACTACATTGCCGGCGAATATTCGGCGTTTGGGAGGTTGCGTCCTCTTCATACTAATGGCATCATTTTTGGCTTCATGCTCTCAGGCATCTTTGCCACTTGGTACTACATCGGACAGCGTGTTTTAAAGGTTTCGATGAGCGAGTCGCCATTTTTGATGTTTATCGGCAAGCTTCATTTTTGGCTATATATGCTTGTTATGGTTTTGGCTGTTGTTACGCTTTTTATGGGCGAGAGCACAGCGAAAGAGTATGCCGAGCTTGAGTGGCCACTAGATATCGCAGTAGTCGTCGTTTGGGTGCTTTGGGGTGTTAGTATATTTGGCCTCATCGGTATCCGCCGCGAAAAGACACTTTACATCTCAGTTTGGTACTACATCGCTACATTTCTTGGCGTTGCGATGCTATATTTATTTAACAATATGGAAGTTCCAACAAGACTTGTTAGCGGATATGGCTCATGGCTGCACTCTGTCTCTATGTACGCTGGCTCAAACGACGCTTTGGTTCAGTGGTGGTACGGCCACAACGCAGTTGCATTTGTCTTTACAGTGGCGATCATCGCTCAAATTTATTATTTCTTACCAAAAGAGAGCGGTCAGCCGATATTTTCATATAAATTATCGCTATTTTCATTTTGGGGCTTGATGTTTATCTACCTTTGGGCTGGCGGGCACCACCTCATTTACTCTGCTACGCCTGATTGGATGCAGACTATGGGTTCGGTCTTTTCTATCGTTTTGATCCTGCCTTCGTGGGGCTCAGCGATAAACATCCTTCTTACGATGAAGGGCGAGTGGGCGCAGCTTAGAGAGAGTCCGCTTATTAAATTTATGGTTCTAGCTTCTACATTTTATATGTTCTCGACACTTGAAGGACCTATCCTTTCTATCAAGTCTGTAAATGCCCTAGCGCACTTTACTGACTGGGTACCAGGACACGTTCACGACGGTGCTCTTGGTTGGGTTGGCTTTATGATCATGGCGGCACTTTATCACATGACACCGCGCGTGTTTAAGCGTGAAATTTACTCAAAGTCGCTAATGGAAGCTCAGTTTTGGATACAAACAACAGGTATCGTTTTATACTTCGCCTCTATGTGGATCGCTGGTATCACACAAGGTATGATGTGGAGAGCGACTGATAGCTATGGAAATTTACTCTACTCGTTTATAGATACGGTTGTTGTGCTTATCCCATACTACTATATAAGGGCTATTGGCGGACTTCTTTATCTAGTTGGCTTCTTGATGTTTGCTTATAACATCTACAAATCAACTTCTGCTAAAGCTATCTTAGCAGAGCCAAAAAGCGCTTCGCCAATGGGCGGCGGGGCAAAAGCTAGCGCGGAGGTGATGTGATGTTTGCTTGGTTAGAAAAAAATCCATTCTTTTTTGCAGTTTGTGTATTTGTCGTCATCGCTTACGCTGGCATAGTTGAAATTTTGCCAGACTTTGCAAACAGAGCTAGACCGCTTGAGGGCACAAAGCCTTACACCGTTTTAGAGCTAGCTGGCAAAAACATCTATATGCAAAATGGCTGCAACACTTGCCACTCTCAAATGATCCGTCCGTTTAAAGCTGAGACTGATAGATATGGCATGTATTCACTAAGTGGCGAATTTGCCTATGATCGTCCGCATCTTTGGGGCTCAAAAAGAACAGGTCCAGATCTTATGCGTGTGGGCAACTATAGAACGACTGACTGGCATGAAAATCACATGCTAAATCCAGCTTCAGTAGTGCCAGGCTCGATCATGCCAGCATATCCATTTTTATTTAAGAAAAATGCTGATATAGAGACTGCTTACGCTGAAGCGCTAACGGTTAAAAAGGTCTTTAATACGCCTTATGACGAAAAAGATATGCCAGCACTTGGCACGCTAGAGCAGACAAATGCTAACGTCAAGGTCGAGGCTGCAGCTATCGTTGAAAATATGAAAGATGAGCAGGTAAAAAGTGCATTTGCAAAAGGTGAAATTCGCCAGATCGTAGCACTCATTGCTTATCTAAATAGCCTAAAGTAGGAGCGTAAGATGGAAAACATTAGAGAGTTTCAAGCTTATGGCTATTTTTTCTTGACAGCATTTTTGGCGATCACTTTGTATGCCTACTTTTTTCATCTTTATAAGAGCGAAAAAACTGGCAGAAGAAACTATGAGAAGTACTCAAAACTAGCGCTTAACGATGAGATCGGTGGCGAAATTTTAGAGCGTAAGGCTACAAAGGAGAGCGTATGCAATGGCTAAATTTAGAAGATAATGTAAATTTACTAGCTCTTATAGGAGCAGCTCTAATCATCGTGCTTACCATCGTTGTGGCTGGTAGGTATGTGGGGCAGATGAAGGTTAAAAAAGATGAGAGCGTTGAGCTTAGCGAGCACAACTGGGATGGCATAGGTGAGTACAAAAACCCTGTGCCACTTGGCTGGGCGGTCGTCTTTTTACTAGCGCTAGTTTGGGCGATCTGGTACTATTTGCTGGGCTACCCTTTAAATTCATACTCACAAATCGGCGAGTATAACAAAGAGGTCAAAGAAGCAAACGCCAAATTTGAAAAAGAGTATGCAAATCCAAGCAAAGAGACGCTTCACGCTATGGGCGAGAGCATATATCTTGTGCAGTGCTCGGCATGTCACGGCATCACAGGCGATGGCATAGGCGGCAAGGCTGCAAATTTACAAATTTGGGGCAGTGAAAAAGGCATAGTTGAGACTATACTTAATGGCTCAAAGGGCCTTGAGTATCCTATGGGTGAGATGCCAGCAGGCTTAGCTGACGCTGATGGCGCTAAGGCGATCGCAGCTTACGTAGCTAAAGAGATAAGCGCGATAAAAAGCACTAAAAATGAAAATTTAGTAGCCACTGGCAAAGAGCTTTATGCTGCATGTGCCTCATGTCACGGCGAAGATGGCAAAGGCATGGATGGCATGTCAGTTGATCTTAGCAAATATGGCTCGGCTAGTTTTGTAGCTGACGTGCTAAATCGTGGCAAAAAAGGAGCGATCGGCACTATGCCTAAATTTAACGACGGCAGGCTAAATGAGATCCAACAAAGCGCAGTTGGCGAGTACGTCATATCGCTATCAAAGGGCGAATAATGGAAAATAACAATAGAAATATCTTTGCCTTAAACGGCATTAGCGGATTTTTAATAGCGGTGGTGCTTTTGCTCTCTATCCTAGTGGTGCTTACATACGTTGGCATCGGCTTGCAAAAAGAGGTCGCAACCAAGCCTTACTCACTAAAAGATGCAGCTAGCATCGAGATGAAGAGCGTAGATAACGCTAAACACGTCATTGTAAAGGAGTAGCGATGCTAGGCATAATAGAAAAAGCCATTATCCTGCTAATAGTCGTCGCAGGCGCCATTTGTGCCTGGTCAGTACTTACGCCAAATCACCTATTTGTAGGTTAAATTTGAAGAAATTTGCACTCATTTTTATCATTTTGCTGTGGCAAAATTTGGCTTGGGGTGCAAATTTTGTTATCAATGATGATGGAATTTTAAGCCAAAAAGTGAGCCAAAAACTAAATGAGATCGGCAGTGAGCTTTATCAAAAAAGCGGCATAAATTTAGTAGTTGGCGTATATAAAGATGGCGAGCTGGACGCGCTTTTTAAAGAGCAAAATTTAAGCTCGCCTTTTGTATTTTTAGCACTCATAAAAGATAAGCAAAAGGTTGAAATTTTTAGCGATACAAACACTTCAAAGCTCTTTAACAAGGAGCAAATTCTAAGTGTAAATCCAGAATCAGGCACCATTATCCCCATTTTGGTCTCAAAAAACGGCAAAGACGTCTATAACGCCGCTATCTTAAACGGCTACGCTGATATCGCCGAGCAGATCGCTGAGAGCCTAAATTTAAAGCTAGAAAGCGGTATCGGCAGCTCAAATAAGACAACTTTAAATTTCTTGCGAATTTTCATCTACGGCTTGATCGCATTTTTCGTGCTCATCATCTTTTATAAAAAGGTAAAAAATGGCTAAAAAGAGCTTTTGGCCTTATGGCATCGTGCTTAGCATAGTTGCTATCATCTTGGCTTGTGCCGCAACCATCGTTGTTGCGATCAACAACCCAGTCGAGATGGATAGCGCTTATATGCAAAGTCACCAAAGCGTCGATGAAAACATCACATTTATAAAAGAGAGCGAGGCTAGGTTTGATGAGAAATTTGGCCTTAAATTTGAGCCAGAATTTAAAGGTTTGCAGGGTAAGTTTAAATTTCTTTTAACGCCAAAAAACGACGAAATTTCAAGCCTTAGCTATGAAATTTTACTAACCCGCCCACAAACAAACAAAGATAACAAAACATTAAATGCTTCATGGCAAGAAAATGAGCTTGTAAGCGAGAGTGTTGGACTAAAAGAGGGCAGGTGGCAGCTACTTTTAAGGCTAAGCGACAAGCAAGATACGAGATATTATAAATTTGATTTTAACGCTACAAAGTAAGTTAAATTTGCACCTAAAATCTCTTTTAGCCAAAACCAAATAAATTTAACTGAAAATTTGCCAAATGTTAGATCAAACCTCTTTAAAACCAAAATTTAATCCCAAACGCTTGCCAGTTGTAACATACTCTTTAAATTTATAGATTAGAGGCGAGTATTTTTTAGTATCTAGCTTTTCATCTTTTAACAAATTTTCATCCACAAAGATGCCAACTATCTTGCAAGTGACGATGCAAAACCACTCCTTTATCTCGCACTTTTCTACGATCGTTTTTATCTGTATCTTGCACTCTTTTATGCGCGCGCTTTAGTTTTTGGTGCTAAATTTTAGCAATATAAACCCCGCGGCACCCGAAACTACCGAACCTAGCAAGATAGCGAGCTTGTCGGTGTAGGCAAAGGCGTCCGTGTCGTTGTAGGCTAGGCCGTTAATGAAAAGGCTCATCGTAAATCCTACGCCGCAAAGTACCGCGATGCCGTAAAGCTGGATGAAATTTGACCCCTCGGGTAGCTTGGCTAGCTTAAATTTGATCGCTAAAAAGCTAAAAGAAAATACCCCGACTTGCTTGCCTACGAAAAGCCCCAGCGCCGTGCCTAGCGCGACCGGAGACAAAATCTCGTCCAGTCCGACGCCTCGCAGTGAGATGCCTGCGTTTGCGAAGGCAAATATCGGCAGCACACCAAACGCCACCCAGCCGTGCAGGTCGTGCTCGATGCTTTTTAGCATAGATTTGCCAGGCTCGTCTTTAAAGCTAAGCGGTATGAAAAAGGCCGCCACGACGCCCGCAAGCGTGGCGTGAACGCCTGATTTTAGCACCGCTACCCACATCACCGCGCCTACGATCAGATACGCCGCCTTGCTCTTTACGCCGAGTCTGTTTAGCACGAAAAGCGCGGCTAGACAAACGCTTGCGACCGCAAGCATTTGGGCGTTAAGCTCGCTCGTGTAAAATAGCGCGATAATTACGATCGCGCAAAGGTCGTCGACGATCGCTAGCGTCATGAGGAAAATTTTTAAACTAGTCGGTACGCGAGGCCCAAGTAGGCTCAAAATCCCCAGAGCAAACGCGATATCCGTCGCCGTCGGTATCGCCCAGCCGCCAAGCGCGAAGGAGTCGTGCTTCGTAAAAAGATAGAAGATAACCGCGGGCACTATCAGGCCGCCTGCCGCGCCGATCGCTGGCAGCGCGATTTGCGACGGATTTTTTAGCTCGCCCTCCAGCACCTCGCGCTTTAGCTCAAGTCCGATGAGAAAGAAAAATACCGCCATCAACCCGTCGTTCACCCACAAGATCAGGGGTTTGCTTAGTCCGTATTCGCCGAAGCTCACGGTAAATTTGGTCTTTAAAAATTCGTTGTAAAAATCGCTCAAAAACGTATTTTGACACAGTAGCGCCGCGACCGTAGCGATCATCAGCAAAATCCCGCCGCTGGCTTCGTGTTTTAAAAACTCTTTTATTCCGCCCATTTTGCTTCCTTTTTATAAATTTTGGCGATTATAGCGTATTTTTACGCTCGCATAAAATTCGGGCGAATTTGGCTATAATCAAGTCAAATTTAAAGGTAAATTTAGTAGACGCATCTCTAAAATTTGCCGTGCCGCGCTTGCGGGAGCGGGACGCTTGCGCACGGTTTTTATAGATTAAGGAGCGAAAATGAATGAAATTTTAGAGATTTGTAAGCGTGCAAAGGCTGTTTGCGGCGAGCTTTTGAGACTTGATAGCAGGGCTAAATTTGCATCCAAAAGTTTTTAGCCAAGGTCAAAATCAAATTTAAATTTTCGCTTTCTAGCCAGCCAAAACGCCAGTTCAAACCTCTTTAAAGCCAAAATTTAATCCCAAACGCTTGCCAGTTTTAACGTACTCTTTAAATTTATAGATTAGAGGCGAGTATTTTTTAGTATCTAGTTTTTCATCTTTTAACAAATTTTCATCCACAAAGATGCCAACTATCTTGCAAGTGACTATACAAAACCACTCCTTTATCTCGCACTTTTCTACGATCGTTTCTATCTGTATCTTGCACTCTTTTATGCGCACGCTTTTTGCCTTTATGCCTGGCTCTTTGTGCAAATTTGCTACCTTAAATTTATCACTTTCGTAGCTGTATCCAAGGGCTCTTTTCTCCTCTGGCACCTCCTCGTCGCCTGTTAGTTTTTCTATCTTTTTTATAGCTTCAAGCAAGCTTTCATCGCATAAATTTAGCGTGATGTCTGAGCCTTTTTGGATATTTTTATAGCCTTTGTTATCAACTCCGATGCCAAGCACCACGCTATCTCCTAGCGTCCAAGAGGATGAAAGCACGGTGATATCATCTCGCCCTTTTTGATCTTTTGTGGTGGCAAGCAAAACTGGAAAGCCGTAGTAAAAGCCAGATCTGTTTAACTCTTTATGCATTTTTGCTCCTTTTTGAAATTGTAGCCCCCAGCACTTTAAGGCTTAAATTTTTAATGAATTTAGAAAAATTTTCAAAGCTTAGCTTAAGTGAGAAAAAGCGCTCTTTTATCAGCTTTTGGCTATCATTTTTTAAAAATTTAAGAGAGAAAAATGCGCAATCTAAATCAACTTTTCGTCTTTACAAACTCGCGTAAGATCAGGGAATTTAACGCTAGTTTTAATGACGAGCTAATCCCAAAAAGTTTAAGTATCGCTGAGTTTTATAAAAAGGCCGTTTTTGTAAATGGCCGCTTTGAGTGCGATAGCACCTACGCTTTGGTGCTTATGAACAGAGCCTGTGCCAGCGTCAAAGAGGCAAACTCGGTGCTTAAAATCCCAACTGAGTTTTTTGAGTTTTTGAAAAACAACGACTATCTTTTTTCGTTTTTTAAAGAGCTAGCTATTAGCAAAAAGAGCATTAAAGAGATCAAATTTAACGACATTTACGCTGATTTTGAGGAGCATTTAAGCATACTTGAAGCGGTTTTAAAAGAGTATGAGAGCTTGCTTGATAAAGAGGATCTTTATGATGATATAACCCTGCCAAAAATTTACTCGATAAATGAAGCTTACATAAAAAGTTTTAGTGAAATTTCACTGCACATTGATGGCATTTTAAGCGAGTTTGAGTGGGAAATTTTAGAGAAAATTTCAAAACTAACAACGCTAAAGATCATCTTTCAAACCGGCATTTTTAATAAAAAACTAATAGAAAAGATAAGGCAAATTTCTGCCATTAGCGAGTTTGAAAACTATAAAAAATATGAGCTAAATTTAAATACAAATGAGCTAACTTGCTTAGAAAATATCACAAAATTTGAGCCAGTTTTAGTGAGAAATTTCGCCACAAGAAGCTTGCAGTGCGCTTATGCTATGGCGAAGGCTAGTGAGTTTGTGCGTGAGGGCATAAAGCCTGAAAATATCGCTGTCATCTTGCCAGATGAGGGCTTTAGTGAGATTTTAAGGCTTCATGATAGCGCTAAAATTTTTAACTACGCTATGGGTGAGAGCTTTAAAAATACAAAATTTTATGAAGCGCTTTACTACATCACAAGAGCGATCAACGAAGAGGCAAGCCCAGTTTTTGATCAAAGCAAGTGTGAGAGCTACGAGGAGCTTGGCTTTATTCTGAGCGAATTTGGCGTGAGTGAGCAGCTTTTTGAGAAATTTAAGGCTAGCTATTTTGAGGCGTGTGAATTTAGCAAATTTAAAGAGCTAATGGATGAGCTTTTGGTGCTTGAAAATGAGCCAAGATGCGAAGAGAAGCTCGCACTTGAGCTTTTTAGGATGGAGAATTTATGCAGGTATTTTAGCTTTAGCCTAAAGCAGCTAAGTGAGATTTTCTTGCTAAATATCTCGCGCCTAAGCATCGATGATGTGGGTGGCGGAAAGATCAGCGTCATGGGCATGCTAGAGAGCCGCGGGATGAAATTTGATGGCGTTATCATAGTTGATTTTAATGATAGTTTTATCCCGGCAAGAAGCGCAAATGAGATGTTTTTAAACTCAAAAGTGAGGCAAAAAGCAGGGCTTATAAGCTACCTTGAGCGTGAAAATTTGCAGAGATTTTACTACGAAAGTCTCATAAATAACGCCAAAAAAGTGGCGATAAGCTGCTGTGTAAATGAGGAGAGCATACCTTCAAGATTTTTAAAAAATTTCAAAACTATAAAAGATGAAAAATTTAGCGACGAGGCATATTTGAAGCTATTTTTAAAAGGAGAGGCGAGTTTAAATTTGAGTGATGATGAGGTTATTTTAGAGCATGATTTCTTCGCAAACCCACTTTCGTTTTCGACGCTAAATTTATTTCTAACCTGCCCAAGAAAATACTACTACATAAAAATAGCTCACATAGATGCGCCAAAAGCTATTGCAAGTGAGCTTGGCACAAAGCAAGGAAATAGCGTTCATAGCGCACTTTTTGAATACTATACGAGTGAGTTTTATAAGCAAAACAACACCTTTGATCTAGCCGTTTTTAAAGAGATGCTAGCAAAGCAAAACCTTACGCCACTTGAGTTTGAAATTTGGACGCATAAATTTAAAGAGTATGAAATTTATGAAAACGAGCGTTTAAGGACCGGTTTTAGGGTGCTTGAGTGCGAAAAAGAGATGCAAAGCGAGTTTTGCGGCGTGCAGATAAAGGGATTTATCGATAGGATCGACGTTGGCGCAAACGGCGACGTACTTATACTTGATTATAAAACGGGCGATGCAAATGTAAATTCGCTCCAGCTTGCATTTTACGAAGCACTTTACGGCGGAGAGGTGCGAAGTGCTTACTATGCCCTAAAAAACGAGCCTAGCTTAGCTAGCTCGAAAAAAAGCGTAGAGGATCTAAGCGGCGAGATAGAAAAGCTAAAAACCATAAACAAAACCAAGATAAATTTTGAAAGAAAGAGCGGTGCTTGCGCATTTTGCGAATATGTCACACTTTGTAGGAGAGAGTTATGAAAAATTTTTTAGCCCTAAAAGCAAGCGCTGGAAGCGGTAAGACCTTTGCGCTGAGCGTTCGCTACATCGCTTTGGTGCTTCGAGGCGAAAATATAAACGAGATCGTCGCTCTAACTTTTACAAAAAAGGCAGCAAACGAGATGAAAGAGCGCATAATCGCTACTTTTTTGGACTTGCAAAACAAAAAGGGCGAGCTTGAAGCGGTGTGCGCGGAGCTTGATATAAGCCAAGATGAGGCGATAAAAAGGCGAGATGAGCGCCTTGGCGTCTTTTTGCAAAGTGAGCTAAAAATTTATACATTTGATGCGTTTTTCTCTGGGATTTTGAAGAAATTTAGCCAAAATTTAGGCATTAGCCCTGATTACAGCGTGCAAGATAGCCTGCAAGATCTGGCGTGGAAAAAATTTGTAAAAGAGGCGAGCAAGGATAAAAAACTTCTTAGCGAGCTTGCCTTAATGATGATCATTTCAAGCCAAAAGGAGGCTAGCTTTTCGCAGACTTTGGCGAAATTTTATGAAAGCTTTGGCGGCGAGCTAAAAGATAGTGGTGCAAGCTATCCAGATGATAGCAAGGTAAGGGCGGCGCAAAGGGCGATAAATGAGCATATAGCCTTGCAAAATGGCGCTAGCGATGTGGCTAAAAAGACATTTGGCGAGCAGAATTTATTTGAGCTATTTAAGAGCAAGGTTTTTGCTAGAGAAAGCCTAGACTACCGCACTTTTAGCAAAATTTACACCCCAGAGCTTGATAGGCTCTTTAATGAGCTAAAAGAGGCAGCGAAAAACTACATTTTAGAGGTCGAAAAGTATAGGCTAAGTGGCTTTAGCAAGCTATTAAAGCTTTATAAGGCGTCAAATTTAGAGCTAAACAAAGAGATAAATGCGCTAAGTTTTGCTGATATAAACAAGCTGGTTTTTAAGCTTTTGGTGCAAAATTTGGATAAAGAGGCGCTTTACTTTAGACTCGATGGCAGGATAAATCACCTCTTAGTCGATGAGTTTCAAGATACAAACGTGATCCAGTATGAGATCATCTTGCCGCTCATCGCTGAAATCGTCTCTGGATACGGACAAAACGGACTTGGAAGCTTCTTTTACGTGGGCGACACGAAGCAGAGCATCTATAAATTTAGGGGTGGCAAAAAGGAGCTTTTTGACAAGCTCGGAGATGATTTTAGTCAGATAGATATAGAAAATTTGCCAAGCAACTACCGAAGTTTGAAGGCTTTGGTGAAATTTAATAACGCCGTTTTTGAAGAAATTTATCATAGATATGGGCTTAGTTTTGAGCCACAAGAGCCCGCTAAAAAAGATGAGACGCTAAGCTACGAGGTAAGCGGCGAGTGCGACTATTTTGAAGTAGAAAAAGATGACTACGGTTACTTGCGTGTGCTAAGTGATGAAGATATCGCAGGTGCGGTCGTTTCGCAGGCAAGTGAGCTTTTAAAAGCTGGCGTAAATGCAAGCGATATAACCGTGCTTTGCTGGAAAAATAGCGACATTAGCCTCATCTCAGAAGTGCTTAGTAGCGCAGGGATAAAAAGCGTCAATGAAGGCACTTTGGAGCTAAAAAGAACACCACTTGTCGCTGCGATCATCGAGTATGCGAAATTTTGCCTCTTTAAAGAAGAAATTTATGAAAAAAATGTAAAAGCGCTAGTAAATGCAAATGTCAAAAAGCTAAATATAAAACCAGAAGAGAGCGCTACAAATAGCCTATTTTACCTAGCTAAAAATTTAGGCATAAGCATGGCTGATGTTGATATCTTGAGGCTATTTGAGCTAAGCGCGGGGTATAAAAACTTAAGTGATTTTATATTTAACCTTGAAAATTTTAGCTCTAAAATCAGTCCAAAAAGTAGCGACGGCGTGAGAGTGATGACCGTGCATAAGTCAAAGGGGCTAGAATTCGCTCACGTCATAGTTTGCGACATGATGGGCAAGGGCAGGGGTGATGACTCAAATTTCATCACCGAATACAGCGAAAATGGCGAATGGATCGTAAAGAGTAAAATTTCAGGCAGAGAGAATTTTGATAGCGACTATGCAAGCGTTTTAGAGCAGATGAAAGAGCTTGAAAAGCAAGAAAATATCAATAAAATTTACGTCGCTTTCACAAGAGCCACAAAGTCGCTCATCATCATCAAGCAAGCCGTCCCAAGCGGAAGTAGCCCAAGCTTTTTTTCATTTTACACAAGAAGTGACAAGAGCGAAGCAAATGACTATCTTGATCTAAAAGAGTTTAGTTTTGGCAAAATTTTACCTAGCAAGAGCGAGCAAAAAGAGGCAAAAAAAGATGAGAAAATGCCTGAAATTTTAAAGATAGAGAGGCAAGAGGTAGAGGCAAGAGAGCAAAAGACGAGTGGTAAAAACTTAAGTGCGATATATTTTGGTCTGGCGTTTCACTATCTGCTTGAGATGAGCGAGAAATTTGATGAAATTTCACTAGAAAAAGCTAAAAATTTGATGCTAAATAAATTTCATAAATTTTTGCTACTTGAAGCACTTGAGGATGCCTTTTCTAGGGCAAAAATGCTTATAAGAGAGCCAAAATTTATAGAGTGCATAAAGGGCAAAGAAATTTATAAAGAGCAGCCATTTAAAGTAAAAAATGAGCTAAAACAGATGGATCTTTTTTGCTTTAATGAGCGTGAAATTTGCGTGATTGATTATAAAACGACAGATAAAAATATAGAAGAGAACAAAAAGCAGGTAAAAGAGTATAAAGATGCGCTCGCTAAATTTTATGAAAAACATAGTATAATCGCCGTCATCTTCTATGCACTTGAAGGCAAAATTTCATATATTGAAGTTTAAATGCTACTTAATTTAAGCTTTGTCAAAGCATTGTTTAAATACAATCACAACTCAAAAATTAACTTGGCAAAGGTAAGAAAATGACAAAAATAACAAAGCCAAACGAAGTTAAGCGAGACTGGATCGTAGTTGATGCAGCTGGTAAGCGCTTTGGTAGATTGCTAACTGAGGTAGCAACTATACTTCGTGGCAAAAACAAACCATGCTTCACGCCAAATGTAGATTGTGGCGACTATGTTATCATCATAAATGCTTCTAAAGTAGAATTTACTGGTAATAACAAAGCTGAAGATAAACTTTATCACAGACACTCAGGATATTTTGGCAGCGTAAAGAGCGAGAAATTTGGCGATTTGATAGCAAATAAGCCAGAAAAACTATTTAAATTAGCCGTTCGTGGCATGCTTCCAAAGACAAAACTTGGAAGAGAGATGATAAAAAAACTAAAAGTTTATGCTGGCAGTGAGCATCCTCATACGGCACAAATAGCTAAAAAAGAAGGAAAATAATTATGGCAAAAGTTTATGCAACTGGTAAAAGAAAAACTGCCGTAGCAAAGGTTTGGATAAAAGCCGGAAGCGGTAAAATCGTAGTAAATGGTATGGATCTTAACACTTGGCTTGGCGGTCACGAGGCTATCAAGCTTAAAGTTATTCAACCACTTTTAGTAACAAAACAAGAGAGTTTAATGGACGTAGTAGCTACAAC
This sequence comes from Campylobacter concisus, assembly GCF_015229965.1. Taxonomy (GTDB): domain Bacteria; phylum Campylobacterota; class Campylobacteria; order Campylobacterales; family Campylobacteraceae; genus Campylobacter_A; species Campylobacter_A concisus_BD. Next base: position 41,744 of record NZ_JAAKZB010000019.1, read on the forward strand.
TTTAGGTGGCGGTTATTCAGCACAAGCTGAGGCTTTAAGACACGGCATTTCACGTGCTTTAGCTGATATGGATGCTGATTTTAGAGCGGCACTTAAACCAAAAGGCTTGCTAACTAGAGATTCTCGTGTTGTTGAACGTAAGAAATTTGGTAGAAGAAAGGCTAGAAGAAGCCCACAATTCTCTAAACGTTAATGGTTTTTTGCAAGTGCTTTTGCATTTGCAAAATTTAGGTTATGTAAATTGTCAGATTTACATTAAGAATTTGATTATAATTTAAAGTTGATTTATTTTTATTTAGGTAAAATTATAGTCAACATTAAAAATCCCTATTTGAAAGGAATTCTATTATGAAAAAGATTGTTTTAGCTATGGTTGCCGCAACAGCGGTTTTTGCGTCTAACGCAGCATACAACTATGAGATCACTCCAACTATCGGTGGTGTTCATCCAGAAGGAAATCTACGTGTAAAAGACCACAATTTTGTTGGTATTAGAGCGGCTAGAAACCTTGAAGATTTCTTCTTTGACCAAGTTGAACTTGGTGTTGATTACTCTCAAAAATTAAAAGAGAGAACAGGCAACGTTGTAAGAGAGGGTAGAGCTCTTAGATACCACGCTAACCTTGTAAAAAATATCGTTGATTTTGGACCAGTTAGCCTATATGGTTTAATCGGTGCTGGTTATGAAGATGTTCCAGCTATTTTTGTTAAAAACGAAGATGGCGGTTTTGGTCAATATGGTCTTGGTTTAAGATACCAAGTAACTGATAGATTTGCTCTTAAAGCAGAGGCTAGAGACGCTATCAAATTTGAGCATGCTGATCACAACCTATTCTATTCACTAGGCTTTGGCATCGGTCTTGATTCAAAAGCAGCTCCAGTTGTAGCAGCAGCTCCAGCAACTCCAGCAGCAGCTCCAGCTCCAGTTCTTGATGATGACAATGATGGCGTGCCAAATGATATCGATCAATGCCCTAACACTCCAGCTGGTGTAGTTGTTGACGAAAGAGGATGCGAGAAAGTTATCGTTCTTAGAGACCTAGATGTTAACTTCGCATTTGATAGCTACAAAGTTGGACCAAAATATGCAGCTGAGATCAAAAAAGTAGCTGACTTTATGGGTGAACACCCAGATTATAAAGTTGTACTTGCTGGTCACACTGATAGCGTAGGTGCAGAAGCTTACAACCAAAAACTATCTGAAAAAAGAGCAAAAGCAGTGGCTGAGGTTCTTGCTGGTTACGGCGTAGAAAAAGCTAAAATTTCTACAGTTGGTTACGGCGAACTTAAACCAATCGCTACAAACAAAACTAAAGAAGGTCGCGCTCAAAACAGACGTGTTGAAGCTACTTTCAATAAATAATTTTTTTATTTAAAATTACTTCTTTAGGGCTTGGCTTCGGCTGAGCCCTTTTTTATTTCTGCGGAGATTATCATGAAAAAAACTATACTTTTTGACTTAGATGGCACACTTATAGACTCTACTTCTGCTATTTTAAAAGGCTTTGATGCGGCGTTTTTAGCTCACGACAAGAAAGAGCCTGATCATGATGCACTAAAATCTCTAGTAGGATATCCGCTTGAAATAATGTTTGAAAAACTCGGTGCAGATAAAAATTTGCTTGCCGACTATGTAAAAGAGTATAAAACTTGCTACGAGAAGATCTATTTAGATGAGACTGTGCTTTTACCGCATGCTATGGATGCTCTAAAAGAAGCTAGCACGTTTGCTGATGTTGGTGTTGTTACGACAAAGACATCAAAATTTTCTATTATTTTACTTGAACATTTGGGCGTTATGAAATTTATAAAAACGGTTGTCGGACGAGATGATGTCGTTAATCCAAAACCAGATCCAGAACCTATAAATTTAGCTTTAAAGAGACTAGACAAAGAAAAAGATAATGCGTTTATGGTTGGCGATACTATCATGGATCTAAAGGCTGCTAAAGCTGCTCTTGTAACGGGTGTTGGCCTTACATGTGGATATGGTAAAGAGTTTGACTTGAGGCAGTTTAGCGAGCATATATTTGCAAACCCACATGAGGCTGTCAGCTTTATCAAAGAAGCATAATAGTTAAAGTTTATTAAGGCTCCTGAGTCTGATATCATTTAAACGTAAATTTATTCATAAATTTTTGTTTTAACTTATTACAAAATGTTTTGATAGACCAAAAAGAATTTTATAATTTCATATCAAGAATACCTGCTACTATTTGATTAATCTAGATAAATTTGCTAACAAAATATGCCAACTAATATGCTCGTATTAGAATTTATTAGTTAGAGATTTTGTTGGTATCGAAAAGGAGCCAGAATTTATAGACATAGCACTTAATCGAAGCTGGCGTGGAGGCTGAGTTTGTCTATAAGATAAGCGAGGGCAGACCAAACGTCGAAGATAGACTTAAAAATGGCGATATAGCACTTGTTATAAATACAAGCGATACTAAATCAAGCGTGGATG
>NZ_JAAKZB010000020.1:0-42398 GCF_015229965.1 Campylobacter concisus
TGTACCTAGGTACAATATAGTTACATTATTTTATTATATGTTATATTTATAGAATTTTTTGTAATTATTAGGTGATATTTATATAACACTTATATAAAATTTAATTTTCGCGTAAGAATTGACTAATGATATTTTAAGTTATAAATGTTTTATTTGATCGTAGTAAATTTTAAAAAAATAATAGAATTTATAAAAGATATTTGTAAATTTATATAGAAAGAGGTTTAGACCCAAAAAGGGTCTAAATTTTAAAGATCGACGTGGATATCGTTTTTTATATCTACATGGATTGTCTGAGTATATTTTTCACCTGTGCTATCATCGGTAAAATTCTCATTTTTAAATTCATACCTTTGATATCCCTCTTCTGCTCCATCAGCTTTATGATATTTTTCATAAAGTTTTACGCCACCATTTGCCTGGCTGATCTTTGATAGATAGACATCTATCGTGTGGTTATTATCATCTTGCAAAACATCATTTATAAATACATTTCTCGTACCTATACGATAAGCTTCATTGCCAGTTATCCTTAGCTCTTCAAAACCTTTAAATTTGTTATTATAGCCTCCTATATTAGCTTCTACTGTAGCTACATCATAGCCATCGCCACCATCCATTTGTAAACTACTGTTGTTTGTTTTCATTGATAAAAAGACATTATCGTCGCCTGCTCCAAGATTTACTTTTAGCTTATTTATAAACCCGCCATCTATCTTAATAGTATCATTATAAGGGCTTAAATTCCACTCTGATGATTTAACTTCTTGATCGGGTTGACCGGGTGCTCTATAATTTATACGTGCATAGTCAATGTCTATATGCGTCTCGTTGTTTCCAGATTCGATATTTACACCCTTTAAGTCAGCAACATCTCCTTTTATATCTAATGTACCCTTTTCAGAGCGATTTGAACCTATAGTTACGCCATCAAGGTATGCCCAACCCAAATTTAAAGTATTGTGCGCAGATGAAACATCGATATCATAAACATCTTTTGGAGTTGTACTAGTAAATTTTACAGGTTTGTCTATCACGTTCATATAATCACCAAAATCAAAATTTATCGTATTTACCGCATCCTTGTCATCTGATGACATATCTAAGATCACATCTTTTAGTTCAGCACCTCCGATATTTACAGTATTACTACCACTACCAAGTTTAAATTTACTATTTTCTATTTTGCCAACAGAATTATCCAGAATGCTTAATCCTAAAACATCATTGCCAGCACCCATATCTGCATTTACTTCTTTGATATTATAAGAGCTACGTATATTAATAACATCATCACCACCATAAGTATTGATATCAGTTTTTATTAAATTTACAGATTCAGCACTTAATTCGTCTTTTCCGCTAAGTTTTTCGTCACCAAAATTTATCTTGTTAGTTCCTTCTTGATCTAAGCTTCCAAGGATAGAATGACCATATTTTATTTTTAGTATATTGTGACCATCACCTGCAAATTCTATATCAAAAGGATTTGTACTATGATAGCCTATAGGTATAGTTACTTCTCTGTCGTTATCCACGATATACTCATCTGCTGATGTGATAGTGTCATCTACTTCAACAATTAAAGTGACACTTTCTTTATATTCGCCATTGCCCTCAATGCCTTCTGCATTTTTATAAATTTTATTTGTAGGATCGAAAACGCCTTCATTTAATCTGTCATCGTCCAGCACTCTTGCACGTACTTTTAAGTTATTTATATCACCTGCTTTTACATTTATAGTGGCGCTATAATCTTTTAATGGTAGCAGCTCCCAGTTCTTACCATCGATTGAGTACTCAACATTATCATAGTCTTTACCATGATCTGCCTTTCCGCCAAAGCCAAAAAAAACTTTTAACATTTTATCGGCGTTTGCTTTATCTACATTGGCTCTTATGCCATACTCTAGATATGAGTCATTTCCTGGTTTTTCAGAAACTTCTTTAGTTATGGTCTCTACTCTTAGATCGCTTACTATTTTGCCATTTGGATCAGGCGTAGGTTCTGGTTTTGGTTCTGGTTTTGGTTCAGGTTTTGGCTCAGGTTTTGGTTCTGGCTTAGGTTCAGGTTGTGGAGCTGGATTTACAGGCTCGACTGGCTCAACAGGAGTAGGCTCTGGCTTAGCACCAAGATCGACATTGATACCATTTTTTACATCGATATAGCCTTTGATAGTATAAGATCTGCCATTTTCCTGAAAATTAAAGTCGCCCTCATATCTTGTAAAGCCTTCTTTTAAACCTCTTCCATACTCTGAAAGCTTAAAGCCTGCTAGCTCTACTCCGCCAGCTGCCTCTGTAACTGCCAAGATATGTTTGCTATCATTATTTTTAATGTCAAGCATATCATATAGATCTTCTAGTTTTAGGCTGACCTTCTCTTTGCCAGTCACTTGTAGCTCTTCAAAGCTCTTAAATTTATTAAAATCAACATTACCATCAATCACAAGTGTATCGGTTTCGTAGCTAGTGCCACCATTTATCATGGTGTATCCATCAAGCTTCATAGCTTTTGAGACGACGACTTTGTCTTCGCCGTTGCCAAGATTAATAGTCATATCGTTTAATGTGCCTGATCTTAGCTCTAAAGTATCATCTGTATCTGCGAAATTCCACTTTGTAGCATTTTCTGGGAAGTTGCCATTTACCTTTGTGTCTTCAACTACTACGTGAGTTTTGTAGATAGTGTTAAGATTTACATCATCAAGAGTAGATGATTTTAAATTTAGATCGAAATTTAGTGGATTTCTATTTACGTCGGTACCTGTGTTTGTCTCTGTACCTATGTTGATACCTTTTAAATTTGAATTTTCAACATTTATGGTGTTATTTTTTGCCTCTGCCTCGATGTGGTTGGCAAAATTTTTATATGTTGAGTCGATATCAGCGTATTTGATATTTATCTCATCTTTCTCGCCTGAGCCGGTTCTTAGGTACATATCTGTCATTTTTACATGATCATCTTTTGTACCATTTAAATTTAATACATCGTTTCCACTATCAAGCGTGAAGCCACTTTGATAAGGATCGGTGCCTATGTAAGTTCCGCCGTTTAAATTTACAGTGTCGTTATCTGCGCCAGTTTCGACGTGAAGTCTCTCGTGTCTTCCGCCATTTATATTTATGGTGTCATCTCCGCCTTGGGTTTTGATATTTAGCCAGTTTAAATTTGAGTTATCGGCATTAATAACATCTTTTCCATCGTTGTAATATACATTTTCACCAAATTCTATGCTGCTAGCCACGTCGCCAGCTTTGTGGCTTATGGTTGCGTCTTTGAAATTTAATGTATTGTCGCCATTGTCTTTAAACGTAACGTCAAAAGATTTATCATTATTAAACTGGTTATTTACAGTGATATCATGATCATTATCTACGATTTTTTCGCTATTTGATGCTTTTAAGCCACCTATGCTAACTTCTAGCGAAACGCTCTCTTTAAAGTAGCCATTATTTTCTACGCCCTTATCTGCATCTGTGAAAATTTTCTCCGATGGGTCAAGTGTGCCTTCATTTTGGTCGTGATCGTTTGCTACTTCAACACGTACGCTTACTTTATTTATATCGCCAGCTCTTACATCTTTTATCACACCGCTATTATCTAGCTTTTGCCAAGTTTTACCGCTATCTAGCGAGTACTCTGCGTTTTCATAGTCTTTGCCAGCAGTTGCCTCTCCGCCAAATTTAAGCGTCACATCTACCTTTTTATCAGCATCGGCCTTTGCTACTTCGCCTTTTAGGTTGTACTCTAGGTATGATTTGTCATTTGAGCTTCTTGGGTCTGAGCTCTTTTCATAGCCAAATTCTGACTTATCTTCAACTGAGATATTTTTAACTATATCTTTGCTCTCGTCAGGTTTTGGTTCTGGCTTAGGTTCTGGTTTAGGCTCAGGCTGTGGCTCCGGTTTTGGCTCCGGTTTTGGTTCTGGTTGTGGTTCTGGTTGTGGGGTTGGATTTTCTGGTTCTGGTTTTGGTTCAACTGGCTCAACCGGTTTAGGCTGCGGAGTTGGAGCTGGATTTTCTGGTTGTGATGGCTCAACTGGGGCTACAGGTGCAATGGCAGAATTTATATCACTATCTGAACCATCAAAAACATCACTACCGCCACCTTTTACCTCTTGGTTAGTTAGTTTTACAGCGCCAAAAGTATCTGAAAGTGATCTAAAGCTAGCTGATACATCAGAGCTTTCATGACCGCCATGCTCAAACCTTGTCTCGCCAAGGCTCACGCCGTCACCGCCTCTGCCACCGCTATTGCCGCCAGCGGCACTCTCTTCGAGATTTGCTAAATTTTCACCTTTTAAAAGGGCTTTTTGTATAGCTGCTACCTCTTTGTCTGAGCTAAGGTCGTTATTTAAATTTAGAGTTTCGCCATCTTTTAGCTCGAACTCTTTGCCGTCGTTTGATGCGATAGTTACCTTTGCGCCGTTTGCTTTAACGACATCGCCCTCGTATAAACTATCTCCCGCGACAACAACTCTTTCGTTGCCATTTTTGTCTATAACTACTACTTCCTTGGAGCCAAGAATGTTTTTGATAACACCTACTTTAACAGCCATCGCTGCCTCCTTTAAAATCAATTTGACACATTATAAATATTTCTTTTAAATATAAAGTAATGTAAATATGATGTTAATTCTTAAGATTACGCTGTTGTAGTGGGTTTTAAAAATTAAATTTTTGATAAATGTAAGCAAGATCCCAAAAGGGATCTAAAATTTAAAGATCGACGTGAATGTCCTCTTTTATATCTATATAGACTGTGCCTTGACGATCGCTACCGTCTGCTAAGTGCGTATTATAGGCACTTTCATATCTGTGGTAGCCATTTTCTGCTCCGCTAGTTTCGATAAAACCATTAAGTTTTACAGTACCATGGGCTTCACTAAATTTAACTACATTAGAGCCATTGTCTAAAATGTCACTCAAATGAGCCACATCATTGCCGTTTAATGTCACATAAGCACCGCTCGTTACTTTTAATTCTTCAAAGCCAGAGACCTTTGAGAAGTCGATATTATTATCAAGCACGAGAGTATCATAGCCCTTGCCACCAAATATTTGAGTATTATTATCTATATCTGTTCTTGTCATAGTTAAACTAACCGTATCATCTCCGCCACCTAGATAAAATTTAGAATTTTTTATGATAGCTGATGTCACATTTAAAGTATCATTTTGATTATCAGAGAAGTAAAATTCGTTATTTTTACCATGAAATTCTGAGTCATCTATATGCATATTGACCTTGTTATTTCTGCCGTCAAATTTAACGTCACCCATAAATTTTGGCCCAAGAAAATTCATATCAAAAAGCGGCGTGTGGTCCAAATTTGCGTGTGAGCCTTTTATATCTATCTCGCCGTCTCCACCGCACACTTTTATATTCATAGTGGTCTTTTCGCCATCATTCGCTTCGATAGTAGTGTGTCCGTTAAAGATAGTGTTGTCCATATTTAGCGTATCTATTTCGCTTGGATTAGTAAAACTTGAAAGAGAAATTTTCGTATCACCAAAAAAGCCCACCCAGTCGGTATTTATAGTGTCATTTCCTCCGCCAAGCCTTATATCTGCGCCATTTTTGATTTCACATCTTTGGATATCTATAACGTCGTTATCTAAACCTGTATGAATGGCAGCATTTTCCATCGTCGCACCATAAATTTTCACGCTATCATCGCCGTCATTTGTATATAAAAGCGTATGATCTTTTATGCCGACGTTGTTTCTTATCTCTATCTCGTCGTTGCCAGCCCCAGCGTCAAATCTCAGCCCTCTAACCTCGATATTATCGTGAATTCTTAGCTTATTATCGCCATCTCCTGCGTCTATCTTGGCATCATTTACTATAGATCTTGTCATATCGACTATGTCGTTGCCATTGTCAAAACGCACATCATTTGCACTCGTGGTTGCGTCTGCAATGTTTAAAATTTGATCCTGCGCTTTTGGCCTCGCCTCTGCCACCTTTCGTCCGTATAGCTCAGCAAGAAAATTCTTGGGCTCAAGTATCTCAAGCGTCTTTATCTCCTCTACGATAGTCACGTGAGGGTCATTTTGCCCGCCATTTTGGCTCACGCCACCACTTAAATTTAACCCCTCTTTGTCGGCTACTTCTACGCTCATATTAATCCTTTCTTAAAAAATTGACTTTTGGATTTTAATAAGCGTTTTTAAATCACATTGAAATATAAATTATATTGATTATCAAAAGAAATGCCTAAATTTAGGCTTTTTGTATAAAAAATTTTATTAAATGAAGCAAGGGGAGTTTAGACCCAAAAAATGGGTCTAAAATTTTATGCCAACAACTCATTTACATTGACATCTTGTATAGTAAGCGTAAATGTCTGACCGCCTTCATTTACGTTATATATATGGTTTCCATTGCTATCTATTGTAGAAGCATTTGCTACTTCAGCTGAGCCTTCTGTAAATGAGCCAACAAATTTATCACCTTTTACGATTAACGATGTCGCACCTTCACCACCGACATTTTTTATGAAATTTGCGATATCTGAAGCATTGAAAAATGTAAAATGCTCATTAGCGTCTGACATATCAAGCACCTCAAAGCCACTTATCTTGCCAGCATTTGTCGTATTAAATGATGCGTCATGAACTTTTAGCGTATCTATGCCATCGCCTCCATTTATAGCAGTGCCATTTAGTCTTACGTCCTTGCCAAGATCGACTAAGTCATTGCCGTCGCCACCTGAAAGGTAGGTGTTGGTTAGTGTCACGTTATCAGCTATATTGATAGTGTCGTTGCCTTTGCCTGAGTTGATGTTTGATGCATCATCATTGTGAGCCATCTCACCTGCAGCTGGACTTAAATTTACACTTGATGTGCCAGTTAGATCAGCGTTGATATTTATTGTATCGTCTCCACCTTGAGTGAAAATTTTAACATCAGTATTATCATGAGTGCCAGCTCCGATAGTCACGCTATCGCCGTCATCTGCGGTATTTATGGTGACCCTTCTAAGCTCAGCGTTATCGATAGTCACGGTTTTTACGCCAGCATTTCCAACGCCTGCACCCTCTATGTTTGTATCAACTAGACCAGTAGCCTTTGCGACATTTAGCGTTACGTTGCCATTTTCAAGCATGATGTTTGAATCCACCATAGAGACATCACCATCGACATTTACATGGTCATCTCCGCCGTTTGTGTAGATGATAGCCTTGTCAAATGAGCTATTTCCAGAGACATTAATGGTGTCATTTCCACCGCCTGCGCCGATATATGTGCTATATCCATCGTTTGAGATCATGGTGACATCTTTTAAATTTATCACATCATCGCCATATCCAGTCTCAATGGCAGCGTTGTTAAATTTAGCACCAGTAACATCTACGCTGTCTCTATCGTCACCTACTCCAGCATCAGCTGAGCTAGTGTTTATCTTAGTGTTTGAAATTTCAGCGCCTCTTTCAATAGTTAGTGTATCGCGACCTTTGCCCATCTCTATGTAGTTTGAGTAAATTCCAGCTTGGTTAGCTACTGGATTTGCCACGTGAGCTGGTGAGCTTATAGGGTCATTATGTGTGGCGCTATTATTTTTTATTTCAGTGCTACCTTTGATAGTTAGGCTATCATTACCCTCGCCTGTGTAGATATCCATAACATCTGCTTTGGTATCTTGAAGTACGATCTTATCATTGCCATTGCCACTTTTTATTTCAGAGTTATATATGCCTGCACTGATGAAATTTAGCATATCGCCCGTGTCTGAATCGCCTGTATCGATATCAACTCTCCTGATACTTGCGTCAGTTACATTTATAGTGTCGTCGCCCTCGCCTGTTTTTATAAAGCTATCAGTTCTGCTTCCTGCATACTCAGTCTCGTCAGTTGTTCCATTATTAGTAACGTAAGCATACATATCGCTTTTAATATTTACGGTATCGTTATCAGCACCGGTGTCTATTTTGGTATTTTTTATAAGCTGATGATTATCACTTTTTTCGATATTTACAGTGTCGTTGCCACTTCCTGTTTTAAACAAGACATTGTCTAAAATCGTACTACTAAGGCTTGGACCAGAATCATCTTTTATAGTAAATACATCATTGCCATCGTGGCTTGTAAATCTTGTATCTGTTATAACAGTTCCGTTTATATTGAGTGTATCTTGATTTTTCTCTCCGCCAGCGTTTCCAAGGTCTATCCTAGTGTTTTCTACAACAGCATCTTTTCCAGTATTAAACACATCGTCGCCATCGCCCATTTTTATAACATCATTGGCATTTTCTTTTAGATCATATAACCCACTTGAAAAATAGACTTCCTCTTTGATAGTTATAGTATCATCACCATCTTTTGTGTCAATGATAGTTTTCATGGTGTTGCCATTGTCTGGGTCAGAATTTACAAGAGCAGGATTTAAGCCCTCTGTAGATGCATCTATATTTTCTGTGATATTTATATTGTCATCATTATCAATGATCTTGCCCTCAGCCGTGCCAGATGTGATAGCAGCGTTGTTTGTAGTCACGCTAAGAGTCACTCCCTCTTTATAAACGCCGTAGTCTTTTATGCCAGGAGCGATATTTGCGCCTAGATCCTCACTGCTTGTGCCCTCGTTTTGATTACCTGCTGTTTGACCGTAGTCGTCGATAATCTGCACTCTAACCTTTACATTTGCGATATCGCTTGGCGCGACGCCGCTTATCGTGCCACCATTTTGTATCGCTGTCCAACTATGTCCGCCATCAAGTGAGTACTCCATAGCGTTTGAGTAGTCTCTGCCAGCACTTGCGCCACTTAAATTTAGTGTTAGATTAGTAGGCGTAGTTGAGCTTGTAGCAGCTGATAGGCCTAGGTTATAGACTAGATACTCGTTTGGAGTTGCCTCTCTTGCCTCGCCGTTACCATCAAGCGATACGCTTAGCGCAACAGGGGTTGCAGGTGTTGCTGGAGTAACTGGGCTTACAGGTGTTACTGGAGTGACTGGTGTTACAGGGGTTGTTGGAGTAACTGGAGCTACTGGTGTTACAGGGACTGCTGGGTTTGTTGGGGTTATTGGGTTTACTGGGGTTACTGGATTTGCTGGGTTTTGCGGCGCAACATTATCGCCCTCGCCATTGTCGTTAGCATCTGCATAGCCTCCTATTGGGCTATTAAATGAGTCAAAAGCTCTATTTGCATCAGTTAAATTTCTAAAATTTTCATTGATATTTGCGTAGTGGCCACCCTCAGCAAAGCTAGCTGCGCCTAGACTTACGCCATCTCCGCCAGCTCCAGCTGCTGCGTTACCACCAGCTGCGGTCTCTTCTAGATCTGTGATATTTGCACCATTTAAAAGAGCGTTTTGAAGTGCTGCGACCTCTGGATTGGCACTTTGTGCGTTTGCTACCTCTTTTGGATCAAGCGAGATAGTATCTTCGCCTACCATAGAGACCTCTTTGCCGTCATTTGCAGCGATAACTACCTTCGCATCAGCTGAAGTTGTCTTTATACTCTCGCCCTCATACAAGCTATCGCCAACTTTTAAAATTCTCTCATTTCCACTTTTATCGACTGCGATCACTTCAGTTTGACCTGAAATTGATTTTATACTTCCTAGTTTTGCTGCCATTTTCATCCTTGTTAAATTTTTTCTCGCATTTTAATGAATTTTATAATTCATGTATATTGTACCCAGGTACAATAAGGCCCTTAAATTCGACATTTGTGACACATGTATGACAATTTTACGTTATCAATTTATATATCATTTTGATCAAAATAAGGCAAATTTCATTTTATCTGTCTTATCTTTTAAGAGCGATTTAAATTTAACGTGTTATTTGCGTTATAAAACTTATTAAAAATTTTCTTTTAAATTTTGTAAAAACTTTTAAAATTTTTGATACTTTAGATGTGATAAAATCCTCTCAAATTTTAAAAAAAAGGATCAAATTTGAGAAGCGATATAATCAAAAAAGGCTATACAAGAGCCCCACACCGCTCACTTTTACGTGCGACTGGGCTAAAAGACGAGGACTTTGCTAAGCCATTTATCGGCGTTGCAAACAGCTTTATAGAGATCATCCCTGGACACTTTTTCTTAAACAAATACGCTCAAATTTTAAAAGATGAAATTCGCAAAAATGGCTGTGTGCCGTTTGAGTTTAACTGCATCGGCGTGGATGATGGCATCGCGATGGGGCATAAGGGCATGCTATATAGCTTGCCTAGCCGCGAGATCATCGCAAATTCTATCGAAACCGTGATGAACGCGCACGCACTTGACGCGCTTGTTTGTATGCCAAACTGCGACAAGATCGTCCCTGGCATGGTTATGGGTGCTTTAAGGGTCAATGTCCCGACCATTTTCGTAAGCGGTGGCCCGATGAAAAAAGGTCACACAAAAGATGGCAGGCCGATCGATCTTGCGACTGCGTTTGAGGCGGTTGGCAAATTTGAAACCAAAGAGATAGACGAGGCCGAGCTAAGAGATATCGAGTGCAACGCATGTCCAAGTGGCGGCAGCTGTAGCGGTATGTTTACGGCAAATTCTATGAACACGCTTTGCGAAGCGATGGGTATAGCGCTCCCTGGCAACGGCACCATCCTAGCGCTAACTCCAGAGCGTGAGGAGCTCATCAGGCAGGCTGCTCGTAGAATTTGCCAGATCGCCCTTGATGAGAAATTTAAGATAAGAAACATACTAAATGAAAAGGCGATCCGCAACGCACTTGTCGTTGATATGGCGATGGGTGGCAGCAGCAACACCGTCCTTCACATGCTAGCCATCTCAAGAGAGGCTGGCGTAAATTTAGACATCAAAGAGCTAAATAAGATCAGTCAAAACATCGCTCATATCGCTAAGATCAGCCCAAGCTTGCCAAACGTGCACATGGAGGATGTCGGCAGAGCGGGCGGTATGAATGCGGTGATAAAAGAAATTTCACGCAGAGACCACGGCATGCTAAATTTGGACAACCTAACAGTTAGCGGCGAGACTTTGGGTGAGCGAGTACAGGCCAGCGACATCAAAGACGAAAGCGTCATCCACAAGGTGGAAAATGCCTACTCTCAAGTTGGCGGACTTGCCATTTTATTTGGAAATTTAGCCGAGCAAGGCTGTGTCATCAAAACAGCTGGCATCGTTGGCGAGCGTAAATTTAGCGGCAAAGCAGTCTGCTTTAACTCACAAGATGAAGCCATAGCTGGAATTTCAAGTGGCAAAGTAGATAAAGGCGACGTCGTCATCATCCGCTACGAAGGTCCACGTGGAGGCCCTGGCATGCAAGAGATGCTAAGCCCTACTTCGCTCATCATGGGACGAGGCCTTGGCGCAGACGTGGCGCTCATCACAGATGGTCGCTTTAGCGGGGCGACAAGGGGTCTAAGCATCGGTCACGTAAGCCCAGAAGCAGCAGAGGGCGGCATGATAGGCTTGCTACAAGATGGCGACATCATCGATATAGACGTCGATAAATACGAGATAAACGTTCGCCTAAGCGAAGCTGAGATCACAAAGAGAAGAGCGGAATTTAAACCAGTCGATAAGGCGCTAACCTCTCGCTGGCTAAGGCAGTATCAAAAACTAGTCACAAACGCAAGCAACGGAGCGATATTAGAGGCGTAGTTTAAAAACTATCAAATTTAAGCCTAAATTTTAGGCTTAAATTTACTTTGCTCCGTGCCAAAGTAGGCGGTTTTTGCCTAGCTTTGTGTCGATGCTCTCTTTTATAATCTCACAAATATACTCTTTTGAAAGCCCTATGGCCTCCTCTAGGCTCTTGCCCTTTGCAAGGTAGCAAGAAAGCGCCGTTGAGAAAGTGCAACCAGTCCCACTCATCACAAGCGGGCTAGCAAGTGGGGTTTTGAAATTTTGCAGTGAGCCATCTTTTCTATAAAGCGTATCTATGCTATTTCCCTCGCTCACTCGCTTTTTCACGATGATATCGCAAGGCAGATCTTTAAAATTTCCACCAAAAAGGACGTTTGCCTCGTCTAAATTTGGCGTGGCGACGGTAGCAAGCCTCATTAGCTCTTTTAGCTTTTCTACTGCGCTATCTTTTATGAGCTTGTGGCCGCTCTTTGAAACGCAGACTGGATCAAGTACGACTTTTGCCTTTTGGGTGAGTAAAAACTCATGCACCACATCCATTATCTCCTCGCTAAAGAGCATACCGATCTTTATGGCATCAAAGCTAAATTCCTCCGCAAGCGTGCTAAGCTGGTCTTTAACAAAGCTAGACTCTAAACAAACTACGCTTTTTATCGCGTCCGTGGTCTCAGCAACTAGCGAAGTGACCGCCGTTGCGCTATAGCAGTTTAGCCTAGCGCATGTCTTTATATCAGCCTGAAGCCCTGCTGTGCCGCTATTGCAAGAGCCTGCAATGATTAAAATTTTCTTCATCGTTTTCCTTTTGTAAATTTTGGCTTATTATAAGGGATATTAGTTAATTTTTAGGATAAGAAATTTGAACCAAGAGGCTCAAATTTTATGAAAGTTTATTTAAGTCGTTATCGATCTCGATATATATCGTAGTTACGTCAAAATTTGCATGCTCGTAAGAGTTATCTACTTTTAGCTCATTTGAGTCAGATAAAATCTCATCATTTGCGCTATGTTTGTCTGCTAAATTTTCACTGTCCTCAAGGCTATTTGAGCTATTTTCAGCCTCATTTGGTTGTGTTTTTGCAAACATATCTTCCACTTTTTCATTCATCTGATCAAGTATCTCAGCGTAGTTTTCTCCAAGAAGCGCTCTAAAAAGTGCGTCAGTATCGATGCTATTTTCAGCGCTAGTATCAGCACTTACCACACTACTATCAAGCCATATCGTGTCATATCCATTTAGCGATATATCGCTGCCATCCACTGCTGTGATAGTCACGCTCGCACTTTGGCTTTCGCCCTTTATACTCTCTCCAATATAAACCTCATCATCTACGTTTAGAACTCTTACACGGTCGTTTTTATCTATCGCTATAACATCAGATGTGACGCTTTTTACCTTGCCGGCTACAGCTGTCATCTTTATTCCTTACTTTTATTTTTTGATTTATTCTAGTGTTTTTTATTAAATTTGTATATTGTACTTTGGTACAAAGATGGTTTTAAGAGCGTTTTTTGGGAGCAAAAAGAGAAATTTAAAAGAAGAAATTTGGGCTAAAAAGCCCAAATTTTATACAAGTTGTTTGTTTATATCATTATCGACATCTATATAGATAGTTTTTGGAGTATCTGCGCTTGTTTGACCCTCATATCTTGTATATCCAGCTTCGACACCATTTTGACTTGTAGCCTCAGTAAATCCTTTTAATGAAACGCTATCTTTGTTGTCGCCACTTATTTTTAAGATAGTATTTACATCATCAGTGATACCAAATACATTATCTGCTTTTAAATTTAGTAGCTTAACAGCTTGGTTGTCATTGCCATGCTCATCCATGCCAAGCTGGATCTCTTCAAAATTCTTGATCGCATTAGTTAAAGATTTATTGTCTATCTTATCAAAGTCGATAGTGCCATCCTTTGCCATTGGACGCATAATAAGCGTATCCGTACCAGCGCCACCATCCAAGCTTTGAGATAGAGCTGCTCTTGGATCATCAAAGGTAAATACAACTTTATCATTGCCAGCGCCAGCATTTACTAGATCGCCTTTGTTTATGCCAGTATAGCCACTTCTGCCAGCGTCTATGTAGTCGTTACCACTTCCTGTGGTTATGACGTCGTTGTTATCGCCAGTGATGATTACATTGTTGCCATTGCCTGTGCGAATTTCATTTTCGCCGCGTCCTGCGTTGATCGTGTTGTTTCCATCTCCAACGGTTATGATATCGTTGCCTTCACTTGTTGTGATGACATTGTTATTGTTGTTATTTTCTGCATCCACCCTTGTGTTTTTAGCGATATCAGAAATTTGTAGATAGACATCGTTTGCTTTTACATCGCCATTAAATACTGCTTCGAAATTTCCATTATCATCAAGCGTTACAGAATTTGCAGGTATGATGTGTCCATTTGCATCTCTTAAAGTGATGCTATCTTTTAGAGCTATGCCTTTTACCGCCTCTTCAAAGTGTTGTTTTAGCGTATAGCTTGCACCAACTCCATTTTCACTTAAATTTCCACTCCATGTGGTTTTATTTGTAGCTGCATCGTAGTTAAAATTTGAGTTGTCTATCGTTGCAGCTGTTGCATCGATAGTAAATTGAATAGAGTTGTAAAGTAGCTCATCTCCACCTTGATATTTACCATCGATAGAAATTTTATAAACACCATCAGCCATCTTGCCATAGCCGTCAAGTCTGTTGTTAAAGCCTGTAAGTCTATTGTAGTGATCAGGCGTTACATTGCCTATTGGTTTTTCTATCGCTTCAGATAGTAAAACTTTCGTAACACCTGTATCAACATTTGTAGATACAAATTTAACATCTCCAGTACTCCATCTTATGCCTCTGCCGCTATTTAAAAACTCACTTACAGTTTTATTATCGCTAGTAGCACCAGCTGTTGTATCTTCTGGGATCACAGCTCTTAGGTATGGGATAGCGTCGTTTGAAACGATCCTTGAGCCATCAGCTCTAGTGCCGCTCTCACTCATCTCCATAGTGCCCCACAACTTCTCAGCTGAGCGGTTATTTGCATTTGTAGTTGTGTCGTTGCCGTTTTCAAACTGCGTCATAGTTGGAACTAAAATTTCATTTACGTGAGTATATTTTGTGCCAGCCTTATCAGTCATCTCAACTTCTATTTTATCGCCTAGTTTTATCTTATGATCGTACTCAAAGCTTAGCACACCATTAGTTGGCTTAGTAGTGCCAACAGAGATTACGTTAGTAGTTCCGTCAGCTGTTACGATTTTTATACTCTCGATCTTATCGCCATCCTCATAGTTTTTGAGGTTAAATTTAAGCGTATGGTGTAGTCCCTCGCCATCATTTTCGATGATCTTGATGTTTTCTATAGTAACTGGCGTCTTATCAACTACAAATTCACTAACTATCGTGCTCTTGTCGCCATTTGCGAATATTGCAGTTGCTTTGATGTTATAGTTACCATCCTCTAAGTTATCAGATGTGACTTCAAATTTACCATTTGAAAATTCACTTTGGCTAAGCTCTTTTGTAAAGACTTCATGTCCATTTTTATCAAGAACAGTAATGATCGCTTTAGTTGCGCTGCTGTCTATGCTACCTGTAAATGTCGGAGTCTTATCACTTAGTACTGGTAGTGGCGCATTAGATGAAAATTTATCAGTTTGAGCGATGTCATCAGTTGTAAATTTATAATATTTAGTTGCGTCATTTATACCTGTATTTGTATTTGCGCTTACAACGCTTGCGTCATCATCGGTAGCGTCTATCAGATCTGTGTTAGCGACATTTAGCTTAGTTGATTCTGCCTGCGCCTCGTTGCCTACAAGGTCGCTAACCTTTGCAGTGTATGTTGCTTTTGGATCGCTAGTTTTAAACTCAACTTCGTATTTACCGTCTATCACTTTGGCTGTATGGCTCTCACCTGTGCTTGATGTCACAGTTACGATCTGTCCATCTTCTACATTATCCACAGTTCCTGTGATCTTTTGAGTTACTTTATAGACATTTCTTGTTACTGTATCTACGTAGCTGTCAAAGTCGGTTGAATTTAGTTTTATGCCACTTGCCTCTGAGCCAAGTATGCTCTCAGGTCCGCCATCTTTTGAAACTGTTAGTTTTAGCTTGCCCCAATAGATGTAGTTTGCATAGCTCATATCAAAGTCGTAGTATCCTGCTTTATCAACGTGTAAAGTTGTAACTGTGGCTCTATTTTCTGAGTGGATAGTGTCATAATCAACCATAGTAACGCCATCAACCTTAAATCTCACGCTATCGTCAGTGCCTTTTGCGTCAAATTTATAGTCCCCTGGCTCAAGATACATAGTGCCTTTTAAATTTACCATCGCACCAGCTGTTGTATTTTTGCCATTAGGAGCATCTCTTAGGGGATGAATATCGCTACCTTTTGCATTGTCGATAAAATACTCAAGTGCTCTAAAATTTGGAGCTACCCACTCACTATTTGGAGTTACTACATTACCATCAAGATCGACCTTACCGACCATATTATGAGCACCGTCGAGTCCAGAGACTGTTCCAGCATCGCTATCAACATTATCTCTATCACCGCCTTTACCTTGTTGGAAATTTAGCTCTTTTGCTTTAAAACTTGCCCAAGGCTTAGTGTTGTTCATATAGTATTCTACAAAGTCATTTTGCTTCATACCGTTATGAGCGTATGTTGTATTATTAAAGGCATAAGGTCTTAGCTCAGTACCTCTTACGCCTTCTTCATAGATGTGGTTAAACCAGAAATTTCCTTTTAGTCCGCTACTCATCTCAGACTCTTTTACAAGGCTCATCTCTGTTTCAACGTTTATAGTTATTTTTGCAACTGTATCAAGCACGAAACTACCAGTATCGGTTGCAGTATTGCCGTCTCTTCCAGTTGCTACTACTTTTACTTTATAATCGCCATCATGGCTACCATTTACGCTTAACTCATCAGTTGTAAATTTAAATTTACCATCAGCATAGTCGCTTGGATTTAGAGTTTTTGTAAAGACTTCGTGTCCGTCCTTGTCAAGCACGCTAACAACCGCTCTTACAGCAGTAGGCTCAACTGTGCCACTTATAGTTGGTGTAGCGTCATTTGTGCGAGGTACACTTGGTGCATCTAGGCTATAATCCCCAGTTATAGTGCCAAAATCATCAGTTAAAGTTTTGATATCAACACTGATTGGAGGTATGACTGGGGCAACAGGGGTTGCATCGCCTGCGTCATTGCCGTCATTGTAGCCGCCGATTGAGTTCTCTGGAGTTTGAAAAGCTCTATTTGAGTCAGGTAAATTTCTATAATCATCAGTGATATTTGAGTAGTGACCACCCTCTTCAAAGCTAGCTGCACCTAAGCTTACGCCGTCTCCGCCAGCGTTGCCACCTTGGTTACCACCAGCTGCAGTCTCTTCAAGATCAGTGATGTTTGCACCATCAAGAAGTGCTTTTTGTATAGCGCTTACATCAGCTACGCTATCGTCGCCAAAGCTATCGTTGTGAGCTACGCTCTTGTCTAAATTTAGGGTATCTTTTCCGATGATCGCAATGTCTTTGCCATCGTTTGCAGTTATGACTACTTTTGAGTCAATATCAGTTGTTTGTATAGTCTCACCAAGAAAAATTTCATCGCCTACTTTTAACACTCTTTGTGTGCCATCCTTTGCAGTTGCGATTACGCTTGATCCTTGTGAGATGCTTTTGATTACGCCTATCCTTGTTGCCATTTTACTTCCTTATCTAAAAATTTTGAACGTATTTTAATATCTTGAAAAAGATTTGTAAATTGTACTATGGTACTAAAATTTGAAATTTTGTAAGAATTTGCCCTAGTTTTGGGAGACTAGGGCATGAAATTTAAGAGTGTAAGACTATTTCGTCTTTTATCTCGATGGTAAATGTCGTGCCATTAGACGTTGCTGAGTACTCTGTATACCCTTCAGAATTTACCCCACCTTTGCTAAAGGCTGACATATCTACTTGATCGCCATTTTCGCCATCTATCCTAAGAGTGTTGCTCACATTTCCACGAGTGATATTTAGCACGTCATCTAGTGTTAAATTTAGTGTTACGTTGTTTGCGTTTCCACCAAGGGTAATTTTCTCAAAGCCAGCTACCTTGCTAAAGTCGATATTTCCAGCAAGATCTAGCGTATCAGTGCCTGCTCCACCTTGGATAACGATACCATTATGCTCTTTATGCCCAATACCACCAGAAGTAGTCCAGCCATCTGCATTTATCTCTGCGTCCTTGCCGATATGTATGATATCGTTGCCACTACCTAGATCAATAGTACTTGAGCCATCCCAGTATGTACCACCAGCATGTTTTAAACTACCATTTAAATTTACAACGTCGTCGCCATCACCCATTCTTATGGTAGTGCTTTTTAGCTCAGCGCCTTTGTCGATATTTATCGTATCGTCGCCATCACCCATGTTTATACTAGAGAACTGAACGCTTTTAAATACATATTTTTCATGTGTTCCGCCAAATTTAGTTTCGCTACCGATATTTATGGTGTCATTGCCAGCGTCAGTATTTATAGTGATAGCACCAGCTACGTTTTTGCCTTCAAAATTTATAGTATCGTTACCACCTCTTGTATCTATATCGGCACTACTTGAATCCTCAAGGTTATTTAAGATGTTATTACCTTTAAAATTTATCGTATCATTACTTTCGCCATAGCTGGTTACCCACACACGAGTTTTAGCTGTTAAATTTGATATATCAGCTGTAAAATCAACACCTGTTTTATTACTAAAGCCTGCTTGACCTATGCTTATGCCGTCTGCTATAACGTGGGCTGAGCTAAATGATCCAGTTTCATAGTGACTATTACCATCACCATTACCTTTTACTTCAAGTAGGTCTTTTGCATAAGCTGTAACGCTCTCACCTTTGTTATTATCTAGTTTTAGGCTTTGATATCCTAACACTGCATCTTGTGACTCTCTATTTAAATTTACATTTGTTAGCGTAGAGTTTGATATCTCCATAGTATTTACATCTCTTGCCTCAGAGTATCTATCACTAGTATCTACCCAAGCATCTGTCATAGTTATATTGTTTGCTTTAAAGGTATTGCTACCAGTATCCATCAGGATATTTACTCTTTCTATCCTCACACCATCTTTTACATTTACCACATCATCGCCGTCGCCTGTGTGGATCTGGTTATCGTTGTACCAGCTATTGTGGATGTTAGGGTCTATGACTTTAAATGTTTCTTTGCCAAGAATGTTTGCATTGATATTTAGAGTATTGTTTCCTGCTTCATCATGAGCACTATTGCTTGAGCTAGGGGTATATGCACCAAGGTTAATGTTGGCTTTGAATATAGTAAGATCAGCATTGATATTTACTACGTCATCGCCTCTACCAAGGTTTATAGTAGTGCTATTATAATGTCCAAGAACGCCGCCTACGCTTGCTGTGTTTTTAGTACCACTTATAGTGACCTCTTTATCAAAATTTACCACATCGTTGCCAGAACCTGTGTTTAAGTGCAAATTCTCTAAATTTGCCTTTATGCTGACCGTATCATCGCCATCATTTGTATTTAAATTTGTATGGTTTGCGATATTTCCTTTGATGTCTTTATTTAGCTCGATGTTGTCGTCGTTGTCTATGATCTTGCCTTCAGCCATATTTGCATTAGTTGTTGGTAGCAGATAACTACTGCTTGGCGTAACGCTTAGTTTCACACCCTCTTTAAATACAGCAAAATTATCAACCATATCAGTTTTTTGTACGTTGTCGATGGTCATGCCTTGAGGGCCAGTGTTCTCACCCTCGTTTTGGTTGTGATGCAAAGGGCCTTTTGTGGTGTCTTGACCGTTATCGTCAAGCACCTTTATCCTTACTTGCACTTTTGAGATATCTTCTATATTTACGCCAGTTATCGTGTAGCCTGTTAGTGGCTGAAATGTCGCTCCATTGTCAGTTGAGTACTCAACTACGCTTGAATAGTCCTCTCCTCTAGTGCCGCCGAGGAAATTTAAACCTAGATCTGTGGTCTCGCCACTTGGACTTACTGGAGTGCCTGATAGACCTAGTTTATAAACAAGATAGTGTCCGCCCTCGCCGTTTGCTCCTGCGCCACTCTCTCTTACCTCGCTAGTAGCAGGATCGATGCTAGTAGTTATCTCTACTGCGCCAGGACGAGGCGTGATGACTGGAGGATTGGCAGGTGAAGGAGTGCCTGGAGTTACAGTGACGCCAGGAGTGCTTGGAGTACTCGGAGTTGGTGGCGTTACTGGGGTGCTTGGTGTGCTTGGTACTACTGGGGTGCTTGGGGTACTTGGTACTACTGGGGTACTCGGAGTTGGTGGCGTTACTGGAGTGCTTGGGGTGACAGGTGTAACTGGTGAGATAGGAGTTGTCGTATCCACATCTGTGCCTGCATCGTTATAGCCGCCTATTGAGTTTTCTGGGGTTTGAAAAGCTCTATTTGCGTCGGTTAAATTTCTATAGTTTTCATTGATATTTGAGTAGTGGCCGCCCTCAGCAAAGCTTGCAGCTCCCAAGCTCACGCCATCTCCAGTAGCATTGCCACCGCCTTGGTTGCCACCAGCTGCAGTCTCTTCAAGATCTGTGATGTTTGCACCGTTTAGTAAGGCTTTTTGGATAGAGGCTATCTCTGGGTTGTCACTAAGTGCATTTGCCTCTTTGTCTAGGCTCAGGCTTTCGCCGTTTTGCAAGCTGACCTCTTTGCCGTCGTTTCCTGCGATCACTGCTTTTGCAGAGCCATTAGCCTTTATCGTTTCGCCTTCAAAAATGCTATCGCCCACCTTCAAAACTCTTTCGTTGCCGCTTTTATCAACAGCTACGACTTCACCGCCTAGGATATTTTTGATAACGCCTAACTTTTGCATCTTAGTGCCTCCCTTTGGATTTTATTGATCTATATCAAGATTTTAGCTAAGAAAAAAATTTAGTTATATTGTACTTTGGTACAATACACTTAAGAAAAGCCTAAGTTTAGGGGTTAATAATGTGTAAATTTTTTATAAATGTGTGAAAATTTTTATATTTATCTATATAAATTTTAAAATTTTAAGTTTTTGTTCATCAAAATGATATAGTAGTTGATAAAATAACCCAAAAATGTCACAAAATTTTTTTCATTTTAAACGTATAAATTCTTAATCAAAAAAGCCTTTATCTAGCCTTATTGCAACTAAATTTAGACTTTTTATATCAAAATGTTTTTTATTTATAAATATCATAAATTTATACACACTTGTGACATAAATTTTCTTAAGTTTATCTATCAAATTTTGCAAATTTTCATCTCTTTTTCTATAAATTTTAGCTAGTAGTGACATAAATTTATCACTACCTTTAAGATATTATTAGATAAAAATATTAATTTTGCTATTTTGAATTTATGCTTTTTCACACTCAGCTACTAAGATATACCCACTCTCGCTGATGTTTTTAAATTTAACGCCAAGCTCGCGTTTTAGGCGCAAAACGACATTTTGTATAGCAGCCTTGCTCACCTCGGTGCTCTCATAGACAAATTCCTCTATCATCTCGTAGGTCACGAGCTTGTTTAGGTTGTAAGCAAATAGCCAAAATATCTTATTTTGCAAGAAGCTAAGGTATAGCTCGCTGCCATTTTTATAAATTTTCTCTCTTTTTAAATTTATACTCACCTCATCACTTAGGCGCACTAGCTTCTCATCTCGCTCAAAGCTTAGGCTTATCAACATCGATCTAAGATCCTTTATATCGATAGGCTTTTTCAAAAACAAGATCGCCCCCTGCTCATAGCTCTTGATCAAATTTTCATCGCTATCATACGAGGTAAAGACGATAAATTTCTGATGAGGTTTTAGCTTTTTTATCTCATTCATCATCTCAAAGCCATTTAATACTGGCATGTGAATGTCGCTCATCACGATGTCAAAGCCCTGCTTTTTAAATTTCTCCAGCCCATCTTGCCCATCTTTTGCGCCTACGACCTGACCACAGTATGGCTTAAGCCCAGTGATGATGAGCTCCCTTGCCATCTCGTCATCTTCAGCTACTAAGATAGATACTTTTTTTAAAATTTCTAGTGCCTCTTGCATCTTTTAACCCTTTAAATTCTTATCAAAGCTTAGCTCAAAAATCGTTGGCTTTAGGTTGTGCACAAGCGTGATGTCGCCATTTAGCTTCTCACGTGCGAGCTTTTTAGCAAAGTAAAGTCCTATGCCATTTCCTTGCTTTTTAGTCGTGTTTAGCCAGGTAAAAATTTTCTTACTCATCTCGTAGCTCACGCCGCCACCACTATCATAAACGCCGATGTAGCACTTATCTTCAAAGCTTCTAAATTTAAGCTCTATCACGCGTTTTAGCGGCTCATCTTTGTAGCTTTCAACTAGTGAGTCCTTTGCGTTGTGGATTAGGATTAGCAAAATTTGCTGGATGATGTTTTCTATCTGACAGACCTTCATCTCTTCAAAACCGCTAAATTTCACGCTCACATTTGCACGGCTAAGCTCTGTGTGCATAAGTGTTATTAAATTTCTAATGCTTGTTTGGATGTCAAATTCGCTAACATTTTCAGCGCTTTTGTAAAAATTTCTAAAAATTTCGATTGTTTTTGAAAGAAGCTCGATCGAGCTTTGCCCTTTTTTTAATAAATTTAAAAGCTCCTCATCACTTAGCTTGCCCTCTTTTTTTAGCATTATCGCCGAGCTTAGCATAAGTTTTAGCGAATTTACTGGCTGGATAAACTGATGACTTATGCCACTTATAAGCTCCCCAGCCTCGCTCATCTTGGCTCTGTGCGCTAGCAAGGTCTCATACTCGTCTTGCACCTTTTTTATCTTGTTATACATAAAGTTGTGCAGGCTGTTTGCCAAGAATGCAAGTGCGACGAAGGCAAAGAGTAAATTTAGGGCGTTTTTTAGCGCCTCTCTTGTCATGGCTAAAATTTCTTCTTCGTTGTTTGTGCCAGCTCCGATAAACCAGTTCATCGTCGGTATCTCGGCTACTTGGATCAAATTTTGCCCTATCTTTAGGCTGGTGATGTCCTCATCTTTTAAAAATATCTCTTTAAATTTCTCCTCGATCTCTCTTTTGAGCGTTATATCAGCCATCGATGTGAGGATCTCACCGCTGTGAGTTACCAAAAATGAGTAAGAATTTGGCGCAAGACTAAAGTTTTTGATGCTATCAAATATAGTGCCTATGCGCACGACGCCACAAAGTGCTGCTTCAAATTTCCCGTCTTTTTCAACTGGCACGCATAAATTTAAAGTTGAGTCTTTTAAAATTTTGTGATTTTGCATGAAATTTACGCTTGGGGCATTTGTATTTTTTGTCTCGACATACCAGATAAGCCCCGCTCGCTCACGCTTTGACATCACCTCTTCTGAGATCTTTTGCCCATCTACAAAGATCTCGCCATCCTCTCTTAGAAGCTGCATGAGATCAAATTCTTTTGCATTTTCTTTAAAGAGTTTTATGAAATTTGCCACTCTAGTATCGTCATCTATGATGTTAGAGTTTTGGATAAATTTTGACGCACGGATGAGTGAATTTAAGCGCTCATCAAGCCAAATTTGAAAGTTGCTAACGATGTTTTTACTAACTGCGATGTTGTTTTTATCAGATAGCTCGATGATCTTTTCTTTTGCATTGTTGTAGCTGTTTAGCCCAAGAAGCACGACAAAGAGGCTTG
Organism: Campylobacter concisus; assembly: GCF_015229965.1. GTDB lineage: Bacteria > Campylobacterota > Campylobacteria > Campylobacterales > Campylobacteraceae > Campylobacter_A > Campylobacter_A concisus_BD. The sequence goes on from NZ_JAAKZB010000020.1 coordinate 23,230, forward strand.
CTAGCAAGATGATCGCATAAATTTTAATATTTTGTGATTTTAAATTAATACCCATGCGCGCAGTATATCCTAAGTTAGCCCAAAAATAGGGCTAACTAAAATTTAATTTTTAAAAGATAAGAGCTTTGAAACAAGCATAAGTGCAAGCACAACAAAGCAAATGCCAAAGCCAAGCAGCGTGCAATCCGCCATCGACATAAATTTAGACGACGGCACAAGATACCAGCCATCTGCATAAAGATCAACTATGCTCTTTTGCAGATCGCTTAGCACCGCGCCATCAGGCACCATAGGGCTGTCATAGCCGCAGTCGCCAGTTGGCATAAACCAGTCAGGCACCCACTTCTCAAGCGGCAAACCAAATGGATAGTGCGGCTCAGTCGAGCAGCCCTGCACGCCAAAAGGATCATCGCCATGCACCGCGTCGTGGATTTTAGCTAGTTTTACGCTATACATTATGCCCTGCACCGCTCCCCAAAATGCAAAGAGATAGCCAACTAAGGCAAAGAGCAAATTTTTAGGGTTTATGATAGCTATCACTCCGCCAAGCGCCATGCATAAAAAGGCAAAACGTATATAGACGCACTGCTCGCAAGGGGGCATATAGGCGTAGTTTTGAAAGAGCGAGTGCGCGATAACGACAAGCGCGATGCTCACAAAGACTAGGATCGCCCAAGAGATGCGTGAGTCTTGAAATTTAGCCATTTTTTTAAAAAAGCTCATGTGGCGCCTTATTTTTTAAGAAGCTCTTCGATGAGTGCTGCCATGCCGTCAAGTGAGCTGATTGATTTTGTCATGATGAGATATTTGCCATTTACGACAAATGCTGGCACGCCTTGAATTTTAGCCACATCGTAGCTCTCATCCCACTTTTTAAGTAGCTCAGTCACTTTTGGATTAGCCAGCTCTTTTTCGTAGTCTGCTTTGCTAACGCCAGCTGCATCAAGTCCAGTCTTTAAAAAGCCCTCAGCATCTTTGCCATCGCCCCAGCGCTCTTTTTTGTCGTGATAAGCCTTGTAGTAGGCAAATTTAGCCTTTTTAAATAGCGAATTTTCATCAAATAAACTAACACCCTTTGCCTCGTCCATAGTGATAAGCACGGCAAAAACCTTGCTCGCAACCTCGCCATAATCGCCCTTTGTCTTTAGGTGAAATGGCTCGTATTTTAGGCCAGGAATTTTCTCAACTACCTTTGGAGTGACGCTCTTGTCGTACTTGTAGCAAAATGGGCAAGCATAGCTGAAAACTTTAACTAGCGTATTTTGTCCGACACTTAGTGGCTTTTCAAGCTTGACGTAGTCCTCGCCCTCGCTAAATGCACTAGCGCTGATCGCACCAGCTACTGCAACTGCAAAGATAGCCTTACTAAATTTAGATAGAAAACTCATGATGATCTCCTTTGGATGATTTATTTTGAGTTATTCTACAACCAAGCTCAACCGCACTTTTAACGCTAGAATAAATTTTGGCTGAAATTTATCTTTTTTAAATTTGTTATGATGGATTTGGTTTTTTGTTAAATTTATAAAAATAATATACGTTATCAATAAAAATTATTATTTACATATTTTAATTATTTGGTTATAATCCGCTCAAATTTTATCAAAATAGGAGTCAAAATGAGACAGTACGAAACATACAAATGCGAGAAATGCGGCAACGAGATCGAAGTTCAAAAGGTTGGCGGCGGCACATTAACCTGTTGTGGCGAAGAGATGAAATGCATCACTGAAAATTTAACAGCAGTAAATTTAATGAAGGCATTTGCTGGCGAGTCACAAGCTAGAAACAAGTATGAGCTTTACGGCGACCTAGCTAAAGAAGCAGGCTATCACGCGATAGCTAGACACTTTTACGAGGCAGCTGAAAACGAGAAATGGCACGCAAGGGCTGAATTTAAGAAATATCACGAGATGATGAACGATCCGATCGATAAGATGGATAAAAATTTACTTGACGCTGCAGCTGGCGAAAACTACGAGCATACGACGATGTATCCAGACTTTGCAAAGATCGCAAAAGAAGAAGAGCTAAGAGATGTTGAGAGGCTATTTAACGCGATCGGCAAGGTTGAAGTTGAGCATGAAAGAGAGTATTTAGAGCTTAAAAAGATGCTTGATGAAGAGGGCTTTTTTGAGAGCGACGAAGAAGATATCTGGGTTTGCGAGGTGTGCGGACACGTTCATAGAGGTAAAAAAGCTCCGGGCGCTTGCCCACTTTGCAAAGCTCCAAAAGAGTATTTTAAGCGCGAATTCTTAGGCTAAAAAGCCAAAAAATTTAGCCAAGGCGCTTGTCTTGGCTAAATTTAATAAATTTAAATCTATTTAAAATAAAAAAGTTATATAATCTCCTTAAATTTTCACAAGGAGAAAAAATGAAAAAATCACTTTTAGTTTTAGCTACTCTTGGCTTTGCACTAAGCCTAAACGCTGCGGATCTTACAGATACTTGCAAGTCTTACTTCTCAGACATCGATAAGATGGTTGAGGCTTACAAACAAGCTGGTCAAGAGCAACAAGTAAAAATGTATGAAGATCAAAAGAAACAATCAATGGATCAACTTGCTTCTTTACCAAAAGAGCAACAAGACGCTACTTGCAAACAAGCTAAAGAGATGTTTGCTCAAGTAATGGACCAAATGAAAAAACAAGGTCTTTTAAAATAAACCTTCACGTGGCTAGGCTCTCTAGCCACTCTTCAAATTTAACTCTCTTTTTTACATAAATTTTGCGTGATCTTTGCAACAGACGGCGAAACTAGCAAAAGCACAGGATACGCCACCACAAAGGCTTTTACATAGGCGATTAGCCAAATTTTCACAAAACCATCAACAAAGCCAAGATTTAGATACGTGAGCACAAATGACATAAAAAATGCCATAAATGCTGACATTATAAACGCAAAAACATATCTATAAAATTTTACTGGTATCAAATTTCCACCTAAATTTATTTACAAACAAAGCTACTTGCCTTGCTCGCGTCACCGCCCACGTATGTAGCCACCTTTGGATAGGCACACACTAGAAATTCCTTGCCAACGTAGGTCTTGCTTTGTGTCAGCATGCTCTTTGGCGCTTCGCCCATTTCATGCCACACCTCAAGCGCACCAAGCGGACCCACGTCTATGCCGTTGCCGCTCTCACTCCACATCTTTCATCTCGCTATTTAAAATTTTCACATCTTTTAAACTCGCATATCCTGCCTTATCAAGGGCAAATGCCGTGCTGCCAAAAAGCGCTAAGGCGCAAAAAAGTGAAATTTTCTTCATAAATCTCCTAAAATTTTACCTTGCTAAATGAGGTCTCGTTTTTGAGAGCAAAGCCGTCAAATTCATCTATCAGCCCCGCTCGCTCTTTGGCGTAAGCCTTGTAGTTTGCGCTGTGGCGGTAGCTCTCAAAGCTAGCTTCGTCTTTGTAAATTTCAACCAACACCCACTTGTTAGGCGCCTCTTTTTGACTAAAGGCAAACTGCGCGTAAGCTCCCTCATCTACGCTTTTTTGCATATATTTTTTCACTAGCTTTTCAAATTTTGCATCGCTTTTTGCCAAAAGGCTTAAATTTGTGATGTGAAAGTAGGCATCTTTTAGGCGCTCTGGAGTTAAATTTTTAGAAAAAGTAGCCCGTTTTTTCAAGCTTATAGCCTTTTTGCTAGCTAAAATTTCAGCACTCGCACTTACAAATTTCTTATAGTGCGCTGAAGCTACGTGCTTTTTATAAGCCGCCTCGTCCTTGTAAAACTCAAGCAGATAAAATAGCTCTGGCTTGCTCTTTGCGCTCGCAAAAAAGATCGCCTGCGTGTCTGGCTCGCTCTTTGAGCTTAGTATATTTTCCCTACCAAGCTGCTTTAGCAAGGTCTTGTTATTTGGCGTTGAAAGCAGCTCCTGCAAGCTCACTTTAGCCTCTGCCCCAAAGGCAAAAGCTGCCAAAACCGCTAGTAAAAATAGCTTTTTAAACATCAAATTCCCCTTATCACTTCGCCTTTTTCATATCAGCCTTAGCTTTTATCTCTTCTGCAGCCTCTAGGTCAAGCTGTGCTTTTTTAAAGGCTTTACGTGCTTTTTCTAAGCGGTTAGAGTTTTTGACACTTGGGTTATCAGCATAGGCTTTTTCTGCTTCTTCTAGCTTAAATTTCTTGTCGCCATAGTTCATTTGTGCTTTTTCAAGGTTGTTTGTAGCTTTATTGCCACCTAGTAGCTCGGCCTTTGAGGTGACCTTGCCAGTGACTGGGTTTCTACCGATAGTGGCATCAAAGTCACGTTTGCTATCTCTTTTATTCTCACGATAACACTCTTCTTTTCCTCCCACTAACATACCTGCAATCATATCAGGTCTATTTTTAGGATCACTACAATCAACCACTTCTTTTTTAGCTTCTCCTCTTAAATGTTTATTAAAAACATCAGAATTTGCCTCAAAGGCATTTAAATTTATGCAACCAACAAATCCTACAACAAATGCTGCAATTAATGCTTTATTTCTCATTTTTACTCTCCTTGAAAATTTTAAAATTTCTCATACTTTCTCCTTAATTTTATTTTTCTAAAACTCTTTTCATCCAAGCAAAAAGCTCGTCTAAGTCGTAGTCGCCGCCATGTCCTTGCCCCCAAACCGCTTCAAAATCAACCTCTTTGCCAGCATTTTTAAGCGAGAGTGCGAGCATAGCAGGCACGGCAAGGGCTAGGTCGGTGTCGTTTGTGCCCTGTCTTATGCGGTAAAATTTCGCCGCCTCTTTGTTTTTAGTGTAGTTCATCGCATTCATCATCTTTATGACGCTAGCATCCGCCATCTCGCCCAAGCTTTGCTCTTTTGCAAATTTAGTAAAGTGCTTTGCAGGCGTTTTGCTATCGCCAAAGAGGTCATTTTCTGGATTTTCTAGCCCAAGGCCGTCAAAGGCAACCACCGCTTTAGCGCGTTTTAGCGAGGCGATAAAGTCCTCAAGCTTAAATGTATATCCAAGCGAGCAGCCCTGCGTGTCAAGAGTTATAAATTTAGGCGTGAGCGTGCTTTTGTCGCTGCTTTTTGTAGCGGTAAATGCCTTTGAGATGAGGGCTCTTATATACTCTTTGAAGCTACCCTCGCCGTTTTCATCAAGGCTTAGCGCGTGGCCTTTGGCGTCTTTTAAATTTAGCGAATTTAGATAGGCTGGAAATTTACTCTTTAGCTCGCGTGAGAGCTCTTTTTGCGTGGCGTTTAGCTCGCCTGTGATAGTCTTTGGCTTTTTGCTCCTGTCATTAAAACTAGCCGCATCAAGACTTGTAAAATCAATCCTTTCAAATTTATCCAAATCCCCAAACATCCACTCATACGCCTCGTCCTCATGCTCTAAATTTGTCACAGGGCAGTAGGCTGAGACGGCATAAATTTGATCGTCAGCTTTTGCGGCGCCTAGCTCTTTAAGATATGACTCATACTCTTTTGCATTTGCGCTTGTGCCAAGAAGTGCCGACATCGCGCCGCCTGCGCTCGTGCCGTTTGAGATGATCTTGTTTGCGTCGCCTGGCATAAATTTGTCGTTAAATTTAAGATATCTAACGGCCGCTTTTAGATCGACTATCGCAGCTGGCGCTTTGCCGATAAAACGCCCATCCTCTTTTAGCGTCCTGCCCCTAGCGCCAACGCTTGCCACGACGTATCCTCTAAGAAGCGCTTCAAGAGTGGCATTTGGCTTTTCGTTTTGGATTTCTGGCTTTTGTGGCATTGCGCTCATGTAGCCGCCAATCGCATTTGGCATAAAGATAGCCCCTTTTTGGTCGCTAAATTTACCCTCTGGCACATAGAAATTTAGCACCTCGTAGTCGCTAACTGGCTTTGCTACATAGACTATGCCCTCATAAGCTCTAAATTTAAGCGTCCTCTCGCCAACTTGCACGCTTTTTAGCTCAAATTTCTTTTCATCAAATTTAAGCTCGCCCCCAAAGCAAGCGCCTGCTAAACAAACCCCTAAAATAGCAACTCTAACGCATTTCATGATCTGCCTTTTTATTTTGTCCTACTTTTTACTTTACTAGCCTTGGCGTAGGCTACCAAGGCTTTAGCGCCTAGTTATCTTTTGGCTCATACTTGATCGCATAGTCAAATTTAGGCTGGTGCAGTGAAAACTCAAAGCTATCTCTATCGACCGAGCCAACGCAGTAATGGCTATCATAAAGGCGAAGCAAAAACTCCGCCATCTGCTCGCTCGTGTGGTACTTTTTAAACGCCTTGTCGTAGTCGTAGCTCTCTTTGCTAGTTGCCACCATGCCAAATTCTGTCTTTGTGGCAGCAGGGGCTAGCACTTTTGCTTGCATCTTTGCCTGCTTGTCCTGTGCTAGCTCGTGGTAAAGTCCCTCGCTAAAGGCACTTACGAAAAATTTGCTAGCGCAGTATGTGACGGCGTTTGGCACGATCTTGTAGCCGCCTATCGAAGAGATGTTTATAAGCTGCGTATCTTTGTCTTTATATTTTTTAGTAAAGAGCGTTGAGAGCGTCACAAGCGAGATGATGTTTAAATTTATCATCTGAGTGATCTTGTCTAAATTTTGCTCGCCGACCTTGTTATAGTCGCCAAAGCCAGCGTTGTTTATAAGCGCTTTTAGCTCAAATTTTTCTAAATTTCGCCAAAGAGAAAGGACATTTTCTTGCTTTGAAAGGTCGCAAAGCTCTATTACCACATCGACATTTGCAAATTTAGCTATCTCGCTTTTTAGCTCTTCTAAAAGCTCACCCCGTCTTGCGATAAGGATCAAATTCTCCTCACGCCTTGCAAATGCCTTTGCCGCTGCCGCTCCTATGCCTGAGCTTGCCCCAGTGATCACTATATATTTTTTCATTTTGTAAATTCCTCCGGACTATAAATTTTTACACCTTCACTGTGATCATCTTGTGCTACTTGCACGATCACTCTAGCTATATCAGCCGCCCTCATCGGACGATACTCGTCAAAAAAGCCTTTTGGGATAAATTTAAACGCCTTTATCGCCAAATACTCACCTAGTCTAAATTCCTTTCTCTCAGCCTCGATAAGTGGCAGCCTAGCGATATGAAATGAGCTATATCCAAGCTCTTTTATCTTTGCTTCTGCTTGACCTTTTGCCTTTAGGTAAAACGAGCCTGACTTTCTGTTTGCGCCTGCTGCTGAGAGCAAAACAAAGCGTTTTGCGCCGCACTCCAAGCCAAATTTGGCGAAATTTATCGGATAGGTCACATCGACTTTGTAAAACTGCTCTTTGTGCTTTGCCGCCTTCATAGTCGTGCCAAGCGCGCAAAATACATCATCAGCGATAAATGGCACCTCATCTTTAAAATCATCAAAATTTACTATCTTTACTTCAAGCTTTTCATGGGTAAATTCTAGCTCATGCCTAACAAGGGCGACCACCTTGTTGTAGTGCTCACTCTCGCAAAGACCCTTTAAAATTTCACTTCCAACAGCGCCGCTGGCTCCTGCTATAAGGGCGACTTTTTTCATGTTTATCCTTTGTAAATTTTGGATAAATTCTATCTCGCTAAGGCAAAAATTTCGCTTATGGCCTCTTTTGTATAAATTTGCTCCAAGCCCCTGCCCTTGGCGTAGTCATAAACTAGCGCCATGATCTCGTCTAAATTTGACTCATCAACGCCGATCTCAATTAGGCTTGTTGGCGTGCCGATCTTGCTAAACCACTCTTTTAGCTTTTTAATAGCCTCGTCTGCGTCATCCACGCCAAAAATTTCTTTGCCAAAGCGCTTAAATGCCTTTAAGTTTTTATTTTTATACCACTTCATCCAAGCTGGCATAACGACACTTAGCCCAGCCCCGTGCGCGCAATCAACCACTGCTCCTATGGCGTGCTCGATCATGTGATTTGGATATGAGTAGCCAGCCGTGCCAACGTAAGTTAGGCCATTTAGCGCCATCGTCGCAGCCCAGGCAAACTCGCTTCTAGCGGCGTAATCATCTGGCTCTTTTAGTAAAATTTCAGTCGTTTTCATGACCGTTTTGATGTTTGCTTCGATATATAAATTTATGATCTCAGGCTGAACGCTTGCCGTAAAGTAGCCCTCGATGCTGTGAGCGATGATGTCTGAAGCTGAATAGACCAAATACTCCTTGCTAACGCTTGCTTGAAGAAGCGGATTTACCACCGATACTTTTGGGTAAAGACAAGCGCCGTGCATGGCAAATTTCTCTTTTGTGGCTTCGTTTGTAACAACCGAACCGCCGTTCATCTCTGAGCCAGTTGCAGCAAGCGTTATGATGTCAAAGATCATAAGCGCCTCTTTTGGGCATTTGCCAGTAAAAAAGTCCCAAACATCGCCGTTATATTTTACTCCTGCAGCCACGGCTTTGGCACTATCAAGCACCGAGCCACCGCCTATGGCTAGCACGCTATCGACGCCCTCTTTTTTAGCTAAATTTATAGCCTCATTTACCTTGCTTAGCACTGGGTTTGACTTCACGCCGCCTATCTTGCAAAACTCGATGCCATTTGCACTTAGGCTCTTTGTGGCGATGTCAAAAAGTCCGTTTTGCATGATCCTGTCGCTGCCATAGATGATGAGCGTCTTTTTTACGCCAAATTCTTTCATATATCTGCCGATGTTTTGCTCTTTGTCTTTGCCAAATTCTATTTTAGTAGGGTTTAAAAAGCTGAAATTTTGCATATTTTTCTCCTTGTTTGCTTTTGTGATTTGGGGTAAATTTTAGTTAAATTTTCTTATTTTTAGCTATTTTTATCTGCGCTAAATTTAGAAATTTCTTAGTCTGATAGGTAGTTTTGATGTGATCTTATCTGGATCGAAGCTATTTTTTGGATCGCCCAAATTTCCAAAATTTTCGCCAGTGTTAAAGAATTTTTGTAAGAAATAATCCCCTCTATATCCAAGTTCAAAAAGTAGCTCAGACATCTCGGAGATATCTTTTTCGCTTAGCAAGTCCGCATGCACGGTCGTTCTAACTTCAAATTTAAAATTTATCTCAAGCAGGTATCTAAGCGTGGCGGCAAATTTCTCATATAAATTTGAGCCAGTGATGCCGATAAATTTCTCTTTTGGAGCTTTAAAATCAAGCGCGATGTAATCAATCAACCCCTCATCTATCGCATCTTTTAAGACATCACAATACGAGCCGTTAGTATCTACCTTTAAGCTAAAACCGCGCGCCTTTACCTCGCGTGCTAGCCTTAAAAAGAGAGGATTTGCTGTGCATTCGCCACCGCTAAAGACGATGCCATTTAGCTTGCCGACCCTGCGGTCTAAAAAGTCGCAAACTTCGCTAAAGCTTATAGTACCATTTGACTTTACGACCTCGATGTTGTAGCAGTATCCACAGCGCATATTACACCCTGCAAACCAAATGACAGCTGCCACTTTGTCTGGGTAGTCAAGCGTCGTAAATGGCGTTATACTAAAGACTTTTTGCAAGTTTTTGACCCTTTTTTAAACTAAAAGGCACAATGGCGTGCCTTTGGTTTGCATTTTAGTTGATTTTTTTAAATTTATTATTGTTTTTAGGCAAAAAATTTATCTCTTGCAGCAACTTGCGTATTCGTCAAATTTAACACGCTCTTTGTGCTCGCCTTTTTTACCGAGGTTAAAGCTCTCAACTGGTCTGTGATAGCCCATAACACGAGTATAAACGACGCATCTTGTGCGTTTGTCTTGCACTTTTTCTAAGATTTCTTTTTCTGTCATTTTCTCTCCTTATTTGGATTTTTTCTTCTCATTTTCTATAAGCTCTGCATCACAAAGCGGGCAAAACTCATGCTCGCCAGCTATGTAGCCATGCTTTGCGCAGACGCTAAATACCGGCGTTATCGTGATGTATGGGAGTTTGTAGTTTGAGATTATACTCTTTACAAGCTCTTTGCAAGCTTTAGCCGAGCTTATGCGCTCTTTCATATATAGGTGAAAGACGGTGCCACCAGTGTAGGCGCTTTGTAGCTCATCTTGCAGATCAAGCGCTTCGTAAGCGTCGTCTGTGAAATTTGCAGGTAGCTGGGTTGAGTTTGTGTAGTAGATATTATCCCCCTCGCCTGCTTGGATGATGTCTGGATAGCGCTTCTTATCCTCTTTGGCAAAGCGGTATGTTGTGCCCTCAGCTGGAGTTGCCTCAAGGTTATATAAATTTCCGCTCTCTTCTTGAAATGTCCTTATCTTATCGCGTAAAAAGCCAACCATCTCAAGGGCAAATTCTCGTCCAAATTTGGTCGAAATGTTCTCTTTGTCGCCAGTGAAATTTCTAAGTAGCTCATTCATGCCATTTATGCCGATCGTGCTAAAGTGGTTGTTAAAGTGCTTTAGATACCTAGCTGTGTAAGGATAAAGCCCTCTGTCATACATCTCTTTGATAAATTTACGCTTCTTCTCTAGGGTTGATTTAGCTAGGTCTAAAAGATAGCTAAGTCTATTATAAAGTGCGACCTTATCGCCTTTGAAGTTATAGCCAAGGCGGGCTAAATTTATAGTGACAACGCCTATCGAGCCAGTCATCTCAGCACTTCCAAAAAGACCACCACCTCGCTTTAAAAGCTCTCTTAGATCAAGCTGTAAGCGGCAGCACATAGAGCGCACGTGACCTGGTTTATAGGCATTTTCGTTTTCTATCTTGTTGCCATTTTCGTCATAAGTGTACTGCGAGCCGATGAAATTTTGAAAGTAGCTTGAGCCCATTTTTGCGGTATTTTCAAAGAGCACGTCAGCTACTTCGCTATCCCAGTTAAAGTCCTCTGTGATATTTACCGTTGGTATCGGAAATGTAAAAGGCTGCGAGCACTTGTCGCCAGCTGTCAAAACCTCGTAAAATGCCTTGTCTATGCGTGCCATCTCAGGCTCGAAATCCTTGTAGGTCATATCGATCAAATTTTTCCTGCCACGCTCATTTGCTTTTTTCAAAATTTTCTCATCTTTTACATTTGTAAAGAGGTGTATATCGTCGCTCGTCGGGATCTGATCCCTTAGGTCGCTTGGGCAGGTGATGTCTATGGTTACGTTTGTAAATGGGCTTTGTCCCCAGCGCGCAGGGACGTTTAGGTTGAAAATAAAGCTAGTGATCGCCTTTTTGATCTCGGCGTCGCTTAGATCGTCTTTGAAAACGTAAGGTGCAAGGTAGGTGTCAAAGCTAGAAAACGCCTGAGCGCCCGCCCACTCGCTTTGCAAGATGCCTAAGAAATTTGCCATCTGATAAAGCGCCTCTCTAAAGTGCTTTGGCGCCTTGCTCTCAACCCTGCCACGAACGCCGTTAAAGCCCTCATTTAGCAAAGCTCGCAAACTCCAGCCAGCGCAGTATCCTGTAAGGCAGTCAAGGTCGTGGATGTGGTAGTCGCCATTTCTGTGAGCAAGACCCTCTTCTTTGCTATAAACAGCGTCTAGCCAGTAGTTTGCTATGACTTTGCCAGCGGTGTTGTTGATAAGGCCTGCGTTTGAGTAGCTCGTGTTTGAATTTGCAGAAATTCTCCAGTCAGTGCCGTTTATATATTCGTTTATTGTTTGGGTTGAGTTTATATAGGTCGTATCTTCGTTTAGGCCTAAAATTTGCTCGCGTTGGAGCTTGTGGGTGTGGCGGTAGAGCATGAAGCTCTTTAAAACTTCAAAATGTCCGCCGTCAAATAGCTCTTTCTCTATCGCATCTTGGATGTCTTCGACTGTTATCGCACTTGATTTTTGAAAGATATCTTGGACTACATTTGTAAAAACTTGCTCGTCGTAAGCTTTATTTTCGCTGGCAAATGCCTTTTTTATCGCATCTACTATCTTGTATGCTACAAATTCTTGCCTTGTACCATCTCGTTTTAAAATTTCACGCATCACTTGCTCTTTTCTGATTGTTTTTTTGATATGGAGTTTAAAAGTATAGGACAAGAAAGCTTAAAAGATAGATAACTATTTTATTTTGTTTAATAATATTTATCAAAAAATATAAAATTTTAAGAAATTTTCTTAAAGGATAAATTTACGTTATATAAATATTTTAAGTTAAATTTTGACTATTTTACTTAAATAATTATTTTAATTTTAGTTTTTAAAATAGTAGATTTGAAATTTTACAAGTCAATCAAGCTTATTTAGGAAAAGTCTTAAAAATTTAAAAACTTCATAAAATAACCATAAACAATAACAGCCTACTACTTTTAAAAATAAATCGTTATCGAAATCGTAAATGAGGCAAACTACGACGCGGTATTTGATGCGATAAAATCAAGCAAATGTTGAGGCTACTGGTGTATGTGATTTTAGAGACCTTTTTTTAGGTCTCTAAAATTTAGATGTTATCTTGAAGAAATTTATTAATCGTCTCAAAGATTTCTTTTTCTCTCTTTATAATATCATCCTTTCCCCACTCATCTTGCGGTAGTTCTGACAACCCTACAGCTTCTTGAAATTTTGAGTCTTTATATTTTTCCTTTTTAGATTTAAAATAATGATTACTAGCTTTTATATTTAAAGATTTTTCTAACCACATTTTATTACCGATACTTTCGATATATCTGCCAGCTTCGTCTTTATTTAAATTTTGATAGCAAGTATCTTGCCAGTTTCTAGGTAAGATATGCTCTACCTCGCCATAGATAATTTCTTGTGTTTCATATTTCAAATAAAGATTTAAAAGTGTTAGGGTTTTTATTAATCCTAAGCTTCTAAAAAAATCTTCTTTAAATCTATCTTTATCATTTAAGATATCTTGAGTTCTAATTTTAAAATCTAAATTTCCGTTTTCGTAAAGGTTTACATAAGCGTTAAAAACAGGATCTTTTATTGCATTTACAGTAGAATTATTTATATAAATCGTAAGTAAATTAGCTATCATTTTGGATAAAAATGGCAATAAATTTTTATCATCAAAAAAATCCAAATTTTTGTCTTTACAATAAAAATAAAATGCAGAAATCAATGACTTTGGATATTGATTAGGAAAGAGATTAATCACATCAAAAAATTGTGAAGCACGCAATTTAATCTTATCATCAAAATCTCCACACCAGAAATCTGACAACTCTTGAATTTCGGAAAATAGTTTTTCATCTTTCAAGCGCTCTTTGCTATAAAATTTCCTAGCAGCAATTTCCTTGCTTTTATCTTTACTTCTAGCCCTAATTGCATGAGAATAATACGTAAAAATAGTATCTATATTAAGGTTATTTTCTTTTAATTTTTCTTCCAGTTCACGCCATTCTTTAGCAAATTTATTTTTGCTTTCTTTGTCTTTTTGATAGCCGTAGATTACACCTTTAAAAATATCGGCATCGCTTAGTGGCAACCCGCGATTATTTAAGGTATTAAAAATTCTTAAAGCATTTTCTTGCTCATCGCATTTTATAAACAAAATTTTTAAACGCCCTTTATCATCTATTAGCATTTTACACAAAGGGTCAAATAGATCGAGTGGCATACCGCCAATCTTATCTAAAAAGAAGTTAAAATTTTCTGCGTATTTGCTTCTTGATTTTGTATCATTAAAGCATTCTTGATCTAAAATTTTATCCAAAATCTCATTATCTACTTGTGTTGACACCTCACTTTTTAGTTTTCTTTTTGAGAAGTCAAATTCTTCACTACCTTCATCAAATGCCCAAATGCATTTGCCGAAATTTTTAGCCCAGCCTTTTGATCTGTCCTTGGTTTTCTCATATAAAGCCCTATAAAAAAGCGTTAGCGTGGTTAATCGTTGCTGACCATCTATGACTTCAAACTCTCTGTTTTCATTTTGAAAAACTACTATTGAGCCCAAAAAATATTCATCAAATCCAAAATTTACTTCTCCACTATTTTTATCTCTATAAGTTTCTATGAAGTCGATTAAATCGCTCCAAAGCTGTTCACACTGCATTTTTGATTCCCACATATATGGTCTTTGATATGTCGGAATAACAAATTTTATATTACCTTGTAAAAGTTCTAAAACGCTTTTTACGTTTGCATCTATTTCTCTAGCCATTTTGTATCCTTTGTTATAAAATTTTTTATTTGCAAATTTTACTGACAACCTTCACACTCGATCGAGCGGTCAGCCACGTCGTTTAGCTTTTCGCTGTCTGGACTTTCAGAGCGTAGATAATAAGTTGATTTTAGTCCAAGCTCCCATGCAAGCGTGTAAATTTCACTTAGATATCCGCCACTTGCTTTATCCAAGCTCATGAAGATATTTAAGCTTTGACCTTGGTCGATCCATTTTTGGCGGATCGCGCCTGCTTTTATAAGAATTCTTTGATCAAGCTCATAAGCTGGCGTGTAAAACTGCCAAGTATCAGGGCTTAAATTTGGCACGACATTTGGGATCATACCGCTTAGGTTGTGCTCGAACCACTTGCGTTTATAGACTGGCTCGATGGTCTGAGTAGTGCCAACAAGGATCGAGATCGAGCTAGTTGGAGCGATCGCCATTAGGTAGCCGTTTCTCATGCCGTCGCGCTTAACCTTTTCTCTTAGCTTGTCCCAGTCGCAGACATTTTCGTCAAATAGCCCGCCTTTGTCGTTTAAAAGCGCTTTTGCGTTCTCGTTTGCGGTGTCTATCGGCATGATGCCTTTGCTCCATTTTGAGCCTTCAAATTTTGGATAGATGCCCTTTTCTACGGCTAAATTTGAGCTAGCGTAGATCGCGTTGTAGCTTATGTTTTCCATTATGCTATCAATCAGCGCCAAGTGCTCATAACTGCCCCATTTTACATTTTTCTCAGCTAGCATTTGCGCTTCGCCCATGACGCCAAGGCCGATCGAGCGAGAGGCTAGGTTTGTGTGTTTTACCTTTTTGTGTGGATAGAAATTTAGATCTATCACGTTATCAAGCATCCTGATAGCTATCGGCACGACACGCTCGATGTCCTCTTTGCTGTTTATCTTGCTTAAATTTATACTTGCAAGGTTGCAAACTGCCGTTTTGCCCTCGATGCTCTCTTTTTCTACGATGAAAATTTGCTTGCCTTTTAGGCTATCAAGCGCGCTAAGCTTTTTGGCTTTTTTAGTTATGCCACTATCGACCGTGATGTCTTCTTCTTCGTCAAATAGCTCCTCGCCGCCATCTTCATAAGTGATCTTGATCTTATAGTAGTTTGGCGCTGTGTTTTGGAAAATTTCGGTGCATAAATTTGAGCTTCTGATGATGCCCTCGTGGTCGTTTGGATTTGCTTTGTTGGCATTGTCTTTGAAGCACAAAAATGGCATGCCCGTTTCAAAATAGCTAGTTAAAATTTTCTTCCAAAGCTCTTTTGCGAGAATGGTGTTTTTCTGGATATTTTCATCGTTTTCATACTCCAAATATCTCTTCTCAAACTCCTCGCCATAAAGGTCGCAAAGGTCGCTTACTTGAGCTGGGTCAAAGAGGCTCCAGCGGCCATTTTCTTTGACACGCTTCATAAATAGGTCGTTTATCCAAAGTGCAGGGAAAAGCTCGTGTGCGCGACGTCTCTCTTCGCCTGAGTTTTTACGAAGATCGAGAAAATCGCTCACGTCCATATGCCAAGGCTCGATATAAACAGCGATCGCGCCCTTTCTAGTGCCTAGCTGATCGACCGCTACTGCGATGTCGTTTGTCACTTTTAAAAATGGTATGATACCGCCGGCTGCGTTTTTGTGTCCGTCGATACTGCCGCCCATCGCACGAACCTTGCTCCAGTCCCAGCCGATACCGCCACCAAATTTTGAAAGAAGCGCCATCTCTTTGTAGCTATCAAAAATTCCTTCGATATTATCAGGCGTGCTGCCTACGTAGCAGCTGCTTAGCTGGTGGCGTGTAGTCCTTGCGTTTGAGAGCGTTGGCGTGGCTAACATCACTTCAAATTTAGAGATGAGGTCGTAAAATTTCTTAGCCCAACCTTGGCTGTCTAGCTCGTTTTGCGCAAGAAACATCGCGATCGCCATAAACATGTGCTGTGGTAGCTCGATCGGCATGCCACTTTTGTCTTTGATAAGGTAGCGATCATAAAGCGTCTTGATACCAAGGTATGCAAACTGAAGGTCGCGCTCAGGCTTAATGTAGGCGTTTAGATCCTCTAAGTCGTACTTCTCTTTTAGCCCAGGGATGATGCGGCCTACCTTTTCGCCCTTTGCGAGGTAGTCTTTTAGGTGGTTGTAGCCGTTAAAGCCAGTCACTTTGTGATAAAGGTCGAACAAAAATAGCCTTGCCGCAACAAATGTCCAATTTGGGCGGTCGATGTCGATCTTATCAACTGCTGTTTTTATAAGAGTTTGCTGAATTTCCTCAGTCGTTATCATATCTCTAAACTGAATTTTCGCATCTACTTCAAGCTCGCTAAGACTTACGTTGCTAAGACCTAGGACAGCTTCGTTTGTGTATTTTTTGATCTTGCTGATATCAAGCTCTTCTGTTCTGCCATTACGTTTTATAACTTTCAAAAATATCTCTCCGTGTTAAATTTTAATTTGAGATTTTATCCAAAAAGATATAAAAACTCTCTTTGCCAAAAACTACTCAATAAATATAAAATTTACAGCTAAAATGAGAAAAATAAAGGCTTGCCAAAAACTCTTATTTTTCTAGCGCGAGGGTGATAAAAAACGTTAAACGTGACGAGCTTTGGATTAGCTTTGAAGATCAAAATTTAAATTGCCACTAAATTTTGCTGACATTTGTAAAAGCTACTTGAAAATGCTGCCACCAGCTGATAAATTTTGCGAGCTAAATTTAAGATGGATTTTGTGTTAGAGTAGTTGCAAGGGGCTAAATTTACCCCTTGCGTTTAAATTTATTTGCCAAAAACTCTGGCGAAAATTCTATCTACATTTTTGGTGTAGTAGTTGTAGTCAAAACACTCTTTGATCTCATCTTTGTCAAGGCTCTTAGTTAGGTCTTCGTCGTTTAGCAAATTTTGCAAAAATAGGCTGTGACCTTGCTCGTCGATCGCTTTTTTGCCCTCTTGCAAGTCTGCCCAGACCTTCATGGCGTTGCGCTGAACGATCTTGTAGGCGTCCTCTCTAGAGATCCCACGCTGTGGTAGCTGTAAAAGTACGCGCTGTGAAAAGACTAGTCCGCCTGTTAAATTTAAATTTTTCATCATATTTTCTGGGTATACGACTAAATTTGCTATCAAATTTTTGATGCGAACCAGCATAAAATCAGCCGTGATAAACATATCTGGCAGGATAAATCTCTCAACCGAGCTGTGGCTAATGTCGCGCTCGTGCCAAAGTGCGACGTTTTCAAGAGAAGGCGTGACGTATGAGCGTAGCACCCTGCAAAGACCGGTGATGTTTTCGCTAAGGACTGGATTACGTTTATGTGGCATGGCGCTTGAGCCCTTTTGTCCTGGGCTAAAGTACTCCTCCGCCTCATAAACTTCGGTCCTTTGGTAGTGTCTAATGGCAACTGCGATCTTCTCGCAAGTAGAGGCTAGAACTGCGATAGCGCTCACCACGTGGGCGTAGCGGTCGCGCTGGATCACTTGGTTTGACGCTGGGGCAGCTTTAAGACCTAGCTCCTCGCATGTTAGCTCTTCAAATTCCATCGGAGCGTGGGCTAAATTTCCCATAGCGCCTGAGAGTTTGCCGTAGCTGATCGTATCTTTTGCGTCTTTGATGAGCTTTAGCGCCCTTGCTATCTCGTCATACCAGATGGCAAGCACTAGGCCAAAAGTTATCGGCTCGCCGTGGATGCCGTGGCTTCTGCCGACCATGAGCGTGTGCTTATGCTCGTTTGCTCTATCTTTGACCGCCTGCATAAATTCCTCTACGTCGCTGATGATGAGCTCCAAGCTCTCTTTCATCTGAAGCGCGACGGCTGTGTCGATACAGTCGCTTGAGGTCATGCCGTAGTGTACGAACCTGCTCTCATCGCCAAGGCTCTCGCTGACGCTTGTTAAAAATGCGATAACATCGTGCTTTGTCGTCTTTTCTATCTCGTCGATGCGAGCCACTTCAAATTTAGCGTTTTTGCAAATTTTCTCGCAGTCGCTGTCGCTTATGAAGCCAAGCTTATTCCAAGCTTTAACGGCAGCTTTTTCTACCTTGAGCCAAGCGTCATATTTTGCTTGTATGCTCCACTTTTCAGCCATCTCTTTGCGTGAGTATCTTTCGACCATTGTTGAACCTTTTGTGTTAGTTTGCTTTTGTCCTGAAAGTATAAATTTGGCTTTTTGAGCCAGAAATCACGTCGTGCAATTTCTCTAAATTTAAGTTTTGATTATATAAAATCCGGGCTGAAATGTCGGTTATACGCTTATAAATTTGGGCTTAAGATAGCTCGCTCGTTTTTCAAAGGATCATTTTTGCCCTACGTAAATAAATTTATCATTACTGCAGATCATCAAAAAGCTTACGAAATTTTACTGCAAAATGGCTTTAACATGAGCCAAACCCAGCGCCTCATCGATAAAGGCAGGCTGATCTGTAGCGGCAGTGTCGTGAGTGAGAAAAATGCCGTTTTGTGTGGCGATGTCTTTTTAATCGACTATGAGGCCAAGCCAAAGGGACTAAAGCCCATCTTTGAGTGCGAGAGCTTTGCGGTATTTGACAAGCCAAGTGGGGTGCTGAGCCACCCAAATGGTAGGCACTGCGACTACTCACTAAACGATGAAATTTACACATTTTTTGGGCGAGATGCGAGCGTAGCACATAGGCTAGACTGCGAAACAAGTGGCGTGATAGTCGTGGGTAAAGATAGAAATTCTACGATAAAGCTAAAGAAAATCTTTGAAAACCGAGAGGTTTCTAAAAGCTATGTCGCGATGGTGCAAGGTAAGATCGAGCGAGAATTTACGATCGATGCCAAGATGGATCTAGCGAACAACTACGACGATGTGAAAATGCGAATGCAAATTTGTGAGAACGGCAAGAGCGCTGTGACTAAAATTTTGCCGATCAGATATTTTGACGATATCGATACGACTTTAATTCGAGCTATCCCACTCACTGGCAGGCAGCATCAAATTCGGTTGCATTTGTTTCATGTGAAACACAAGATCCTTGGCGAACCACTTTATGGTTTGTCGCGTCCGCAGATCGAGAAAATTTTAGACAAAGAGATGAGCGAGTGCGAACGGATAAATTTAACTGGAGCAAAAAGACTCCTACTTCACTCGGACGAAATTTCATTTAAATTTGATGAAATTTTTTACAAGATAAAAAGCAATTTTGACGCCGAAAGTGAGTTTTATAAATTTGCAAAAGAAGCAAATAATCAAACTATTTAAATTTCAAAAAATCTTTCTAGTAAAAATAATTTATAAAAATTTTTCGTAATTTTGCTTTTAAATTTGAAAT
>NZ_JAAKZB010000021.1:0-38790 GCF_015229965.1 Campylobacter concisus
GCTCATTAGCAAACGTAGCATCAGGCAAACCAAAATATCCGATAAACTCATATCAAAAAGCAGTAGAGATAATAAACAAATTTAAAAAAGGTATATTTAACACAGACGATAGCGATAACTCTCATCGTAACCTCTCAAGAGAGCTTGTAGAGGCTCTTGATATCATAGGTAACAATAACATAAAGGGTATATATGTGGGGTGTAAGGAATTTCAAGAATATAAAAATTCCAATAACAAAAAAGCACCTTCAAAACTCCCCCCTCGCCTAGTAGGTCGTCTAGCTACTACCATAGTAATGGAAGATGGTCTATATATAGGATAAGATATGAAGAAGATTATATTTATAACTTTAGCTATCTTAGTAGTAATAGCTTCAGCACTGTTTATCAATAAAGAAAAAACAATGAGTAAAGGAAATTTAATGAGTAAAGAAATTTATACAGTCTTAGCACCAGATGGTACAGAACTAAAATTTGATAAAACAACAAACCTTTTGGTACCAAATAATAATGAGTATAAAAAGGTAAGAACTAGTGAAGAGTACTTAGAAATTCAATCCAAGTATCTCTTGGAAGCTCGCTCCATCCTAGACTCATCCCCATATAAAAACTATAAACCATTATACTATAACCCTAAACCAAACTCTCTAGGTCAAACAGACTATCTATCATTTAAACCATGGCTAGACATTAGTTATAAACCAAGCTCAAATAAACTATCACCTTGGACTAAGACAGAAAAAGCCTACTATGAAAGCTTAAAAGATAAAAGAGATAGATATATCTATCTAGTAAAAAGAAGTAATCTAAAATGCACCATGATAGATATCCCAGAAGATGCAATAGGTAGAGTAGATAGTAATGGCAAACTAACAAAGCCAGAATATGCTGAAATTTATGATGAAGTAAATGCTCACAAAGGCACATTAAAATCAGAATTATTTGCAGCAGAGTGGAATATATGTGCTGGAGTATTAGGAAGCACTGTTGGATTTTCAGGAGGAGTTGGATTAGGTTATGCAGGGTTTAAAGCAAGAGCATATCAATCAATGTTTCTATCAGCCCAGCTTGGTCAAGACGGAGCCTTGGAGGCATTAGCCGACATGTTTGAATACTCTACCTATTTAGTAGGTCTAAACAAAAATTTACAAATGGCTGAAGAATTTAGGAAACTAGCTAAAAATCCCCCACTAGATGAATATGGAATGATGCCTTATTTAGATGAGATAGTAGGGAGCTATTTCGTGATGGATTTTAATAGGGGTGGGGTTATACTTGATCCAATAGCTGATACTGTTCATCACTTAAGAGAAATGGTAGAGGATAAAGGCAAGCTACTGGACCCTAGAGATCTTGACGCAAATGAGACTACTAGAGAAGAATTTTTGAAATATGCAAAAGAAACCTTGCATGATTTTCAAGCCCCTTATGATGTCGCAGAGCCAGATGATACTGAATTAAAGCAAGTTATGTTAAATAGAGACTCTGGTATATTAGAAGCAAAAATAATATCCCTAACCCCACCAGAGGGATATCCAAATGCACCATACTACAACACACCAGAAGAGCTAACAAGACTATATGAGGCTGGTAAATTAGATAAAAAGCTAAATCCTCTAACACCAGTGATGTATAGAGATAGCTTCCCTGAAGATCTTAGGCAAAAGATATTATCTTACGCTAAAGAGCATAATATAAAGGATTAGCGATTTAACATCAAGCAAGTAGATTATGGTTTATAGAAGGAAGCATACATTCATATAAACCATATGTCTAATAGCATACCATTTCAACTTTTGCCTTTAATACACTAGCATTTATATTTGTAGCATATGTTCCTAGTAAAATTTTATACTGCTTCTCATGTCCTACTATTTGAGCTATGATATTTGGCTCTACTTCTTGTTGGACAAGCGTATCTATAAAATAGTGCCTAAACGAGTAAAAAGTCTTTTGCTTGTCGCCGCTTATTAACTTTCGTTGTATTTGTGATCTAAAAATTTCTGAAAAGTCTTTGTTACTTACTTTAAAGATGCTTTTATTTGCACTAGCTCTTTGTTTTACAAACTCCATTAGTCCAAGCTCTATTAGCTTACTATGAACTGGCACAAGTCTTATGGAGTTTATATTTTTGGTGCTCTTGCCATCATCTCTATTTATGCTAAAGCAAAGCACATTATTGTGTTGCACGATATCACGTGCTCTTAGCTGAACTATCTCATTTATCCTCATGCCACTATATGCTGCTATCATAGTTATATAGTATAGATCATTTGCACTTATCCGTTTGCTTGGCGACTTGTTAGTCTCTTTAAAATTTTGGACTATTTTAAAGATAGCATTAGCCTCTTCCTTGCTATAAGGTAGCACCTTACGCTCCATTGGATTTATCTCTACTTTTACGTTTAGGTCATTTATGATGCTCTTACTTATGTAGTCACTGTTATAGCAATACTTAAAGAACTGCACTACTCTTATCATATATTTTTGTATGGTTACTTGTGATAGCTTGGCATCATTTTTACCTATGCGTATTATCTGCTCTAAGCTTTTGTCTTTGTATTTGGCTTTTTGATTTAGCTTGGTTGGTATGTGAGCCAAAGTATTTCTAAATTTAAGCAGATCATCTCGTGATATGGTTGTGATATCTTTGCTTGGATGAAAGAATTTAAATAATATATTACCTACTATATTTACCAGATCCATAGTGCTACTTGACCACTTTTGACTAACGCTAGTGTTAGCTGTAAAATTTTCAAATGCCACTTTTAGTGTGATGATCTCCTTGCTCTCTATCTTTTTTTGACTAGTAGAGCATGGCACTATCTCGTATTCTTGGACTGCCTCATCGTTTAAACTACCCATGCCAAAGCTACTATCTCCTACTTTTATGCGCTTGCCTATTAGATGGCTATCGCTAGTTAGTATCTGCTCTGCACTCCTCTCATCACCTTTTGTTTTTACTAGCTTAAAAGGAGTGTTAAGTCCGTATTGTTGCTCAGCAGTTACCATTATGGCATGTGAGAAATTTTTAGCTAGACTTTTGATATCTTCTTTGTTAAGAGGCAATCCACTTGCTTCATCTAGAGCGTTGATGTTATCTTGGAAGCTATCTATACCAGTTGGCTCAAATTTATAACTTTCATCTTGTTTGCTTAAAAATTTAAGTCTTTTAGACACAAGGTTTGTGCTCTTATCAAGCTTTGATATTAGGTAGTTTAGGGATAGTATATGTTTTTCTAGCAAGTTTTGAGCTATGCTGGCTTTATCATCTTGGTCTATGGCTTCATCTATACTATTGGCGGATAAAATTTCAGCCTTACTTATCAAAGTCTCATTGCTTTTATTAAGTAAATCAGGAAAGGTATTATCTTTTAAAGCCTCTTTAAAATGCTTATTTAACGCATCTGCAAAGTCAATATCTATCTTTTTATCATAAAGCGAATGCTCTTTTATGCTCTTATCAATCTTTGCTTGCATAAAACTATCAACTAATGAATCTATAATTCCTTGATTTAGCTTCATATCAACTGCCTTTGTTATGAGATAGATATATCTATCATAAATTCTAGCAGATTTTCTGGCTTTTAATATGGAATAAGTCCCCAAGGAGAAAGATAGCTCTCTTGAGCATTTTAAAACTTTTCTTGCGTTTGGTGCGATGACGCTTCGGTAGTAATAAATTCCATTGCGGTTTTTTAGATGTATCATGGATTTGCAGTGGAACAAAAGTGGGACACTTGACTAGTGCTTATGACAAAAAATTGTTTGTAATAGCGATGTAGCAGGGCTTTAAGCGATATTTAAAAATTTATCTCATAAGCCGGAGGTCGGGAGTTCAAGTCTCCCCCGTGACACCATAAATACCTAAACTACGATGTTTCTACAATATTATATTGCAGTCACCTTTCATTAAATATAGCTTAATGTTTGTAGCAAAATAAAATTTTATGTAGCAAATTTTTAAGCTTGCAGTAATTTTAACACGTTTTTTGTAAAATTTTAAAAAACAAGTAAAATTTTTTAACGAATCATCTACTATGATATAATCTGTCACTCTACTGTGTTAAATTTTTATCATAACTTAAATAAAATGAGTATAGATGCGTAGTAAAAATGGCGTTTATAGCTATTGAATATGGGCTAAAAAATATTTTTGATGATTATGATTCATTCATATTTCCTAACAACAAAACACAAAATAGAGATAGACCACATAAGCATTACGAGATCCTGCGCGTGGTCAAATACTGGCTGCCATTTATAAAGATAAAAGAACCAGAGAGCCTTAGGGTGAAATTTGATAATTTGCTTGGGGAGTATCTAGAATGCAGTTGGTAATTATGTAATCGTTTTCGTTTATTTTTAAAAAATATACATGTTATTAATAAAACATTTTTATCTTTCCGCTTAAAAATAAGGCCATTCATGGTCTATAATTTTAAGATATTTGTTTCTATTCCTAATATATATACTAGCGTTAAGTAATTTATAAGTATTTTTATGCTATAAAGCCAGGAAAACCCTAGTATATCATGCTTCTGAAATAAAAGTCAACAATTATTTACCACTTTAAACGATTTAGCCACCAAAATATCCTATAATACACACAAATTTAAAAAAATATTTTACTCAAGGAGATTAAGATGGCTAAAATCAATTAAGAGTAAGGATTTCTTTTAAATGTTTGAAAAAGATAACCCTTACGATAGGTTGTTGGGACTCCTATTGTAATCGTTCTCTACTTTTAAACTACTTAAATAAAAACCTTATCAACAATTACTATATGAAAGCAATGGGCACACTATAGGTATGCCAATTTGGTGAGATGGCTATTGCTGTCTTTGTAAAATTTTAAAAGCCATAGGAGGAAAATATGGCAAGCAAAAATACACTTTTAAATGATTTAAAAACCATTAGAAAGAATAAGAAAAAAGAGGAGATTAGACAAGCATGTATTGAAGTATTGTTTCCACAACAAGCAACACTCAAAGAGTGCAAGTTACTAATCGAAAAAAATTTTAGCGTAAAGCTATCAAACAAGGAGTTTTCCAAATGGAGGAAAGAGTATGAGGCAACAAATGCTAATCAACCCTCTGATGCATGTCATATTCTCGTACCCAAAGAAGACAAAAAAGAAGATGAGGAGCTAAGCAATGGCACTAACAATCAAGAGTAGCGATACAGCAGTTGCGGCAAATGCCGTAATTGCTCTACAAGAATATATCGAAATGGGCAATAAGGCTAGTGAAAATATTAGAAATAATATTGAACTTTTTAATCAAACCACAGATAGCTTTGATAAAAGCTTTAAAGAAAAAATAGAGCTTATAGAGCAAGGAGGTGTTGAACTTACAAATGCAACAAAAGAGATCCAAAATGACTTTAAAAAGACATTACAGAGTGCGGACAAAACCATATCGAAGATCAACTCATCTTTTAGCTCTTTGATGAAGAAGATAGTATCTGCATTAATTGCCTTTGTATTTATAGAAGCACTCTTCTTTTTTGGCTACCTGTTTTATGATAGCCATAAGACAAATGAAGCCAAATCTGCACTACAAAGCAGTCTAGATAAAGCACTTAATAAAGCGTCCAATATTCAAGGCTTTATCATCCATATCTACAACCAAGATAGTCAAAAAGCTAGCGAAGATTTTACTAAATGGCTAAACAAAAATGGCGACAGCAATGTTCAGTAGTATGCAAATTTTTCTAATAGCAAGACACATACAATGTATGACACTTCGTTTTCATACCTTGTATAATCTTGCTCTGCCGAGGTCTACAATGCGAGATATATGAAGCGTTAAAACGCTTCATCTCGCTATCACATTTTATGAAAGGATATCATATGTCAAAAAATGTCAAGGATAAGGTGCTCTCCGCAAGGATCACTTATCAACAATATGATAAGCTATCTAAAATAGCTCTAGAGTTAGATATGTCAAGATCAGAAATCATTTCCTATCTTATAGATAATGGCACTGTAAATTCTGAATCTATAAAAAAGAAAGAGCTAGATTCGGCAATCATTACATATTTTGCTAGACCTTTTAATAACATTAATCAAATAGCAAAGAGACTAAATATAGCTTATAAGACTAGTGGTAATATAGCTTTAGAAGTGATACTGCGAACACAAGAAGAGTTGTACAAAATTCAATCAGTCCTAACTGAAATTTTAAGCCTAATAAGGAGTAGCTATGATAGTTAAGATCTCAAAGGGAGAAAAAGGCATAGCTGATTATCTAAAAACTGGTAAGAAAAGAGATTCAAAGCTAACTAGAGATGAAAAAGATGATAGATTGCCACTGGCTGGAAATTTAGATCTTATCGAGATGTCTGAAAGGCACCAGAGCAAGAAAAAGAATAAGAAATATAACTACTATCATATATCCTTGTCATTTACTTCAGAGGAGTGGAACAAGCTATATGAAAGTGGCAATATAGATGATCTTATAATGGATTTTTTGAAGCTCACTTTCCCAAATCACGACATAGATGAGTTACTTTTTTATGCTGAAGCTCATCTGCCTATAATTAAAGAAGAGCCATATATTCCTCGTCCAGAAGGGACACTAGAAAACAAAGTATTAAACAAGAAACATAAAAATGGCGAACCGCTAAAAAGAGAGCCTCATATTCATCTAATAGTCTCTTTTGAAAACATGAAATTTACTCATAGCGTAAAAACTGGTGGAGTAATATATACAAAAGGTGCAGCCAAGCAACAAGTAAAAGCTATTATGGCTAAATCAGTAGAGAAATTTAAAAGAGTGGTTAATGACATCTTATCTAACAAGTATGGATTAAATAATATAGAGCCCTTAAGCATGGATGAAGACCAACTAAAAAAGCAATATGAAAGCTTTAAAAGTGCAGCACAAAAGGTTAAGAAAGGCAAAGAAAAAGATACGCAGATGAAGATAGAAACAGATGTGGTGATCGAGCCAAAAGCAAATACAAAAGAGCAAAACATAAGTGTTGAAGAGCTACTAGCTGATGCTAAAAATTCTACAGCTGATTATCTATTAAGAATGATAGAAGAAGACGAGAGTTTCAAAAAAGACTACTATGATAGGGCAAAGAGACTTAATGCAGTGGATATAAGAGAACTTTTACCTATGATCAATGCAAAATTTAACATCACCGCAAAACCTAAAATAGTAAATGACAAATATAAAGTAAGTGTAGATGGGTTTAAGGGAACTTATAATCTAACTGATCTAATGTGCAAGATAGTCTATAATGGCAGAAAAGGAGCATTATTTCACGTAGTTAATGAGCTAGAGCAAATGCTTATAGAGCTTCAAGCCAATAAAAATGAGCCAAAGATAACATTAAGTGTGAGCAGTGACTTTAGTACTCCAAATAAGGACCCAAAAACTCAAGTGCTAAATAGCTGGGAAACGATACGAATAGAGCCATACAATCTAAAATCAGTACTTAAAAACTATTCAGCTATATCAGTGGCAAGTTTTAAGGATAAAAATGAAGAAGATAGCAGTATTGATAGCATAACTCCTACACTTATATATGATATAGATAACTCTAAATTTGCTATAAGTGATGCTCAAAATTTACTGCAAAGCAAAGGAGTAAAGGGCTTTATATACCCAACCGCCTATCAAGCGCCAGACACAAAAGTAGAGAAATTTAAACTCATCATACCCACAACAAGGGCTCCAAGCTTAAATGAATATGATGAATACATAAAAGAGATAACAAGAGAGCTTGGGTTATATAAGGTAGTAAATAACTCAAGCCTATATCCTGGTAAATTTCACTACACTCCGGTACCAGGATCTGAACTTGTAAGCATTAGAGGAAAAACTTTTGATAATACAAGAGCCATTGAAGAGGCTGGTTTAAAAACAGATATTAATAATATGGATATTAAAGCCATATATGAAGATTTACAAAAGCTAAGAAGATATGAGCTTAGCCATGAACCAAAAGATAGCAACTTACATATTAAAAGAGCAAGCTACCAAGCTATTTCATCAAAGATTCCAATAAAAGAGTTAATAGAATACTTTGACGAGAGCACTGTGTTTAAAAAATATAAAAATCATCAAATACTTTCTGACAAGAGTGATAGATACCTTTACTTGTCAGAAGAAAACACAGCCTACTCTTTTAACCAAAATAGACACTATTCCCCATATATCTATATCAGAGATAAATTTTATGAAGCAGCCAGAAAGATAAAAACTGGGTTTTTAAATGATGACGTCATTAAAAAGCTAGGGCTTAAACAAAATGAATATGAAGGCTTCGTAAAAGCTATCGATGGTCATTTAGATATAAATAGATACTATTTAGCTTTTATAAATAGAACCGAAAGCTTTAAAAAATACCTGCCAGATATAGTTAGAATTAACTATAAAGGCTTAATTTATAATATAAAAGCCTATATGAAAGATTGGCAAGATATGCAAGGCTTTAATAAGCTAAAGGAGTGTTATCAAACAGATAAGATCTCTCTAACAAATGATCATATATCGTTTGGCTCACTAAAAATAACAAAGCAAGAGCTATATGATCAAGGACTTGATAGTAACTTTGGAGTAGAGCAAACAAAACAACCATCAAATAGAGCAGAAGCTAAAGAACAGAATATAAAGTCAGGGTATGACAGCTTGGAGAGATAGATTTTGTAGAAGTCAGATCATTAGCATTGCATCTTCTCAGCTATCTCTAATACATAAAACCAAACGGCAATGCAAACATATCATCATCCAGTTTTACGGCTGTATCTCCGGCGTAAAAGACTATGCCCTTATCAAATTTACTTTGTAAATTTTCTTTTAAGTGGTAGATATGCTTAAAGTCATCTTTGCTGATAGTTTTAGGTGATTTGACCTCTATGGCTATGAGCTTGCCTGATATCTCAAGGATAAAGTCTATCTCTTTTTGATCACTCGTTCTATAGTAGTATATGTTTGCTCTTTTTTTGCTACTTGTATTTGCCTTTAGTAGTTCATCAAATACAAACGTCTCATATATTGCGCCTTTGTATGGGGAATTTGCAAGATCTTGCACTGATGAAATTTGAAGTAAGTGCACCAGTACTCCGGTGTCAGTAGCAAAAATTTTAGGAGTTTTTATGAGTCTTTTTAGAGCATTATTAAAATACGGCTGAAGTTTTTGGATCTGATAGGTATGTTCAAGCACGCTAAAGTAGCTATCAAATGTCTTATTATCAAGCCCAGACTCCAAGCATAGCTCGTTTTTGTTAAAGATATTGCCACTTCTTAGCATACACAATCGGTACATAGTGATAAATTTATCCATGTTTCTGATGTTGCCTATCTCTTTAGCGTCTGATTCTATATATGTTCTTATGTATGAGCTAAACCAGAGATATTTTGATTTCTCTGAGCTTATCTTTGTGATCTCCGGGTAGCCGCCGTTTATGATCTTTTCGGATAAGCCGTCGTTATCATACTTTTTTAGCATCAAATGGTCTATATCACCACTTAAAATATCTATCAAATTTTCATTGCTATGGCTTAGCTCTTTTTGAGAAAGCGGATATAGCTCTACTATGCCTATCCTACCAGCCAAAGAGTCTGAGATATCTTTAAAACCCTTTAAATTTGCAGAACCAGTTAATACAAACTGCCCATTTGTTCTATCTTTATCTATAAATTCTTTTATAGCTAAAAGCAGTATAGGTACTCTTTGTATCTCATCTATCACGATAGGCTTATTGCAGTGCTCTATAAAGCCTTTGGGGTCATTCCTTGCGGATTCATATATGTTTATGTCGTCAAGCGTTATGTAGTTTGGTATCTCTAAATTTAAAGCAAGTGTTGATTTACCAACCTGCCTAGCCCCGCTTATCAAAAGCACTGGGAAGCTTTTCATATACTCTTTTATTTCATCGCTTATGGCTCGTTTGATATACATAGTATTTTATCCTTAAATATTTAGGAGTATGATACTATAATATATATAAATTTACAAGGATGGTTTGGTTAAGATAATTGTATATTTAAATTTAATCCGTACTAAAACTAGTAAGATTAAGTCAGCCACTGTAATTTTTTATTACACTGAGTATTTATTAGTAGAGCTTTAAGCAGTATCGCCTCAGATTTTAATATTAACAAATGGTAGTCAAATTTTTCCTCAAAAAGAGCAGCGTAATAACCATCTTTGGCGTATTACACATACTCTTTTTATACTGCGACTTAACTTCTCAGTAATTTTTATCTCATAACTTTATCCAGTAGCGATTTATAGCTATCCACCACGTCATAGACTACACTATCGCTACTTATAGCCTTAAAATGCTCCTTTGCGCAGTGGATTTTGGACTCTTCGACTTGGCGAAGCTGCATAGAGTTCATAGACCCCTTAGTCTCTGCCACAAAATAAATATGCTTGATATCACCCTCATAAAACGCAATCGCCCAGTCTGGATTATATTTTCCCACAGGCGTGCTTATATAAAAGCCACTTGGAAGCTTAACATAAACGGCAACGTCCTTGCTTGTATCTAATTCCATTGCAAAAGCTTTTTCATTAGCCGAATCATATACGACATGATCGTAAAGATGTTTTTTTGTTTTAACCGCATTTTTGTCAAGCTGACCTTTTATCGTAGGATCCGTAAAAACCGCAGTATCGTATTTTTCATCTAGCGCATTATAGGTAATATGCTGTATAATCGCCGTCGCTTTTTCATCATTTATAAGAGTGGCTGCTTTTATGATAAATTCCTCAGGATTTGACTTAAATTGTTCAAACGTAGTCTGCTTTATCCCTCTAAGAATTTGGATAATAGCTTTTCTCGTAAGCCCCGTCTCATCTACTAGTTTTCCTATCAAGTCATATTTGATACTTGAATTTGGGGCTATTGCATGGTTGTAGTTTTGGGCATCTTCTTTTACAAAAGACTCTCCAGATATCAACTCTTCTTTTGACTTGATTTGCTCCATTGCTCCAGTTTCGACTCTAAAGTAAATTTTTGAAACTTGCAAATTCTTATCTAAAGACTCAATTGCCTTTTTTACAAGCTCATCTGTATCAAAGTCGACTACATATACGGATTTTGAGTTGATCTTGCTCCACAGCTCCTTAAATTCAGGCATTGCAAGTTTATCTTCGTCTACTGATAGCTCGACATTGTTTTTACGCGCATCTTCAGGCATCATCGCTTTGCTATCATAGACAGAGTCGATAATCGCAATGACGGACTTAGTAAAATCAGCCACTTCATCTGCAAATTTTATTTCTCCGTTAGCCTTATCTTCATAATACTTATCCGTAAGAGCGCCTTTTTTATCAATATATCCATTTATAATTAAATCATAGTAAATCGCGCCGCCCATATCGCCGTCAACGACTTGCTCGTTACCCTTGTCGTCCTTGATTACTTTTCCGATAAACAATTCTGCACTAACGGCTCGCGGTCTATCTGCGACAGCCTCAGCAAGCTCGCTTTGAAGACCTTTTGCAAAACTATCATAGCTTTCGCTAGCGATAACGGTAAGTACGTTTACGTTATGCACATCGCTTCCAAGCACATTACTATCCATACGCTCGCCATTTTGATTTACACAAAGTCTAAGCCCGCGACCGACCTCTTGACGTTTTCTTGTTTCGCTAGTGCTTTGTTTTAAAGTGCAAATTTGAAATACGTTGGGATTATCCCATCCTTCACGAAGCGCAGAGTGTGAGAATATAAATCTAACAGGAGATTTATTTGGATCTCTATCAAGTAAACGCTCTTTATTTTTCATGATAAGATCGTACGCATCGACGTCATCGGTCGTAGTCTCTCTACTAGATACTCTAGAATCAATCATTCTTCCCTTTTTATCAATAGAAAAATATCCCGCATGCGTACTTTTAGCGGAAATCAAATCAAGATACTTCAAATAATCACTCTCGTTTGTGTCATGTTGTAAATTTTTGATAATATCTTCGTATTCTTCTTCAAACATATCAGCATAAGCACCGTTTGTTGGCTCTCCGGCTGCGCCATACTGCCTATATTTGGCTACTTCATCGATGAAAAATAGCGAAAGTACCTTGATGCCTTTATAAAAAAGCTCACGTTCTCTTTGAATGTGCGAAATGATAGTCTCTCTTATCTGTATTCGGCGAAGCTGGTCCTCGCTTACTTTACCGATAACGTCTCCGGCGTAAATTTTAATGCCGTTAAGAAATTCCACCGAGTCGTCGCGCCCATCGATTTTTGAGACAATAAACCCATATTTATACTCCTCTAACTGACCGGAGTTATCATATAGGTTGTATCCCTCGGTTACCGTTTTTGTGATCTTACGGATGCCGTTTGCACCCTTGCAATCAAACTGTATAGTAGCAGTCGGTGCGGATTTTGAGAGATTGATACTTTCAAGATATACATAACTTTGCGTAGCCGTGCTAGCTGATTCTGTGATGCCTTTGACTGCGATTTTCTTAACTAGACGCTTGTTGTATGCCTCCATAGCATCTAAACGATAGATCATATTATAGATACTATCGCTTTTATGGGTAGCAGAGTAGCGAAGCGTCATCAGCGGATTAAATTGCTTTAAATTTTCCTTTGTCTGCGCGCCTTCTACAGATTGGGGCTCATCGATGATTACAATAGGATTTGTCTTAGCTATGATATCGATCGGTCTGCGAGAACGAAACTCGTCTAGTTCCATGTGAATTCGTCTTGCGTCTTTTCCTCTTGCGTTAAACGCCTGAGAATTTATGATCATAACGTTTATAGAGCTATCCGATGCGAAATGATTGATCTGCTCAAGCTGAGCGGAATTGTAGATAAAAAAGCGAACTTTTTTGCCGTATTCCTCGGCAAAGTGCTCCTGCGTCATCAAAAACGACTTATACACGCCCTCGCGGATAGCAATGCTTGGCACGACGATGATAAATTTACTCCAGCCGTAGTGCTTATTAAGCTCAAACATCGTCTTGATATAGGTGTAAGTCTTGCCAACACCCGTTTCCATCTCGATCGTTAGATTGTATCTGCCTTCTAGTTTGGCCGATGGCTTTATTTGATTATCTCTTTGAAGTTTTTGTATATTTTCTAAGATGATTTTGTCATTTAGCTCTGGTACTATTTTTTGATTGCTCCAGCCGGTAAATTCTTCCAGTTCTAAAAGCGGTTGTTGATAATTGCCCTTATCTATCATGTAAGTTGGCGTTAGATATGGCTGTCCGGCAAATACATCGACTACGGCTTTGGCGGCATCTGCTTGAAATTTTTGATGCTTAAATTGCAGTTTCATATCGCTTGCTCCTTATATGACTTTTACTCTGGTGTCAGGCGCAAGTAGTTTAAATATCTCCGCTACATTGATCTTTGATGGGCTGTTTGCAAAGCTACTATCTCTAAAGACCGCGCGAAGCGGGCGTTTCTTTGCGATCTCTTTTATCACACTCTCAGCGATATTTTCATCAAAGCAAGCGATCAAATCTCCATCGTTATAATTATGCACCGTGCACTCTCCGATCTTTTCGCAAGCGTATGGAAGCGATAGCGGAAGTCCCCACTCTAGTAAGCAACCAAAAAGCAGGTCTAGATCGCTCCTGTCTGATTTTACGTTTGACTCTAGCGTAGAAAGTAGGTCTTGGCTATATTCGCTTGGGCTATAGTAAACATCTCTCATATTTGTATCATCTAGCTTAAGCGCTCTAAAGCCGATATCTAAATTTTCAATGCCCTCTTTATCTTTGTTTTCTTCTAAAATTTTCTTACCAGCACGACGTATGCGCTCTTTGCCTATTTCGCAGATGTTTTTATAGCCCGCTTTATAGGCTTCGCTTGTTTCATCTGTCTTTTCGGGAAGTTGCACCATGATAAATTTACGATTTCCGCCATCTTCAGAGTTTAGTTGCATTACAGCGTCAGCGGTTGTTGAACTGCCGGAGAAGAAATCTAGGATTATGTCGTGGCTATTTGAACCTATTTGTAACAGTCTCTTTATTAGTATTGATGGCTTCGGATAAGAAAAGAACTCACGATTGCCAAAGTAATTTCTGATTTCTATTGATCCAGCTTTTGTAGTTCCATAGTTTTGTGTAATGATATTAGATGGCTTTTGCCCTTGTAGCTCGTCCTTTAAAAAAGATTTAACATAAGGAACTCTTGTTTTTCCTACAAACAATTTACCAATTTTGATCCACTCATTAATGGTTGTTTGCGGCGCATATGAATTCCATTTTATAATCGTTCCATCTAGTAATGGTATATTTACTAAATAATCCTTTTGCTTGCTTAGGTTTATTAGCTGAAATAATTCGCCTTTATTTTTATCAATTTTTATGCCTTTTACTAAATTTTCTTCTTTATCTAACTTGATGTGCCTACTTTTATCCTTTTGATCCAAATTAATTATGCCCTTAATATTTGAATCTTTGCAATAGCAAATAATGTTTTCATAATGACTCCTCATTATAGAAGAATCATTGCCACCCTCTTTCCCTTTTTCCCAAACAAAATTCGTTATATAGTTTCCAGCCCCAAACACTTCATCGCAAATTTTCTTTAAATTTGCCTGTTCGTTATCATCGATACTGATAAAAATCACTCCGTCATCACTAAGCAAATTTCTTGCAAGCATTAGTCTTGGATAGATCATAGAGCACCAGTCGGAGTGAAAACGTCCGTTACTATCTGTATTTTTAAACATGCGGTTGCCAACCTCGTCGATCTCGCCTGATTTATCTGCATACTCATCGCTACTCATCTTAAAATCATCGTTATAAATGAAGTCGTTTCCGGTGTTATAAGGCGGATCGATATAGATCATCTTTACCTTGCCTAGATAGCTCTCTTGCAAAAGTTTTAAAACCTCAAGATTATCGCCTTCGATATATAAATTCTCCGTCTTGTCCCAATTAACGCTCTCTTCCTTGCAAGGTCTAAGCGTTTTTCGTATCGGCTTATTTGCCTCAATGATAGATGCCTTTTTGCCGACCCATGTAAATTCGTAAGCTTCGTTGCCCTCAATAACATCTTTTGATAGCATTTGCTTTAGTAGCTCGAAATTTACTGCTTTTTTATAGACATTGTTTTCTGCCGTGCTCTTTTCTTCATCTAGCATTTCTGTTATGCAATTAGGAAACATAGCTCCTATCTTTTCAATATTTTGAGCGGTAATATCTGCGGTCTCCATTCTCATTTTATCCATCATATTTCCTCCAAATCTCTTTTAAGTTTTTTAAGCTCATTATTTATCTGTATCTGTTTGTTTAGTTGCTTTTCTTTGCGAATTTTAGACTCTAGTGCCAAAATTTGCCTTTGCAAAAGCTCCTTTTGCTCCGACCGAACGATAGAATCTTTAAGGCTTTCGTCTGAAGCTATTTTTTGCAATGTTTCGCCGGCTATTTGGCGAACGAAATTTTCATAGGCTGCGTCAAGGTTTAATCCCTCTAGTTTCAAAGGCAAATTTTGCTTATCTAGCCAATCGGTATAGTAGTACGAATTTACTTTAAAAGCCCTGTTTCCAGATATAGCAGCCTCTTTATAGCTAATGCAAGCCTTGTATCTACCCTGATACTCTAAGATAAAAACTATATGATACGGCACCGCTCTATCTATATGGCGCAATAGCTCATCATCTAGGTTTGGGCTCTTTAAAAACACCTCAAAGACTTCGATCTCTTTTACGAGATTGCCGTCTGCAAGGTTAGCGGTTGAAGATGCGATTTTATAACTCCAAAGAATTTTATCTACTTGCTCTATAAATATTTTCTTTAAAGCAGGCGATATCTCTAAATTTTCATAAAATTTCTGTTTTGGGATTTTTTTATTAAACTCCGTGCTTTTTGGTAACTCTATAGCCATAGATAGCTCCGTCATTTTATAACTAAAAAGCAGATCAGCTCAAAATCATCTAACCCTGATATAGCAGACATCAAAGCAGAAGTGCCACCGGCTGAGAACAAACTATCTATATCGCTTTCTTCTTTTTTATTGATAATGGAGCTAATTGCTTCGCTTAATAGCTTTGACATTTTACTCATATCTTTTCCGTCGTTGGTTTCGTGGTTAAATTTCTGACATAAAGGCGAGATAGGCTCTTTTTTTCCTCTGCAAAGAAGCCTTAAGTTATCTAATATGCTTTTTGGCTCAAGATAATCGCAGATAACATTGCCACTTGTTCCTATATATACCATATAAAAAGGATGGATTCTATTTCTGTTGTCGATATTGACGCTATTATTTACATTCTTAAGTATAAAAATAACGCCTCCCGGTAGCTCATTTGTCGCTGGAACAACGGCGTGTAGTCCTTTTGGCTTATTGTCCATATCGCCGTTATTTTTTACGTATTCTAGTAGATCAAGCCTAAATTCATTAAGGCCTAAGTCCATGATCGAAATACCTGTGGCCATATCCTCGATATCCACCACCTCTTCTTGAAGCTTTTTTAGCTGTTGCTTGCGGTATTCAAGATCGCCGTTTTCTTCTGGATTTATCAAATCATCATCGCCTGTAGAGGTCATGATGGAAATTTTCATTCTAGTCTCAACGCGTGCTTTTAAATTTATATATTCATCCAAATCCATATCCGGCCAGAAATTTACCAGCTGAATAACTTCGTTTTTACTTCCTATGCGGTCTATGCGACCAAATCTTTGAATAATACGGACCGGATTCCAATGAATATCATAATTGACAAGATAGTCGCAATCTTGCAAATTTTGGCCCTCAGATATACAATCTGTGGCAATTAGTATATCTATTTGCGTTTTATCATCAGGCATTAGAAGGTCTTTGCCTTTAGATAAAGGCGAAAAGCATGTCAATACGTTATTTAACGTGGCCTTAAATCCCTTAATGGTCGTTTTGCCGTCGATAGATCCGGTAATAACTGCTGTATCAAGACCGTATTTTTCTTTGATAAAGATACCGACATTATCGTACAAATACTCCGCCGTATCGGAAAATGCTGAAAAGATTAGGATCTTTTTGTTTTCATGATTGATTGGATTTTCAATTTTTGCAGACATAAGCCTAAATAGCTCTTGTAGCTTGCTATCATGCTCAGGGGTAATATCGCTTATCATATCATCAAGAAACCCTAGTATCTCCGCATCTTTAGTAAGTTCAGTCTTCCATGTCTTATAGTCCATATCAGCAAGATTGATTTTGACCTTTTTACCCACAGTGAAAAACTCGGTATTTCCATCGTCCATATCAAATTCGTCATCTGAAGTCTCAAATATATCTATATCGGTAGCGCCATTTACTTCAAATGCATCTATAGCATTAACCGTAGTATCTATATAAGATTTTATTCTTTGCAAGGTTAGTCTGAAAGAATTTATGGAGCTTTCTAGGCGTTTTAGTAGATTAATGCTCATGAGCTTTCTAATGCCTTTTTCGCGGCCTACTTGGGTTAGCTCATCGCCTTTATTGTGCGTTAAGTCGATATATTTTTGTACTCTACTTGGAAAAATATAATTTGAAGGCGTGTATATACATAGCGATAGCATCATCAGGCGCTCATAAATTTGGTTATAGTTTATGGCCGTGCTTATATCCGTAAGCTGCGGCCTAAGCGAAATAGGCTTATTTCTCTCCGGGAATTTACCGACTTCTGCCGTATCATAATATTTTTCAATGTGCTTTCTAGAGCGAGCGATGGTTACGCTATCAAGAAGCTCAAAAAAATCAAAATCCAAATTTCGTAATAACTTATCCGTAGTCCTTTGTTCAGGCTTTAGCTTGCTCCAAGCGCCAAATGCCCTTTGAGCTTGTGTAAAAATTTCCTCTATCGTTTTATCGGTATCTAGTTTTTTGTTTATGTATTCAGAATCGCCCTCGTAGGCGATGGCTAGCTGATTTTTTAAATCGATAAAGCGATTATTTACAGGAGTTGCAGATAGCATTAAAACCTTTGTCTTAACACCGGCTTTTATGATCTTATCCATTAATTTAACATATCTATTCTCTCTAGTACTAGCGTAGGTACCAGTGCCGTTGCGGAAGTTGTGGGATTCGTCAATCACTACTAAATCATAATTCCCCCAGTTTAAGCGATCTAGATCTAGGCCGTTAGAAAAGCCTTGCGATCTTGATAGGTCGGTGTGAAATAAAACATCGTAATTTAACCTATCTGCGGCAATTGGGTTGTTTATATAGTTATCTTTATATGTGTTCCAGTTTTCTGCTAATTTCTTAGGACATAGTACAAGAACGCTTTTGTTTCTGTTTTCATAGTATTTAACGACAGCCAACGCAGTAAAGGTTTTGCCAAGACCTACGCTATCGGCAAGGATACATCCGTTATACCGCTCTAGCTTAGAGATAATAGCAAGGACCGCATCTTTTTGAAAATCATATAACATGCTCCAAATTTTACTTTGTTTAAAGCCTGTAGCCTCATTTGGAAGCTCATCTTCAGAAATATCATTAAGAAACTCACTAAAAATATGATACAAGGTCATAAAGTAGATAAATTCTGGAGGATTTTCATTGTATGCGGCAGTAATATTTTCAATCACAACATCAGTAACATCTTGTAGCTTTTCCTTATCGTTCCATAGTGTTTCAAAAAGCTTAATATATGGGGTTGTGGAAGTAACCTCATCAAATTTGTTTACCATGTTATATCTATTATTTCCACGTTCGCACCCAATGTCTATCGTTGTAAATCCATTTAAAGGCAAATATACTACTTGCTTTTCTTTGTTTGTTATGGTGACAAACCCTATCATACCTTCGTCTGTCGTGTTAGACCTAAATTTAGCTTTTTTCCTAATCCACTCAGCGCACTCTTTAGCAATTGATTTTTGTGTCATTTCATTGCGTAGTTTTAACTCAAATTCCGTACCGTAAAGGCTATTTTCTCGGTTTAATCTTGGAATATAAAATTCACGCTTTTGTTTTTCTGCTTTTTCAGTTATAAATGTAGGTGAAGTAAAAATAAAACGACATTCATCCACCGAATCTAACTGCTTTTTTAATTCTTGATAAGCATATATAGAAAAACAAGACGCCACGATAGATATCTTGCTACCATTTTCAATGGCGACTTTTAAATCGTCTCTAACAATATTAACAACATTGTCAAAAATTTGCATAGCCTTACTCCAAAATTATATATTTGAGTGTAAATATAGCATGGTCGTTATTTTAACATTATTTGTTTGTAGAGTAAAAAATATTCAAAGATATCAATGAATTTATTAAAAATAAAGCCAATTATTAATTCTATATTTTATTAAAGTACTTGGCTAAATTTAAACTTTAAAAACTAGTACTAACCTCCAACCACCATTTCTTTACAAATCTCACCTTTTATAAGCCCTCCACCCTAACAATAATCGAGCGGATCAAGATCACTATACTCTTTTTCGTAGTCTATATCTTCAGCCCAGTAGTCAAAGCACTGAAGCTCTTTTAACGCTAGCCTTAGCTCCTTTCGCTCAAGATGCTCATATCTAAAGCTTATCGCGCGTTTTAAGATCTCTCTTATAAATTTTCCATCACTGCTAAATTTTTGTGCCGCGCTTTTTAAAGTTGTTATGACATTTTTTATAAATACCCCTTTATAATAAGCCACACTTAGAGCCTGAAGTAGCATTATCTTTGCCTTGTCGATAACTCCATTTTCATAAAAAATTTCTGCTATTTTTATGCATATTAGCGTATCTGTTTCAAAGTAAATTTCGTTATCCCAAAGTCCAAATTCGTCTGATATCTTATCTAAGCATATATTTTCTTCTACACTACAGTCATTGTAGGTGTTAAATTCAGCATCAGGTCTTAAAAACCACTCAAATTTTATCTTTGCATTTTTACAGATGACGTAAGTTTGCCAGCTTCTCATAGAAGCTCTTATAGCGTAGCTATGTAGCTTGTGCTCGAGTTTTACGAAGTAGCATTTGCTTTTTAGTGGGATTATCTTCACTGCTTCGCTTTTTGAAATTTGATCCGCGATCTCTTTGTAGTATGAGAGCGGTTTTATCTCGCTTTTGATATATCTTTCTGCCTCATTCGCCACAACGAAAAATTCTTCTTTTGTTGTGGTAGCTTTTATTAGTTTTTTGAAAGCTTCGCGAGCCCATTTGTGAAAGCCTATATGTGAAAAAAGATCATCCTCTAGTTCATATACTTGCCCAAATAACTCAGCGCTTTTATTCTTTTGCATGAGCTTAAATACAGCAGCAGCACCAGCTATGCCGTCTTCAGGCCTACCACACATCGTGCGGTATATCCATCTTGTGCATACAAAGCATTGATTTGGTGCATCATTTAGCAAGTGACCTAACATATCCTTTGCTTGCTTCTCTTTGCCAGCTTCAAATAGCTCTTTTATCTGTTTGATCTTCTTCATCACCACTCCTTTTTTGGATGAATTTTAAAGTAAAAAATGGACAAAATTTATTCCTATTATGCTGCTATGATCTCACAAAAAGGACATTAAAATAAAGACCTTTTTGACGATATATAAAAATAAAACAAATTTTCAAGGCATAAACAATGGCACTATCTAAATCCCTCTACATCCGTGGTCTTCAATGTGAAAAGAGCTTGTGGCTTAAAAAGAAAAAGCCTGAGGTTTTGCAAGCACCAGATGACGGCGTGCAAGCGGTATTTGATACCGGTACATCGGTAGGCGAGCTAGCCTGTGAGCTTTTTAGAGGTGGCGAGAGGATAGAGTATACTGGCAACTTTAGTTCGCAAATGGCAAAAACAAAAGAGCTTATGGGGCGTGGCACAAAGATCATCTACGAGGCCACTTTTTGCTTTGATGGCATCCTTGTTATGGTTGATATCCTTCGCGTCGGTAAGGATGGCTTTATTATCAACGAAGTAAAGAGCTCAACCTCGGTAAAAGAGGTCTATATCGATGATGCAAGCATCCAGTACTACGTCATTAGCTCGCTTGGCTACAAGGTAAGTGCCGTAAATATCATCCACATAGATAGTAACTATGTAAGAGGCGAGAAACTCGAGCTTGATAAGTTTTTTCACACCGAAGACGTGACTGAGCAAGTAAAGCAAAAACAAACAGATATCCCTCAAATTTTAAGTAAATTTGATGAAATTCTTAGCAAAGACGTTGAGCCAGATATTGATATCGGCCCTCACTGCTCAGACCCTTATAATTGCGACGCTTGGGAGTACTGCTGGCGCAAGCAGCGAGGCATACCAGAGTATAGCGTCTTTAACATATCTAGGTTAAGAAGCGATAAGAAATTTGAGCTTTATAAAAGTGGTGTGGTTAAATTTGAAGATATCAAAGAGCTAGATAAATTTAATGCCTCTCAGCAGATCCAAATCCGCTCCGAGCTCTCTGGGGAGCAGATTATTGACAAAGAGGCTATCAAAGAATTTCTAGATACACTTAGCTATCCGCTCTACCATCTTGACTTTGAGACATTTCAGCAAGCCGTGCCCGAGTTTATAGGGCTTAGTCCGTATGAGCAGATACCTTTTCAGTTTTCTATCCATAAAGATGATGGCAAAAGAAATTTAGAGCATTTTGAGTTCTTGGCTGAGGTCGGAGCCGATCCTAGATATGAGCTAGCGCTAAATTTGATCAAATTTATCCCACAAGATGCCTGCGTGCTAGCCTATAACATGAGCTTTGAAAAAAGAGTGATAAGGCAGCTAGCTCTAAACTACCCTCAAATTTCAAATGAGCTTATGGCGATCCACGACAATATAAAGGACCTAATGGCACCATTTGCGAGCAAGAGCTACTACCACCCAAAAATGCAGGGCAGCTACTCTATAAAATACGTCCTGCCAGCGCTCGTACCCGAGTTTGAGTCGGCATATAAGGATCTAAATTTGATCCACCATGGTGGCGAAGCAATGCAGGTCTATGAGGCTATGGCGTATATGCCAGCTGATGAGTGCGAGGCCTACAAAAAGGCACTTTTGGCATACTGCAAACTAGACACGTTAGCGATGGTTAAGGTTTTAGAAAAACTGCGTGAAGTAGCAAAATAGACAAAAAAGTGTCTGCTTTGCCGGCTATAATGCCAAAAGCATTTAAAGCCATAGGAGGCAACATGGACACAGATAAATTTAAGTCATTGCAAGAAGCAATACTTCAAGCAAAAGAGATCATTAAAAACGCAGACGCCATAGTCATCACAGCAGGTGCTGGCATGGGTGTGGATAGTGGATTGCCTGATTTTCGTGGAGATCAGGGCTTTTGGAAGGCATATCCGCCGCTAAAAGATAAGGATCTAGGCTTTACCGATATAGCAAATCCGCAGTGGTTTTTTGATGATCCAAAACTGGCTTGGGCATTTTACGGCCACAGACTAAAGCTTTATAACAAAACTGAGCCTCATGCTGGTTTTACTATGCTTAGAGAACTTTGCGCGCAGAAAAATGAAAACTACTTCATCTGCACCTCAAACGTTGATGGACACTTTGCCAAGGCTGGATTTAACAAGGATAAAATTTACGAAGTTCATGGCTCCATTCATTACGCTCAGTGTATCCACGACGACGATGGGTCGATATGGAAGATGGATGAGAGTAGCGCCCTAGTAGATGAGGAGAAATTTATCGCCACAAAGATGCCAGTTTGCCCTGAGTGTGGATGCGTGAGCCGCCCAAATATCATGATGTTTTACGATCACGAGTTTAATCCAAAAAGAACCTGGGCGCAGCGCAAAAGATATGAAGCGTGGCTAAGTGAAAATGAAAACTCAAAAATAGCCATAATAGAAATAGGCGCAGGCCTAGCGGTGCCAACCATCAGAAAGCACGGCGAGGCGCTGGTAAAACGCTTTAAAAATGCGACGCTTATTCGCATAAATCCAACAGATAGTAGCTTAAACCCACAGCTTGGCGTCAGTATAAAGCTTGGTGGTCTAGAAGCGCTAAATCAAATTTTATAGCAGGAGAGAAAATGGAGCACACCAGCATCTTTGAAACTTGGTATAAAAATGATAGTGGCGAGTCGAAGCACATGGCTATATTTAGGGCAAAGCAGGACATATACGCGCTTAGTCAAAGCATATCTGATAAGCTCTTGGCGCTACTTGAAAATGCAAAGGGCACAGAGATAAATTTTAAAATTTCTAAAGATATGCCACTTGATGCTGTGATCAAGCTTTGCTTGGAGCAAATAAGAGATACGCTTTGTGATGAGTGTAAATTTAATGCGATCATCTCTGATGATCTAGACTATGTCGATGAGCGGATCATTGATATAAAAGCTACTATAAAATACTAAAAAATAGACGATGTAGATATCAAATTCTAAAAGGAGAGAGGATGGAGATAAAGTCAAAGAAAGAGCACTTTGAAAAGCTTTTTGCAGATATGAGCAAAGGCTATATGACGGCAAAGGCCGAGGCAGACAGGCAAAGAGCCATGGGCAAGCACGACTATAATATCTTTACTTTGTTTCATGGTTTTAGCGATGAAGTAAATTTGCACTCAAATTTCATAGCTTCGCTACTTGATCCAAACGGTGATCACTACAAGGGCGATCTATTTCTAAAGCTATTTTTAGAGACGTGCGGCATAGATGACTTTAGTATAGATACGAGCAGGGCGACCGTTTTTAAAGAGTTTAAGCATATAGATATCTACATAAGCGACGGCAAGAAGCATATCATCTTAGAAAATAAAGTATATGCAAAAGACCAACCTACGCAGATAGCAAGATATATTGAGACTATTATTCAAAATAAAGATGCTGAAGATGAGGATATATATGTTTTATATCTGCACCCAGATGGTGATCTGCCAAAAGAATATAGCCTAGGTGATTATAAGACAAATCAAGACGAAACAAAGCTAGTAAAAAAAGGTTCTACTATAAATTTTAAAGTCATTAGCTACGAAGATGAAATTTCAAACTGGATAGATAAGTGCAAAAATGAGGTGTCAAATATAACTGACCTAAATGTATTTTTATCACAATACAAGGATGTGATAGAGATGATTTACAATAGATACAAAAGGATAGATAAGATGGAAAAAGCAAATTTAGTAGAAGTTTTTAAAGAGAATTATGCTGCAGTATTGGATATAGTAAATAACCATCAAGAAGTTAGAAAAGAGATAATAAATGAATTTTTTAAAAATTTATCCAAAGAATTAGAAAAAATCTATCCAGAAGAAAATTCTTACAAAGTTGGCGGAGAAGAAGTAGCTTCAAATAAATATTGCCAACCTATTAAAATAGAAAGTGAAAACTGGAAGTTGTTTAACTTTGCAATAGAATTTACTGGTGCAAATCTAACAAAACCGATCATGGGTTTTGTCAAGAAAGATAAAACAATAGACCTATCAAAAATAGATAATACAAAGAACTCAGATGATTTTTGGATTGAAAGTAAGGAAATTAGTGGTGGTGATATTTGTAAAAGTATCGTAGCAGGAGGTTTTGAAAACATTTTATTAAAAAATATTAAAGATTTTATATCGGAGTATGATGAAAAAATTTCTAGCCTAAAACAAAACTAACCCCTAATTTTAGTGGCTCTTGCCACTAAAATCTCAAATTTAAGACCAAAATTTTACAAAATAAGACATACAAAAGTCCAAAAAGCTAAGTATCATCTCAAAATAAAAAAGGAAATGAGATGAGAAATTTTGACAGACTTGTTACATTTTATCTGTTGCGTGCAGTGCTTTATTACGGGCTGTTTGACAAAGTAAATGGACATACAGCTGATAGGGCTATAGAGGGTCTTGGCTATGGCGAGGAGCAGATAAAAGCGATAGGCGGCATGTCAAATTTCTTAAAAGAGCTAAAGAAAAGGCATGATGATATCTTAAAAAATTTGCCAAAATTTCCTGCTTTGCTAGATAAAAATTTACAAATGCTTAGCGAAAAGTTAAATTTGGATGAGACGCAAAAGCAAATTTTAGGCTTTTTGATCGTCGTATCAAACTCAAATACGCTTGAAAACA
Organism: Campylobacter concisus; assembly: GCF_015229965.1. Taxonomy (GTDB): domain Bacteria; phylum Campylobacterota; class Campylobacteria; order Campylobacterales; family Campylobacteraceae; genus Campylobacter_A; species Campylobacter_A concisus_BD. Next base: position 24,884 of record NZ_JAAKZB010000021.1, read on the forward strand.
CTATCGGCAAGATAGCAGATATAAACAATAGAGATTTTAATAAAATGATCGCCACTATCTTAAATTTACCGCAACGCGCTGTAAATAACGCACTAAAATATGATGCGAAATTGCTAAGCTCAGGGCTACTCGTAATGGAGAGATATAAAATTAATTTTCTTGCTAAATATAGCTTTTTAAATGATGACTTTGCTTTTGAGATGTTTGATACCAAAAACTATATAAGCAAAATTTTCTCAAAAAGCGTAGTGCCTTGTGGCAAGGGCGATCTAAAGAGCTGTGACTTTGAGCACATAAAGGACGAGCTATCTCTTACGCTTGAGTATCTTAAAAATGCCATTAGCACAAAAAGGCATGGGATAAATATCTTGCTTTACGGACCTGCTGGCACTGGCAAAACAGAATTTGCAAAGCTAGTGGCAAAAGAGATCGGACTTGAGCTTTTTGAAGTGGCTTATAATAAATTTGAAAACGACAAAAGGGCTACAAAGAGATATCTCGCCTACACGGCGGTGCAAAATATCTTTTCTAATAATATTTTATTGATGTATGACGAGGCTGAGGATATATTTAGCCTAGATAATGGCATCATGATAAACAAGGCTGCGATAAATCGAGCCCTTGAAAACAATAAAATAGCGACTATATGGATAACAAATAAGGTGCAAGATATGGACGAGGCTGTCTTAAGACGCTTTGATATAGCCATAAATTTACCTATCCCAGATGAAAAAACACGCAAAAGGATAATAGAAAAATACTCAAACGGCCTTAGCACAAATGAGAGCATAAAAAGGCTTTTGGGCTACACTTCTCTCTCGCCAGCTGTCATACAAAAGGCAGCCAAAGTGGCGTTAAGTTTAGATAAATTTGACAAGCAAAAGGCGTTTGAAATGGTGATAGACAACACTCTAAAGTCGCAAGGACATGACAAAGAGAAAATCGCCGATCAAGGTCTATCTTTGCCACAAAGCTACAATGTGGAGTTTATAAACGCAAACACCGATCTTAACAAACTTGCTTGTGGCATAAAAGAGAGCTGTAACGCTAGGATATGTATATACGGCGCAGCTGGCACTGGCAAAAGTGCCTACGCTAAATACATAGCAAAGTCGCTAAACAAGCCACTTGTTCTAAAAAAATCGAGCGATCTAATAAACCAATATATCGGTGAAACAGAGAAAAATATAGCTCAGGCTTTTAAAGAAGCTAGAGAAAAAGGCGCTGTGCTTGTTTTTGATGAGGTCGATACCTTTTTGCAAGATAGAAATAACGCGGTTAGAAACTGGGAGATAAGTCAGGTAAATGAGATGCTAGTGCAGATGGAGAACTTTGAGGGCATATTTATCGCTACGACAAATTTGCTTGACAGGCTTGATAGCGCGAGTATGAGGCGTTTTGATATGAAGATAGAATTTAGCTATCTAAAAAGCGAGCAAGCACTTAGTCTTTTTAAAAAAGAGTGTGAAATTTTAGGGATAAAGGCTAGCAGTAGCGATCTAAAACTTGTTGGCTCATGCGCCTTTTTAACGCCTGGAGACTTTGCAGCTGTGCTAAGAGCAAATAAATTTAGTCCGGTAGCAGATGCGAGCGAATTTGCAAATCGCCTAAACGACGAGATCAGATATAAAAAGATAGAAAACGAAAGAAGAGTTGGGTTTTAAGCTTAAGCCTAGAGATCTAGGCTTAAATTTGCTCATAGTCTAATCTCATCAAAAACTCATCCTTTGCCTTTTCAAAGCCCACATTTAGCCCGTAAAATCTCGCTCCTTCTACATCACCCTTTGATAAATTTATCTTTGCAAACTCAAAGTTGCTTATCACTAGCATGTCTGCATTTTGAAATTTTCATCACTTTTTATGAGCTCATGGCGTGCCTTAAGGCTGGCTGCACATCCGTGCCGCCATTAAAACTTTTTTATAAAATTTAGAAAAGTTTTTACAATTTTAGTTAGATCAAGCGAGTTGATATTTGTGCTAAAATTTATGAGATAACAACACGGTTTTGACTTACTTTTGTATATCTACCTTTTCAAAACAAAATAGTCTATTTTCGCTAAATTTTAGATCAAACAAAATGCCAAAATTTCATCATTCATAAGCGCAAGTTTGCTAGGCAGGACATTTTCTAAGTCTCTGCCAAGCATTACGCCATCAAATTCGGCTATTTTTCACTTCTCTTTTGTACGATAACGCAGAGCATATCTTCTATAAGCCTTTTGTAAAAAGGCACCATCTCCTTATGACGTGTATCTTGAAAGGGATCTGAGCTAATGCAAACACAAAGAGGCGTTTTGTTATCTCTTGCCAAAGCAGTCACGACCGCATCACGCTCGATTAGTAAATTTACATCTACTGCAAAATATCCAAACCTCATAGACACATCCGAACTATAGATGATGAGATCTGGCTTTATATTGCTTATAACTTTGCTGAGCCCATCTTTTATATTTTGTAGATATTGCTCTTTTGTGGTATTTGGCAAGATGGAGTCACAATAGACGTTATCTAGATTAGGAAATATATCTCTAAAAAATCTATCACATCCTGAGTAGATCTCATAGACCCAAAGGCTTTTATCATCTTTCGCTAGTTCAAAGACGCCTTCGCTTTTTTTATTGCCAAAATTTACATATAAAATTTTAAGATCTGGCCTATCTTTATGAAGCTTTATAACGCTTAGCGCTATGTCGTTATATGGGGCTCTTACTGCACCAGAGTTTTTAGTGGAGTATTCAAAGCCACCACGAGCGTTTATGGCAAAGCCTAGCTCAAGCGCTAGTTTGCACGCGTGTAAAGTCCCTTCACACATCGCTTTATATGCGTCTAAAATACCCCTTGCGATCATGTTTAGCGGTACATATTTTGATATCATAAGCCCAGTTGTTTGCTGAGCAAATTCATAGTCTTTATATAGCTTTGATAAATACTCCTTGCTGTGAAAACTATCTAGATCTATAAAGCTTTGAGTTGGCGTTTGTCTAAAACGGGTGATAAAATTTTTATAACTTTTTGGCAAAATTTTATATTCAAAATCAAACCAAGAGGTCAAAAAACTGTTACGAATATACATATTGTCAAAGTCTTTAAAGGTGCCTGCCTCTCTAACGCCCTTTGGCAGATATATGTTGTAGTTATCAGAGCTTACAATAGGCATCCAAATGAGCTTCTCGTTGAGCGCAGCACTTATTTTTTCCTTTTTGTAGTATAGCTGTGGCTCAAAATGCCAACATATATCATCAATAGATAAAATTTCTTCTATAGTTATTGAGGCGCTATGCATCTTGGTGAGTATGATCGAGCAGTCAAAGCCCTGTAATTTACCATCACAGCATAGTTCTATACCGCTAAGATCATCACCGTCTTCAAAGTAAAAGTCCTGTAACTCAACAGAGAGAATTTCCTCCTCGTAGTCTTTCATATAAAAACTAACCTCACAGACAGTATCTATCATGTTTTGATCATGGTCAAAATTTGCCTTAAAAAGCTCCTTAATACTCAGATACTCTGCTGTCATCTCACGCTGTATCTCAAGAAGCTTTTGATCAAAAGCTATCAAAAGCTCTTTTTCTTGTTTGGTGCAGACCATTTTTTTACCTCCTAAAAATTTAAGAGAATATTAGCAAGAGTTAAAGACATAAAAATGTCTGCTTTTGGGATATTTTATAGACAAATTTTGTCCATATTTTTATTTATAACAAAAATATAGGAGCAAAAATGAGCGAACAAGAACTTTGGCAAGAGTATGATGAGTTTTCTTTTTTGGCGCAGGCAAAAACAAGCTATGATTACGTAAATAATGCTAATTTCACTAAATACAGCTGCACAGAAATGTCAAAAGATTTCTACAGGCAAGCTGTTAAGGCATTAAATAATGCGTATGATGTCGTTACTGAGGCTAAATTTATACTGCAAAATCTAAAAAACGACTTTGGCTGTGAGAGCGAATTTATAAAAGAGATATGCTTGCAAATTTTAGATATAGAAATGACGCCCTATGAGCATCAAGAGGTAGCCAAAATGATAGAGAGCTATAGCTCTATCACTTGATAAAATGGCTCTTTCGCACCGCTACTTGCAGAGTTATAAATTTTAACTCCGTTTAAAACGTCCGTGTGAGATTTTGGCTCGTGGATATGCCCACAAAGGATGATTTTTGCATTTAAAAGGTTGTTTTTTATAAGCCTTGCAAGCTCTATATCTCCATGATCTTTGCCCTTTTTGCTGATGCTCGTACTTGTCTTTACTGGGGGAACGTGGGTCAGTAAGATATCACACTCTGCAAATTCAAGCAGATCATCGCACAAGTATGGCACGCAACCAAATTTAACGCCATTTATAGTTTTTATAGCACCATCAGAGTATATGCCATTTATGGAATTTAGCCAAGAGGACGGCATATCATGGTTGCCAGAACATATAAATACAGGCTTTTTAAAGCTTTTTAGCCACAAGGAGGTTTGCTCTTTTTCTTGCGCGCTCTCTTTGTATAGAAAATCGCCACTAAAACAAAAGATGTCAAATTTGTCTTGAAGGGCTAAAATATAGTCAAAATAGCCAGTGCCAAAGTGCAGATCGCTAGCGTGAAAAAGTTTTAAGCCGCTCATTTGTATCTATCAGCCTTTAATCCCCGAGCAAATTTGTGATCAAATTTACCACCATATCTTTTTGCTTTGGCTCACTTTGCGCTACAAATAATGCAAGTGCAACAAGGGCATTGTCGCTCATCCTGTGCTCGCCGTTACTTTTAAAAAGCAGTTTGCATTTTGACAAAAACAATATGAACATAAATGATCCGATGCGTTTGTTGCCGTCGCTAAAAGGATGGTCTTTGATGATGTAGTAGATCAAATTTGCCGCTTTTTCTTGTGGGCTTGCTAAAAGATCACGTCCGCCAAATGTCTGATAGATATTTTTTATTATCCCCTTAAATTCATCTGCCTTTTGAACGCCAAAGATATCTGACGCCTCGCCCTTTTTCATAAGCTCTCTTTTTAGCTCACCCACTGCCATTAGCGCTTCACTATATCCAAGGATGAAATTTTCGCCTACATCGCTTTTGCAAAGACCAAGCGAGCCATCATCAAATTTTTGTAGTAGCGACCAGCTCTTTTTATAGTATCTAATAAGCTCTAGCGCTTCTTTATCATTGCTGCTCATAGCGCCTCTTTGATCAGAAATTTATCTCTTTTAAGTACTCGCTGACATCTTTTTTGACCTCGTCAGCCAGCTCCTTTGGCTCAAGCACCTTGATAAATGGCAGGTAGTAGTATATGAGCGGTTTTATCTCCATTATATGCGTAAATTCTATCTCTATCTCGACTGAGCCGTCGTTATCTTGACCAGTTATGCGTTGCTTTGCGTGTGGTTTTCGCTCAAAGTATTTCGCCACTTCTGGTGCTAGTAGTAGTCTTGCTATTTTTGGGGCTTCTAAATTTGCCCATGCTGAGTTCATCGCCTTTACACGCTCATCTAGCTCGCTACTTAACTCAAATTTATCCCCACTACGCTTTATATCTTTTATGCTTTTTAGGTGAAATTTCTTAAATTTATTACCCTTTTTGCTATCAAGCAAGAGCAGATACCAAAACCCCTCAAAAAGTGCTAGCTTTAGCGGTTTTACGCGAAACTCAAAGCCGTTATACGTGCATGTTATCTCCGCTTTTTCTCTTATAGCATCCTCAAGCGTTTGAAAATTTACAAGGTCATCCTCGCTTAGCTTTTCGTTGTTGATATTTGTTAGTATCGGGTGGTTTAGCTGCTGAGAAATTTGCTCTAGAAGCACGTGAGCCTTGCTGTAAAAATTTGAGCCCATGTTTTTTGCCACGTTATCAAGGATATTTAACACCACTCTATCATCGCCGTCTAGCCCGTCGCTCGCATCCTCGTCGTTTAGGCTCCAGTAGTGCCCCTTTTTGACAGCACCATACTCTCTTAGCGTGTCGTAAAGGTCGCGCTGGATGGTCTTTGAGGTCACTCCAAGCATGGCTGTTAGCTCTTTTATCGTGTGCGGTCTCTCTCTTAGCTTTAGGGCTATCGTATTTATACGTTCAAATTTGCTGTTTTCTTGTTTGGTTATGATGGGTTTCATTTGGCCTCCTAGTTTGGGGATTATATCCAAATTAGGACTAGAGGATGTCTTTTCTAGCATAATATCTGCCTAAGACCATCTAACGCGCCACATTTTAGACTTATGCCGAAATACTGCGAGATGTAGTTATCTCGTGGGTTTATGCGGATAAGAGTTGCTTTTTTGGAGCGCTTGATAAATTTCTCACCAAAATTTCTAATTGTTGGCACCGCAAGCCCAGCGCCCAGCTCTATGAGCACAAAGCGGCTATCTTTGTTTTGCTCCAGCCACGCTTCATATCTTCTATACTGCTCGTTTATGCGCCTTGTATTTACCATCCAGTCGTAAAACATCACGATATTTGGGCGGCTCACACAGCCACACTCTGGGAAAACTGGCATATCTAAAGCTATAAATTTCTCTTCATCTACTTTTATATCGCTACAAGTTTGCCATATAGCGCCATCACGCTTGTGGATGCACTGAGAGTAGTGGATAGAGCCGTGGCACTCGTAAATTTTCTCCTCGCAAAAGCCGGCTTTTTGAAAGTGACCATCGACATTTGAAGTATAGACAAAGTAGTTTTCGTTTTTACTTTTTACAAGATCTAAAAGCAGCCTAAAGCCTTCGTGAGGCTCTGTGTTTTTGTATAAATTTAGCCTGTGACCATAAAATGCCCATGCTAGCCTTGGATCATCTAAAAACCACTGCGGATTTGCCATATCTTCAAAGCTTAAATTTTTATCCCTTAAAAGTGGATAAGTGGATACGCCCTCCAAAATCCTACATCTCCCCTAAAATCAGGCAATCCACTATCCACACCCATGCCAGCACCTGCTGTGATGATGACCGCATCGGCCTCTGCGATGATCTTTTTGATCCTATCTATCTTCTCTTGCATTTTGATCCTTTTAAAGAAATTTGGGTAATTGTAGTGAGTTGATCAGACATTTTTGTGTCCGCTCTCTTTTGGTAAAATAGTGAAAATTTTATGAAGGAGAGAAGATGACAAAAAAATATAAAACTAAGATGGAAGATAGCTTTAAAACGAAAGTTCAGCTATTTTTATTCGACAAGGCTTTTTCTTTGGATAACTTGGATGAAAAAGAATACAAGGATTACTATATTGAAAGTAATATTGAGACTATAAAAAAGGATTTTAATGATTTTAAAATCAGTAATGAAGTGGCAAATTTATACAGTAGCAGATACTACCAACTAGAGCTAAACAGCGATGAAAGCAAAATAAAGCATAAGGGCAAAGAGCTAAACATCATGGTGATCGAGCAAAGACAATATTTTGTTCAAAAATCTAAAGAATTCTCAAAAATTTTAGAAGAATTAGAAAAAGAATATGAAAAAGAGTTTCAGATAAATTTTCCTGAAGAAGAATTTAATAAGATGCTTGGCAAAACAACTTGCTCATATTGCGGCATAAGCCTAGCTCAGATCGAAGAGCTTGGCAAAAACGGCAAGCTAAATAACAAAAGAAGCGATACGCGCGGATATACGCTAGAAATAGATAGGAAGCTGCCAAATTTGGAGTATAGCAAAGATAATTGTTGCATGGCTTGTTACTGGTGTAATAACGCAAAAACCGATGAGTTTTCACCAGAAGAATTTAAGCCTATTGCTGAAGGTATTAGAAAGACTTGGAATGAAAGACTGAAGGCTATTGGGTATAGCGAAGAAGAAATAAAAGACGTGCCAGACCCAGAAATTTGGAACACTAAATTTGATACAAGCATGGAGCTAGATATAGAGAAATAATTAAGGCGGTAACTCTACCGCCCAAATTTCTCCGCCGTTATGCAGTGTAGCGCTCCACCAAGCTCTATGATCTCGCTTAAATTTATCGTCTCTACTTTGTAGCCACTATAAATTTTCTTGATCTGCTCCAACGCAACATCGTCATCATCTATGCCATATATTGGAACTATTAAAATATCCTTAATTTTAATAAAATTTAAGTAAGCGCCCCAGTCTCTCTTTTTAGTGAAAAATCCATCTTTATACCTCATAAATTTCACATCCAAACCACTCTTTTTAAGGGCTTTTATAAGCCTATCATTAAAGCTTTTGCTCTCATTTGAAAAGTCATTTATCAGCACGCTATCTTCATCTATCCACCTAACCATGGCGTCGCTGTGTCCTAGCATATCGTAAGGCTGTCTTGGTATGATAATGAGCTCATTTAGCGCACATTTTTGCTTTATAATTTCAGCTATCTCGGTTTTTGTCTTCAGTGGATTTTCTCTAAAAATTTTATCAGTCATGATGGCTTTGCCTCCAAGCCTTACGAAATTTCCACCATCTAGGACTAAATTTATATGTTCTTTTAATGGTTGGATCTTTGTTCTTAGATGGCTATATTTTTCATCTTTTAGGTAGTCTGGATCGTAGTCGTACGAGATGAGACGCCCATCATCAAGCAAAATCGGCATAAAGTCTCTCATCCAAATGTCTTTAGTCTCTAAAAACTCGTATTTAACCCCGTGTTTGTCAAATATCTGACACAAGCTTTTGGCTGTTTTGGTGTGGTGCTTTGCCAAAAGCGCGGAAAGTAGGATAGTTGGCTGCATATTTGCTCCTAAATTTGATAGTTTTTGTGAAATTTTACTAATAAATTTCTAGACATTTTTTGTCCATTCTAGTCGCTATAATTTCACAAATCGCAAAAAATGTATCGGCGATAAAAATCAAAAAAGGATAATCAATGATCTACGAGCAACTTAAAATTCTCACACAAAATAGCGACAAAAAAGCACTCTCAAAGGCGCTTGGCTACGTTAGAGAGCAAAATTTCGCAAGAGCACTTGCAAATTTAGAGGCGGCAAAGAGCCTTGATGAGTTTATCACAAAGGGGCACTTTGACTGGGCACATAGCTCAGAAACGCTCATCCTAGCCCTTAGCAAGCACTTTGCTCTTAACATAGACGCAGAGCTTGGCGAGGTGCAAAAACTCTACAACGAGCGAGTAAAATTTAGAGGCTCATATATCTATATAGATACGGATTTTAAGCGCAAGAGTGAGCCTATATTTGCCCTTGCTATGGCGCAACACCTAAGGTATATCAGCCTAACGCCGTTTTTAGATGAGCTTTGTTTTAAAGCATTAGATGAGCAGCTAAAAGTTATCTCAAATGTCACTAAAAACTACTATCAAAAAACGAAAACTCTGCCTATTTTTGGAGCTATAACTGGCTTTAAGCTCTATTTTCTAGGCAAAAATTACTCGCTTGATACAAACGGAAATTTTATGGATAAAGAGATCGCCGAGCAGGTGGCAGTGATTAAATTTTAAAGGACAAAAATGGGAAAATTTACAAAAGAGCAAAGGCGAAAGCTAAATAGCATAAACGAAAGGCTCTATGACCTTGAGCGCCGTGTCGTGCCACGTGCAAAGCAGATAGGCCTCTCTGCAAAAGATATAAAAGAGGCATATGATCATTTTTGTGGGCTATTGCTCTCTTTTTACTCAAAAGATAAACTTCTTATGCGATATGAGGAGTTCATAAATCACATAGATGACTACTTTTATACGGAAAATCAAAACGAATTTAGAAACTGGCCCACACATGAGATGTCTGACGAGTGGCACTGCTGGTTTTACCACTGCTTATACGACCATACGGATCTTAGCTGGGATGAAATTTTAACTATCGACAGGATGGATGGTAAGCTTCGCTCATGGTACGACTATACGCCTATAGATCTTTGCCTAGAAAGGCTAGAGTGTAGCAAGAGAGAAGAGTATATCTCTGATGCCAACAAGGAGCAGTGGGAGCAGATAGAAAAGATAAATAAAGCGCTAGCTGGCTACCAAGATATCCTAATAAGAGATGCAAAAATGCTTGAAAACAGACTAAAAGCAAGGGTTGAGGGTGGGTTGATCGAAGACTATGCTATGGAATTTCGTTTGGTCTTTTATTTGCGCGAAGACGATCTAGATTTTGATGAAAATGACGACAATTTCTTAGCTATCATCAATGAGCCTATCATCCCTGGCGAAATGAGCAAGAAAAAGAGCCGCTGGACGCAAAACTGCAATGAATATTTTGGTAGCTCTGTCTATTTTGATAGTAAGGCATATTTTTGCTATCTATTTGCAGCTTTTAACAATAACACACATATCAATAAGATCAAAGACATACTGCGCATAGGTTCTGTTGATATGGCGCTTTGCTGGGATGAGTACTATGAAATTTAAAGCAAGATAAAAAATATTAAATTTTTAATTCAAATTTTCAAATATAGACATTTCTTGTCCATTTTGCTTGTTATAATTTCACATGTCACAAAGATATCTTGACAAAAAACAATTAAAACAAAGGAGAAAAAATGTCAAAGAAAAAAGTTGTTAAAACCGCTCCTATAATTGAGCAGTTTGTAGATTTAGCTAGCACACAAAGAGAGCTAGCAGATGAACTAGGAGCTAAGTTTTTAGAATTTTGTAATGAATATCTAAATGAGGAATGTGTTCTTACTAGAAGTGAATTTTCATATCAAAACTTTTTACCTACAAATATAGATATTGAAGCCTACACTAAAAAACCGACTTCTGACGCAGCAGTAGTAGATGCGCACATTTGTAATGTGCATTTTATATTAAATTATGATTATACATATAAAGAGTATCATGATGACCATTTTAAAGATGAATTAATTAAGTTCTTAAATAAATAACATTTTATAGTAAAAATGAACCTCTACAATATAAGATCGTGCTAGTCTAGTGCAAAAGCTTGAGATAGGTGAAATTTTGCTGTACTAAAAGCAGGGATGAAAATCCCTGCAATAGTTATATTGGTGGCTAATTTACTATATTTTTGTATTGGCATAAGCTACAATACTGGCACAAGATAGACAATCTAGTAAATATACTCTTTTATTCTAGAGATAAGTTCATTTTCTTTGATTTTGATCTCTTCTATGCTAAATTCGCTTAAATTTGCAAGCTCTATGCCATCTACTATAAATTTGGTATTTAAATTATCAAACCAAGAGTGGCTATGGCAACCATCCCTACTAAATTTATCCATAGGATATAAAAGACCGCCAGCTATTACGTTTTTGCCTTGGTTTTGATAGTAGCTCATATAGGTATTTATCTGAAAAAAGTCATTTCTATCAACGTCGCCTAGTCCGTATTGATCCTTACCTTGCATATTCATGCGTTTATATTTGGTATCAAACACAAGCACCTTATCGCCACTACCTATAACTATATCTGGTATGATCTTTCTTGCAAAAAATTTATCTTTATAAAGCTCTATTTTTGGACTAGTTACACTCCAGTCCTTAAACTCTTTTTGTAAAAGCTTACGCATATAAATTTCAAACAGCTCAGCTACATTTACTATAAAACCTAAATTTTGCCTTCCAGTGCCTTTTATGCCGGCTTTTTCATTTTCTATGATAAGACTTGCGTATTCTAAGACTTTTTTATATGGAGCGTAGATTGGGTTATGTAGAGATTTTGAATTTAAGGCATTGTGCACGACACTGGGCGTTACGAGTCTTGATTCTCTTATCTCACATAGATAGTTTAGGGCATTTACGACTGGTTTTATCAACTCTTTAGCCTCTTTTTGTACTATTTTTAGTGCTTTATACAAAACCAAAACTATATCGCCTATATCTTGCCTCTCTCTATTTGTGCTAGATATTTTACCGCCAAATGAGATATCGGTTTTTATAAATTTAGCCACATCTACCTTGCCCATAACCTTTGCCTCGTGGTAGCTTTTGTCTTTATACCCTTTAGGCAGTCCTAGCAAAAATGCACGCTCTAGCGTTTGTATAAAGAGGTAGTAGATGATGATCTTTGACAAATTTTCCTTAGCATCTATGGATTTGCCAAGCGATACGTCGTCTATATAAATATCATTTGCAAAATTTAGCATCCGCTCTAGAAATTTATTTGAAAATCTAGAGTTTATCTCTATATCTATGCCGTTATGGCTAAAGCTTCCTATGAAATTTCCAGTTTGTACGTAAAGCCCATCATCTTGCATCCTTGTGCTAATAATAAGCTCGTCATCTTTGCCCTGAGAGTCTGGCAAAAAAGAGAGAAATTTACCGCCTTTTGCCACATAGTCGCTTAGAGTTAGGATAAATTCTTTCTCTCTATTCTTTGCTAGTTTTTTATCTTGCTCATAATTACCGAAAAAATTATCACTTATTTTTATTGCCATATGTATCAATCAGCTTTGTTTTCATGTCATTCAAACGAATTTCTATGTCTTTACCGCTATACTGAGTTCTTAAGTACTCTTTTAAAAGCGGGCTTATATGTCCTTCCCAGAGCTTGCTTATCTCGATCTTAGTTAATTTCTTTGGTTTTAGAAAGTATGAATGTCCAAGCTCATAGCTGTCATCCAGCCCCAATCCTTTCTCGCTAGTTATATACTCATTTATATCTTTGCAAAATTCTATATATGGTTCAAGTCTATCTTCGCTTATTTTATCAAAATGCTTAGCTATTACATCATAATCACATCTATACCTTTTCCAGACAAATCTTCTTCTAAGTGCCATATCAAAGCTATCTATGCTTTTATCTATGTCATTCATTGTACCGATGAAGTATAAATTTTCAGGTACTCCAAAGTAGCCTTCGCCTGTTTCTTTATCTACATAAACAGCGTGTTTTTCGTTGTCCCAAAGTGATGAATTTGCTGTTTTTACTAGCATGCCTTGCGGTTTGCCATCCTCGCCAAGCCTTAATCTTTTATCTTCTTCTAGACACAAAAGTAGTTCGCCAAAAACTCTTGAAAGCTCAGCCCTATTTATCTCATCAGCTACGAAATAATATTTCTTGGCTTTCTCTTTGTTTTTTTCTAAGTCTTTAAAAGCGTCAATGCACATCTGCTTAAATACACCGTTTTTTAACTCAAATTTCATCGCTCCATTTTCTATGCCAACTGGCTTTACGCCATCCATGAAGTCTTCGTAGCTGTAGCTTGGATGAAACTGAACTATTTTATATTCATGATTTTCCTCTATCAGTTTTCTAGCTTCTATGGTTTGTTTTGTTTGATATGTTTTGCCAGTTCCCGGAGCACCGTAAAGTATGATATTTTTAGACTCAAAGTCTATGCCGCCACTCCACATATTTCTCACACTATCATCATAAAAGATGTTTTTTTCTTTCAATTCTATCTTGCCCTTCAAATCATTTTCAAGTCTATCTTTTATCTTTTTTAATTTCTTATCAATATCATCAGCATCATCGCCAGTATCTGTTTTGCAGTATTTGCTCTCAAAGGTAGCTACAATAGCTTCCTTGTGGGCGTTGCTGATTATCGGCATATAATCTTCTGGCTTAAAAAGATGAAGCAGGGCATTATACATCGAAGCTGTTTTTTCTTTTTCATTTATCTTGATACTATTTCCAAGCTCTTTTTTTAGGATGTCTATTTCTTTCTCTGTTCCACCTATTTCTAAATACTTTTCTAAAAATCTTATTATATAGGCAAGCTCAAATGCTTTATTGATATTATAGTAAGTACCAGCTGTCGCGAATCCAACGAAATTTCCTAAAAACGAATTAGGATCTCCGTTCATCAATTCTTCTTTATTAAAATTCTTTAGAAAAAATGCAACACTACTTTTTCTATCTGCTGTCTTGGGTGGCAATCTCCAAAGCCAAATGATATTAGCCATAAGGTCTATCTCATCATCACTAGCATCTTTTAGCTGCTCTTTTATCTTTTCATCAAAATCTTTGTCGCTAGCATCACCTTTTTCTACAAAATTTCTAATTAGAAATGCCACATTATTTTTATTAAAAATTTCTTTGTCTGTAAAAATAGATTTTCTATCTTTGAAAGAT
>NZ_JAAKZB010000022.1:0-27829 GCF_015229965.1 Campylobacter concisus
CTCATATACCAGCTTTTTATAAGATAAATTTATATAACGAATTGGCAAAAAGATTAAAGATATTTGTGATATTTATCTCATCAGATACTTCGCAAAAGCGTTCAAATAACTTTTCTAGTGTAAATGATGCACTATTTGGTTACGAGGTCTTATATCAAGGAGATTTTCAAACAAGAAAAATTTTTAAAAATATATTGGCTATTAAAACTATACTGAGCAGAGTAAAATTTAAGAGAATTTTGGTCAGCGGATGGGACTTGCCAGAATTTTGGTATATAGCTTTTACGAGCAAGAAAATCAAAAATTGTCTAGCTCTTGAGTCAACTATCTTTGAAAGTAGTTATAAGGGACTAAAAGGCTTTATAAAAAAGATATTTTTGTCAAGGATTTCTACAGTTTTTGCCTCTGGTAGCTTGCATTGTGATTTGCTAAAAGCATTAAATTTTCAAGGAGAAGTAAAAGTCACAAATGGTGTCGGCATCATAAATAAACCAGAATTTATAAAAACTCAAAAGAAATTTAGTGGTAGATTTTTATATATTGGCAGGATTGTGGATATCAAAAATTTAAAATTTCTAGTAGAGATTTTTAATGCTATGCCAAATTTTACTCTCACTATTATTGGTGTTGGAGAGCAGCAGGAGTTTTTGCAGTCTATTTCAAATAAAAATATAATCTTAAGAGGAGCTGTGGAAAATAAATTTATAGGTGCCGAATTTGCCAAAAATGATGTTTTCATTTTACCTAGTTTGATCGAGCCTTGGGGGTTAGTAGTAGAGGAGGCATTGTATTTTGGACTACCAGTTTTGATAAGCGATCGTTGTGGCTCTTCTGAATTGATCAAAAACGGCATAAATGGCTTTATATTTGATCCTACTGACAAAGATAATCTTATAAAAATAATAAGAAATTTTGACGATACATTATTGCAAAATTTATGTAGCAATGCTGATAGCTATGACATTAATGCCAAAGATACACAGCAAATAAGCGCATACTTATGAAAATTCTAATAATCCACAATAAATATCAATCAAACAATATCGGTGGTGAGGATATTGTTTATAAAAATGAGCTAAACGCACTGCGCAAAAAACTAGGAGATGAAAATGTTTTTTTCTATGAAGTTTCAAATGACAATATAAATAAGTTTAAGCTTCTTTTTGAGATATGGTTTTCAAAAAAATATTACGAAGAGGTTAGAAAAATAATAAAAGAAAATGGCATTGAAATCGTTCATGTTCATAATTTTTTCCCGCTTCTTACGCCTGCTGTTTTTAAGGCCGCTAAAGATAGTAAAACAAAAGTGATCCATACTTTGCATAATTATAGATTGTGGTGTATATCTGGGATCTTATATAGAGATGGTTTTGGTATCTGTGAAATTTGTGCGCATAAAAAATTTTCTTTATCTGGCATTTTAAATAGATGTTATAGAAAATCACTTCTTCAAAGTTTTGTAGCACAGCTGGCTTTTTGGTTTTATAAGTTAATTAGAGCTTTTAAAAATATCGACTATTTTTTTGTCTTAACAAATTTTCAAAAAGATAAGGTTAAAAGTCTTGGAGTGAGTGAAAGCAAGATCATTTTAAAGCCAAATAGCTTACAAATGAGATTTGACATAGAGATACAAAAACATAACTATGTATATGTGGGGCGGCTAGAGGAGTCAAAGGGGATTTTAGGGCTTTTAGAAATTTGGGATCAGCTAGACGAAAAGTATATTTTAACCATTGTTGGTGGCGGAGATATTGAAGCACAACTTAGACAAAGATATACAAAGTCAAACATAATATTTAAAGGTAAGTGTCCAAGAGAAGAAACCATGACTATTATCTCACATTCAAAGTATTTGTTGCAACCATCGCTATTATATGAAACATTTGGATTGACTATCGTAGAAGCCATGAGCGTAGGAGTGCCAGTCATAGGATATGACATAGGAACAAGGGGTGATTTTATAAAAGATGGTGTAAATGGATTTTTAAGTGGCCCTGATGAGCTAAAAAATGTGATAGAAAGATCGTACTATTTTGAGAATTATGATAAGCTATCAAAGGCTGCAAAAGAGAGCGCAAAACAATACAAAAATGAGTATGTTATTGAAAAGCAGATTGAAATTTATAAAAATATTTTGGAGAATAAATTTGAAAATATCAATCATAACAGTTGTGTGGAATAATGCAAAAACGATAAAAGATGCCATAAATTCTGTTTTAAATCAGAGCTATAAAGATATAGAGTATATTATCATAGATGGAGCTAGCACAGATGGTACTATAGAGATAGTGCAAAGCTACGGAGATAATATCAAATTTATCAGTGAAAAGGATAATGGTCTATATGATGCTATGAATAAGGGCATTAGAATGGCTACTGGGGATATTGTGGGTATATTAAATAGTGATGATTTTTACGCAAGTGATAAAATTTTGCAGATAGTGGCTGATGAGTTTTTAAAGGGCAATATCGATAGTGTATATGCAAATCTTGAATACATAGATGCAAACGATCCAAAAAGAGTTATAAGATACTGGAGGTCAAAAAAGTACCAAGAAGGTCTTTTTAGATCTGGCTGGCACCCAGCACACCCTACCTTTTTTGTCAAAAAAGAAATTTACGAAAAGTATGGAGTTTTTGATCTTAGTTTTAAAATTGCCGCTGATTATGAGCTTATGTTAAGATTTTTTGAAAAATACAAGATCACAAGTAGCTATGTCGATGAAGTTTTTGTAAAAATGAGAATAGGTGGCGAGAGCAACAAGAGCATTAAAAATATCATAAAAGCAAATATGGAGTCATATATGGCATGGAAAGCTAATGGTCTTTACATAAACCCATTAAGGTTTCTACTAAAGCCTTTTTCAAAGATAATTCAATTTATAAAAAAATAAATTTATATGTAAACCCCTAACCTCACCTTATATCTAGTGCCTCGCACAGTTTTTAGGCAAATAGTTGGTATCTTAGCTCTTATCTCTCGCACGAGCGATCTTATGCGGTCTTGTGACAAGGTTTTGTTTTTATATAGGTGATGATCTATCTCATCAAAGGTGACGACATGGGGCGAGTTTTTTGTCAAAGATTTAGCTTAAATTTAGAGCCTAAAAGCACCTTATAAAGCCTAAAAACGTGAAACAAAAACTCTTCAGGGCAAAATGGCTTATAGTAAATTTCTTAAAAACGCTAGGGACGCTAACGCCCTGCAAAAGCATAATGGGAGTGATGTTTTGGTTATCTCTTATAAATTTAGCCAGATCAAGGTTTAAATTTCTTTATCCATTGCTGCGTTCAAAGTCCTTAATGACCGAGCATGCGCTTTTGAGCTGGATCATCCTAAACCCAAAGCGGTAAAGCGATGCATTTAGGATGATATTTTGCCAAAAGTCGATTAAGAGCAGCAAAGCTTCTTCATCAGCCAGCCATGCCACCGCCGACTGGTTTTTTGGCGTCTTTTTCAGCCTTTTGTTTTATAAATTCCTCTTCATCTTTTGTAGGTTTATACTCATCTTTGAAGAATTTTTGCTTAGTTTCGATCCTCTTTTCGATCATCTTTTTATCGTAAATTTTATACGATGGCTTCCAGTATTCAAGATAGTTTCTAAAACCAGCGCCGTGACCTGCGTCGTAGTGGCAGCTTACACATTTTAGCTCTTTATCGCTGCCAAGAAGCTTTTTGTAGTGAGCGTGCATCTTTTGAGCCTGCGCTGAAGTGTTGTTGCTATCTATCACGTTTGTGTGGCAGCTTGTGCAGCCGTTGTCAAAGACAAAATGCTCGCGATTTTTGAGGTTTTTGTACCAGTCGATTGCGTTAGGATCGCCAAAGAAATGCACCCAGCCCTCTAAAATGCCATTTTTCGCCTTTGTTAGGGTGTATTTTGCGATGTTGTCATGTGGTATGTGACAATCCACGCATCTTGCTTTGATGCCAGTTTTGCCCTTGCCGCTGTGGATGTCGTCATTGTAGGCGATGACCATAGGATCCATCTCGTGGCAAACTACGCAGAATTTATCCCCACTCGTCTCATCAAGTGCGTAATGAACTGGCAGAACGACTAAAAATCCAACAATTCCGCTTATGAAGATTATAAGCGCTAGTAATTTTTTTGAAATTTTCATGGTGTTACTCCGTTCATCCATTGTGGCACCTCGTGTTCATGACACTCAGAGCACATGTTTGTAGATGGTTTGTGTTCGTTGTGGCACTCGTCGCAGTACAAAGTCGGACCATCGTGAACAGAGTTGTGAGGATTTGCCTTTAGAGTATCCATAAATTTTAGTCTTTGGGCTAAGAGTTTTTTACTCTTGTGGCAAGATAGACAGCCAGCGTCGCCGATCGCTTTAAATTTGCTAGGATCATCGCCCTGGTTTTGGTGACAATCAACGCAGTCAAAGCTTAGGTGTTCGTGATGAGGTTTGATCTTATACTTGGCTCTTAGCTCATCAGAGACTGCTACTTTTGTGACGTTTAGATCGCCCTTTGGCATATCGGCGCCAAAGAGATGAAGCGAAAATAAACAGGCAAAAATAGCGATGAATTTAAGCTTATTCATACCCTTTTCCTTTCTTTTAAGATTTTATAAAGATCAAATTTCAATGGAAAACTAATATTTTTACTTAAACTTATTTTTATAAAATTATAGTCCTTGCTTGATTAAATCTGCATTAATAATATTTTAGGGTGCTAAAATATAGACCAGTTTTATGAAGTTGAATTTAAAAGAAAATGGCAATTAAGCTAAATAAAATGGAAAATGAAATATAATCCCAAATCTTTGGTCCCGTAGCTCAGTTGGTAGAGCACTACCTTGACATGGTAGTGGTCGATGGTTCGAGTCCATTCGGGGCCACCATTTTTATATCAAATTCTCCAAAACACAAAAACCCAAAAAATAAAATTTAAAAATATTTTTGTAACTCTGTCATTTTTAAATTTTAAACTAAATCCCTAAAATACAGCAAATTTTTACTAAATTTAACTCAAAAATTTACAACTTCACATTTCTAAAATGTCACAACTGTACCAAAGTACAATAGCTATAAAATAAATTTTTTACTTATAATTGCTGACATAAAAATATAAAAAAGGGGAAAAACTATGAGTAAAGTTAAAGGACTAATAAAATCAATAATCGGCACGGATGCCATCGTCGCAGTTGATGCTAATGGAAATCAAAGAACTCTAAAAGCAGGCGACGTGATCTATGACAACGAGGTCATAAAAGAGCAAGACGGCGTAAAGGTCGAGGTGCAAGCTGCACAAACACAAAATGAAAATGCTAGTGATGAGACTGGCAAAGAGATAGCATCGCTACAAGAGCAATTATTAAATGGTAAAAATATCTCTGATCTTGAAGAGACTGCAGCTGGAGGCACTCAATCAGCAGGCGGAGTAAGCTCGAATGGCGTGAGCCTTGGCGCTGCTGGCTTTGCAAATGGCGGTCATGAGTCAAACGTAAGTGCAAATTTTGGCGATCTAAGCTCTCAAGCAAACGCTAGCGCAGAGGCTTTTACAAATGTAAGCGGTGGCGCAAGTGAGGAGGGCTTTAGTCTTGATACGCTTGCGGCTGCGATAGATAATGTATATAACAATATATTCTCGCAGCCACTAGAAGTATCTGTCACAGCAGTTGATGATAACGTAGTGACTGGAAATACAGATCAGGCAGTAAGCAGCAACCTTGACATCGAGGGCAATATCTTAGAACATGAAAATTCACAAAGAACAGGTCTGCATATCACAAATGATAATACTCCAACTTTAGTAGGTAAGGCTACTTCAAACGCTACTATAAGCATATTTGATGGTGAAGGTGAAAATGCACCACTGCTTGGCACGACAACTGCTGATAATGATGGCAACTGGTCGTACACACCAACTTCACCTTTAGCTGATGGAGACCATAAATTTACGATTGAAGCTAGCAAAGTAGCCGCAAACGGCGAAGCGCTAAAAGCCACAAGCACGCAAGAGATAACTGTTGATACAGACAATAGCACCTTGTCTATCACAAAAATATCTACTGATGATTTTTCTGACCTGTCACACTATAACACAATGTATGATAGCAATAAACAATATGACTTCTCACCGACTATCGAGGGCAAAGCAGAGCCATTTGCTGATATAAATTTAGTCATCACAAAAGCTGAGGTTATTTATAATGATGCCTTTGGTCACTCTTGGGTAGAGAAAGGCAACGAAGCTCATGTGGTTGAGAAACTAAGCGCCAAGGCAGATGCTGATGGCAACTGGAAAGTTGAAAGTAGCGTTTTAAATAATAGAGATTTTGAATACACAGTCCAAGCTTCATCAGTAGATGAGGCTGGCAATAAATATGCTGAGCCTCAAGCAACGACATTTTATATGCCACTTGAGCCTATAACTGTCGCTCCAACTGACCACCTATAATAATAAATTTAATGTGGAGAGGCCTCTCTCCACTCACTCTTAAATTTACTTCAAATACTCTTTTACGTCGTACTCTTTGCCAGCGTCGTGATCTTTTAAAAGTTTAGCTACGACCGGGCTTAGAAGGATAATGGCGATCAAATTTGGCACAACCATAAGGCCGTTAAACATATCTGCTAAACTCCAGACAAAATCAACCTTTTGCAAGCTGCCTAAAAAGACAAAAACAACAACTAAAATTTTAAAAATTTTAACCGCCTTTGCGCCAAAAAGGTAGCGCACGTTGATCTCGGCGAAGTAGTACCAGCCAATGATCGTCGTAAATGCAAAGAAAAATAGGCAGATCGCCACGAAGCTATAACCGCCAGTTTTGCCAAAAATATGCGACGAGAACGCCTCTTGCACCAAGGTGATGCCAGTAAAGACTGCCTTGCCGTTTTCAAAGCTGATGACGTTTGCGGTTAGCACCACAAAAACGGTTATATTTAGGATGACAAAGGTGTCTATAAAGACGCTCATTATGCCAAGGACAGCTTGATCGACTGGGTGTTTGACGTTTGCAGCAGCGTGTGCGTGTGGAGTTGAGCCCATGCCAGCTTCGTTGCTAAAAAGTCCTCTTGCGATGCCGTATCTCATGGCAGCTGCGATGCTAGCTCCAGTTGCCCCGCCCCAAGCAGCCGAAGGATCAAACGCAGCTTTAAATATTAGTGAGATCGCCTCTGGGATTTGGTGAAAATTTAAAGCGATGATAGCTACGCCAACGACGATGTAAAGTAGCGCCATTAGTGGCACGATCTTTTCAGCGACCCTTGCGATCGCCTTTACGCCACCTATGAAAATTAACGCGCAAATGAGAGCCAAAAATGCCCCTGTTAGCCACTGCGGTATGCCAAAAGCGCCGCTAAAGCCATCAGAAATGGAGTTTGCCTGAACCATGTTGCCGATAAAGCCAAGTGCGATGATGATAGTGATAGCGAAAAATCCAGCTAGAAATTTCGCCCATTTGCCCTTTAAACCGCGGCTTATGTAAAAGGCTGGACCGCCTATCGTGTGGCCGCTATCATCTTTGGTGCGGTAAATTTGAGCGAGGCAAATTTCAGCAAAATTTGTAGCCATGCCCAAAAAGGCTGCGCACCACATCCAAAAAATAGCCCCAGGGCCACCCATGATAAGAGCTGTCGTCGCACCCACGAGGTTACCAGTACCAACTTGCGCTGCGATAGCGGTTGCTACTGCTTGAAACGAGCTCATACCAGCCTTACCAGCAGCCTCGCCGTGAAGTGAGAAATTTCCAAAAAGTTCACTTAAACCCATTTTAAATTTAAAAATCTGAACAAAGCCAAGTCTAATGGTGAAAAATAGTCCAGTGCCGCAAAGTAGGGCGATAAGGAAGTATGGACCCCAAAGAAATGAATTTATACTTTCAACGCAGTTATTTAAAATTTCAGCAAAATTTGTAGGCATTTTTTAACTTTCGTGATTGATTTGGATTTGAGAAGTATATTTGAATAAATATAAAATTTAAATTAATAGCTAAAAAATCATACCCAAACTAAATTTTTACAAAAGCGCCCTGCAAAACCATGTGTGAATAGTAATAAAAGCTGTAAAATAGCCTATCGTCATAGCTTAGCTCATCTTGATCTACGATATCAAGATACTCTGGCTCTAGCATTTGCTCCATCTTTGCAAGCGGCTTTGCATGATCCATCTGTTCTATTTTTTCGCAAATTTCAAGCATAAATTTAAAAAACTCTTCAAGCTTACGCGAGATAAATTTAGCTGCTTCGCCTTTTTCGCCTAGCGCACTTTTATAAATTCGCACCAAAAAAACGAGCGCAAATGGCGTTGCGTGCCAAAATGTCTCTTGATATTCACACTCACCAAAGATATCATCAAGCAGCTCGCTAAGCTCTTTTTCATCAAATTTAGCCTTTTTTACAGCCTTTGTAAGTGTGTTTAAAATTTGTGCAAAAATCTCCGCCGTGCCGTAACTACAGCTTAGTCTATCCCATGGCACCTCTTTTATCTTTAAATTTGCGATATATGTTAAGTTTTGCTCGTTCATGCGCGTACCTTTTAAAATTTCAAAAGAGTAAAAGCCTAAATTTAGCCCTTTGACCTTATCTTTTCTAGCCACTCATTTAGCGTTTTTTCAAAGCCTATGCCCTTGCTTTTGTAAAAAACGAGCGGTTTTTCTAGGTATTTTTGCTCGACCCAGCCGCCAAAATCATGCGGATAAAGGTAGTCTTTGCTCTCTTTTGTGTGATTTTTTAGATATGGCGGGATCTTTAAAATTTCCTCCGTCTGCACGTATCTTAGTGCGGCATTTATCGCATTGTAGCTGGAGTTTGACTTTGGCGAGCTGGCTAGATAGACGGCGCACTGAGCCAGTATGATCCTAGCCTCTGGAAAGCCTATCTCTTTTACGACGCCAAGCGTGCTTGCGGCCAAATTTAGCGCATTTGGGTTTGCGTTGCCGATGTCTTCGCTGGCAAATATCGCCATCCTTCTAGCGATGAAGTCCGCACTCTCGCCAGAGTCTATGAGCCTTGCGAGATAGTATATGACGGCGTTTTCGTCGCTTCCGCGCAGGCTTTTTATAAAAGCGCTTGCTAGCTCGTAGTGCGTGTCATCCTCTTTTGCCCCCTCTTTTAGGGCGTTTTGGCGAAGTGTTTTTAAATTTTCTAGGCTCACATTTTCATCAAGCGTGATGGCAAATTCTAGTAAATTTAGCATAGCTCTTGCGTCGCCACCGCTACTTTTAAAAAGATACTCCTTCGCCTCCTCGTCAATACTAAATGAAATTTGCTCTCTTATCTTGCCAAGAAGCTCCTCAAAATCGCCACTGCTAAGCGGTCTAAACTCAAAGAGCATCGAGCGGCTTCTGATGCCTGAGCTTAGCGTGAAAAAGGGATTTTCGGTGCTAGCGCCGATGACTAGGGCTTTGTAGTTTTCCATGGGGATGAGTAGCGCTTCTTGCTGGGTTTTGCTAAGCCTGTGGATCTCGTCTATAAAAAAGAGTGGCTTGTTTAGGGCGTTTTCGTAGTTTTTTAAAATTTTGCGAAAGTCATCTATCTTTAAATTTCCGCCGTCAAACTCGTAAAAGTCGTAGTTTGCCCCACTCGCCACAGCCCTTGCAAAGCTCGTCTTGCCACAGCCTGCTGGACCATAAAATATGGAGTGCGGGATCTTGCCGGTAGCTATAAATTTTAAAAAGGACGCTTTAACCGCCTTTTGTCCGCAAATTTCATCCAAGTTTTTTGGTCTAAACATCAGTGCAAGTGAGCTCAAATTTATTCCTTTGAATTTCAAAGTATTATAGTTAAATTTTGGTGTTACTTAGCAATTTGCTTTAAGATTAGGTTTAATTTCTCGACATTTTGTCTATTTTGATTGAGAGAACTTTTAAGAATTTCAAGGCTCTTGGGTGATAGATATTCTAAAAGTTCTATAATGTCTTTATACTTGCAACTTAATTCATTGTCGTTATAGAGGCGTTTTAAAATTTTATCGTTTTGGTTTTTATCATTACAAAAGAATTCTTGCTCAAATACGCCAAGTGCATCAGCAATAAAAGGAAGCATATCGGCTTTTATTTCTATATTACCATTTAGATAGGCATATATGCTTGATTCTGTAGGTATCTCGCCGGTCCTTGAAGCTTTCATATCAAGATTTATCAGACGCTTTGCCAGCTCTCTTTTGCTAATATTTTTCTCTTTTAGTATCTCGTTTATTCTTTGTGCAACTTTCATAAAATTCTCTATTTTTAAAATTCTTATGATTATATGTAGATAAATTATTGATAAAGAGTAATTTAAGTATTGATAAACTATAATTTAAAATATCTTAGTATAAAAGGAGTTGAGTTTGTGAAAAGGTACAGAATAATGTATAGGAAGTGTGGTTTAGTTTCAAGAACTACGACTGTGGTTTCAGCTAACAATGCCGACGAGGCAAAAGATAAAATAAAATATCAATTTGGAAAAGATGTTGATATTGAAATAATTTCTTGTGAGGAAATAAAATGAAAAAAGTTATACTTGCGCTATTTTTATTATTAATAAGCTATCAGGTTAATGCCAATGAAATTCCCGTTAAAATGTCGTATTACACGGAAATAGATCGTTTATTTAAAGTACCATACGCAGTTATCGAAATAACCTCCTTATCAAATGATTTAGTTATCGAAGATATAAAATTAAATAGAGGTAATTGTTCTATTAACGCTGGTGTAGACCCATTTACTGGAAAAAGAGAAAAACTTTTTCCAATGAAATTGCAATATGGCAATAGCAAAAAACGTGCTACTACTTGTAATAAAATTTTGGAAGCAGAAGTTATAACAAAAGAAGGTAGTTGGACGCTTACTTGGGACTAGCGACTAGGGAAACTATAATTACATAAATTTAATAAAATATTAGAGGTTATTAATAATCTCTAATATTTTTAAGCAACCATAAAAATTTATTTCTTTTGCTTGTCCTTATTTAAGGAGTATTTTAAATTAGTATACAAGTTTGTCAAAAACAAAGGCACCCTGCAAATGACACAATTTTGCTTAAAAAAGATATAAAGCTTTGATTTGCTAAGCTTTTTAAAGATACACAAGATAAATCAACTAAATGAAGTAGGTTATCACAGACTACATATAAATGATTTTCGTCTCTCTCTTTTTTATAAGGGTGGGGAGGGTTAATTTATTCTTGTTTTAAAAATTTAGTTCTTACCAGATAAAAATAACATCAACTGTGAATAATTTTAGCCTTTGCGCTAAGGCTATCTATCTTTAGCTCGTAAATTTTCATATTTTTTAGCCCATACTCGGCCGCCACGTCAAAGGTGCTCATCGCGTAGGCTGTATATTTTTGGCTGAGAATTTTTAAAATTTCATATCTTTTGGCATCATCTGTCACTTCGTAGGCTCTCGTTTTTGCGATGGCGCTTTTGTATTCAGTCGTAAAGACCTTACCGCCAAGCGCCTTGCCGTCGTCTTTTATCATTTCTAGCTCGCTATCATTTAGGTGTGGGACTTTATTAAAGCTTACGCAGACAAACTCCACTTTTCGCCCATTTTGAAGCAGTTTTGCCTTGCTGCCAGCGCTCGCTCCGTGGATAAAAATGCTCCCATCAACTCTAACTGGCGAGATCGGCACGCTAAAAATTTCTCCCTCATCATCTACGCATGAGATCACGGCGTATTCGCAGTTATCGATGATCTCAAGCGCCTCATTGCGACTAAGCTCTCTATCTTTTCGTCTCATTTTTCATCCTTTTTTTGCAAAATATTTTAAAATTTAAGTGCTTAAAGGCTAGTATAACGCAAAAATTTCAAGGAAAAATATGAAAAAATTTGCCATTTTTGCCCTTTTTCTGGGCGTAAATTTATTTGGTGCAAGCGAGGTTTGCAAGGAGTATGTTAAACAAAGCAGGCTCTATCTTGACGAGCTTTATGCCAAAGAGAGCAAGAAGCTTGCGGGTGATGAGAAGGCGCTAAGGCTTTTTGAGCTTAAATTTGATGAGTTTAAGCAAAGACAAAGCGGCCAAGAGGCGATGATAATGCAAAATAACGATGAGAAATTTTGCAAAAGCGAGCTTGAAAAGGTAAATAAGCTTCTTGGTGAGCTTAAAAAATAGCTCAAATTTGAGCGTTTAAGTCCCACTCGATGGGCGTTTTGCCGTGGTTTGCTAGGTAGATATTTGCCTTTGAAAAGTGCCTGCAGCCAAAAAATGCCCCGCGCGCTAGCGGACTTGGGTGAGCTGCTTCTAAGATGAGGTGCTTGCCGGCGTCTATTAGCGGCGCTTTTGCCTTGGCTGGGTTGCCCCAGAGCATAAAAACTATGTTTTGCAAATTTTGGCTAATCTTTCTTATGACGGCGTCTGTAAAGCCCTGCCAGCCGAAGCTAGCGTGAGAATTTGCAGCTCCAGCACTAACGCTAAGGGTCGAGTTTAAAAGCAACACGCCTTGCTTTGCCCACTTTGTAAGATCGCCGCTATTTGGCTCTTTTATGCCAAGATCGGCGTAAATTTCTTTATAAATATTTACAAGGCTTGGCGGCACTCTCACGCCACTAGGCACTGAAAAGCTTAGTCCCATGGCTTGATTTGCGCCGTGATATGGGTCTTGGCCTAGGATGACGACCTTTACGGCGTGAAACGGCGTTAGATTAAATGCGTTAAATATAAGCCTGCTTGGTGGATAGACGACGCCAGCGCTCTTTGCTTTTAAGAAATTCTCTTTGATGCGTGCGAAATTTTCGCTCAAAAACTCATCTTTTAGCACCTCTTTCCAGCTTGGCTCGATCTTTATGTCATCTAAATTTATCTGCATTTTCCTGCCCTTTTTTGTTTTAGCGGTATAATTTTAACTAAATTTATCCAAAGGAAAGAGCTGTGTCAGAGCAAATTTTTAATAAAATCCACGATCTTCTTAGCAAAAATGGGGCTAAATTTAGAGTGATAGAGCATGAGAGTGCTAGGACTTCAGAGGAGGTCGCTAAGATAAGGGGCACTAAAATGAGTCAGGGTGCAAAGGCGCTAGTGTGCTCTATAAAGGGCGTTGATGAAGCTAAATTTAGAGAAATTTTTAAAGATGAAAATGTGCTAGATGGCTACTTGCTAGATGATGAAAAGCCAGCGATGAAGGCTGGTAAAATTTACTTGCTAGCGGTCTTGCCAGCGGATGAGCAGGCTGATCTTGACGCACTTACGCAAAAATTTGACGGCAAAAGAGCAAGCCTTGCTAGCCCAGATGAGGTCACAGCGCTTGCTGATTGCGTATTTGGCTCGGTTCCGCCATTTAGCTTTCATAAAAATTTGCACCTTGTTGTGGATGAGAGTTTGCTAGAGCGAAACGAGGAGATCGCCTTTAATGCAGGACTTCTTGATAGATCAGTCGTTTTAAACGCAAAAGACTACGCCAGAATAGTAAAACCTGTGTTTGTTAAATTCGCAAAAGAAAAGTGCTAGGCTAACCACTTCCTAGCACTAAATTTGTCGGGAGAAAAATGAATTTAAGTAATGCAAAGACGAGAAATTGCTAAATTCATTTCAGGAGCAAATATTATCAGGGATAATCTTAAAGTATAATAAAGTATATTGATAAAATATGCATATTTTAGGGATTTTTACATTTATATATAAAAATATATATTTTAAAAGTCAAAAATTTTGGCTCAAATTTTACTAAATTTAAAAAGAATTTATAAAAATTTGCTTAGCAATTATTAAGTTTAGCTTAAAGCCCATTTCGATAAAATCCTTAATCGTTCTTTTATCGTAAAAAAGACAATTTGATATAAGGAAAAACAATGAGCGATATCATCGCATACAAACTAAATGGCGAAATAGTCGATACTCAAAGTATCGCAGGGCGTGAGAGTAGTGCTGAGCCTATCTATTTTGACAACTCAAAAGAGGCACTACACGTTATCAGACACTCCTGTGCACACCTCATGGCACAAGCTATCAAATCACTCTATCCAAAGGCGAAATTCTTTGTCGGACCAAACGTAGAAGATGGATTTTATTATGATTTTAGAGTTGATGATGAGGGCACGAAGCTAGGCGAGAGCGATCTAGCAGCGATCGAAGATAAGATGAAAGAGCTTGCTGAGAAGAAATTTGACATCGTTAAAACCTGCTCAACTAAAGCTAATATGAGTGAGAAATTTAAAAACGACGACCTAAAACAAGAGGTCTTAAAAAGAATTCCAGATGGCGAAGTGAGCAGCTACGCACAAGGCGATTTTGAAGACCTTTGCCGCGGACCACATGTGCCAAATACTAAATTTTTAAAATTTTTCAAGCTTACACGCGTGGCTGGCGCGTATCTTGGCGGCGATGAGAGCCGTGAGATGCTAACTAGAATTTACGGCACAGCTTACGCAGACAAAGAGAGCCTAAAAGAGCACATCCGCATCATCGAAGAGGCTAAAAAGCGCGATCATAGAAAGCTTGGCGTCGAGATGAAGCTATTTACATTTGATGAAGAAGTGGGTGGTGGTTTGCCTATCTGGCTACCAAATGGCGGACGCTTAAGATCAAAACTAGAGCAGCTCTTATACAAAGCTCACCGCGACCGCGGCTATGAGCCAGTGCGAGGTCCTGAGCTTTTAAAGGCTGATGTGTGGAGAAGAAGCGGCCACTACGCAAACTACAAAGAAAATATGTACTTTACAACGATCGATGAGACAGAGTATGGCATCAAGCCGATGAACTGCGTTGGTCACATCAAAGTCTATCAAAGTGACATCCGCTCTTACCGCGACTTGCCGCTTAAATTTTTCGAGTACGGCGTCGTGCACCGTCATGAGAAAAGCGGCGTGCTTCACGGACTTTTCAGGGTTCGCGAATTTGCACAAGATGACTCACATATCTTTTGTATGCCAAGCCAGATCAAAGAAAATATCTTAGAAATTTTAAAATTTGCTGGCACGATAATGGAAAATTTTGGCTTTCACTATGAGATGGAGATATCAACCAAGCCAGCCAAAGCGATCGGCGGCGATGAAATTTGGGATACAGCTACAAAAGCGCTAAAAGAAGCTCTTGATGAAAATGGCTTTAAATACGGTATCGACGAGGGTGGCGGCGCATTTTATGGACCAAAGATCGACATCAAGATCACCGACGCGCTTAAGAGAAAGTGGCAGTGCGGCACGATACAAGTCGATTTTAACTTGCCAGAGCGCTTTGATCTAGGCTACATCGACGCAAATAACGAAAGACAGCGCCCTGTAATGCTTCACAGAGCACTGCTTGGCAGTTTTGAGAGATTTATAGGAATTTTACTTGAGCACACTGCTGGCGAGCTACCATTTTTCATAGCTCCTACGCAGGTTGTCATCGTGCCTATTAGCGACGCGCATTTAGACTACGCAAAAGAAATTTCACGCGAGCTAAGAAAGATCAACGTCGATAGCGAGATCGCAAGTAAAAATGAGAGTTTAAATAAGAGAATAAGAACGGCAGAAAAACAAAGGGTGCCTATGATAGTCGTGCTAGGAGACAACGAAGTAGCGAACAAAAGCGTTGCGTTGCGCGACAGACAGGCTAGGACGCAGAGCGATATGAGCTTGGCGGAATTTATAAATTTAACGAAGGAGAAACTTAGTGAGGTACATTTTTGAGTAAGGAAAATGAAGTATTGCTCAATGAGGACATAAGGGCGAGAGAGGTAAGATGTGTAGGGGATGATGGCACGGCATACGGTGTCATCTCAAGAGATGAGGCTTTAGATATCTCAAACAAGCTTGGGCTTGATCTAGTGCTTATAGCGCCAGATGCGAAGCCGCCAGTTTGCAAGATAATGGACTATGGTAAATTCCGCTATCAGCAAGAGAAAAAGCAAAAAGAGGCCAAGAAAAAGCAAAAAACCATCGAGATAAAAGAGATAAAACTCTCTGTCAAGATCGCCCAAAACGATATAAACTACAAGGTTAAACACGCAAGCGAGTTTTTGCAAGATGGCAAACACGTTAAATTTCGTGTATTTTTAAAGGGTCGCGAGATGAGCACCCCAGAGGCTGGCGTAGCCATGCTTGAGAAGGTCTGGGAGATGATCAAAGATGAGGCCGACCGCGACAAAGAGCCTATAATAGAAGGTCGTTATGTAAATATGCTTGTAACTCCAAAAAAGGGTTAAATTTTCACAAAGAGCAGGCTAAGGCTTGCTCTTTTACTAAATTTTTAATACAAAAACTCATAAATAACTATTTCTCAAAAATTCTATCATTTTTATATCTGCTAAATTTACGCTGGGGGTGTTTGCTGTTGATGTGGCTTGTGGTTAAATTTTGTAGGATGAATTTAGACGCGGCTTAAATTTAGTAAATTTTGATTTTTGCTTGCTGGGATTTAATACTTTGACATCACTTGTATAGACGTTGTGCTGAAAATAATCTAGACAAATTGACTTTCTTGCGAGTTTGTAAATTTAAGTGTTTGCGTGGGTGTTTTAAACCAAATTTTGTCTAATTGCAGGCTAAATTTGGTAAGAAACTTGATTATTTGTAGCTTAAATTTAGCAAATTTTAATCATTTGCTATCGCTCGCGTGGGGTTGCTTTGCTGAAACTTAACTAGAAAAATGCCACGTGCTAGGGCAAAATTATGATGCGAGTGCGGGTGTTTTAAGCTAATTTTCGCCTAATATCTAGCTAAATTTGACAAGAGAAATATTGTTTTAATAATACTTTTTATGTTGTGACTAAATTTGATGAGAATTTGCTTATTTGTGGGTTAAATGCAGTAAATTTCAATTTTCGCTTACCAAAATTTATCCCACCTTTTTCTGCCAACCCTTACACGAGTGATTTGTTGAAATTTGACTGGATAAAGCCGTCTAGTAAAGTAAATTTGATAACCCTCTGTGAGTTTATAAATTTATGGTGCGTGTGCGAGTTTTTAGGCTAAATTTAGTAAGGAATTCGCTTGTTTGTAGTTTAAATTTATAAAAGAGAATTTAGGCTGGATGAGTCTAAATTTACTAAATTTCATAAGCCATTTCTTGTCAAAAAAGTGCTTTGATATCTGCTTGAGAAATTTTAGTTTTTTGCTCATTCTCTGGTAGGATTTCACCATTTAGTATTATTATGCCGAAGTTGCAAGCGCTATGTAAAATCCTTAAAGTCGCTAGAAATTCATCTGCTACAAAGCTTTTTATCGCCAAGCAGCCACATATAGACGACACAACTCCGTACAATCAAGCAAAAACATCTACAGTAAAAACTTTCAATTTTACTGCACAAACCTCGCCACTCCACCATTTGCTGCCGTATCAGCTCTTTTGACAAAATTTCTATTAAATGCTCTAAAAAAGTGGTCTGCTCGCCACCCTAGTGAAATTTAGCCAAGCTTCAGATCCACATCTGTCACATCAGCAAAATTTTGTCAAAACGAACGCCGCATAAAATGCTTCAAAGCAGCTTAAATTTGATAGCTTGCTAGTAAAATTTGCCGTGCAAAAGGCAAATTCTATTTTGGCTAAAAAACCTAGCCAGCCTCGTATCGATTTACGTCCAAATTTAGCTTGGACGTAAATTTACAGAGCCAAATTGGCCTACACATATCCTTGATCTATCATCGCATCAGCCACTTTTCTAAAGCCAGCGATATTTGAGCCAAGCACCAAATTGCCCTCATCGCCAAACTCTTTACTTGTCTCGTAGCTTAGTTCAAAGATGTGGTTCATGATGCCATGAAGTCTGCGATCGACCTCTTCAAAGCTCCACGAAGTCATGCCGGCGTTTTGCATCATCTCAAGGCCACTTGTGCCCACGCCACCAGCGTTTGCTGCTTTTGCTGGAGCAAAGTGAAAGTCTTTTTGCGTAAGCATGAAATTTATCGCATCAAGCGTGCTTGGCATGTTTGCGCCCTCAGCCACGAAGCGGCAGCCATTTGCGTAAAGCACTTTTATGTCAGCTAGGTGAAGCTCGTTTTGTGTCGCACATGGGAAGGCTCCGTCGCATGGCACGTCCCAGACGCCGTTTCTGCCCTCTTTGTATTCGCTCACGCTTACATATTTTGCATTTGGTCTAAATTTGGTGTATTCGCTAAGGCGAGCGCGTTTTACTTCTTTTAGCTCTTTAAGCACCGCTAGATCGATGCCCTCAGCGTCATAGACGTATCCGTTTGAGTCAGAGACGGTGATAGGCAGTGCGCCTGCTTGATAGAGCTTTTCGACTGTGTAGATGGCGACGTTTCCGCTACCGCTGACGCTGCATTTTTTGCCCTCTAGATCAAGTCCAGCTTTTTTTAGCATGTTTTGAGTGAAATATACTAGTCCGTATCCAGTGGCCTCTGTGCGCGCTAGGCTGCCGCCCCAGTTTAGCCCCTTGCCAGTTAGGATGCCATCAAATCTGCCAGTTAGCTTTTTATACTGGCCAAACATATAGCCGATCTCTCTAGCGCCCACGCCGATGTCGCCTGCTGGCACATCCACGGTGTTGCCGATGTGGCGATATAACTCGCTCATAAATGCTTGGCAAAAGCGCATTATCTCGCCCTCGCTCTTGCCCTTTGGATCAAATGTGCTGCCGCCTTTTGCGCCGCCGATATTTACGCCAGTGAGCGAGTTTTTGAAAATTTGCTCAAATCCAAGAAATTTTAGCACGCCAAGATCGACGCTTGGGTGGAGCCTTAGACCGCCCTTGTATGGGCCAACAGCTGAGTTAAACTGCACGCGGTAGCCGTTATTTACCTTTGGTCTGCCATCATCGCCTGTGTATGTCACGCGAAAGATCACCGTGCGCTCAGGGATGACGATGCGCTCTAGGATCGCGTGTTTTTGGTACTTGCTCTCTCTTTTGATAAGCGGCTCTAGGCTGTTTAAAACCTCAGTCGCAGCTTGGACAAAGACGCCTTGACCTGGGTTGGTCTTCTTTATCCACTCCATCGTTTGTTCGATGTACTCGCTCATTTTTGCTCCTTTTTCCTTTTTTCGTAGTTAAATATTAACTCGGCTAGAAAAAATTTTTATTTAAAGATATTTTAATATTTTTATTTTGGGCAATGAGTGTTACATATCGAAACTAAATTTATAAAAAGTGGTTTTTGCATCATTTGTTGGGATAAATTTATAAAAGAGGATTTGGCTAGAGTGAGCCTAAATTTACTAAATTTGCGCCATTTCTTGCCAAAAATCAAGTGCCACGCCGTCTACTTGGACAAAATTTAGGATTTGCTCGGATGATGGCATGGTTTCGCCATTTAGTCTTGTTATATAGATACTAGCAAGCGCTATGAAAAATTTTTCAAAGTCACTCGCAACGCGCCTACTGCAAAGCTCCTCATCTCCAAGTAGCCACGCATAGACCGCACCATTCGCGCAATCAAGCAAAAATATCCAAGGATCTCCCACGGCAAAAAACTATCAAATTTGCTGGTCTCTCCTCGCCACTCCACCATTTTCCACCAAACTCATCTACGCTGTTTAGGCGCACTAACTCGCTCGCGTAGTCGCCTCTAGAGCCAAAGCTGACATTGCAAATTTCAAACTCTCCAAGGTCAAATTTGCTTAAAAGCTTTGTAAATTTAGCTGGAAAATTTACGCCAAGGCTCTTTTGCGCTTGCATAAACGCCAAAGCGTCCTTTTGCGGCAAAAGTCTCATACCAGTCATACCCTCTTGCTCTAGCGGCAAGAAAATTTGATCTAGCTTCCCAGCGATCTCGTCTAGTTTTAAAAACATATCGGTCCTTAAAATTGCTAAATTTTGGCAAATTTTATCAAATTTAGCCTAGTGCGCTTTAAAATTTGGGTTATAATCGCCATAAATTTAAGGAGCTAGCGTGGTTAGATCATATCCTCTTGATATGCCTGGCGTGGAGTTTCGCGGGCACGGTGTAACTGGCATTTATGAGATGGGTGAGCGCATTGCATTTGTGCATTTTGCTTTTGGGGTGCCTAGCGAGCTAGAGATAGCTCAAAAGCTAACGCCAAACTACGTGCTACTAGATACATTTTCGCGCGACTTTAGCGAGCATAAAAGATCAACGCTTACCTACAAACAAAGCGAAATTTTCATAGCCAGCAATGCGCGTTGCTACCCAGAAAATGGCTACTTCGTGCTAAATACTAGATACTACAAGGGCTACATAAACTCCCCAGCAAAGCTTATAAAGATAAGTGATGGGCTGATGAGCGAGCTCGGCGTTGCTAAGGAGACTGTAAAAGAGATATATAACGACGCTAAAACGTATGAATTTGATGGCTTTTGCGTGCGCATGAGCTCGCCATTTATGATGGAGTGCAAAGAAATTTTGTGTGGCGCAGAGTTCAAAAGCGAAGCAAAAGATGAAAATTTAAACGCAAGTGTGCCGCCCAAAGAGCAGGGCGCAAGGATAGGTAATAGCATCTGGAGGCTAAAGCTTGGCGCATATCTCTACACGCCAGTTTGCCTGCGTGATGGAGTGCTTTACTTTGGCACCGCTGGCAAGGGCGGAGATCTATATGCCATGGATGCAAAAAGTGGCGAGGTGATATTTAAGTTTAAAACCAGCGGTACGGAGCATTTTGTTTGGGTTGAGGGTCAAATTTTGATCGCAAACCGCAAAAATAAGCCAGTTTTGATAAGCGCCAAAGATGGCTTGCTTTTAAAAGAGATAGAGTTTGAGAAATTTAGGCTTAGCGCAGATCAGATCATGCTAGTAAGTGGTGGCAGGCTCTATGCTGTGGCAAATGACGGAGCTAAAATTTACGCAGTTTGCGCGGAAATTTAGCCTTGGCGAAATTTATCGCCAAAGCCATAATGAGATAAATTTATCTCTTCTTTTTATATCTTTTTATCGCCTCTACGATGACCTCTTCTAGGTCGTCATTTGGCTCTTTGTTCATATCATCGTAGGTGTTTTCAAGGATAGTTTTTAAGTTTTTCTCAACGTAGCTAGTATCGAAAAATCCCCTTCTAAACTCCTTACTTTTGCTGATAGTTAGCAAAAATGGGATGATCGTTCGCACGCCCTCGATGGTAAATTCTTCAAGTGCTCTTTCAAGCTTATTTACCGCTAGATCATAATCAGTCGCCTTGACGATCAGCTTTGCGATAAGTGAGTCGTAAAATGGCGGTATGGTGTAGTCCTTATAGACGTGGCTATCGACGCGCACAGATGGGCCAAGGGCTGGGTAGTAGCCCTCGATCGTGCCTGGTGCTGGGATGAAATTCTCCCAGACATTCTCAGCCGTGATCCTAGCTTCTATCGCGTAGCCTCGTGGTTTGATGTCGCTTTGCTCTATCTCTAAAATTTCACCAGCTGCGATCCTTATCTGTCTAACGACCAGGTCATGTCCTGTGATCTCTTCAGTGATGCCGTGCTCCACTTGGATACGGGTGTTCATCTCCATGAAGTAAAAGTTGTTGTAGTCATCTAGCAAAAACTCGATCGTTCCTACGTTTGAGTAGCCCACAGCCTTTGCTGCAGCCACTGCGGTCACGCCCATGATCTTTCTTAAATTTTCACTGATCGATGGGCAAGGTGCGATCTCGATGATCTTTTGGTGGCGCCTTTGGATAGAGCAGTCACGCTCGCAAAGGTGGATGATGTTGCCGTAGTTATCGCCTAAAATTTGAAACTCGATGTGGCGAGGATTGACGACAAGCTTCTCCATAAAAACTTCGTCGTTGTTAAAGTATGCTTTTGCCTCTCTGGTGCACGACTCAAAGGCATCTTGCATATCTTCTTCTTGCCAGACCTCCCTGATACCGCGGCCACCACCACCACCGCTTGCTTTTAAGATGACTGGATAGCCGATGCGCCTAGCGTGCTCTTTTATGGCATCCATGCTCTCATCATTTAGCTTTTCAGTGCCTGGCACTATCGGTATGCCGTTTTTCTTCATCAGATATCTAGCGATGTTTTTATCGCCCATTTTCTTGATGACTTCAGCCTTTGGACCGATGAAGATAAGCCCAGCGTCCTCGACTGCCTTTGCAAATTCGTAGTTTTCGCTTAGAAAGCCGTATCCTGGGTGTATCGCATCAGCTCCGCACTCTTTAGCAAGCTTTACGATCGCTTTGGCGTCAAGATAGCCTTTGATCGGATCTTCACCCACTTGATAGGCCTCATCAGCGATCCTGACATGCAAGCACTCGCTGTCTGGCGCTGTGTAAATTCCTACGCTTTGGATGTGTAAATCCCTACAAGCTCTGACTATCCTAACTGCGATCTCACCACGATTTGCGATAAGAATTTTATGTATCATAGGCTATCCTTTTTGAGTTTTTCTTATCATATAACTATTCGTTTTATTTTTAGATAAATTTGTTAAGTCTGGTTTTAAAATTTGAGTGCAAAGGCTAAATTTACACTCAAATTTCTTTATTTGCTGATGATTTGTGGGAAAGGTGTGGCTAGGGCTTTTTTGCTAAAGTCTTGTGACTCGATCGTGAAATTTGTAGCAAATCTTTGAATGCCCTCTTTTTTATAGGCACGCCTTTGGATGGTAAAAAGGACTAAATTTCCGCCTTGTTTGGTGTAGCGATATATCGAGTGCTCGGCTGTTGGAGTGCCATTTAAATTTGAAAATATCGTGATATCAAGATAAATTTCATTTGCGAGCGAGCCCTTTTTATAAGCTACTTTTAGCCCTTTTGCCTTTAGCTCTTTTAGATCATTTATCTTTTGCTCGACTGCTTGCTCTGGCGTAGCGTCAAATTTAAGGGTATTTAGCGAGAGCATGTAGCTAAAACTATCTAGTTTCTCACCAGGGAGCAAATACTCCTGCGTGAATAAATTTGGCACAGGCTTGGCTGAGCTTGCTAGCGAGTAGAGTCTGTTGTCAAATTTTATCTGCATTGGCTCAAAATACTGAGTAGCCGCGAGCAAGAGCGCTGGCAAAGCGATAAATGCTAAAAATTTCTTCATCAAATTCCTTTAAAATGGATTTACTATCATGACCCAGATGATGATGAGCATCGCGATAGTTGGCACTTCGTTGTAAGCTCTAAAGAAGATGCCACTTTTGTTACAGCGTTTCTCTTTGAGCTGCTTCATGTAGCGTCCAAGGTCTAGGTGATAGATAGCCATTAAGATGACAACTAAAATTTTGACGTGGATGTGACCAGTTTTTATAAGATCAGGCATCGCGATAAGTATCAAAATACCAGTGACAAATGAGCCGATTAGTGCTACCCAGCCGATGTAGTGATACATCTTATACTCCATCACTTCGACCACTTTTACAAAGTCTGGCTTGTCCATGTTTTCTACGTGATAAACGTAGAGCCTTGGCTGATAAAACAGCACTGCCATCCACGATATGAAAAACAAATAGTGGAGGTATTTTAAGTAAAGATAATATTCTGCCATAACGTCTCCTTATCTAAAAAGTATCTCTTTTCTAGCTTCAAATTCAGCCTTACTGATCGCACCACTCTCAAAAAGCTCGTAAAGCCTTTTTAAGTCCTCTTCTTTATCTTTTAGTTTTACTCTCTCTTTTAGCTCGGCCTTTTGTAAATTTTTCTCGACATAAGCGCCAACCAAAAATGCATCTATGAGCCACCAAATGCCCCAGATGATTAAAAATGGTATGCCTATAATGAAATAAAGCGTAGCATACCCAACGAAAAATAACCCCATCATCAAAAAGCCAGTGATAAATTTACCAAGATAAATTCTATGCGCTCCAAGCCAGCCAGTAAGTAGCCAAAGTGCGTATGCGACGTAGATATTATTTCCCACTCTCTCTCCTTTTTCTAAAACTTTGCCAAAGTATCATCACGACGCAAAGATCGATCATCACATCAGCGAAGTTAAAGACCGCAAAGTTAAACCACTTGTGCCAAAAGACATAATCCACGACGCCGCCATGGATAAATCTATCTGTGATGTTTGAGCTGCCAGCTCCTAGCAAAGCTCCAAGCCAAATGGCATGTGAGCAAAGCAGCTTTTTCTCAACGACTAGATAGACAAAAACGCCTAAGATAAGGGCAACTTGTATAAATTTCAGCCACTCATCTAAAAAGGCAAACATCGAAAATGCAACGCCCTTATTATATGTAAGCACTAGCGAGAAAAACTCGCCCTCCCACGAAAAACCATCTATAAATATCATTTTTATCGCTTGATCAACGATAAAAATGAGAAAAAACGCTATGAAAAATTTAACCAAATTTTTACGCATTTAGGGCTTTTACAAAAAATTTCTCAACTTCATCCATGCGTTTTTCAACTAAAGTTTGATTTTTGCCCTCAAGCAAAAGTCTGATCAAATTTTCAGTGCCAGAGTATCTAAAGAGCGATCTTATACCCTCTTTTGCGAGGCTAGCCTCAAGCTCTTTTAGCCCCTCTATCTTATCAAGCGGCTTTTTCTCTGTGATCTTTAAATTTAGCAAAATTTGCGGATACGGCTTTAGCTCGCCAAAAATTTCACTAGCTTTTTTGCCTTTTTTAAGCATCATCGCAACGACTTGCATCGAGGTTACAAGGCCGTCGCCAGTTTTGGCGTAGTCGTTAAATATGACGTGTCCGCTTTGCTCGCCGCCAAAATTTATGCCATTTTCTTTCATCATCTCAAGCACGTATTTATCGCCTACATTTGAGCGAAGTAGCTTGATCTTGCGAGCTTTTAGATAGTCATCAAGTGCGGCGTTACTCATCACTGTAGCTACGATGGCACCGCCTTTTAGAGTCTTTTGCTCATGCAAAAATGCAGCTAGTGAGCCAAGTATCGCGTCACCATGCACTACTTCTCCGTTTTCATCGACAACGACAAGTCTATCAGCATCGCCGTCAAATGCAAAGCCGATGTCAGCACGAAGCCTTTTTACCTCGCTTGCTAGATCTTCTGGGTGAAGCGCGCCGCAGTTTTGGTTGATGTTGCTACCATTTGGCTCATTGTTTATGACGATGACGTCAGCTCCAAGCTCGCTAAATACAGTTGGTGCGACCTTGTAAGCAGCTCCATTTGCCACGTCTAAAACTACTCGTAAATTCTTTAAATTTAGCTCTTTTGGGAATGAATTTTTGATCTGCACGATATATCTGCCGATAACATCATCGATCCTCTTGTTTGCGCCGATCTCTGTCATCGTCTTTTGAGCGTTTGCAATGAGCTCGTCGTTGTAGAAGATTTTTTCTATCTCGGCCTCTATCGTCTCATCAAGCTTGTTGCCAAAGCTATCAAAAAATTTGATGCCGTTATCGTAGTATGGGTTGTGTGAGGCGCTTATCATTATGCCAGCGTCACAGCGCATATTTTCTGTTAAAAATGCGATCGCAGGTGTTGGCATAGGGCCTATTTGAAGGACGTTGTAGCCAACTGCAGTTAGCCCTGCAACGATGGCGGTTTCGATCATATAGCCACTTTTTCTAGTATCTTTTCCAACCAAAATCACATTTGTCGCTGAGGTCTTTCTAAAGTAAATTCCAGCAGCCATTGCAAGGCGCATAGATGTTTGAGCTGAAAGCTTTTCGCCAGCCTTACCACGAACTCCGTCTGTTCCAAAAAGTTTCATAAAATTATCCTTTTTATTATAAAATGGTGCTATTTTATCAGAAATTATCAAATTTAAAATCTAAAATTTTATTTGTTTTAAAGCAGACTTAAATTCAGTTACAATTAAATATATTTTTCATATAATCACGGACTAAAATTATCAAAAAAGGTATATTATGGCAAACCATAAATCTGCTGAAAAAAGAGCTAGACAAACTATAAAAAGAACAGAAAGAAACAGATTTTACCGCACTAGACTTAAAAACATCACAAAAGCAGTGCGCGTAGCTGTAGAAGCTAAAGATATTGAAGCTGCAAATGAAGCTTTAAAAGTTGCTAACAAAAGCATCCATAGCTTCGTAAGCAGAGGCTTTTTGAAGAAACAAACTGCTGCTCGCCGCGTTAGTCGCCTTGCTCAATTAGTAAATACTCTAAAAGCTGCTTAATCTATTAAATTTTAATGTTTGCTGATAAACTTCATCCATTTTTGGATCGCTATGATGAAATCTCTACGCTTCTAAGCGATCCAAATATAGCAAACGATATCGAAAAGATGACAAAGCTCTCAAAAGAGCAATCATCTATCGAACCAGTCGCAACTGCTGCAAAAAAATATCTACAAATTCTAAACGACATCGAAGAGAATAAAGCCTTACTTGAGGATTCTGAGCTTGGCGAACTTGCAAAAGATGAGCTTAAAAATTTAGAAATTTCAAGAGAGAAGCTTGAAGAAGAGATCAAAATTTTACTTCTTCCAAAAGATCCAAACGATGACAAAAATATATTTTTAGAAATTCGCGCAGGCACTGGTGGTGACGAGGCTGCACTATTTGTTGGAGATCTTTTTAACGCTTACATCAGATATGCAGAGCTTCGTGGATATAAATTTGAGATCGTTAGCCAAAGCGAGGGCAACACTGGCGGTTTTAAAGAGATCATCGTACTTATAAAGGGCAAAGGCGCTTACTCTAGGCTAAAATTTGAAGGTGGCACACATAGGGTTCAGCGTGTGCCAGAGACTGAGAGCCAGGGCAGGGTGCATACTTCGGCTGTGACTGTGGCTATCATGCCAGAGGTTGAAGACAGCGAGATCGAGATCAATCCAAATGATATAAGAGTTGATGTTATGAGAAGCTCGGGCCACGGCGGTCAGTCAGTAAATACAACTGATAGTGCCGTTAGGATCACTCACATACCAACTGGACTTGTTGTGACAAACCAAGATGGCAAGAGTCAGCACAAAAACAAAGAGGCTGCGATGAAGGTGCTAAAAGCTAGACTTTACGAGATGCAAGAGCAAGAGAGACTTGCAAAAGAGACTAGCGAGCGCAAGAGTCAAGTCGGCACTGGAGATCGCTCAGGCAGGATAAGAACTTATAACTACCCACAAAACCGCATAAGTGATCACCGCATAAATTTAACACTTTACCGCCTTGATGCGATCATGGCTGCAGGATTATTTGACGAGATCATCGAGCCACTTATCACTCACTATCAAGCAGAAGCGATGCTTGAGGCTGGCATTTAAGCGCAAAATTTATAAATTCTCACCAAGTCATTAAAAATCAAAAATCTACAAACTAAGATCCAAAATCATCTGATCTTGAAACGATCTTAGTTTGTCTGTTTTATAATAAAAAATAATATTTATTTATATATTTTTTCAAAAATAATTTAAATTAAATTTTTAGATTTTAGTTCATTAAGCGCGATATTTTGGGCTTTGGTAAATTATAAATCTTTACTTATGATATTAAAAAATTTTATTGATTGATCATAAGTTCACATTAATAATAATACTCTATAATACCCAAACATTAAATCAAAAATAAGGAGAAAATATGTCACTAAGTGCAAGAAATCAACTAAATGTTGAGATATCAGAAGTAAGAACAGGTGCGGTAAATTCGCTAATAGCTGGCAAACTAGCAGGTGGTGAGGTCCTAAAAGCAACTATTACAGTTGATAGCGAGAAAGCTCTTGATCTTAAGGTTGGTAAAAAAGCTATATTTTTATTCAAAGCTTCAAGCGTTATCGTTTCAAAAGACGACAGCATCAAGCTTAGCGCAACAAATCAAATCAAAGGCATTGTTAGCGAGATAAAAGACGGCGCTGTAAATGCTGAGGTTATCATCGACGCAAACGGCAGCAAAATTTCAGCTATCATCACAAGAGAGTCAGTTCATAACTTAGCTTTAAAAGCAGGCGACAAAGTAACTGCTATCATCAAAGCAACTCAAATCATAGTTGGCGTAAAATAATTTATCGGAGCAAATTTGCTCCGACTCTCTCTTTAAACTAATATTTAAATTTAAGCTAATAGCCAAAATAAACACAAATTTCCTTTATAAATTTAGTCAAATAAAAATTTGATTAATATTTATATCCCTCAAATTTAAAAAATAAATTCTCAAAACTTTATGCTAAATTTACTTTAACTGCCTATTTTACGTAAAACTAAAGTCAAATTTGGATAAAAAT
>NZ_JAAKZB010000023.1:0-27641 GCF_015229965.1 Campylobacter concisus
ATATTATATATTTCATAGTATTTTTAAAAAACACGCATTTTAGCGGCCTGAAGCCTATCAGATTCCTTGTTTTAGGCTGTGAAATTTTATAAAATAATCTTAAAAGATATTTAAAGAGCAAGTCTGCCAAAAATTTTATGACATAGGATTTTTGAGTGGCTTCTTCTTGGATTAGGAGTAAATTTACGTGAGTTCTGAAAAGATAAAAAAACGCAAGGTAACCAAAGTCATAACTAAAAGACTTAGGCTAAGTAATGCAGAATGGTTGGTAATTAATGATAAATTACAAGAAAGTGGCCTAACTTTCTCAAAATTTGCCCTAAGAGCTATGTTGTCTAAGCAGATTTATGCACCAATTATGAGAGAGCTTTTAGCTGAACTATCTAGACATGGACAAAACATGAACCAAATAGCTGCCAAATTAAATAGTGGGCAAAGCCTAGATAGAGTTGGTATTGAGATCATAGCGGACGATAATGATGTCTTACATAAAGTGTATGAAGCATTGGGTAAATAATATGTTGCTTGATTTACTTTGCATCAATACAAATAAAGGCACTAGTGATGCTAGTTAAATTTCTTCGTACTTATACTGGTGGTGGCCTTGGGAGCATAAATTATCTTTTAAATGAGAGAAAAGCTGCTGGAACAGCAAGAGTTATAAAAGGTGATGAAAATTTAACTAGAGCTATTATAAAAGGCATCACCTATAAACAAAAGACCTGTTTTGGTGTTTTATCATTTGAAGAGAAGTATGACTTTTTGACTGAAGAGCAAAAACTAAAAATCATTAAGGATTTTGAACGTGCTCTTTTGGGTGAATATATGCTTGAACGTACAAATGTATTATGGGTAGAGCATTCTGATAAGGATGGACGGCTTGAGTTAAATTTCCTTATCCCTAAGATAGATCTTGAAACAGACAGGTCATTTAATCCTTATTTTGCTAAATATGATCAAACTAGAATAGATCTAATTAAAAAGATCATTAACGATGAGTATGGACTATCAAGTCCAGATGATCCAGCAAAAGAGCAAACTATATTGTCTAGCAAGAAAAACATCAATCATTATAAAAATTTGGAAGAGCTCGACCAAAAGCTGCACGATCTGGTTAAGCAAGGCTATATTAAAAAATAGAGACCACATGATTGAACTTCTTAAACAAAATGGTATCGAAATAACCAGGATCAACAAAAAAGGCATAACGATCATACTGCCTACTAAAAAAACAAAAAATCGTCTAAAAGGAGGAATATACGATGCAGACTTCACCAGTGCTCAAAGACTTGGAGAACTCAGCCAAAG
Organism: Campylobacter concisus; assembly: GCF_015229965.1. GTDB lineage: Bacteria > Campylobacterota > Campylobacteria > Campylobacterales > Campylobacteraceae > Campylobacter_A > Campylobacter_A concisus_BD. The sequence continues at coordinate 1,309 of NZ_JAAKZB010000023.1, forward strand.
CTCAAGCAGAAGAATTAGAGAATTCCATGATAGAAATACACAAGCAGAGTGCAGAGAAAATAGGCGAAAACTTGAGGAGCTTATTGTTAAAAGAGATAGATTTAATCAAGAAAGATATGTCGAAAGAACTTCAAAAAACAATATCCTTGCATCACAAGGACAGATCGGTGATAATCTCGCTATCAGTTGCTACCGCACTAATTTTGGGAATAGCAATTGGCTGGGTAGTGCACGCAATGATATTAAAGGAAGAAGTAGCTTGGACGATACCAAAACAATGGAGATACAGCCAACCTACTGCAGACAAGACCCAGAGGGAATATTACATATCAATTCCAAAAGACGAAGAGATAACAGAGAACGAGCGCAGGAAATTTATATTAATGAAAATGGAGTAGAGGATGACAGCATTAGAGAAAGCATTGCTAGAAGAGAACGAGCGCTTGACCAAGATGATCGAAGACGAAAGGAACAGACACGAATTAGAAATAATGAATTTGCAACAAGACTGCGAGAAGGAGCTTGTGATATTACGGACAAATGTGACAGCGCTAATAAAGAAAGTCAAGAGCTTGAACAAAGATTGCAACGACGCCTTAACGGAATCTTTGCAGCAACAAAGAGATATGTACGAGAGTTCAATATCTTGCTTGGAAGAAAAATTAAAAAATTCAGAAGAAAAATTCCAAAATTTGAGAGAAGCATACGAGAGCTTACAGATAGAGCACAAGATGCTACAAGAATATGTAGAGAATTTATAGAGGAGCGTGAATACTCCAAAAAAACCAGCATACATCACCATGTAAGTGATGTATGCAAGGAAAAAACTCAAAGCCTAGAAGATATGTTTTAAATTTAGCGACTATATTAAGTTTATTAGACAAACCATCTCATTTATTACTTCCAAAAAACCTTATTTGTTACGTTGCCATTTTAAAAATCTACTAAAATATATTTTGCAGACCACAAAAAATAATTTAGTCTAATTATTTTTTATACTTATGGCTACCCTTAGTAAACTTAATATTTTATTAAAAATAGCCTATCCTGCATGGCCATTTTTAATTAAGAAAATATTTTTTAGCGTGGGTCAAGGGAGCGGCAAGCTCTCCTTGCGAGCCTCTATGGAGCAACAAATGGTAACATTTTGTAGCTACATAGAGTATGCTCGCCCTAATATCTGAATTGAATTTTGGCGCATACTGGAATTAAATCAGTCCCACCAAAGAATGACTTAGTAAAAGTAAATTTTTGTAATTTTTGTGATTGGCATATTTGTCACTTGTTTATTTTGACTGATAAATTTGGATAGTCAATTATTTTATGGTTACTTTAATTAAAACTTAAAAAGCAAGAAGCTAGGAGGCAAACCACGAATGATATTAGCATCTTAAGCACCAATATAAATTCATACACTAAGCAACAGCACAAACAAGGCAGGTCTGCAAATTTTAGTGATATTTTTAACCAAAAGACCAAAGAAAAGATTAGCGAGCCAAACCTGTAACAACTTGTCAAGGACTTTCTAATCATTTTTATCATTTTTTTGATGTTTTTCACTCTCAATTTCTCTAAGCATTATGCGTTTCAATTTGTCTTGCATTGTTTCAGTAGTATTTTTATTAAAATGTACAACAACTTCATAGGTAGTTTTTCCAATCTTCTTTATTGTTTTTGTTTCTGTATTATTTTTTTGCATATCATCATTCCTTTTCTTGCAATTAAAAAGCGATTAGAATTTTTTACTTTTCCAATCGCTCTCATTCATCTATTAAGTTTTGTGCTTTCTTCAGCTTTTCTTTGCTCTGTATTTTTCTTCTATCAAGTCCCGTTATCCTAAGAGGTAAACACATCTCGATTATCCTTGAATAAATCCTGCCAAGCATTATATCTTCCTGTTCTTTTTCTATATCTTTGAAATTAAGATTAGTAGTTATAATGGTTGGTCTTGCCTTTAGGTATCTTGCATTGATTACATTGTAAATTTGCTCTAAGGCATATTCTGTATTTCTCTCTATTCCAAAATCATCAAGAATTAGTAGGGTAGGGCTTGTTATCTATTCGATATATTCGTTTCTATCAAGATTAAAGCCGCCTTTTTGTAAGTCGTTTAATATCTGTGCAAAGTTCCTCATTTTTACTGTATGGCTATATTCTGTAATTATAGCGTTGGCAATAGCACAAGCTACATAGGTCTTGCCACTTCCTACATTTCCGTAAAGTAACAGTCCAACATTATCTTTTCTCATTTCTTCAAAATGTTTTACATAGTTCTTTGCTTTTTTGATGATTTCCTTATCTGTATCTTCATCGGCATTTTTAAAGGTGTAGGCTATTTGATTTTTGGATATAAAGCAGCTTTGTCTCAACCTATCTTGTTTTAACAGTTTTTTCTTGTTCAGCTCTATCTCTATCACATTTACAAGCCGTTCTGATAATCATAGGCTTATCCAACATCGGAATTACCTTACCGTCTATTCTTTCATTACAAATCTTGCAATAGATATGTCCGTCTTCTTCATAGTGAGTATCTTTGTTGTAGATAAAATCTGTCCCTTGAATTTTTGTAGTAATCATATTTTCTTTATCATTCATAATTTTAGTCTCCTTTTCTACATCAGGCTCTATAATGCGTTTTTAAGGCTTATTTTTATCTTAACCATAGTCTGACACCTCTTTTATGATTAAACCCTTAAAAACACCTTTTATAGGCTGTCGCTGTCTTCATAGTTGGTTGAATAGGTTCTATGGCTTTTATTTTGATTATTTTTCTGTGATAGCTTTTCTTTATCCTGTTCATACCAATTCATACCAATTAAGGATTGTTACATAGTGGTCTTTGTAGTCTGTGCCTTTACTTTTGATATATCTTAATAGCTTTTCAGTCATTGTATCTGTATGACCTTTCAGCCTATCTTTTAGATTTTGGTATTTTTCATCGGTTAAATGAATATTTTGATACTCTCCATAAAGGGACACTGGGGCAACCTGTTCTATTCTCCTCTTATCTAATCTACCCTTAACTATACTATGCGGACAAACGGTTGACACTTGGTTGTCATTTGGTATACCAAGATTTTCAACCTTGATATATGCTCCATTTTCCGTTTGCGTTATACTTTGCTTTTCTTCAAGATACATCGTTTCTTTTCGTCTGTCATTTCTGATGTAGTTATTTATCTTCCAATAGGTAATGACTATAACCCCTCTTTAAAAGACAATTACAAAACCTTTTGTAATTAGAATTTTTAAGTCATCATCATCTGCCCTCATAGATAGATGAAAATACAGGCATTGGCTACTTAATGGCATATCCAAAAATAAGTCGCTATCCACTATCTTTATTGAAAACATCCTTTTATCTGCCATTTTTCTCTCCTATCTTTTGTTATGAAAATGTAGCAACAAATCGTTACTCCTTTTATCTTTTAAGGAAGTCGTGTTTCACTACCCCCTTTGATTAGTACTGTCTTTGATTTAGGTACACTCCCATTTTGGGAATGTGGCATTTGTCATCTTCTTATTTTTCTTTTGTTGTTTTAGATGTCGGTCTTAAAAATACTTTTGCTTTTCTATAAACTGAATGAGCGTTTTGAAACGGTACAATAGAAAAAGCCGACTATACTTTTAACTTTTGTTGTTTCAGTATGTCGGCTTAATGTAAGCTATCTGTTTCAAATTTTTATTGTCAAGGGTGAGCGATAGTGAATGTGCTTTACCCTTGATGATAAAAAAGCGAATGAATTATATTCAGTTGTCTTTTGCCTTTAATACGGAAAAATGCTTCGGCTTTTTTCTTTGCTCCACGCAAGGGTAAAAGCACCGCAGGTCGCAAGGACACCTAAAGGGTGTATAATTGCGCCCTTAGAAAATCTAAGGGAATTACAATTATACTATGTCCTTGCGTTTCTTAGTCTTTTTGAAATGCTCTTTGCAAAATAGCCTTTATTTCTTAATTACTTTTCTCGCTTGCTCCCTCAATTAAACTTTCTAAGATTGCTCCTCGCTCTATCAATCTATGGTTTCGCTTTTTTCTTTCTTCAAGGCTCGTTTGCTTTCTGATTTTCTTTTCCTGATTTTTAAGCTGAGATAGTTTCTTTTCATATTTTTTTTCTTCTTACTTGCTTTCAATCTTTTCTTTTACTTTTTCTAATTCTGTTTTTATTGTCCATAAATTTCATCTCCTTTCAAGTTTTTTTCATAAGAAAAGACGATAGATGTTTTACTTTCTATCGTCTTGAATCTGTATTATTCAGCTCGACAAACTGAAATTTGACTTACTTCTTGTATTTCTCAACGATTATGCCTGCTACAATACCTACAATAAATCCCGCCGTAGTAACAGCCGAAAACTTAAACTTACCCCAAAGAGAAGGAAGCGCAGAAATCGCAAGTGCATACCAAAACAGATTACTACTGAGCAACCAACCATATAAATAACTATGCTCACCAGTTGAAATATTAGTAAATAGCCAACCAATCAAGTTGCTCTCACCAATATATCACCAGATATACAGCTATGTATCCCAATGTTATATAAACATTTTTCTTTCTCAAGTATAATCACAATCCTTTGTCAAACGGGAATTTTATTTTCCTGTCACTCGTTTATAGGATCATAGTCGGAAGGGACAGGTGCTACTATACTTACAAAGATGATATCCTCATCTCCAGTATTTTTTGCTCCGTGGCAGGAGTCTTTCTTCGATACTATGACATGGCCTTTCTTGAATGGAACCTCTTCATTAGGCTGGGGGTAGAATATTCCCTCTCCCTGAAGGACGATCCATATATCGTCGGAATTGTGGTGATAGTGCTTTTGCAATGTCTGACCGGGTTTGATAACCCAGACCGATCCGCCTGTAGATTCTGTCTGATAAAACGGTGTTCTGACAGCCTTTTCCGGATCCTCTTTTTTTACAAGGTCCATGCAATAGATTCTCTGTTCGCTCATGATTATTTGCTCCTTTGTATTCCATAGTTTAATCGAAAAAATGCGATTTAATGATATACCGACAAATTCTAATTTGTCTACTTCTTTATGTTTTTTAATCTCTCATCATAATATTCTTCTACAAATTTATGATTTTGGTGTTTTTCAATTTGCTTAGTGATAAGCTCTATCATTTGCTCATTTTGTTCTACTGTGTAGTTGAAATTTTTCCAATGAGAAACATTGTCTAAACATATTTCAACCAACTTTTCAAAGGTTAATACCCTTTCATTATCGGAATAATATGTTTCTTTTATATTTTTTGTTGTTGTAACTTGTATATTAGCCTCATATAGAGTGTTCAATACATCAGAGCTAATAGAAGTATCAAGAGTTGCTAAAAACATTTCTCTTGCACCTGTTCTTCCCATTTCTTCAGGTACTTCTTGCCATCTTTCTCTTAATGTGGTTTTTGCACTAATTAAGACAGTATTTCTCTTATTTACAATGTATTCTAAAACACCCGGAGAAACTAAATCTACCAATTTACCAAGACCTTTATTGACAAACTCTTGTTTACCTATATTACCTTGACTGTCAAGTGGAATCCCTGCACCAATCAAAATGAGTTCTATAATACTTTCAAATTCTTTACCTGCTCTACTCCTCCTACTTTGAGTATTTGACAAAGTCAAAGCATATATATGTTCCGGAAATTCTTCCACAAACCAAGTAATTGCCTCTATTGGTGTAAGAGTTTTGATATACTCATCATCAACTAACTCTTTTAGCATTTTTGAAGTAAAGTCTTTTTCTAATGGCTGAAATTCACTCCAACAGCTATTTCTAAGTTTTTCAACAACTTCACTTGCATTACTTAAAAAGAATTCTTTAGGGACTTTGTCGTATCCTAATGTAATAAAATTATCATAAACTAAGTCATAAGGCTGTTTAAAGCCTTCTTTCCTTTTTTCTTTAACTAAGTTTTTATATTCATCAAGAGAAATATTTGCCATAACTCTTTTCCTTTCTTGAAAAATTTTCTTCTATATGGTACAATAGTGTCAAATAGAGGACAGTTAGTCCTTGAAATAACATATATAAATATAAACTTAAAATAACATATATAAAAAGGAGAATATATATGAATATTATACCAAAGTCATAGATAATTCCCCTGCTATTTTAATAAAAAATAAGCGTATCAGATTACAAATGACTCAAAAAGAATTAGCTGATGCTGTTGGTATGTCCAAATTCGGAGATAGGACAATTCGCAGATGGGAAAATGGAGAAAGTCAGCCATCGTCCATTGAGCTGAAACATATTTTATCATTTCCTGAAAAAGTACCTTTCCCCAATAATGAAAATGCCCCCTATAAAATCATTGATTTATTTGCCGGAATTGGTGGTACAAGGCTTGGATTTTACCAAACAGGTAAAACAAATGTCGTATTCAGTAGTGAAATTGATAAATTTGCAGTAAAAACATATAAGGCAAATTTTGGTGAAACTCCTTTTGGAGATATTACAAAAATATCTGAAAAAGATATTCCTAATCATGATATTATTGTCGGTGGTTTTCCTTGTCAAGCATTTAGTCAAGCCGGTAAAAAGCTTGGTTTTGAAGATACTCGTGGAACATTATTTTTTGAAATTGCAAGAATTATTAAAGAGAAACGACCTAAGGCATTTCTTCTTGAAAATGTCAAAAACCTAAAATCTCACGATAAAGGTCGTACCTATAAAACAATAGAAAAAACATTAAAGGATTTAAACTACGATGTTCATTCTATTATACTTAAAGCAAAAGACTTCGGTGTTCCACAAAATAGAGAGCGTATTTACATTGTTGGATTTGATAAGGATAAAATAGATAACTATAAAGATTTTTCTTTTCCAATTCCTCCCTGCCCAGATGTTTCTGTGGGAAATATTTTAGAGCAAAATGTTGATACTAAATACACCATTTCAAATGCACTTTGGCAAGGTCATCAACGACGAAAGAAAGAACATAAAATAAAAGGAAATGGATTTGGTTACACATTGTTCAATGAAAACAGTCCTTATACAAATACATTATCTGCAAGATATTATAAAGACGGGAGTGAAATACTTATTGAGCAAAAAGGAAAAAATCCACGAAAACTAACACCTCGTGAAGCTGCAAGACTTCAAGGCTTCCCCGAAAACTATATCATTCCTGTAAGTGATACTCAAAGTTACAAACAGTTTGGTAATTCTGTTGCCGTTACTGTTATCCATGCAATTGCAAATAACATAATTGATATACTTGATACCTGTACTAAAAAAGAGATTAACTAACTTCAATCTCTTTTTTCTAACTTATTAACTTGTATACCTGCCCTTTTCAGAACCTTTAATTTTTCTTGTTTTCTCTGTTCTCTCCTTGCCTTATACCTTTCCTCATATTCCTGTTGTTTTCCATTTACTTTACGCTTTAAGTAGTTTTGATGAAGTCTATCTTTTCTTTCCTTGATTTTTCTCTCTTCTTCCTCAATTTTTAATCTTTCTTCTTCTTCTTCAGTCAATTCTTCTTTTGGTGGCTCATAGTTACCGATAAAATTAAAATATATCTCTATTTTTTTGCTTTGATGTTTGACTACTTTTTCTATTCCTTTCATGAACAATAATCTTTTCTACAAACTCATTTATCATTGTAGTTGTAAGTTCATCAAAATTTTCATATCGGCTTATTAGAGATATAAACTTTTTCGCCTTATCTGTTTCTTTTTCATATCTTAATATTGCAAACTCTAAGTCTTTAATTTCTTTGCTTAAAGCTATTTGCTCTGTTTCATATTGACTGTTAAGTATCTCATATCTATTACTTGGTATTTTTTCAAGTATCATATCTTCGTAAATACGGCACATCAATCGTTCAAGTTCCTGAAGCCTGTTTTTACTTTCCATTAATCTTATTTTTGTCTTTTCTATCTCTACTTTTTCCTTTTCTTCCATTTCATTTTAAATGGAACGGATAAAGGCTTCGTGATCTTCATCAAGATATTTTTTAATGTCTTTTAAGGTTTCCTGTATAAGGTTTAAGACTGCTTCCGCTTTTATCCTGTGAGTAGATGGACAAAACGTTCCACAGGGTACTTTCGTGTAAGCACTGCAAGTGTAGTAGGGAATATTTTTGTAATTACTTGTTCTATGAACATACATTTTACTGCCACAATCTGCATAATACATAAGGCCCAGTTAAAGGGTGATATTCTCCCCAACCATCGGGATACCTTTTTACATTTCCTCTTATCCTTTGCACATTATCAAAGGTTTCTTGGTCTATAATTGCCTCGTGGGTATTTTCAAATATCAGCCAGTTTTCTTCAGATACATATTTGCTTTTCTTATCCTTGAAATGCTTTCTTGTTTTGAAGTTTACAGTATGACCTAAATATTCCTGTTTCTTTAAGATACTTACAATTGTAGAACTGCACCAACGATAAGGATGTTCAAACACTTTGCTTTGATGTAGTCCATATCCTAATTTTTGCTGATGGTAAGCAGGTATATCTACTTTTTCACTTTCCAATATCTTTGCTATTCGATACGGACCATTGCCTTGCATGGTCAGATTGAATATTCTCCTTACTATCTCCGCTGCTTTTTCATCTACAATCCACTTATCTTTGTCTTTTTCATCTTTGATATATCCATAAGGTGGAGAGCTTGCCGTATGCTTTCCGCTTTCCCCTTTTGACCTGAATGTAGATTGTATTTTTCTTGAAGTATCTCTTGTATACCATTCATTCATAATATTTCTAAAAGGGGTAAAATCATCTTCTCTATAAAAGCTATCTACATTATCATTGATAGCAATGAGCCTAACTCCCTTTTGTCTTAAGATTTCCATACATTGACCGACTTTAAGATAGTCTCTGCCAAGTCTACTCATATCTTTTACGATTATACAACCTATTATATTACCTTGATTAACTCCGTTCATCATTGCCATAAAGCCCGGTCTATCAAACTGTGTTCCGCTTATTCCATCATCTGTAAAATGTATGATGTTGCTTAAATTATTTTTACCTGCATATTCTTCAAGGATTTTCTTTTGATTTACAATAGAATTGCTTTCTCCTTGAAGTTCATCATCACGACTTAATCTCTCATAGAGTGCTGTTATCTTTTCATAATTCCTCATTTTTACCCCCTTTCTCTTAGTTTCTTAAATAAAAAAGAATTAAGAAGTACATATTTCACTAATATAGTGATTAAGTGTTCTCCTTAATTCTATTACTCCAAGAACCAGCTAAATTTACTTATACCACTTCTTCACAAAATAGCCTTATCTCTTTAAATTTTAATGATCTTCAAGCTTATGGCTACACAGTAGATAAAGCTGGCTTTATGGGAGCTGATTTTAACAAAGCAGCAGGTTTGCCACAAGACTTTAAAATCCACAAAAGCACGCTTGATGAGCTTAGTAGATTTTCCGAGCGAAACCATGTGCTAAACCGCATCAAGAGCAAGGACGAGCAGATAAAGATCTTTGACAACATCGATATGGCTGACACCATAAAGCACTACTACAGACTATTTGATCAAATGACCTCTGCTTTAGGTGATGATAAAAAGAGCTATACCCTTGCAGATATAGGCAAACTACCAAAAGGCTACAGCACAAAAGGCACTCGCTATGATGCCAAAGGACACTTGCTAAAAGATCTATCAAGCTCCACTATCTCAAACGTCTACTCTAGCACTGATGATCTAAATAGCGCTAAGTCTCTAAGTAAAGAGCTTTCAAGTGCAGGCGTTAGGCTCATAGTAAAAGAGGTTGATTTTACGATGAGCGAGGCAAGTGATGAGTTTAGCTTTAACCCTGATATGTCGGTATATCAAGCAGATGAAGGTTACAGCAAAGAGGCTCTTTTTATGGGATTTTTGCGCAGCTCTAGACCACTGCCAAGTGATAGTGCAAAGACTAAGCTGAGCAGTGCTGCCTTAAATGATATCTCAAGCACTGGAGAGCATAAAGAGTACTTTGTGGATTTTGAAAAGGTGGGCAAGGACAACGAGAGCATAAAAGCGCTCATAAAAGAAAGACTTAAAGAGCTAACGCTTTTGATGTATGCAAGATCAAAGAACATTAGCGCAGAAAGTGTTGCCTCAAACGAATATGAGAAATTTAAGCCAACTAGCGAAGATATAAATTCTCTAGCAAATTCTTGGAGTGAGAGGATAAGTTCTATTAGCAAGACTTTTGTGTAGAGATAAGTTATATATAAACTAAATTATTGAAAGGTCGATTTACAAACTAAGAAATACAAAAGGCTTTTAAATATGATAAGCAGTGTAAATGGATTTACATATCAAAATATGAGGTATGAGCCAGCTGGAGCGGAAGAGAAAAACATACAAGCAAAAGTAGAGCAACAACCTGATAAAAATAAAATAAACGATGATAGCAATAACGCTGTAGCAAATAGCGCTCTACAGCGCATTTTTGGTAACTACATGAGTGGTATTGCAGCTGATGGTAGGATAACCATTTGGGGTAAAGCAACAGGACTTGATAACTCGATAAGCAAGGACGAAGCAAATTCTTTATTGCGTTTTATACAAGAGAGCAAGACAGGCGATTTTATGCCAATGATATCTGATGATATTAGTGATGAGCTGTTAAACTCAGCTGATCTGAGCATCAGTGAATTTAAAGAACGCTGGTTACAAGATAGAGCAAGGATGGCAGAGAAGCTAGAAAAGAGCAATGAAGTTTTTTTCGCACAAGTAGATGCTATGAATGAAGAAGCTCAAAGAATTTTAAATAATAAAAACAATGAGCCAGGCTCAAATGACATAAAAGAAGAAAATTTTAAGCCTATTCAGGGACATAGCAAAAACACTGAAACTTATGACTTTACTAAGGATGAAAAATTTTCATATTTACTTAAGCTTCAAGAGCTTGAGAGAGAACGTGGTATCGATGTGCTTCGTATCATGCAAAAGCTTGAAGAAAATGGTAAAAAGGTTGTCGATAAAAAGGTTTAAATTTATCTTTGTATTTAGTGCAAGCCGCCACTAAGTCATCCTATGACAAGATAGAGGATGATCCTCGTTTTGCTTTATCCATCAAACCATCTTATTTAAAATTTGCTTCTTATCTATCTTTTGCATAAGCTCTAAGACGTCTATGCCTCTTTTTTCTTTGAAATTTAAAAGCTCTCTTGCATAGAGAAATTTTTGATCCTTGTTTATATCATAGGTCTCATACTTCTTCTTAACCTGCATAGGTTTAAATTTCTTCTCACTTTGCTCTTTGGCTAAATTTGCATTGTATTCTTGTTCTTCTTTGATTATCTGCTTTCTTTGTTCTTCAACATCCTTTGTAGCTTTTTCTCTTGCTTTGGCAAATAAAGTCTTAAATTCATCTATACTTAGATCGGTTCTATCTAAAAGACTAAGCGACTCCTTGTTATTATTTGGATAAAGAGAAGACATAGTTTCCATAAAAGCATCAAGTTCATCTTCTTCTTCTTTTGTGCCAAGACCTATTAGTTTGCCCATCATGGTTGGTTTGCCGTCTATAGAGTTTGTAAGCAACCAGTCCATGTAATCTTGGAGTTCGCGAACTCTAAATTCTTCCATATTTTCTGGCTCTCTTTTTGCTGATAAAGCTCGTCTTTCTTGAATGGTATAATCAGACAGCATATTATCAATTCGATTTATAGTATCTGCTATCCAGCCCTCTTTGCTTTTGTCTATATCTATAAATTCTTTTATAGTTTCGCTCCATGGTTTAAAAAGATTCTTTGAGTAGTCAAATTTTTCTTCGGTAGCGTTTTTGTCTTGCTTGCCTTCTTTGGCTACATTTTCTGTTGCATTTTCTTTTTGGATAGTGTTATCTTGTATCGGTGTGTTGCTAAGTCCATTTATGCTAGTTATCATTTTAACTCCCCCTTATGCCTTTATATCAACATCTCTTTTTATACCAAGCATATCTACTAGATATTTTCCAGCTGGATTTTCATTTAGCTCTTTTACTAAATTTAAAGGTGGCATGCTAAATTTTAAAAAGCTATCCATAAAGTCTTTGCTCTTTTTACCATCTTTGTCTATCTCACCAAAGAGTAGCTTTAGCATTTTTAGATTATGCTCCATCATCTTTTTAAATGAGAGTTCGTCTTCTTCATATCCCCTACGTCTATCTTCAGGAGTGCTGACAAAGCCACTTTGTAAGTCGATATAGATAAAGTCTCTTTTAGATCTGATGTAGTCTTGCATATATTTAGGCATGCCAGCTATGTCATTATCAGTAGCATTTATAAAGCCAGGTCCAAATTTCATCTCGCCCATAAGTTCAAACAGCTCAAAAGCTCTATTAAATTCTTTACTATCTACGCTCTTATCATAGCCTTCTCTTTTGCCTTGTACTGTTGTCTCGCCCTCTCTCACATCAAGGTTATTGTTTATAACGGCTGCTATAAGTCCGCCTTTAGTTATTGAGCCGTCTTTATTAGTGTATTTCTCTCCATGCGGATCCATAAATATACCAATGACCGTGTTTTCTTTGCCGCCATTGTTGTTATTAAAGATATCAGTTGTTGGTTTTAATGGCTGTCTGCCGTCTCCTCCTTTAAAGCTTGGGTTGAAAAAAAGCGTGCTTATCATCTGCTTATTTGACTCTTTGCCGTTAAAATCAGCCGCAGCCGAGCCAAATTCATGAATGGAGTTATTAATTTTTGTTACTTGCATGCTTTGGCGGTTATACTCAAAGCCTTGAGGGAAATTTCTTATCTCATCTAAGCTAAAGCTATCTTTTGAGTTTAGTGTGTCTTCGCCAACTACTTGGGAGAGGATTTTGTAGGCATTATTTACGGTTTTTAGTATGTCGATGCTATCAAAAGTCCTTTGCATATAGTCAGACTGCGTCTCTATCCTGACTAATGACTCCAGCGTGCTTGAGTGAATTTTATAATCACTTGGAATTCCAGCTTGCTTGTTAAACTCATCTGTAAAGTAGCCATCCTTATCTACCTTGTAGCCTAAAACCTCAGAGCTCGTTTGTTTAGTGGCAACTTTGGTTGATACCTTTATGTTCTGCTCTAAATTTAAGGGGTAGCTACTAAGTGCGTTTATCATCTAATATCCTTTAAATTTAAGCCATCTTATTTAAAATTTGCTTCTTGTCTATCTTTTGCATAAGCTCTAAGACGTCTATGCCTCTTTTTTCTTTGAAATTTAAAAGCTCTCTTGCATAGAGAAATTTCTGATCCTTGTTTATATCATAGGTCTCATACTTCTTTTTAACCTGCATAGGTTTAAATTTCTTCTCATTTTGCTCTTTAGCGAAATTTGCATTGTATTCTTGTTCTTCTTTGATTATCTGCTTTCTTTGTTCTTCAACATCCTTTGTAGCTTTTTCTCTTGCTTTGGCAAATAATGTTTTAAATTCATCTATGCTTAGATCAGTCCTTTTTAAAAGGTTAAGAGATTCATCGTTATAGTTTGGATAAAGAGAAGACATGCTATCCATAAAGGCTCTTAGGTCAGCCTCCTCTTCTTTTGTGCCAAGACCTATCATCTTACCTTCTATTGTTGGTTTGCCGTCTATAGAGTTATCCCTCAGAAAATCCATATAGCCTTGAAGTTCCCAATCTATCGCTTTTTCTATGGTTTCTGGGTATTTTCCGTATAGAGCCTTTCGCTCTTCTGGGGTGTATTTGTTTGATAGCATACCATCTATTTTATCTATGGTTTTTGTTATCCAGTCTTCCGTTCCTTCTTCTATGCCGATTATCTTATCTAACCCAACACCAAATGGTCCTTGCATATAAGCATCAACTTTTGCTTTCTCTTCTTCGGCGGATAAATTTTTATTGCCGTGAGCTATGTAGTCATCTAAAATTTCTTTATATTGCATCGATCCATTGTAGGTAGTAATAAACATTTCAGTTCCCCCTTATGCTGTTTTATCCACTTTAAGCTTTGCCACTTTTTCTAAAATTTCAAACATGCTCTTGCCATTATCAAATTCACTCTTTATAAATTTATAAAGCTCCTTAAATCTCTCATCAGCTTCAAGCTTATAGGTTTGAGATTTTTTAGTAACTTGTATAGGTGTAAATTTCTTCTCTTTCTTATCTTCTTCGTTTTGTGCTTCAAGATCGTTGATAGAATTTATAGTCTCTTTTGCTAGCTCCTCGTCAAGCTCTAAACCAAAGCGCTCATTTAGTGCAAATTTAGTCCAATTGGCTTTAAACTCATCAACGCTCATATCGCTATCAAGTAACTCGGCTGTTTTTGTTCCGCCAAAGGTAAAGTCAGAGAAACCATGCTTTCTGGTATATCTTTTTATAAATTCGTTAACAGATAAAGTCTCTGAGTCACCAAAAGCTCTCTCAAGCCCCAAAGCACCGCTATCATCTATAAATTTCTTTAGCTCATCTATCTTATCTTTTGAAAAAGCGTCGTCATAGCCCATTAGCTTGCCAAGTATGCTTACTCTCGCCTCTCCTTCACCTTTTACGAAGCCAGTAAGTGAGTGATCATATCTATCGTATTCCCTTGCTTTAGCTTTATCGTCTAGGCTCATATACTTAGGAAATGTCATGCCATGACCCATATCGTTACTAAGTATCTCGTTTATATCATTAAATTTAAAGCCCATCTCTCTTGCTATGTTCTCTCTTGAGAGATAGTTAGGGGTTGAAAGATTATTAGAAATTTGCATTTTACTATCCTTAGTTTCTTTTAAATTTACGCCTTTATATCAACGTCTCTTTTTATGCCGAGCATATCTACTAGATATTTTCCAGCTGGGTTTTCATTTAGCTCTTTTATTAAATTTAAAGGTGACATACTAAATTTCAAAAAGCTATCCATAAAGTCTTTACTCTTCTTACCATCTTTATCTATCTCGCCAAAGAGTAGCTTTAGCATTTTTAGATTATGCTCCATCATCTTTTTAAATGATAGTTCGTCTTCTTGGTCGCTAAATTTATCAAGGCTTTGTCTGTGTCTTACATAATCTTGCATATAATCAGGCAGCATAGAGACAGCACCATCATCTGCTTTTGAGAAATTTACCCCATAAGCCATTTGCCACATAGCGTTAAAGGCGTTAAATGACCTTTGAAATTCCTTTGTGTTGATGTTTTTATCATAGCCGCCATATTTTCCTATCGCAGTGGTTTCGCCCTCGTATATGTCTAGGTTGTGATTTAGCACACCAGCTATGAGACCGCCTTTGGTTATAGATCCATCTTTGTTAGTGTATTTCTCTCCGTGTGGATCCATAAATATACCAATGACCGTATTTTCTTTGCCACCATTTGCGTTGTTAAAGATGTATGTTACATTTTTTGGATGTATCTGCTTGTCTGCCGCAATAGACAAAGAGCCATTGTAAAAAAGCGTGCTTATGGTCTTTGTTGGCGTATGCACAAAGCTATCTTCTACCGCAGAATACTCACTAGCACTAGCGTATCTTTTATCTACTTGCAGGCTTTGTCGATCATAAGAAAAGCCTTGAGGGAAATTTCTTATATCATCTGCGCTGAAGCTTTCTTTTGAGCTTAGTGTATCTTCGCCAACTACTTGAGCTAGCAACCTATAAGCGTTGCCAACTGTTTTAGCTATATCGATACTTTTAAAATTCTTGATGTCTGGGTCCATTATGTCGTTTGATCTGACTAATGACTCCAGCGTGCTTGAGTGGATTTTATAATTACTTGGTATGCCAGCTTGTTTATTAAACTCATCTGTAAAGTAGCCATCCTTATCTACCTTGTAGCCTAAAAGCTCTGAGCTCGTTTGTTTGGTGGCAACTTTGGTTGATACCTTTATGTTCTGTTCTAAATTTAATGGGTAGCTACCAAGTGCGTTTATCATCTAATATCCTTTTAGCTTCATACCAAAGATATCGTCTTTTTTGTGAAAAGATTTATTTTACAAAGGTTTTTAGTTTGCATAAATTTACTCCTAAACTCTCGTATCTACCTTTTTATAAAGCCTATCTTTGCTAGATAGCTCTTTAAATTTTAGGTCGTTTTCAAGATAAGTGATGTTGTAAATTTCTTTAGTGGTGATGCTTTTGCCGTTTTCAAGTCCGATTAGGAATTTACTTGTAAATTTATCAGAGAGGTTTTTAACGAGCTTTGCTCCAAGCTCTTTTAGGCTAGATATCTTATCATCTTGCTTTATGCCTATATCTTTAAAGTCAAGTCTGTTTAGTTCTACATCATTCATGCTCTTAGCATCTAAATTTATACTTGCTCTTTTGCTATCTTTGTCATCTTTGCTTATTAGCTTGCCAGTGTCACTATAAATTTCTTTTACCTCTAGCTCTCTTCCACTATCAAATTTAAGCGTGATAGTGCCATTTTTGTTTAGCTTCATAGCTATTACGCTATCTGTGTCCTTTAGAGCAGCTGCGGCCTTGCTCGTATCACTCTCAAAAGCATGCTTTACTCTTTCTAAATTTTCTAGGCTAAAATCAAGCCCAGTTGCCTTTTCAAACTCACTCTGCATAGCGATCATATAAGATGACTTTGTGGCTTTTAGCTTTGAGATGAGATCATCTGCGTCTTCTACATCATTTTCTTTTAAATTTTTGCTTATCCACTCTACATCTTTGCTGTGAGCGCTAGACTCTTTTTGGTAGTCGTTATAAAATTTCATAAAGCTATCTTTTTGATAGCCTGCGTATGAAAAGCTCTCATCTTGTTTAGACCCAGAAGGTTTTATGATAGGGCTAAACTCGCTAAGCTTTTTCTTGCCGTCAAAGCCAACTTTCTCATAGGCAAAGTTGTTTAAGCCGCTCTCTTCGTTAAATATCTTATTATCCCTAAGATCTACCCAGCCGTCTTGGTCTGCATGCTCTTTGAAAAATTTATTAGTCTCTTCTTTGTCTATCTTTTGGTAGCGATACTCGGCTGAAAATAGAGTATAAGGGTTTGAGTTGTTTAAACTAACTCTGTAATCAACCGTGTTTTTGCTAGCAAAGTCCATAGCCTCATGGCTTAAATTTCTGATATCCTTTTTAATAAAGTCGTTAAGGTTTATCTCACTTACAACTTCGCTTAGTTTGAAAATTTTCTCATTTCCGTCTTTATCGTAGCCTCTAACCTTTAGCTTATCAAAGTATTTATCACCAGAATTTATCACTCCGTCCTTGTTGCTATCAAAGTTAAATAAAAATCCATTTGCATCTAGCTTGCCTATGCCTAGTTTGTCATTATCGTCATAAAGATCCAAAAAGACCTCTACATCACCCAGTGAGGTTTTTATCGTTTTTTCATAGGCATAGTCATTTAAATTTGTAAATTTAGTATCTGCTGCCGCAATGGGCTTAATGGAAGTTTTTGAATTTATAGATGAAAAATAGGTGCTAGTTTGATCCACTTTCCTTAGCGCTGAGGCATCTTCGCCAAAGAGATATTTGTTTTCAAAGTCCTTTTTGTCCCAGTTCCTCCGCTGGATATCCACATAAGAAAAAGCATCGTTTGTCCCACTATCTGTTTTAGAATGCTCCGACTTCACGCCACTGGTGCTGGCGCTTTGGATGATAGAGTAAGTGCTATTTGAGATAAGCTTAGTAGCGATGTCTTTAAGCTCAGACTTTAAATTTGTATTGTCTAAAGTTTGCACTCTATCTACGCCAAGAAGGACCCTTGAATAGATCATATCTTTGGGTAAATTTATATTTATGGGCTCTAAATTTGGTGATATATTCATTTTAAATCCTTTTAAAATATATATCTTATATCGGCAAAAGTAAAAAATGTTTAGTAGTATGGGAGCTAAAAGGGCTTAGAGCGAATGCCTACTATGTTATATATTTTTATAGCTCTCTTGTCTTCGTCCTCTCATCAAATTCTTTTAAAACGTCCATTATCTTGCTTGCTAGCCCCTCGAGTGTTTGATCTTTTTTAAGCTCTAAATTTCTAAGCTTTAAAATCCTAGCTAGTATATCTTTTAGATCTTTCTTGCCAGATAGTATCTCATCATAATAAGCCTTTGGTATGCCTATCTCACTCCTATCTTGTTTTGTAAGTATGAGTGTGTCTCTATATACATTGCGAGCCTCATCAGTAATCCTTGTTGTGCCACCTTGTAGCACAAGACCTTGCTCGTTTTTCAAAAATGCTACAAAGATTTGCTCCTTTGTATAGCCTTGTTCATTATCATACACAGACATATCAGGCTTGAAGTCATACCCAGCACTACTAACCCACATATAAGGGATAGTATGCTCAGTTGTCATCACTTCTGGAGAGAAGTCAAGGAAATTTCCATTGACTTCTACATTTATATCACTTAGATCATTCATTAGCTTACGTGCGTCGTCTGCATCTTGAGCTGTTCTAAAGATATGAGTTATCTTTTCATTGCTTCTATCAGTTAGTCCATCTATCTCGTCACTTGTCATCCTACCCATTAGATATTCGGAATAATCTATTTTTTTATCTTTTGAAAAGTAGCCCTTTGGCATCTTTGCTAGATCTTCATTTGAGTAAAATTCTTTACCCTTACTAATAACTCCAGCTGAAATTTGATCAAAAATTTTATAGTATTGCTTGATGGTATTTGCTAGATCGATATTTGCAAAACTATCCTCTCCAAAGAGCGCATTATCTTTTTTTGTTTCCATTGAAAAATTTATACTATTTGGGTGCTTTTGATTGTGCAGCACTATCGCATCAAGTGTGCTTTTGTGGATTTTAAAGTCCTGTGGCAGGCCTGCAGCCTTGTTAAAATCAACCCCCATAAATCCTTTAGCATCTACACTATATCCGTAACCCTCTTGTGAAGTAAATTTAGCCTGATAAAGAGAGTCGATACTACTAGATGAAACAAAGTCATTTTTAGGAGTAGTGGTTTGGCTGATTGAATTTATATTTGGAGTGTTAGGCAAGAAATTTGCAAAGCCTTCGCTTTTTGTATGTTTTTGGTAGTGTTGTTTTGTTAAGATGGAGTTATAAGAGATTTTCATAGCTTACTCCTTGAATTTAGCTTCAAAGAGTAAGCAAAAGTTGTGCCGAAAATTTAAGAGTGAGATAAATTTAAGTTTGTTCACTTTGAGATAAAAATTTTATCTATCAGTAAAAATAAAAGCAAATTTATAGAAATCATCTTGTAAAATAAATCTATCCTGAAAAAATGTACCACTTTTTATAAAAACTGTACCATACTTTTAGGAAATTTTAAAGAAAGGGAAACTGCAAAAAGGGCAGTTAAAGTATCGATAAGTAGGACATCTATGGTGTCACGGGGGAGACTTGAACTCCCGACCTCCGGCTTATGAGGGTTTAAAAATAAACCTTATTGAAGCACCAAAAAGACGGCACACAGCCAGTTTCACACCAAGTATCTGCTACATTTTGCTACAAAGTTATATTGCATAGGTAACAAAGATGCAATATCTAGTCAAACGAAATGGCATATACTACTTTAGAGTAGCTATTCCTCTATATTTGAGGCCTTATTTTGGTAATAAAACCGAATACATAACCTCCTTCCTCACAAAACGCTTTGATACAGCAAAAAATCGTGCTAAGATCTACTCTATAATTTTTAACGCGATCAAAAAGGCATGGAAGATGAATTTGAGCAGCGAACTTATAGAGCACTTGGTGCTTATGCTTTTAAAAGCCAAGGAGGCCAAAAGTATCAAAGAGCATGATATGCTTGGCAGATATATAAATTTAGATGGACTACTATCACTAAATTTGTTTTTAAAACAGAGTTTAAAAGAAGATAGCTTGCCCAGCACCATATCAAAAGAGGTTGATGATATCTGCAAAAAGCTATCTTGCGCCGATCCTCAGACCAAAAAGCTTCTTGGCAAAAGAGTGCTTGAGGCAACGATAGATAACATAAATCACATATCATATAAGATGTGCAAAAACCAAAAGCTACTAAATGATAAGCAACAAGCATTTGTGCCACTTGGTAAAAAACATAAGAGCACAAATTTAGATAATGGCACCAAAGAAGAGATAGCAAAAGGTGTTAAAGAGGCTAACATAGATAGCTATCAAGACGACATAGAGACTTTAAAAAAGCAGAATTTGGTGCTACCTTTTACTAAAAAATCTCTAAAACACTCTATTTGTGATCTAAGAGATGCTATAAATGAGCTAGCTAAACAAAAGGGAGCACTCACACAAAACGATATCCTAAGAATATTTGGTTGTGAGTTATCACCAGATGGAGACAACGAGCTAAGTGATGATCTAAAATTTGGGTATGGAAATTTAAATGATCCTACCTTTGGTGGTCAGGTGAAGCTATATAAGGCAGATAAATATGAAGATAAAGGCATAGTTTTAAGTGATATTGAGGCTAAAGATCTTGCGATAGATGATACAAGTGATGCTAGTAACATGACTTTTAATGAAGCTATAAATTTCTTTCAAAAGCTCTTCTCAAATAGAGCTAAAAGCTTTATATCGCAGCTAGACTCAACTGCTAAAAACGAAAGCAAAGCTGACATGCTCACGCTAAAGAGCGCATTTGAAAACTATGTATCAAACACAAGCATTTCAAACAACTGGAGTGATAGCACATTTGGTCTTGTTAGACATGTAGGACGGCTAATGTCTATGAATTTTGGTGATGAACTAGATATCAAAAAGATAAAAAGAGATGACTTGCTAAATTTTAGAAATGTCTTGCTGCAACTACCAACCAAACTCTCTCAAAATAGTCTCTATAAAGATAAGAGCATAGATGAGATCATAGCTTTAGCAAAAGATAGACCAAAAATTTCTAAATCAACCATTAAGAAGTATATTGTTAGAGTTAGTGAGTTTTTTAAATACTGCTACGATAGCGACTATATAGATAAGAACCCAGCGGTGGATCTACAAATAGATTTAAACCAAGATGACGTTACAAATAAAAATCCTTATGAAGATAGTGACGTAAACGCACTTTTGGATATTGTTAGTAAGATTAGATCAAGTGGTGATACCAAAAGTCAAAGAATTAGCAAAGATGAGCTATTTTTCGTTACTCATATAGCAGCTTATTCTGGCATGAGACTAAATGAGATAATACAGCTAAACACAGATGATATAGTTGAAAAATATAACATAGTATGCTTTAGTTTAAATACAAAAATAGATGTAAAAACTGGTAAGAGCAAGACTTTAAAGACTAGAAACTCTGCAAGGATTGTTCCTATACACTCTAAGTTAAGTAGAATTGGGCTGTTTGAATTTATAGAGAGTAAAAAGAAGCTAGCTAGGAAATGTGGTAAAGCAGTTAGGCTATTTAGCTGTGATAATAAAGACTTCTCTGAATATTTTAGAAAAAAGATCAATACTAAAGTTATAAAAGATGGTGATAAAACAAGAACATTTCACTCATTTAGGCACACTTTTATAAACAAGCTCATCCAAAGTGGCCAAAGGGTTGAGCATATAGCTGCCCTGGTAGGACATGAACAACAATATAAAATCACTATGAATACTTATGGGGAGCCAGTAACTCCTAAAATTCTAAAGGATCTAGTTGAAGAGGTAAAATTTAATCAAGGAGGGGAAGGGTGAGTACTTTTTATTGTAAATGTATATAGCCATTTACAATAAAGAAGCGTTTAGGCTTTTAAGATCAACTATATTTGTAGTCTATTACATACCCTTTTATGATATAATTGTATTACATTACATAATAAAGGGATAATATGCTAGATCAACTTTTTTTAAAGAGCAATGACCTTATAAGGTTAAACAACCATAAATTTAAAAGATACTTTATAGACTCCAAGGACTTATCTCATAGACTTATCGTTATCCTGGGACAAAGAGGAATAGGTAAAACAACTACACTAGCTCAGCTAGCTAGTAAAAACAAAGATAGTCTTTACCTAAGCTTAGATGATATAGAGATATCAAACGATATAACCTCGATTATAAGAGAGTTTGTATTAAATGGCGGAAAAAATCTATATCTGGATGAAATTCATAAGAGTAAGGATATATCTGCTGTATTAAAATTTGCCTATGATAATTTTAAAGATCTAAACATAGTAGCTACAGGCTCGTCTGCTCTTGAAGTGCTAAAAAGCTCCCATGATCTAAGTAGAAGAGCGATAGTATATAAGATGAGTGGAATGAGTTTTAGGGAGTATCTAGGGCTAAGGTATGGTATAAATTTAGAAGCTATTGAGCTTGAAAATTTACTTGCAAACCATCAGGAAATAGCTGTTAATATCAATAACGTCTTAAAGCAAAAAGATCTAGCAGTTATTAAACTTTTTAGAGAATATCTAAAGGCGGGTTACTACCCATACTATAATGATATGCCAAATGATACTGCCTTTTATCAGACTCTAAGACAAAGTATAGAAGCTACGATAGATAGCGATCTTTTAAGCATATATCCAAATTTAAACGGCAATACGGCAAGAAAGCTAAAGATCTTAACTCATGCTATAAGCACGAACGTCCCATATCAGCCAAACTACTCAAGCCTAAAATCGCTTGTTGATATAAGGGATGATAGGACGCTAAAAGAGTATCTTGCTATGCTTGATAGCGCTGGGCTAATAAGGCTTTTAATGAAAAACGAACTAGCTATAAAAAATATGGATAAGGCGGATAAAATTTACCTTGAAAATACAAATTTAATGTATATAAGCAGCCCCGATATAGGAAATGTGAGAGAGACGTTTTTTGCCAATCAGCTTGGAAATATTACTGAAATTTACTCAGGCAAAGCCGGAGATTTTATAGTAGGCGAATTTGTCTTTGAAATAGGTGGAGCCAAAAAAGGCTTTGAGCAGATTAAGGATATGCCAAATTCTTTTATAGCAGCAGATGATATTGAAGTAGGTGTCGGCAATAAGATACCATTGTGGCTGTTTGGGTTTTTGTATTAGAGTTTATGCTTGAGCAAGATAAGCCAAATAGAACAAGAGTTGCCTAAAGGGCGGGGATTATATCTTTTTAGAATATATAACACAAAATCTGAAATAGTGTCTAAAATTTCAAAAGATTTGAAAAAATGATTTAACGAAGAAAAATCGGTATTAGTTTTTTAAAATAAAAATTATTCTAGCTAGTAATTGTGATATTAAACCTAACAAAGAACGCTGTAAGCACTTACGATGAGTCAATAACTCTAAAAAATTCTAAAGGATCTAGTTGAAGAGGTAAAATTTGATCAAGGAGGGAAAGGGTGAGTGTTCTTAAAAAGTTATCATATTTGACAATAAGTTATCAAAAATGATAATATAGCCGGCATGAAAGAGTAATTATGGAAAATCACATTTTATGATAAGAGCGTTGAATACGAGACACTGTCTTTGCCAGATACTATTTTGGCTAATTTACTTCGCATACTTGAAATGGCTAGGGAGGTTGGACCAAATTTAGGCAGACCTCATAGCGCACCTCTTGGCGATGGACTATTTGAGTTTAGGGCAAAAGGCAAAGAAGGTATCGCAAGAAGTGTCTTTGTAAATGTCATAAATAGAGAAATAGTGATTTTGCATACGCTCATTAAAAAATCAGATGCTATCCCTAAAAAAGATATGAAGATCATCATACAAAGAGCAAAGGAGATAAGATGAGACCAACTTTTGAGGAGTTTAAAGAAAAAGCTCTAAAAAGAAGCGAGGTAAAAAAAGAATACGATAAACTTGAAGTTGAATTTGATTTAAAGTTAAAGCTTATTAAGATCAGAAAAGCGGCAAATCTGACTCAAGAAGAGATAGCTAGCAGAATGAATACTAGTAAAAGCAACATCTCAAGACTAGAGAGCCTAAACTCTAAAATTTCCCCAACAATCTCTACTTTAAATGCCTATGCAAATGCTGCGGGATATAGGCTGGATGTAAATTTTGTGCAATAGTTTTTAAGATTTCACTATATATTCTTTAGCTTGTCTTAAATTGATCAATAGAGAATAAAAAGCAAAATTCATAACCAGCTCACTATTTGCTTACATATGATATCATCTATTAAAAAGCTATCTTCTATTCCATCTGGGCAAGGATACTTTTTGTCTGATAAGTCAGACAAAAATACCTCGTTAGGGATAGTCCCTAAAACCCTATCTTCATACTCTTTTCTTCATTTTTTAGTGCGACTTCAAGCTCAAGTCTATGGCAAAAGTCGTCGCTATTTTTTATAGGTCTAAATTTAGCTTGTCTTCTCACGCTAGCAAAGTCTCCTGGCGCTAGCAAGCCCAAATTTGAAACCTTTTTCGCTGTGTTTTCGTCAAATTTGACCTTTAGCAAGGCGCACTCTTTTTTAAACAAATTTCGCGCTTGCTCTGGCAGCAAGTAGCCAAACTCAAGCTTTAGATCAAATCTTCTAAGACAGGCTTTATCAAGATTATCTATCAAATTTGTCGTGGCGATAAAGATGCCATCAAAGCTCTCCATTTGCACAAGCATCTCATTTACTAGAGTTATCTCCCAGTTATGAGACACACTACTTCTATCTTGCAAAAAGCTATCTACTTCATCAAAAACTAACACTGCCTTTTTATCTTTGGCTTCTTTAAAAGCCTCCGCTATATTTTGTTCGTTTCCTCCGACCCACATAGACAAAAGATCGCTACCTTTTTTGATGATGATAGGCTTTCTTAGGCTTTTGGCGATAAATTTAGCATAGGCACTTTTGCCAGTTCCTGGCACACCGTAAAGGCAGATCCTGGCACTTTTGCTTGCTTTTATACCTAGCATTAGCTCATTTAGATCACAGTCCGTGTTTACAAAATTTGGATCGTAGCTACTTGGCAGATCATCTTTTGTTTTTACTTTTTTCTTTTTCACATCTTTTTTTATCTCACCATAGCCTTGTGCTTTTAGAGTGTTGTTTATTACTCGCTCAAAGGCTTTATTTTTGTCCTTTGTGTTTAAATTTGAAACGACAGCACTCGCGTTGCTGATGAGTGCTGGAGCTATAAATTGATTTTTAGCTAGCTTTTTTATGAGCTTATCATCTATCAAATTTTCGCTATATTGTTTTATGATCTTTGTTCGCACATTTTCAGTTGGTATACCTACCTCTATAGCTAGGTTAAACCTTCTAATGACGGCGTCATCCATATCATAAATATTATTTGTTATCCAGATGGTAGGCAACTCGTTAGTCTCGAGAGATCTGTTTATAAAGGCTTTGCCGTATTGTCTTTTTTCGTCGTTATTTGTGTTAAATATATCTTCTGCTTCATCATACATCAGCAAATTTGATCCAGCAGATAATACATTTTGTGCAAGGCAATACGATCTTAGTCTTTGATACTCATTTGCATATCCATCTCCGTCATCATAAGCTACTTCATAAAGCTTCAAATTTAGTTCACTAGCTATCACTTTACTAAGCTCAGTTTTACCAGTTCCTGCTGAGCCATATAGGAGCACATTTACTCCTTTTTGCTTTTTGCTAACGGCACTTTTTAGAAACGAGAGCAAAATTTTCACATCTTCTTTTATGTGTGGGTAGTTTTTTGTATTTAAATTTGTCTTGCTACATGGCTTTACCGCACTTTCAAATATCTCATCCATGCTTTCGCATTTAACAAACAAATCACCCATAAAGTTATTGTTTATGACATCGATTTTATATTTTAGATTATGCGTATTAGTGTCTAGTCTTATTATCGAAGTCTTGGCAAAGACTCCATCTTTTCTAAAGGCCTTTTGAATATCGCCAAAGTTTAAATTTAGTATCTTTGAGATGGCTTTTATGGCTTGTATATTGTTTAGATCTCCTAGTAAACTGCAAGCATTAGATATCACTTCGTAGTTGTACATGATCGCGACAAATCTCAAAATATCTCTCTCGGTACTATTTAGACCTAAATTTTCTTGAAGTAAATTTAAGTTGTGTTCAAGGTCTTTTAGCTCGCATGAAATTCGACTTTTTTCAAGAATTTCAAGTCTGTTTTTAAGATTTTGGATCTCTTCTTCTTTGGGCTCTTTTGACTCGATACCCAAAAACTCTAAAACATCGTCATATCTGCTTCTTAACAACTCTCTTTCTCCTCCGAGATCAAAAATAGCACGAAGCGTCCAAAGTGTCGTAAGCTCATATATCTCACTATCTACGTAAAAATTCTCTTTTTCCACGACAAGCTCCTTTTTGCTTTTATTTGGAACTATTTTACTCGGCATAAAAGACATTTTTATGTCCATAATTATAAAAATTTGAGGAATTTGCTAAAAATAAAAATATCTACCCATAAAACTATTTTTTACTGGCAACTTATAGGAAGACTAACATACTTTATTGATAATAATTTATTACTCACTTTAATTTTTCTATAGATGATTATTATGTTTTGTTTAATCTATATTTAAATAAAATGGCTTAACAAATTTTTAATTTTAGTATAAAACAAGACATCAAAAGTCCAAAAAAATAGGTAATAATTACATTATATATTTTATTAGACTACGTAATTT
>NZ_JAAKZB010000024.1:0-27533 GCF_015229965.1 Campylobacter concisus
CATTTAGAGCAATTTAAATTTACTTTTCTCTCTTTAGCAAAGCTAAATTTGCACTTTTAGGATATAAATTTTCACTCTTTTAACCATAAATTTGTAAAGCAAATTCACTCATCTTTTATAAATGAAAAAATTAGCTTTTATAAAAACGCCCTATTTTTGGCTTAAATTTTGAAAGATTTTGTTTGTTAATCTTTTGTGGCTATAATGCGAAATAACAAATTTTATTATTAAGGAATTATTATGTTTGAACTAAGAAAACTTCCGTTTGACGCAAACCACAACGCAGTAGTAAGTGCTAAAACCTGTGAATACCACTACGGCAAGCACCACGCGACATATGTTGCAAATTTAAACAATCTCATAAAAGATACAAAATTTGCTAACGCATCATTTTACGAGATCTTAAGAAATAGCGAAGGCGGCCTTTACAACAACGTCGCTCAAGTTTATAACCACGACTTTTACTGGGACTGCATCGCTAAAAAAAGCGAGATGTCAAGTGAGCTAAAAGCTGCGATCGAGGCAAATTTCGCAAACTTCAAAGAGGAGTTTTTAAAAGCAGCTACAACACTTTTTGGCTCAGGCTGGGCGTGGCTTGTATTTGACCCAAGCAGCAAAAAACTAGAGATCGTGCAAACTAGCAACGCAAAAACTCCAGTAAGCGATGGCAAAGTGCCACTTCTAGTCGTTGATGTTTGGGAGCACGCTTACTACATCGACAACTTCAACGCTCGTCCAAAATACCTAGAGACATTTTACGAGAACATAAACTGGGAATTTGTAAGCCAAGCTTACGAGTGGGCGCTAAAAGAGGGCCTTGGCTCAGTTGAGTTTTACACAAAAGAACTACATAAATAATATCTGGCGGGACCTCCCCCGCCTTTAAATTTCTACTTTTACTCAAATTTAACTATCAAATTTATCATTATTATAAAGAGAGCGCAAACACTTGTTTTTACAAATGGCCTTTTTTATAAATTTACAACCATCAAATTTATTAGCAAAATCACTTTTTGAAAGATAATACGATCTTAAACGGCTCAAATTCTCGTTTTGGCAAGTGAGTTTTCTTAAATTTAAAGCCTGCGCAAGATATCTCACTTTCAAATTTCTATTTTTCAAATTTGAGTTGCTAAATTTAGTAAGCAATAGGCGCGATGGTTATAACTTTGAAATGACATAAAATACTCGGTTTTAGCGACCGCCCTATTTTGATGCGGTGGCTTTCACTTTAAATTTAGCGCTATAAAACGAAACCAGAAACGACTATCTCGCCTTTAAATTTATCAGAAAACTCACTTTGATATTTAAGAAATGGGGGCAGTATTTGTTACTTCAAAATGCCCTCAGTAGCTATTTTGTATCAAGCAAAGGCGGCTTAAATTTCAAAGCCACCCAGCCAAAATTTATCTTTTTGAAGTGTATAAATTTATCCCATTTTGCAAGCGTTTTAGCCCTTCAAGCACCCTCTCACGCTGCGTTGCGATATTCATACGAAGGAAAAATCTATCTCCCCTGTAAGCGTTGCCGTCATTTAGCCAAAGTCCGGCTTTATCGCGCAAGAAATTCATAAACTCACTCGAATCCTCGCAAAACGCACTGCAGTCAAGCCACAAAAGATAGGTCGCACTTGATGGCAGGAGCTTCACTGGCAAGCCTTGCTCTTTTATAAAGTTTGCGACGACCTTTTTGTTTTCAAAAAGATACTCTCTAAGCTCATTAAGCCACGCCTCGCCCTCGTTAAACGCGGCAATTGCGGCGATGATCGCAAAGGCATTTGCCTCGCCGACCTCATCGTAGTTGATGGCAGCATTTAGCCTTGATCTGATCTTTTCATTTGGCGTGACGACGGCTGAGCTTTGAAGGCCAGCTATGTTAAAGGCCTTTGTAGGCGAGATGCACGTGATGGAGTTGTTTTTGCACTCCTCGCTCACACTGATAAATGGCACGTAGTTTAGCCCAGGATCAGTTATATCGCAGTGAATTTCATCGCTGATAACCAAAACATCGTGCTTATAGCAAAGCTCGCCTATCTTTTTAAGCGTCTCTTTGTTCCAAATTTTGCCTATTGGATTGTGAGGATTACAAAGAAGCATCATTGTAGTTAGCGGCTGAGCTAGCTTTGCCTCGAGGTCGTCAAAGTCGATCTCGTAAGAGCCATTTTTATAGACGAGGTCGTTTGATAAAATTTCACGTCCGTTGTTTTTGATGCAGTTAAAAAAGACGTGATAGACAGGCGCTTGCACTAAAATTTGATCTCCTGGGCTGCTAAATCTCCTAATAGCAGTTGAGATAGCTGGTATGACGCCAGTGCAAAAGCACATCCACTCGTTCTCTAAGCTCACGTTGTGACGTCTTTGCCACCAGCTCTTTATCGCTTCGTTCCACTCTTTTGGGATGAAAGAGTAGCCAAAGACGCCGTTATCAAGGCGCTTTTGCAAGACGCTTAAGATCTCAGGTGCGGCCTTAAAGTCCATATCTGCAACCCACATCGGCAAAACATCGCTCTTCATACGCCATTTTGATGAGTTTGTGCCTTCTCTGCTTACTAATGTGTCAAAATCGTACTTCATAGCTTTTCCTTAAATAAAATTTTAAATCAATTATAACCCAAAAGATACTAAGATGGTTTAAAAATTTAATACCAAAAAAAGGAAAAATGATGAAACTAGCTCAGGCCCTCATCCTAAGATATGACACGCAAAAGCGCATCGAACAGCTAAAAGTTAGGCTACTTAGCAACGCAAAAATGCAAGAAAACGAAAGTCCAAGCGAAGATCCAAAGCTTCTTTTAAAAGAGCTTGACAAGCTAACAAGCGAGCTTTTTACGCTCATTTGCTCTATAAATTTAACAAATTCAAGCGCTAAATTTGATGGCATGAGCCTAACTGAGATGATCGCTAAAAAGGACGCTTTGACGCTAAAAGCAAACGTGCTTAGGGAGTTTGCCACGAGTGCTAGCCAAAAGGTCGATCTCTACTCAAATAGCGAGATCAAAATTTTAAGCACAGTCGATGTGAGCGCACTTCAAAAGCAAGTGGATGCGCTTTCAAAAGAGATCAGAGAGCTTGAGATGAAGCTTCAGGAGGCAAACTGGGCGATTGAACTAGTAGAGTAAAATTTATGGTAAAAATTTAGCCAAAAGCGAGTAAAAAACCATACATTGGCGGCTTGCGAAGACCAGGCAAAAGCTTAAATTTAGTCTTAGCAATCTTACAAATGCAAATTTAAAAAGCACTTTTACTACCACTTACTGGTTTGGCTATATTTTGGGTGGGTTTGGGGAAAATTAATCTTTATCATGTAAAATTTCGTAAATTTTTAAAAAGGAAATTTATGAAACTAGACACTCTAATCGTAAAAGGCATCGAAGCTAAAAACAACCCAAACAAAGCGGTCGTTCCGCCTGTATTTTTAGCTAGCACCTTCGTACAAGATGACCTTGAAAATTTTCAAGAATTTGCCTACTCACGTGGCAACAACCCTACAAAAAAGGCATTTGATGATATCTTTGCTAAAGTTGAAGGTAGCAAATACGCATTTAGCTTTGGCTCAGGCATGGCAGCAACAGCAGCCGCACTTAGCCTTATAAAAACAGGGCAAAAAGTCCTACTAAATAGCAATGTCTATGGCGGCACTTATAGATATGTCACGACAGTTTTTGAAAGCCACGGCATAAAGAGCGAATTTATAGATGATCTAAATTTTTTAAGCGAAGATGATATAAGCGAGGATGTGGCAGCGATCTTCATCGAAACTCCCTCAAATCCTCTCTTAAGAGTTACTGATATCGCTAGAATTTCAAAGATCGCTCACAAAAAGGGTGCTCTAGTCATCGTGGATAATACATTTTTGACGCCTTACTATCAAAAAGTGCTTGAGCATGGAGCTGACATCGTGGTATATAGCGCCACAAAATATATCGGCGGACACGCTGACGTGATCGCTGGTATCGTCACGCTAAACGATGATGCTTTGGCTGAAAAGATAAAATTTGCCAAAAATACGCTTGGTGGCATCATCAGTCCGATGGACGCATACTACCTAATACGTGGGCTTAAAACTCTTAGCGTTAGGTTTGACAGACAAACGCAAAATACCCATAAGATCATCAAATTTTTAGAGGATAATGACGCCGTTAGCGTGGTGCATTTCCCTGGCTCATATAGCGAGCAAGAGGCCAAGATGCAAGCGGCTCAAGCAAGCGATATCGGCGCTCTTATCTCATTTGAGCTTGATGAAAAATATGATGTAAATAAATTTGTAAAAGCGCTAGAAATTTTTGATCTAGCAGTGAGCCTTGGCGGCGTAGAGAGCCTTATCTGCAGGCCTGCAACGATGACGCACGAGGCATATCCAAAAGAGGTGCTAGACAAGATCGGCATAAAGCAAAATTTGCTTCGCCTAGCCATCGGCATCGAAAATGTCGATGATCTAATAGCTGATCTTGATCAAGCGTTTAAAAAAGCTAAAAGATAAGGAGAAATCATGGCAACTACAAAATTTAAAGGCAGTGAGGTAAATTTAAGCGGAAACGAGCTATTTGTCGGCTCTTATGCGCCTGAGGCAAGAGTCGTAGCGCAAGATCTTAGCGAATTTAGCGTGGGCGGAAATAACGGCATCGAGGTGCTTGTCTGCTTGCCATCACTAGATACTGGTGTTTGCGCGGCAGAAGCACGTAAATTTAACGAAAAAGTAGCTGGCAAACAAGGCATTAGACTTAGCATCATCTCAAACGACCTGCCATTTGCGATGGGGAGATTTTGCACGACTGAGGGCATAGCAAACCTGCGCATGGGAAGCGACTTTAGATATGGCGAATTTGCCCAAAACTACGGCATGCTGATGAGTGACGGGGCGCTAAAAGGCTTGCTTGCAAGAGCGGTCTTTGTCATCAAAGATGGCGTAATAATTCACAAGCAAATCGTCCCTGAAGTGACAGAGGAGCCAAACTACGACGCAGTTTTTGACGCGATAAAACAAAGTGGCGGATGTGGTTGTGGCTGCGGCTGCCATTAAAATTTACTATGCAAAAAGCCCAGCTATGATGGCAAAGAGCTGACTGCCTGCCACCACTAGCTCGGCTCCATCTTTTACGTCCCTTAAAACTGGCTTTATTGAGGCTAGTTTTAGGCTTGATTTTTCTTTTATTTGTTCGTTTTTCGGAGGCAGGTCTTGTGTGATAGTGGCGTATTTTTTGATGATCTCTACCACCTTTTTTATCTCATCTGGCAAATTTTCATCCAAATTTTTAGGTAGCGAGATATATAAATTTTCACGACTTCTAGTTAGCAAGACGTAAATTTTCCTATAAAAAAGCGCCCTTTCATTTTTATATATAGTCTGTAAAAACGCCAAAAAGTTGTGGATGATGACATTTTGC
This sequence comes from Campylobacter concisus, assembly GCF_015229965.1. GTDB lineage: Bacteria > Campylobacterota > Campylobacteria > Campylobacterales > Campylobacteraceae > Campylobacter_A > Campylobacter_A concisus_BD. The sequence continues at coordinate 5,384 of NZ_JAAKZB010000024.1, forward strand.
GCCTCAAGGCCCTTGATCGACTGCATAGTCAAAACCTCTACATTTTTGCCCTCTGGCAAGACGCTCTCTTTTATGGCATTTACAGCGACCTTGCTATTACTTAAAACGACACTTGTTTCTCCATCTGGTAAGGCACATTTATTGCCTCTTGCTCTTTAGCGCCAAGGTACTTTTGTATATTTTCATCTAAGCATTAAATTTGCTTTGTTCTCACACTTTTTTGAGATTAAAATTCTGCTATTTTTAGCTTTTCCAAGAACACAGTTTTTGCTGTAATTCAACACGGATCATATTTATATTAAGTTCTAAAAAATTGAAAATAAAAATGACTAAAAAATTAAAAAGTGATTTTAAATTTGAAGTGGCCGGGAGATAGGGATTCGAACCCCAGGAGGCTTTCACACCTCAACGGTTTTCAAGACCGCCGCTTTCGACCGCTCAGCCATCTCCCGATTTAAAGATTTGTGATTATAGCCAACTTTGCTTAAAATTTGCTATAACCACTAAGAATTATTCTGTTTTTTCTTTGACGTAGCTAGCGCCGTCATTGATCTTTTCTTTAGTCCATTCTTTGGCGTTGTGGCTATCTTCTTTTACGCCGTGCCAAGTGTTTGAACAACCTACTGCAAAAAATGCCATACAAACTATTAAAAGCAATTTTTTCATCGTTAACCCTTTATGTAGTTATTTTTGAAGTTGGAGGCGACACCCGGATTCGAACCGGGGATCAAAGCTTTGCAGGCTCATGCCTTACCACTTGGCCATGTCGCCGTTTTGGTGGTGCCCGAGACCGGACTTGAACCGGTACGGTAAAAACTACCGAGGGATTTTAAGTCCCTTGCGTCTACCATTCCGCCACTCGGGCAAAATTTAATGGAGCGGGAAACGAGATTCGAACTCGCGACCCCAACCTTGGCAAGGTTGTGCTCTACCCCTGAGCTATTCCCGCATTAAAGGTTGCAATGTTACCCAAAAGTTGCTTAAAAATTTATTTTATAAAAACGACTTTCAAAAAAATGTAAGCCATAAAAAGATAAAATACCAAATCTTTTGGGGTTATAGCTCAGCTGGGAGAGCGCTTGAATGGCATTCAAGAGGTCGGCGGTTCGATCCCGCTTAACTCCACCATGATTTTACTCTCTTTTTTTGCTAACAAATATTTTCACGTTTTTCATGAAATTTTACGTCAAATATATGTAAAAATTTAGAATTCTTTCGCTACATTTACAACATGCAAAATTTAAAACAATATGTAAATGAAATTTTAAAAAATCACTATGATGAGCGTGTATTTAGCTTTGAATTTGATGGGCAAAAATTTTGGTTAAAGCGCATTGAAAAGAGCATCGAAGGCAGCTTTTTAACTAAAATTTTTAAACCAAACCCTTTTAAGTCATTTGCCGCTGAGATAAAAAAGCTTGAAATTTTAAACGAGGCAAATGCTCCTGCTCCAAAAATAGTGCTAAAAAGTGATGAATTTTTCGTTATAGAAGATGTTGGCGAGCCAGTTGCTAGGCTATTTAAATATAGCACCGATGAAAATTTTAAGCATGAAATTTTACTAAAAGCAGCCCGCGCATTAGCTGGACTTCACGCACTAAATTTCGTGCACGGACGCCCAGCACTTAGGGATATCGCCATAAAAAATGACGAGATAAATTTTATTGATTTTGAGTCAAAATTTTTTAGCGATGATCTAGAGCTTAGAAAGTGTCGTGATCTGCTAGTTTTCATCCACGAGCTCTACCGACAAAAAATTTCAAACGAGCTTGTAAAAGAGGCGATTGATGAGTACGTTAAGGCTAATGGCAGCGAAATTTACAAGCACTCTTTGCGATTAATAGTGAAATTTAAGCCACTTTTCTACCTGCTAAGGCCGTTTAAATTTTTAGATAAAAAGGATCTAAACGCAGCTATTTCAACATTTGAGCTACTTTTGCCAGCCGCAAAATCCAAAATCACATCCAGATAACTAAAAAATAATCTTCTAAATTTTATCTCTGCTTAACAAAAAATAAATTAATATTCGTTATTAAAATCTAAAAGGAGATATATGCTTTTCAAGCGTAACAAAATCATTTTCAACATCCACCTAATAATCGGCCTAATCGCGACTATACCGCTACTTATCATGACGCTTGCAGCGCCATTTGCCTCTTACAGAGAGGAGATAAAATCTGCGATAAATGAAAAATATATAAATTTAGCGCCTAGCGAAAAGCCAAATTTAAGCTTAAGCGAGATCCTCGCCAAAGCAAAAAGTGAGATCAATTTTGACACGCTTGAAAACGTACAAATCGGCGGCGAAAACAAAGCTTATAGCATCAGCGTCACTAAAGACAAAAAGTTCTTAAATTTCTTCATCGATCCACGTAGCGGCGAGGTGATCAGCGAAGACTGGGGCGAGAAAACTCGCATGATAATACTAAGCCTACATAGAAATTTAGGCCTTGCCCTGCTTGATAGCAAAGTCCCAGCCAACATCGGCAAGCAAATAGTCGCCATTAGCTCCATCATCATGGCGCTTCTTGCCATAAGCGGCCTCATCCTCTACGCACCAGCGATCAAGCGAAATTTACTAAATTCGCTAAAGATCAAGCCAAGTGCAAAGGGCTACGCCTGCTTTTACAACCTCCACACGAGCCTTGGCACCTACGTGGCGATCCTGCTTGTCGTGATGTCGCTAACTGGGCTTTACTGGTCTTATGGCTGGGTCAGAAACAGCGTAAATAGCGTATTTTTCGAGCTAAAACCAAGCCAGGCGCAAAGGGTAATGCCTCAAAGAAATTTAATCCCAATAAGCGACGAGAAATTTAAAGAGATCGAGACTGCGGAGCAAATTTTTAAAGAAAATGTCACGCTAGAGCTAAAATCACTCACGATAAACGTGCCTGAAAACAACCAAAGCACCTACACCATAAACTACGAAACTAGCGAGAGTCAAGTGGGCAAACTAAAGCTTGACGCGAGCGCTGGCAAAATAAAAGAAAACAAGCTTGTTAGCAAGGCTGAAAGCATCCCAGAGGCAAAAAAGGCTGGCCGAAAAGTGCTTAGCTTGCATACTGGAGAGATGTTTGGCGAGGTCGGTCAGATCGTCTTTGCCCTATCTTGCGTGATCGCAGTTTTACTAATAATAACTGGCTTTTTGATGACCATAAAAAGGAGCAAAGCCATATAAATAAAAGTAAATTTTTACCTTGCTTTGGGTAAGATTTTAAGAAATTTTTACCACAAACAAGAGAGAAATTTATGAATAGAAAACGCATATACAACCCAAGTTCAAATGAAAATTTGACCGATAGAAGAGTCTTTAACGGCAACCCACACGGCATTTTAAATTTCACCAAGGCAAAATACGAGTGGGCGTTAAAGCTTTGGGACCTCATGGAGGCAAACACCTGGTTTCCAAAAGAGGTCGATACCACCGACGACGTGCGCGACTACGCCTACAACCTCACAGAGGCTGAAAAACGCATGTATGACCTCGTCTGGAGCCAGCTCATCTCGATGGATAGCTTTCAGACAAACAACCTAGCTGACAACATCAACCCTTACATCACCGCACCAGAGATCAACGCCGTGCTAAGCCGTCAAGCCTATGAAGAGGCAAACCACAGCAAGTCTTACGCCGTCATGGTCGAGGCGATCTGTGACAACACAGACCTCATCTACGAAATGGAGAAGCACGACGACGTCTTGCGCGAGAAAAACGACTACATCTCAAGCGTCTATGAGGAGCTTGCAGGCGAAGTGACTGACGAGAAGCTACTTCTTGCGATGGTTGCGAACCAAATTTTAGAGGGCATCTACTTTTACAGCGGCTTTACAGCGATCTACGCCCTAGCTCGCGCTGGCAAGATGCTAGGCTCAGCGCAGATGATACGCTTCATCCAACGCGACGAGATCACGCACCTGCTCTTGTTTCAAAACATGATAAATTCAGTCCGCAAAGAAAGACCCGACCTTTTCACGCCTGAGACTGAGGCAAAAATTTATGATATGTTTGAAAAAGCTGGAAATTTAGAGATCAAATGGGGCAAATACATCACCCAAAACCAAATAATGGGCTTTACTGATGATATCATCGAGCAGTACATCCACTATCTCATCGACCAACGCCTAGTTGCGATCGGCCTAAAACGCAAATACAATGTTGCTCACCCGATCAAATGGGTCGATGACTTTGCTAAATTTAACGACCAAAAGTCAAATTTCTTTGAAGCAAAGGTGACAAACTATAGTAAGGGAAGTATCAGCTTTGATGACTTTTAAAAATGGCATCTTAGCCCTTGCCTGCGTGCTTTTTGTGGGGTGTGCGAGCAGTAGTAATGAAAGAGCCATTAACATAGCAAATAAGGATTTGCTAAATAGCTTTAACCCTTACATACTTGCTAAAACTAACGAAACCAAAGATGCCGTCACCTACCAAAGCATGCCAGCTGGCGATGTTTGGCCAAGTATAGCGCCTATTGGCTCTGCGCTTGTTGTTGATGTTTTTAAGGAGATAAACAAAGTGTGCAACTTCAAATATAGCGACCTAAAAGAGACTAGGATGGTATATTTTGACGATAAAACCTCGTTTTCTTATGAAGTCTGGGTCTTTAACGATCCGCTTTCAGGGCGCGATGATAAGATCACAGCTATAACTGTTTTGCTAAAGCCAACGCCTGATATCGGTGGAACGGATATGGATTTTAGGATACCAGCAGATTGTCATGCGCCAAAGCAAACTACATTTGTATTTGGAAAATAAATGAACGAAAATTTAAACCTAATAAGCCTAACTTTAAAGGCAAAAAATGCTACCGATCGGCTAGAAGAGCTTGCAAATTTAGTTGAGGCTGCACCTGAAAACTCACTCCTGCTTGCAAGCGAGCTTTGCATAAGCGGCTACGACTTTGACGGCTTTTTTGCTGGGGCAAATAAAGCGATGCTTGGTGGCATGATAGGTAGCTTTGATGCAATGCTGCTTGAACGCTTGCAAGAGGCACTTAGTCCAGATAAATTTCTTGGTTTTACGCACCTTAGCAGCCTAAACAAAAGCGCAGGGCTCGCTCAAATTTCAAATCTAAATCCGCACCAACCAAAAATTTATAACGAATTTTTACTTCTTAACTCAAACAACGTCTTTCATTCGCAGTTTAAGGCTGAGCTTTTTAGGCCAAATTTAGAGCACGAGATATTTGCTGCTGGCGAAGTGAGCGATATAAACGCATTTACATTTAAAGGGTTAAAGCTTGGCGTGCTGATATGCTTTGAGCTGCGTGATAGCAGGCTTTGGGCAAAGCTAAGAGGATGCGACATCATCATGGTGCCAGCCATGTGGGGCAAGGCTAGAGAGGAAGCCTACCTTAGCCTTTGCAAGGCACTTGCGATCGCAAATAACTGCTACGTCATGATATCAAGCTCGCTTGATCTTGAGGTCGCTGGGGTCTTTTTGCCAGACGGCACGCTAGAAGCAAGCGCAGTTTTTGACGCAAATTTGATCACGCAGATAAAGAAAAATTTAGGGCTTTTATAAATTTTAAGATAAGCTTTAAATCGTATAATAACGATTTAAAATTTGTTTAGGATAGAAATTTTGACCCAATTAGAAGCGATAAAATGCCAAAATTTAGCTAGCGACATAGCCGATGAGATCACACTAAGTCCGCTTTTGTTTGACGCGATATCAACTACCGAGCGCGAAATTTTCGTGCCTATCCCGGCACATGCTTACAAGCTTGACGCGCAGCCGATCCTGGGTAATCAGTGGATCAGCTCGCCGCTAACGGTGGCAAAGATGACGATGGCGCTAGAGTGCGAAAACGTGGATAACATCCTAGAAATAGGCTGTGGCAGCGGCTATCAAGCAGCGATACTAAGCAAGCTCGCACATAGAATTTTTAGCGTCGAGCGCATAGAAAAGCTAGCCATGGAGGCAAAAAAACGCTTCGAGACGCTAAAGATCAAAAACGTGCACGTAAGATATGATGATGGCAACAACGGCTGGCGAAGCTACGCGCCGTTTGATAGGATTTTACTCTCGGCTGCTGCTGATGAGATCTCACCAAATTTATTTAGCCAGCTAAAAAATGGCGGCATCTTGGTCGCTCCGATGAAAAAAGATGGCAAGCAGTTTATCGCTAAATTTAGAAAAGATGAGAGTGGAAATTTAGAAAAAGAGTTTTTAGACGAGTGCCTTTTTGTGCCACTTCTTGAGGGCAGAGAGTAGAGGCTTTTACCTCTACAACTACCACCTAACCAGCCACTCACCGCTAGGGTGCTGCGTAAATACAATATCATCAAATTTTGTAGTCTCTTCGCCATCTGCTGTGATAAATGTAACGCTAAAACTAAATGCATTTTTGGCGATAAATTTAACATTTTCTATACGCAAGATGTCCACACATTCTGCATATGTATATTTAAATGTTTTATAACGCCATTACCTTTTCCTAAAGCAGGTGTTCTTTTACCGCCTTCCATATATTTATCATTTTTATTAGCCTTATAGCATGCCATGTTTGACAAAAACTCTTGCATTCTAGGTTTTGCACTATCAAATTTGGCTTGATATTCTTTTGATACTTTTATACCAGAAACAGAGTTTGACACCGACGAAGTAATTGTTGTGCTTTTGCTTTTTGTTGATTTTGGTGGGCTTGGCAGATCTGGAAGTGTGCAGCCGCTAAAGATAGCACATAACATAATAAGATAGAGTGATTTTGTTTTCATTTTTTTCCTTTTTTTAAAGTAGAGCACATTCTACCCCCCCCCCCGCTTAAAAAAGGTTGCTTGGATAGGTTAAAATTTTAACAAATCATCTACGTGAGTAAAAGATGGCAAAGCCTAAGCCTTGCCATAAATTTAGATTTTTTAGAATTTATAAGTGTAGCCTGTGTAAATTCCCACACTTGTATCTCTTAGCTGAGCGCCACTATTTTTCTTATAAAATGTCTTATCAGCTTTTAGACCAAACTCAAGCGCGTTGTGAGCGTCAAATGAGTAGATACCACCAGCTTTTGCGCCAACTAGCAAGCCTTTGAAATTTTTCTTGCTAGTTTCGTTTTCAAAGCTTTGTCTAACACTTAGATAACCAAGACCAGCATAACCGCCAAGCACGGCTTTAAAGTTTTCAGTGATGTTTGGTGTGTAGTCAGCGCCTGCTAAAAGCTTATGTTTGCTCCATTTTGCGTCTGCTTCACCAGCATTTTTTCTAGCTTTAAAGTCATAGTAGTAGCCACCATACGCTCTATAGCTGTCAAAATCATAACCGCCATAAAAGCCAAGTCCGTAGTGACCTTTGTTGAAGTTATTTTTTTCGCTTTTTGCGATATTTTTAGTTTTGATCTTTGAGTTGAACGAATAATCGCCCTCGCCACCGACAAAAGCACCTTGTGCAAGCGCTGCTGAACTAACTAAAGCTAAAACCAAGCTTGATTTTACAAGTAAATTTTTCATACTTCTCCTTTAAAAATTTTCGTGATTTTACTATTACGCGTTTAATCTATATGAAATTTAAATTTAACAAAGCCCTATTTTTCATAGTTTGTGAGCTTTTAAATTTAAATTCATCTATATTTACTATTAAATTTTAAAATTACACAAAATTTTTCAACAAAGGAGAGAAAATGGCACTAGATAAAGAGCTAGTAAATTTCGGTGAAGAGCATGAGCTAAATGCGATCCTTTCAAAATTTGGCAAATCACAAAGCCAAAAAAACAGAGCAACACTTGGCGAGCTTGGCAAAAAATGCAAGGAAAAACTTGCTAAAAGAGTGCTAACTCAAGACGAATTTGGTGAGTTTGTAAAAGCACACCTAAAAGAGCTTGAAGACAAAAAAGCTTAAATCTCTGGGGGCAACCCCAGAAAATCCTACTTGCAATCCTCTTTTGTCAAATTTATCACAGTAAAATTTTTGCCATTTGCGTAGTTGTATATCCACGAGGCTTTATCGATAAGAGGGTTTTTACTGCTACAAAAGTCCTCTTTTAGCATTTCAGTCTGCAACTTTTTAAACTCATCTATCTGTTCTTTAGTAAATTTACTAAATTTAATATCCTCGCTATCATTTATAACAAACGTGGTTTTTAGGGTCTCATTTTCGCATGTAGCACCCGTTATTACGCTATTTTCATCGACTCTTGTGGGAGCTGGCTCATCGATCATGCTTACAACAGCTTTAATAAATGCATTATTACAATCAACTGCAAAGGCAGCAGTTAAGAGCATAAATAAAGACAATATTATTTTATTCATTTTGTAGCCTTTTTGAAAAGTATATTAAATTTAATGGTAAAAATACTAGAGATAAATTTGCGCCCAAACTAGGACGCAAATTTCTTAAGGAGGGAATGTTTAATATTAAAATTTATAAGTGTAGCCTACGTAAAGACCGATGTTGCTCTCTCTAACTCTGCTAACGTCATCTGCCTTATAGAAAGTGTAGTCAGTTTTTATGCCAGCTTCTAGGATATTGTTTTGATCAAGTAGGTACTCAGCACCAAATTTAGCGCCCAAAACAAATCCTGTGTCATAGAATTTTTTATTCACATCGTCTCTTGTGATAGAAAGTCTTGATACGCCAGTATAACCACCCGCAACAAGTTTGATATCTTTGGTGATGCTTGGAGTGTAGTCAACGCCTGCTAATAAGCTATGCTTTTTCCACTTAACAGTAAATCTGTCATCATCGTCTTCTATTTGTTTTTTTGTTTGAAAGCTATAAAAATAAGCACCATAAGCTCTGAAGCTGTCAAAATCATAACCAGCTTTTATGCCGCTGTTAAATTGACCTTTTCTAACGCTTCCGCTCTCGCCGTCTGTTGTTTTCTCTTTCCAATTTGATGCAAAAGAGTATCCGCCCTCGTAACCAATAAATGTTCCCTCTGCCATAGCAAATGAGCAAACCGCACATGCAATAATGCTAGCTTTCAAAAATGAACTTTTCATTTTCAATCCTTTAAAAATATAATATAAATGTAATTTTACGGATTTTTATTTAAAATATTATTAATTTATAATATTAAATAAGCATTGATAAATTTATTTTGTTTATAAAGTTCGTATTTTAGGGATTTATATAAATAAATTTATGAAATTTTAAATTATTAAAAAGTAACACCTAGTCGTTAAATTTCAAACGACTAGGCAAAATGCTATAAAATTTCTCTTATCAAAAGCTGTGGCGTAACAAGCCCGCGGAACGAATTTTTAGATACGCAAAAAATGACATCCACCATCTCACCCACTCTAACGTGCCTTGTGAAGTTAAAAAATAGCGCCTCAAGCGTTTTGTTGTCTTTTTGCAAGATAAGTTTTAAGTGGTTTTGATCCCTGCCTATAAGCCTCTCGTTTTTAACGACGGCATTTTCTATCTTAAAGACTGGGCGTGGATTTTTCTGTCCGTACGGCTCGTAAAATTCCAAAATTTCAAGTAGTTCAAAGTCGATCTCGCTTGGCATTATGTCACCAAGTAGCTCGTCTGAGCTTTTGCACTCTTGCATATTTAGGCACGAGCAGCTTTTATTTATCTCCTCTTTAAATTTTTCCAAATTTTCAGGCGCAAGAGTTAGCCCTGCTGCACCTTTGTGACCGCCGTAGCTTGTTAGCAGATCTTCGTGGCTTGCGATGAGTGATAAGATATCAAGCTTGCCAACACTTCTGGCACTCCCTTTTGCGCGGCCTTTATCTATGCTAAAGACGATAGCTGGCTTTGCAAAGTGCTTTGCTAGGCGGCTAGCCACGATGCCTATCACGCCCTCATGCCACTGCTCTCCCCAAGTAATGATGACCTCATCGTCCTCTTTTACGTCCTTTAGCGAACAATCAAAGAGTTGTCGCTCCTCCTCTTTTCTGGAGTTGTTAAATTCAATGATCGTATCAAGGTAGTTGTAGGCCTCTTCGATGCTCTTTGCGCGCAAGAAGTTAAAAGAATTCATCGCATCATCCATGCGTCCGGCTGAATTTATAAGAGGTGCTATAAGAAAGCTGATATCATCGCACTCAAATTTATCCTTGCCATAAAACTCTTTTATGACGTAAAATGCCGAACGCTTAGATGCATTTAGCTTACTAATGCCCATGCGAACGAGCATCCTGTTCATATCCCTTAGCTCCATCATATCAGCGATTATCGCGATGGCTAGGAGCTCTAGAAATTTACTCATATCATAGTTTAAGCCATAAACATCTTTTAGCGCGCCCACCAAATACCAAGCGACCTCAGCGCCGCAAATTTCGATATTTGGAAAACTGCAGTCCTCTTGTTTTGGATTGATGATGGCGTAGGCTTCTGGTAGAATGGCTGGTGGCATGTGGTGATCTGTGATGATAAGATCTATGCCCTTTTCTTTGCAGATGTTAGCTGCTTCATTAGCCGAGATGCCGTTATCGACGGTGATTATTAGACTCACATCGTTTGCAAGCTCATCGATAATCTCAGGGTTTAAGCCGTATCCGTCCTTAAAGCGATTTGGGATCTTTACTAGGTAGTTTTTTACGCCAAGATCATCAAAAAACTCAGCTAAAATCACACTTGAAACCACACCATCGACATCATAATCACCAACAATGGCGATGTGTTCACTTCTATCGATCGCTTCTTTGATGCGATTAGCGCCTTTATAGATATCTTTTAGGGCGCTTGGCGTTGGAATTTCACTAAGTTTTTTGTGTATGTCGTTACAAAATCTACGTGCTAGTAAATTCCTAATATCCTCTTTAGTTAACATAGCTTTGGCAAGGACTTTTTGACGCCCTGCCAACTTTTACTAATGCTATTTGCTCACTTAAATTTACGCCCAAAGTGCCAAAAATTTGGCAACAAAAATGCTTTTTTTTCATCGTAATCTTTCGTCTTTATTTTGAATGCTTTGATTATATCTTTTTGAAATTTAATTTCTTATAATTTTCATTGAAAGTAAGATTTTTAGGGCAAAAAACTTTTGTTAAATTGATACTCTTTATAAATTAGCCATTGTAAATTTGAGGTAAAAAATGAGAGAAATTTAAAGAGAATTTGGCAAGAAAGCTTGCCAAATTTATCATTTTACGTGATTAGCCAGGCTTGCTTTGATAAAGCCTAAGATCACAGGGTTTGGTCTAGTTAGGCGACTAGTAAATTCAGGGTGACACTGCACGCCTACAAACCACGGATGTCCTTTTAGCTCGACTGCTTCTACTAGTCCGTCGCTTTCGCCACTTACTATAAGGCCAGCCTTTTCAAAGACCTCTTTGTATTTTGGATTTGCCTCGTAGCGGTGGCGGTGGCGCTCTTTTACGCTCTTTGCATTGCCATAAATTTCAGCCAAAAGCGTCTTTGGCTTGATGTCGCAGTTATAAGCACCTAGCCTCATCGTGCCGCCAAGTGGGCTTGTGTGCGTTCTTATCTGCTTTTTGCCGTGGGCGTCAATGAAGCTATCTATTAGATATATGATAGGATTTTTGCACTCTTTATTAAACTCCATAGAATTTGCATCTTCTAAGCCCAAAACATCCCTTGCAAACTCGATCATCGCTAGCTGCATACCAAGGCAAATTCCAAGATATGGGATCTTATTTACACGAGCAAATTTTATGGCCTGCATCTTGCCTAAAACGCCCCTTTCGCCAAAACCGCCAGCTACTAATATGCCGTCCACATCTTTTAAAAGCTCATTTACATTGCTCTCCTCTATCTTTTCGCTATCTATCCAGCGTAAATTTACCCTAGCGTCTAAATTTGCTCCAGCATGGATGATGCCCTCAGTTAGGCTCTTATAGCTCTCTTTTAGATCGATATATTTACCCACAAAAGCTATCGTAGTTTCATTTGTTGGAGCGATGATCCTTTTTACTAGGCTATCCCAGTTTGCCATGTCTGGTTTTAGCTCACCAAAGCCTAAATTTTCAGCGATCGGCACTAGAATGTCTTGCTTTAAAAATGAAAGTGGAATTTGATAGATACTTGCGCTATCTAAGCTCTCTATGACGCAGTTTTTCTCCACACCACAGCTTGCTGCGATCTTATCTTTTAGCTCGCGGTTTAGTGGCATTTCAGATCTGCAGATGATGATATCTGGGCTTATGCCGATACGTCTTAGCTCGCCTACGCTATGCTGAGTTGGCTTCGTCTTTAGCTCGCCAGCTACTTTGATAAATGGCACAAGCGTTAGGTGGATATTTATCGCTCTTTTTTTGCCAACTTCTACTCTTAAGGCTCTTATCGCCTCTAAAAATGGCAAGCCCTCGATGTCGCCGACGGTTCCGCCGATCTCGACTATTAGCACATCTTTGCCCTCGCCTGCTTTTTTGATACGATCAACTATCTCGCCAACGATGTGCGGGATCACTTGGATAGTCTTTCCAAGGTAGTCGCCACGTCGCTCTTTTTCGATGACCGAGCTATAAACTCTGCCCGTTGTGAAGTTATTGTCCTGACTTAGGCTCTCATCTAAAAATCTCTCATAGTGACCAAGGTCAAGATCAGTTTCAGCGCCATCGTCTGTGACAAAGACTTCGCCGTGTTCTAGTGGGCTCATCGTGCCAGGATCTACGTTGATATATGGGTCAGCTTTTAAAACACTCACTTTTAAGCCAGAATTTTTAAGTAATGTCGCGATAGACGCAGCTGCGATGCCTTTTCCAAGTGAGCTTAAAACACCACCTGTGATAAAAATATACTTCGTCTCTTTTGCCATCAAATTTTCCTTAACTTTAGTTATTTTTTAATCTGCCGATTATACCCCTTAAATATTTAGTAAGGCATTAATCATGCAAATTTTAAAAATTATTCTTTAAGTCTTTTTATTATAGACTTCGCCATTATGATTAAAAACTGCTTAAGAAACATCGCCTCATTATATGTAGACGGCTTTAAAAATATGAAAATCGGCAAGAAACTATGGCTTCTCATAGCGATAAAGCTTATCATTATGTTTGGGGTTTTAAAGCTCTTTTTCTTTAATGAGACACTTAATACCAAATTTCAAACCGAGGAAGAAAAAAGCGAATTTGTAATTCGTAATTTAATAAAGGAATAAAATGTCAGAGATGGATTTTGTTGATTGGTCTAGGGCTCAGTTTGCGCTGACTGCCATTTACCACTTTTTGTTTGTCCCGCTTACGTTGGGGCTAAGTTTTATCATCGCCATTATGGAGACGATATATGTTAAAACTGGTGACAAAGCCTGGCTTGAGATAACGAAATTTTGGCTAAAGCTCTTTGGTATAAATTTCGCTATTGGTGTAGCTACTGGCATCATCATGGAATTTGAGTTTGGTACAAACTGGGCGAATTATAGCTGGTTTGTCGGCGATATATTTGGCGCTCCGCTTGCGATCGAGGGCTTGCTAGCATTTTTCATGGAGAGTACATTTTTTGCCATTATGTTTTTTGGCTGGGATAAGGTTAGTAAGAAATTTCACCTGCTTTCAACTTGGCTTGTTGCGATCGGTTCAAATTTAAGCGCACTTTGGATCTTGATCGCAAACGGCTGGATGCAATACCCAATCGGCATGAAATTTAACCCAGATACAGCTAGAATGGAGATGCAAAACTTCTTCGAAGTCGCACTAAATCCACTTGGCATCACTAAATTTTTACACACAGTAACTAGCGGCTACACTATCTCAGCTCTTTTTGTGATAGGAATTTCTGCTTGGTTTTTGATCCAAAAACGCCACATCTTGCTTGCTAAAAAAAGCATCGTAGTTGCTAGCGCATTTGGTCTTATCACTTCGGCATTTTTGCTACTTAGTGGCGATGAGAGCGCATATCTTGCAGCTCAAAAGCAGCCTATGAAACTTGCAGCCATGGAGGGACTTTACAAGGGCGAGAAAAACGCTGGCCTAGTTGCTGCTGGTATTTTAAACCCAGCTAAAAAGCTTGGCGATGAGAGCGATGCCTTTTTGTTTGAGATAAAGGTGCCTTACGCACTTGGCATCATGGCAAACAGAGAGCTTGACTCATTTACACCAGGCATAAACGACCTACTTTATGGCAACAGCGAGCACAATCTAATAAGCGTCGAAGAGAAGATGGCAAAGGGCAAAGTAGCTATCGAAGCTCTTAAAAACTACAAAGAGGCTAAAAAAGCAAATGACGAGAGCTTGATGAAAAGCTCGCTTTCAAATTTAGAGAGCAATCTAAATTTCTTAGGATATGGCTATCTTAAGGACGCAAAAGATGCTGTGCCACCAGTTGCACTTACATTTTATAGCTTCCACATTATGGTCGCACTTGGCACTTATTTCATAGCTCTTTTTGCTATCACTCTTTATCTAAATCTCTCAAGAAAATATAAATTTGAAAACATAAGAGCATTTTTGTGGATATGCCTATTTACCATACCGCTTGGCTACATCGCAGCTGAGGCTGGCTGGATAGTAGCAGAGGTCGGCCGTCAGCCATGGGCGATACAAGATCTCATGACCGTTGGCGTAGGAGCTACAAATTTATCTGACTCAAATGTCAAAATTTCATTTATATTATTTGCTGTTTTATTTACGATCTTGCTGATAGCCGAGATCAAGATCATGCTTAAGCAAATAAAGATAGGATTTAACGATCATGCATAGTTTAAGCTTAGAAAATTTACAAATTTATTGGTGGTTTATAGTTAGCCTTCTTGGCGGACTTTTGGTCTTTATGATGTTCGTTCAAGGCGGCCAGTCGCTCATCTTTAGCCTTGGCAAGGACGAGCTTAAAAAAGATATGCTCATAAATTCTATCGGTAGAAAATGGGAGCTTACATTTACGACACTTGTTATGTTTGGTGGCGCGTGCTTTGCGGCGTTCCCACTATTTTACGCTACTAGTTTTGGCGGTGCTTACTGGGTTTGGCTGGCTATTTTGTTTTGCTTTATCATCCAAGCTGTAAGCTACGAGTACCGCAAAAAGCCTGATAACTTTTTAGGAGCTAGAACTTATGAAATTTTCCTTTTCATAAATGGCTCACTTGGCGTTATCCTTATTGGCATGGCAGTTAGCACATTTTTTAGCGGTAGTGATTTTGTACTAAATGAGCACAACTTTGTCGAGTGGAAGACTCCATTTCGTGGTCTTGAAGCTTTATCAAATCCTTACTTGTACTTGCTTGGCATAGCGATGTTTTTCTTATCTCGCGTAGGCGGCTGCTTATATCTTATAAACAACATCGCTGATGGCGAATTTATACAAAACGCTAGAAAACAGCTAATTATCAACACCGTGCTATTCTTGCCATTTTTCCTAGGATTTCTTGCGTGGATACTTACAAAAGATGGCTTTGCATACGACGCAAACGGTGTAGTTAGCCTTGTGCCTTACAAATACGCTATAAATTTGATCGAGATGCCTATCGCTGGCGCACTACTACTTGTTGGCGTGCTTTTGGTGCTTATTGGAATTTTCCAAGGGGCATTTACAAAAAGCATTCGTGGAATTTTTGCTTACGGCGTTGGCGTAACGCTTGCTGTAACCGCGCTATTTTTGATAACAGGGCTAAATGGCACTGCATTTTATCCGTCATTTAGCGACCTCTCTAGCTCGCTAACTATCAAAAATGCAAGCTCTAGCCACTACACACTTGGCGTTATGGCCTATGTTAGCTTGCTAGTGCCAGTAGTACTTGCTTATATCTTCATCGTCTGGAGAGCGATAGATAGCAAGAAGATCACGCAAGATGAGATCAAAAACGATCATCACGCATACTAAGGATAAAAGATGTTAGAAGCAGGAATTTTTTTGATACTTTGGCCAGTAACGCTGTTTATTAGCTACAAATTTGTTCTTTTTTCTCTCAAGAAATTTGACGCAAATAACTAAAATTTAGGGGCATTTGCTCCTAAATTCTTCTTTTTATTTTTACCTCTTAAAACGACTTTCTTATAAATTTACTTAAGCCTCTTTTTATATAAGCGTTAGTTTTGCGTGAAATTTGGATAGTAAGATATCATTAAATTTCACAAAGGAGCGAAAATGAGCAAGAATTTCTTAGGTTCTGTTGCCCTTGCGGCTGTTTTGGTGAGTGGTTTTGGCTTTAGTGCTCCACTAAACGCTGGTGTCTTGGCTCATCAAGTAAAGGTTCAAGGAGAGCTTGGCTCAGTCTTTATAAACCCTTACGACGTATCTCCGCTAACTGCTATCATCGATAGAGCCGGCAAAGATATCAAAGATATCCACGTCAAAGTAAAAGGCAAGCCAGATGGCGGCATCGATATCGACTACAACGTCTCAGAGCATGCCCTACTCACACATGATGGCGTGCCTGTTTGGGGACTTTATCCTGACTATCTAAACGAGGTCGAGCTTAGCTACACATTTAACGGAGCTAAAAAGGTTGAGACATATAAAATTTACGCCCAACCTATCGTCACATATAGCCGTGATTATAGGTTTTCTCATATGCAAAAGACTCGCGTCAAAAAGGTCGATCCTGCCTTTAAAAATAGGCTCTATCTCATAAACAACACAATAACAAGCGTCTATAAACCGCTTGATTGGAAAAATGGTGGAGCTGCTAGCTGGAACGACTTTACCGAAAACTACATCGTAGATACCAAAGGCGAGGTCAGATGGTACCTTGACTATCAGAAATTTTACGACCGCAGCGAGAGAATAGTGATGGATGGGGGTATGATGATGGGCTTTCATCAGCTAAAAAACGGCGATATCAGCTTTGGCATGGCTCAAAGATATCTTAGATATGATCTAATGGGAAAAGAAATTTACAACCGCTCACTACCTAGAGGCTACATCGATCTAAGCCACGAGGTGATGCCACTAAAAGATGATCACGCACTTCTTAGAGTAGCAAAATACAACTATCATCACAAAAATGGTAAAATTTCTCACACCATAAGAGACCACATCATCGAGGTCGATAATACTGGCAAGGTGGTCGAAGAGTGGGATCTAAATGAAATTTTTGGCAACAACGTCTATCGCAGCAACCTCATAAAAGCGCTTGATGCTAGGGCTGTTTGCCTAAATATTGACATGGACGCAAAAGAGATCAAGATAAGCGACGATCAGCCATTTGGCGATGTCACCTCCACTGGCACAGGCAGAAACTGGGCGCATGTAAATTCTATCTCATACGATGAGAGCGATGATAGCATCATCCTTTCGCTTCGTCACCAAGGCATCATAAAGATAGGACGCGATAAAAAAGTAAAATGGATATTAGCTTCGCCTGAAGGCTGGAGTGAAGAGTTTAAAGCCAAAGTGCTTACTCCAGTCGATAGCAACGGCAATAAAATAAAATGTGAAAACTCAAAATGCGAAGGCGAATTTGACTGGTCATGGACTCAGCACACTGCGTGGCTAACACCAAGATATGACAACAAAGGTAGCGTAAAACATCTAAGCGTCTTTGACAATGGCGATGGCAGAGGTATGGAGCAGCCAGCACTTAAAGAGGAGAAATATTCACGTGCGGTTGAATATAAGATAGATGAGAAAAAGGGCACAGTCGAGCAGACTTGGCAGTTTGGTAAAGAGCGTGGCTTTGACTTTTATAGCGCAGTCACCAGCAACGTCGAGTGGCAAAAGGATAAAAATACCTACTTTATCTCAAGCTCAAATGTAAATTTACTCCGCCCTGACAAGACTATCAAGATGGTCTTAGTCGAGATCGACCCAAAGACAAATGATATAAAATTTGAGATGGATGTGGATTCTGCTTCAAGAGATGATGTCGCTTATAGAGCGATGGTTATCGATCCAGAAGTGTTTAGTTATTAAATTTTGGTGTGAGACCCCCTCTCACACCGAAGTGTATTAGTTATTATGTTGAAATTTATAAATTTCTTCTTTGACGCTAGTTAGGTCAAAATTTATCGCTCGCTCTAGCTCTAGCAAACTTACATCTTCGTCTATCTCAAGAGCCATCGCTATCTCGTTTAGCTCTTTTGCTTCCTCATTTGCAAGGATCGCACTCTTAAAACTAGCCTCATCTATCTGGCCAAATTTTGAAAAGATCGATTTAAATTTATCTTTTAAAATTTCTCTACTTAGCTTTTTATCTTCTAAAGCCTTCTTCGTGCCGCCATTTCTATTGCAGGTTCTAAATATAAAATCTATTGTTTCATTTACTTCATCGAGTAAATTTTTTGTCTTTTCACTTTGCATACAAACTCCCTTCACCGCAAACAAATTCAAAGCAAGGCAGACTTTGTCCGCCCTGCTTATAAGAAATTAGAAGTGGCTTTCTACTTTCTCTTCGATTTGGATAGGATGAGTTGTAGCTATATTTTCTTCGCCAGCATGTGAGCTTGCAGTAGCATAAGAAGGTTTAGCTTCTGACTTACCTTCATTCATGATATGATCTTTTGGTGTTTCTAAAAGATCATTTGCGCTAACGCCTATTTTATTGTTATTTAGAACATTTAGCTCAGCTTTTGGCTCATTTATACGAGCAGCATTGCTTAGATCAACACTATCATTGTCTAAGATATCATCTGGCAAGCTTCTAGTGCTTCTTACTTTACCACCATAAGTGTTCTTTAGATCAAACCTTACCATTGTATCATTAGAAAGTGCATTACCGGCTAGGTCTTTAAAGTATCCATTCATAGATACTATCATACCGTTATGACTCATATTAAAGTCTTTACCATCATCGCAAAGAGTTACCACGCGACTTATGCTACCGCTCTTGATATCTGCCTCAGTTATAGTAATATCATCGGTATAACCGTTTATATTGCCCCATCTTGGATTATTAGTATTGATCATATAGTGGAAAACATCCCCAGCTTTTATAGTTACGCGGTCTTGTGGTATATCTACAACAAATGTTATATCACCATTGCCATTTGCTGGATTTTCATAATCTGCTTTATCATAGATTTTATCTTGATTTGCATCTTCTTTAATCCAAATGTTCGGTTGAGCAATAGTTGTATCTATCTCAAGATTTGATACTGTATAAGGATTTGAAACCGCACCAGCCTTATTTGTAGCTACTGCTGTTACAGAGTAATTACCGTCGGCAATATCGTCAGTTGTTACCTTCCAGCTACCATCACTTTCAGCTGTTATAGTTTTTTCCCAAACACTATGTGACTTACTATCAACTACAGATACTTTTACGCTTGCATTAGCCTCAGCTGTTCCACTTATAGTTGGTGTCTTATCATTTGTTAAGCCTGCAACTTGCGCAGCCTCATTTGTGATAAGGTTACCTGTATGACCGCCCCTAACATCATCATAGATGCTTGTGATCTTAACGTTAGTTGTCGCAATATGTTTATTATCTGTATTATCACTAAAGTCAAATACTACTTTATCGCTACCCTTAGCACCTTTATTGCCAGCCGCATCACTAAAGAATGCTTCAGCAACATAAACGCTTCCGTTTGCATTTTTACCATAAGGCATAGGCTTACCAGCATCCGGCTGATCTTTGTCAATTTGGTTATTTTTCATCTCACCAATGTAGCCTCTATCAATTTCAGCTTGACTTATAGCGCGCTCATGCCAGCCTGTTTCATCCCATTTATAGTGGAATATATCACCAGCTTTTATGCTACCATCATCTGGTATAAGAGCCTTCCATGATAGACGTCCTGTGTGAGTATTTTCTATATTTTCTTTCCAGCTAAATTTACCATCGTTATTTGTATCTTCGATAAATTCAACTTTCGCATCTGCTATCTTAGTATCGACTGTTACATTAGCTTTAATTTCAGATCCGATATTTCCAGCTTTGTCGTGTGCTTGAACTGAGAAAGTATGTAGTCCATCACTGAGTGGAGTTGTTACCTTATATTCCCAAGAACCATTTTTATCAGCATGAACTTTAGCATATACTTCTTCGCCAGATTTTATAACTATCAACGACTCAGGCTCTGCTGTACCTTTTAGAGTTGGTGTAGCATCGTTTGTAACTTTACCTTTAACGTTACCTGTAAAATCAATATCGCTAGTTTTTACATCATCATTGATCTCTTCAATAGTCAAGTAAGGCGCTGTAGTATCAACTGTTACAGTGATTGGGCTTGAATGCTCACTCTCTTTACCAAACACATTTTTAGCAATTGCTGTAATCTCATAACTACCATCAGCCCATGGAGAATTCTCTTCTAGTCCATAATACCATTTGCCATTAGATCCCACTGGGATTTTTTCAGCGATTACAGTATTGCCTTTTTTAAGAGTGATGGTCGTACCAACTTCAGCTTCGCCCATAAATGCAGGAGTGCTATCATTTGTTAAGGCTTTATCAGCAACTAAAACATTGCCTGTAGTTCCATAAATTGGGTCGATTAGGTCTGAGCCATACTCATTATCTAGAACCGCTTTGATAACTGGAGCTTTTGGAGCAAAACCTACTATTTTTACTGCATCCATAGAACCTTCACTTACATTACCTGCATCATCGACTAGTCTATAAGATGGAGTTTGGAAGCCTCTTGATTTTGGCATATCGATGCTAAATTCATCTCTTTCTATAAAGCCTTTAGCTATATCTTGCGCAGTTACTTTAAAGATATCTGTCCAAGTTTTAGCATCGTTTCCAAGAATTTGAACCCTATCGCCTGCTTTTACAGTATTTTCTGGAATGTCTATAACCCATTTAAGCTTGCCATCTTTTAGAGCTGAAGCATCAGCTATATCTATCTTCTTGTCGCTATTTATATCAGTTGTTATCTTAACTGTTGGAGCGCCAATAGTTGTATCAACATCTACACTTGACCACTCTGATACAGCACTTCTATTGCCTGCTCTATCGGTTGTTTGAACTTTAAGAGTATGTACTCCATCTTCTAGTGCAGCATGTACTTCACCACCCCAGTTCAAATTTGCCTCAAATGTATATTCCCAGTTGCCGTCTTTATCAGCTGTAACTGTTACTTCTTTGCCATCTTTAAATACCAGTTTATCATCTACTATTATCTTAACAGTTGAGAATGCCTCAGCTGTACCTTTTAGAGTTGGCAAGTTGTCATTTGTAAGAGCATTTTTAACATTACCTACAACACCACCAGCAACATCATCGATGATCTCAGTTATAACTGGCTGTGTAGTACTTGTATCAACATTTACAGTTGCAACATTTGATGGATTGCTAACATTACCAGCTTTATCAGTTGCGATAGCTACTACATTGTACTCACCCTCAGCAAGTGGAGATTTTGGAGTAAATTCCCAGTTACCATTTGCATCAGCTTTTACAATGATGTCTTTGTTAATAATGTCATTGCCATTTTTAAGAACGATAGTTGAACCAGCCTCAGCTGTACCTTTAAATGTCGGTGTAGTGTCATTTGTAAAGCCGTCATTTACGCCAAGTATATTTCCGCCATTTTCAACACCGCCCCACCAGTTATCTGTTACTGCAGTGATGACTGGAGCATCGATATGAGTATCAACGTCTATGCTTACTAGAGCAGATGGTTGGCTATTGTTACCAGCTACGTCAGTCGCTTGAGCTTCGAAGTTATGGTGTCCATCGCTTAGTTTAGGTGTTGTAAATTCCCAGTTGCCATCTTTATCAGCTACTGCAGTCCAGTTGCTGATAACTTCACCATTCTCAAATCTATAACTACCTCTACCATCGATCTTGATCTCAACAGTCGCAAATGGCTCAGCTGTGCCTTTTAGAGTTGGAGTATTGTCGTTAGTTAAGCCACCCTTAACATCACCATTTACTACGCCACCAGCCACATTATCAATGATCTCAGTGATGACTGGTTCATCAGAGTGAAGATCGATCTTGATAGTTGCAGCATCTGAAGGAGCGCTTACTTTACCAGCTGCATTTGTTGCAGTTGCTGTTATACTGTAATCACCCTGAGCAAGTGGAGTTTTTATAGTAAATTCCCAGCTACCATCAGTTTTTACAGGGATATTATCAGCGATAAGATCATTACCATTTTTAAGAGTGATAGTCGTACCTGGTTTTGCTGTGCCTTTAAATGTAGGCGTACTATCATTTGTTAAGCCACCTTTAACATCTTCGTTAAATTTACCGCCCCTTTGATCATCAATTACTTCTGTGATTACTGGAGCTTCTGGAACTTTAGTATTCTCACTATCTTCACCTATCACCTTGCTATCCTTGCCTGGGTTGTTAGGGTTATTTGGATTGATGATCTCTGCTGTTACATTGTTATCTTTACCTGGGTTTAGATCAACTGGGATATCAATCTTACCTTTATCGATATCATCTTGGTTGATTGGTTTTTCAGTCTTTTTAC
>NZ_JAAKZB010000025.1:0-26974 GCF_015229965.1 Campylobacter concisus
TGGCTGATGAAGTTAGAAAACTAGCTGAGAGAACTCAAAAATCTCTAGGTGAGATAGAAGCAAATACAAATGTCCTAGCTCAATCAATAAATGAGATGAGTGAATCAATAAAAGAGCAAAGTGAAGGCATAAATATGATAAATGAGTCAGTTGCTCAAATAGATCACTTAACAAAAGAGAATGTTGTAATTGCTAACCAAGCAAACGAAGTCACATCAGAAGTAGATGAGATGGCTAAAGCCATAGTTGAAGAGGTTAGGAAGAAGAAATTCTAAACTAAACCATTACAATTAAATACAAAGCATAGCTCTCTAAAGCACTAGAGGGCTATGTGAATTTAGACTAGATAATTAAATTTAACACATAAGAAACTTCAAACAAATTTTAAGATCAACACTCAAGAATTATCTATAAAATTTTAAAATTTTATTTACTCGCAAGAGTTAGCTGTTAAAATTACTGGCTTATGAATAAAATTTACTAGAAATTTCCGCGTTATATTGTTGAATTTATTAATTATTTCTATGCATTATATGGCTTTTTGTGTAGATTTTAGGATCGTAAAAATTTATAAATTTTTTAGCCCCAAGTGAGAGAAAATGGGGCTAGAGAAAGATTATTTTTTAGCTACAAGAGCGTTTTTTAGCACATCATCGATCGTATCAACTGCGATGATCTTCATATCAGCTTTTACTTCGGCTGGGATATCGACAAGGTCGCGGTCATAGTTTTTACGAGGTATTAGAGCTGTTTTGATGCCAGCTTTGTGTGCGGCGATCAGCTTCTCTTTTAGCCCACCGATAGGTAAAACTCTGCCAGTTAGCGTGATCTCGCCAGTCATTGCGATATCGTGCTTGACCTTTGTGTCAGTTAGTATTGATGCGATCGCTGTCGCCATCGTGATACCAGCGCTTGGACCATCTTTTGGCACTGCACCTTCTGGCACGTGCAAGTGAAGGTCGTAGCGTCTATAAACGTCGCTGGCTTCGAGCTTGTGCTTGTCGTCATCTAGCTTTGGCACGATAGCCATTGGCACTTTTAGCTTTTTGTTATCTATCAGCACTTTTACGACGCTAAATGCGATCTGGGCGCTCTCTTTCATCACGTCGCCTAGCTGACCGGTGATCTGCATGTTGCCTTTGCCTTGGATCCTGATAGCCTCGATCCTTAGCACGTCGCCACCGACACTCGTCCACGCTAGGCCATTTACCAAGCCGATCTGATCTTTTTTATCCGCTGGCTCGATCTCATAGACCTTTTTTTCTAAAAACTCTTTTAAATTTTTAGCCGTGACGCTGATTTTGCCTTCATTCTTTTTGGTGAGGATATTTTTGGCGACTTTTCTTAGTATGTCAGCGATCCTGCGGCGTAAATTTCGCACGCCACTCTCTCTTGTGTAGTCGCTGATGATTAGCTCAAGTGCCTCTTTACTTATGAGCACATCGCTTGGTTTTAGGCCGTGCTTTTTAAGCTCTTGAGGCAAGAGATATTTTTTAGCGATCTCAAATTTCTCTTGTGGGGTGTATGAGCTAAGCTCGATAAACTCCATCCTGTCGCGAAGTGCAGCTGGTATCATGCTCACGTCGTTTGCTGTGGCGATGAAGATGATTTTGCTAAGATCGATGTTGAAATTTAGGTAGTAGTCTCTAAATTTATTATTTTGCTCTGGGTCTAAAATCTCAAGTAAAACCGCGGTCGGATCGCCTCTATAGCTTCTGCCAACCTTGTCGATCTCGTCTAAAACAACCACTGGGTTCATCTGCTTTGCTTCTATGAGCCCTTGCACGATGCGGCCTGGCATAGCGCCTATATAGGTGCGGCGGTGGCCTCTTAGCTCGTTTACGTCCTCAAGTCCGCCAAGAGCGATCCTGACTAGCTCGCGCTTTAGCGCCTTTGCGATCGAGTTTGCAAGGCTTGTTTTGCCCACGCCTGGAGGGCCTGCAAAGCATAAAATGGCGCCGTTATTTACCTTTTCGCCAACACCTCTAAGCTCCAAAAGCTCACGCAAGGCAAAATACTCCTCTATGCGCTCTTTTGGCTTTTCTAAGCTGTAGTGGTCGGCATTTAGGTGCTTGCTCACTTCGGCGATAGATGACTTTTTCTTAGCTACATTTTCAAATGGAATTTCAAGTACCCAGTCAAGGTAGCTTTGTAAGGTATTTGCGTCTGCTGAGTCTGGGTGCATGCGAGAGAGCTTATCTATTTGTTTTTTGATCTCTTTATAGGCGTCCTCTGCCATAAATTTCTTCTTCGCATCAAGCTTTTTGCGGTACTCCTCAAGCTCTTCTTCTCGGCTCGTATCCGCTCCAAGCTCAGCTTGAATTTGCTTTAGCTGCTCTTTTAAAAAGTACTCTTTGTTCGTCTTGTCGATCTTTGAGTGAACCTTATTTTTGATCTCTTTTTGAAGCTTGTTTGCTTCGATCTCTTCGATGACGTAGTCTATGAGCTTTAGTAGGCGCTGCTCTAAATTTTCTTCGACAAAAAAGCTATAAGCGATCTGTTTTTTTAGGCGAAGCGCGCTTGAGACTAGGTCGCAAACCCTGACCGCCTCAGCGCTCTCTTCGATCGTTTTTAAAAGATCAGGCGGGAAAAAGTGGCTAAACTGCGAAAGCTCTCTTACTTTTTCTCTTAAAACTACGATGAGAGCGTCAGTTTTGACCTGCGATGGGCGCTTTACGTGGAGCATATCGACGATACCACGGAGTGGGTTTATGCCTGATTGTTTTAAAATTTTACCTTTGTCGATGCCCTGAAATAGCACTTTTACGCGTCCGTCAGGTAGAGGCACACGGCGCATTATTGTGCCGATCACGCCTGCGTCATAGATGCCGTCAAAGTCTCTAGCGCCGTCTTGCTGGGGCTTTGTAGGCACGACAAGGATCGGCGTCTCTCCTTGTATGGCAAGCTCAAGCGCTTTTAAATTTTCTTCGTCGCTTAAAAAAAGCGGCGTTATCATAAATGGATATAAAAATAGCTCGTCCTCAACTATGATAGGGATCTCAGTTGGGAAGCTTTTGTTTTCGTTTATTTGCAAAATTTCTCCTATTCAAACAGTTTTCTATACCATGCCACGTCAGGTTTGATAAGGTCTGAGTTTTTAAACGGCGACTCTTCTAGCTTTTGCTCGTAAATTTTAGCCGAAACGTCACGGCCAGTTCTCTTGTAAAGATCTGCTATTTGCATATCTAAGAAGTAAAGCGCTAATTTAAATTTGATAAGCATAGTCTCTATAAGTGGCTTATACTCGGTATTTGGATACATATAAAGAAATTTCTCGATCTCGGTTACGCTATCTTCCATGAGCTTTTGGTTGCGGTTTGGCTGGGTAAATGAGTCAAAATTTGCTTTTATCTTTAGGTACTGGGCAAATTCTGTTTTTGGACCATTATCGCCGTATCTTTTGATGTATTCATCAAGATAGTGGTTTGCCATGAGATACTCTTCGTCATTTGCGTGAGCTTGGGCAAGGATGAGTAAAATTTGCTCCAAAAGTGGGCTTGCAACGTGCTCGCTAGCCATTGAAACATAGTGTTTATCAGCTGACTCCAGATCGCCATCTTTGATGTCAGCGATGACCTGAGCGTACCACTCATCTGGAGTTAGATTGTAAAGTTCGGTGTATTTTTCAGCACAACCACTAAAAAGCCCTAAAAGAGCTACGACTGCTAGAAATTTAGAAAATTTTTTCATGCTTTTCCTTAAAAATTTTAAATTCGCTTATTTTACATTTTTTGGCATTATTTTTGTATAAATTTTTTAAAACTATGCTAAAATAAGGCAATTTTACAAAACAGGAGTTAGTATGATTTTTAGTGTTAAAAGCCCTATTTTAGGCTTCGAGCATATCAAGACGATGGAACTTATTGAGCTCGATAAATTTTTTGTTAAGCTAGCGAGCAAAGATGACGAAACATCTTTTACAATGATAAATCCTTTTGCGTTAAGAAGTTATGAATTTGACATCCCAAGCTACTATGAAGAGCTTATGGATATCAAAGAGAGTTCGCAACTTAGAATTTACAACATCATCGTAGTTGCCCTCCCTCTTGAAAAATCAACCGTGAATTTCGTAGCTCCTATCGTTTGCAATATGGACAATATGACTTTATCTCAAGTAGTGCTTGACGTTACAAAATATCCACAATACGGACAAGCTGAAATGATAGAAAATTTCATACAAAAATAACAAACAAGGACGTTTAGAGCTCTTAGCTCTAATTACATTAAGGAGATTGTAATTTGAAAATTCTTTTTTTATTCCTATTTTCTTTTATTTATGTTTTTGGTGATGCTGATCCTGATGCTCTTGTATTGCCAGCTAGTGTCGGTGAGTGCTCCGCAGAGCAAACTGCAAGCTGTAACGGAAAAGTTTGCAAGATCGACTTTGATGGCATGAAGCATTGTGTTACTGGTGCTCAAAATACATGGGTGGTATATCCATCAGATCCAACTTCAAATAATAGCCAATCAGTAACACTAGACGGATATCTTGATAATAACAATCCAGACAATACACTTAGTAAGCAAGATAAATTTACAAGAATTTTTGGCGATATGGACGTTATAGGAGCCAGTGTCATCATGCCAAGGGTACTTGGCTATAACTTTGATCCAAAGGCAAGTGCTGCTGGAGGAGATCCTTTAGTTGAAACCTCTCAGATTGTTGAAAAGGCATATGTCAATGAAGAGTCGAGCCTGGCTGGTAGGAGATTTAAAAACTCATCTCGCGCGACTTTTAAATTTGAAAATAAAAGTGAATTTGAACGAAATAATATAGATGGTAAAAAGATAAAATACGCAAGACTCTACTGGGGCGGTGCCATATATGGTGAACGAACCGCAGAATACCAGCTACTAAAGAATTTATTTGAAGATATTTTTGGCTACTCAAGCGTTAAATTTAAAACACCAAAAGGAATATACACTGTAAAAGCTGATTATAATGATATCAAGTGGGAGAGTTCATTTACTTCTTATAATAAAAACTCAGTGCCAAGAGATACTTACTATCCATACTGCTATCACAAAGATCACCCAAATGATACTACCTATGCAAATTGGTGTGGGGAATCAAGCGGGAATTATAAAAAACCAGTTCACCCTAGCTATGAAGACCCCAATGTACCTCATAGATCAAATCTGGGCGCAAGAAGTGGCGCATCGTACTTTGTCTATCAAGCAAGTGCTGATGTAACTAAATTAGTACAAGATAGCCTTGGTACAACTGAGGCTGGCAGGACATTTGCAGTTGGCAACATCGCATCAACTATTTTTAAATTATCTAGGAACAATAACTACAATGTGACTATAAGTAACGAGACAAGGACTTTAACTTTATCTTATGGTGCGGTTTTATATGCTGATGGAGGCTGGATATATAGCTATGTGCCATCTCAGTTTGGTGGTTGGAGCTTAGTCATAGTCTATGACTTTGGTGACAAGGTTGGCGAAGCAAAACAAATAAAACCAAGGGATGTTAATATCTATAGTGGTATGGCAAATATCTCGCCTAATGTCGAAAGAAATAAGGTATTACAAAGTGCACAAAAAACAGAGATAAATTTAAAATTTGAAGACTTTTTTACTCCATCTGCTGGAACTATAGATTCTAGTTTGGCATTTATGGGTTTTGGTGGACGCAAAGAGATCACAGGTGAAGATATAATGATAAAAAAGAAAGATGGTCCATTCGAGAGTCTTTTTACTGCCGCATCTCCGTCAGGATTAAATTTACAACACAATCAGTTTGACTCATCTATAACGAGATTTGGCAAACTTGCCAATGTAAATAAAAAATATAATGCAATGATGGATCTAGATATATTTGATATATCAAATTTCATGTCACATAGGCAAAGTGAGGTTGATATTAAGTTTAACGTAAAGGCTGAAAAGATAGGTGACAATATCCAAGGCGATAGGATAAATCTCGGAATGGTTGGGTTTTCAACGATACTTTATGACCCTGAAGTTTGTTATGAAGAAAAGATTTTTATTACCAAGGAAGGTAAAAATGCAGAAGGTAGAACTATATATATTGATGATAAAAATGTAACTAAGGAAGGCCAAGGTACTACTTCAGTAAAACCTGGAACCTTGATAAAAGTATTAACTACTATAAAAAATAAAGGCAACGAAGATGCACGAAAAGTTCAAGTAAAAGTCAACATTGATCCTAAATTTATGAGCTATGTGGATAAATCTGGTTGTACGGAAATTTTTAAACCTAGTGGATCAACCGTAGCATGCCCTATGGACGATAATGGAGCGCATTATTTTAAGAAATTAAGTGATTATAATCTAAGGTATTACGTCGGCCAAGACGCTAATAGCTCTCAAGGTGGTACAATAGAAAGATCATATCGATATCCAACGGATATTAGATTTGTAGGGACTGTAGGTGCAAATTCTGAATATCGTAAGATAGACTATGAAGCTGAATATGAAAGTACTATCGCTGGTAAGACCATAAAATATAAAGGCAAGATAAATGAATGTGTGCCTAAAAACTACAACTTAACGGTAACTAATGAAGGGGAAAATAACTTCTATCCGCGAAGTAAAGCAGATGACGCAGGTCCAAATTTTAAAAATAGACTTTTTACAAAGATAGCAAACAAGCCTTTTGATATCACGATATCAAACTATGATAAGACTAGCGGGGCTTTAAAGGCACCTGACTCAAATACCGACGTGACGTTAAAGCTAGTGACTGATTGTAGCTCAAATAATTCTGTCATACCTGAAAAAATTTATAATTTTACTACCGCGACACACACCCTTACAAAAAGTGTAACAGTGCCGATACCATATCCAGCTCTGCACGTAAAGCTTAGCTATCTTAATAAGCTTACAAATTTAACTGATGAAAAATGCGAAGACTTTGATACTTTTGCTGTTAGACCAGCTAAATTTGATATTTATGATTCGCCTAATGGCCCTATGATAGGCGGTAAAAGTCATACTGATTTTATAATTGGAGCTTATGATGCTAAAGGGGATCTTACAAAAGGATTTATAAGTACTGCAAGTAGCGATATAAAGGCTGGTGATGGAGCGCAACTACTGCCCAAGGTATTTGCTGGCTGCACTCTACCAGCAGATCTGTCAGATAAGGATAGTAGAGAAAATAAATTTGAGATAAGCTTTAACAATCCAAATAAGGCTATCGGAGTTATTACAAATATTAGCACTAACAAGGTAGGACTTTCTTTCTCAGACATCGGAGATACAAATTTTTACGCTATGGACTCAGTTTATACAAGTGTGGATCAAGATACAAATCATGGAGATGACTGCGTAAAATCGTATAGTAGAGACTCTAGGAAAAACCGAAATAATCCACTGGATCTATACAATAATGATTTATCAATAGATCCAAATAATCCAAGTCATGATCCAGATGGTATGGGTAGGATAGGTTGTAATATAGTGTTTGAAGAAAATCATAATCAACTAAATTTTATCCCAGAATATCTTGATGTGAGTGATTTTGAGATCATATCAAGTGACTTTTCATATATCTCAAATGAGGAAACTTTATGGTCTCCGACATTAAAATTTAAAGTAAAAGCAATGTTGTCTAATGAAAATCCAAGAGCTTCTGGCGACAACACAGCGCATCTTTATAAAAGTGGCTGCTATGCAAGTAATGCTGTCTTTAATATAAAAGTAGGGGATATCATACCTAACTACATAGACAACAATGGGTCAAAATTAAGCAATGATGAAGATGGTGTTAAAAAGCTAAATAGCGAGATACTATTTTTTGGTACTACTGATCAAAATGCGATTGTTCAAAAGCTAAAAGCATCGCCTCATGACGGCGGCTATATGGTAAAAAAAGAGGCTTTTAGAAGTGATGGCACAGCTGAGATAGATCTCAAATTTAACTTCAAGCGCGAAAAAAATGTAGCCAAAAATCCTTTTGAGGTAACAAGCGATATATTTACTTTTACAAAATTAGCCGAAGATGAAAATAGCATAAATAAAACAAAAGGTAGTCAATACTTAAAACCATCTAGGAAAACATCGGCAAAATTTTACTACGCTAGGACATACGCGCCTTACTATGAGGGACCAAACACTGGCTTTAAGGCAAAAATTTACTACGGAGTGTATTGCAATGGTTGCGACGAGAGTAAATTTATGTTGCAAAAACCAGGATCAAGCGCTCGCTGGGAGGAGTTTGCAGGTACGCACTCATGGTATGTAAATCCTCTTCACGATGCTAGTTATGGCAATGTCGATAGTTACAGCTTTTCAAATCACACTACGCGAGATACAGCCAAAGAGACAGCACTTAGTGACGGCGTCAGCTACATTTATGTAAAAAATAACCGAGCAGTTACGGATATAGCCAAGATGCATACGAAAAACTGGCTCATATATAATGAATTTGATAAAGATGCGGCGACAAATGATTTCACAGTGAGATTTCTCGTGCCAAATGGCGACTGGGCTGGCAAGACCCTAAAAAGTGGCTCTGGCAAAGGTGACGTAGGAAATGTCATAGGCGGCGAAAACAACTTTAACGATCTAAGCGATAAGACAAATAGGAGAATTTCTTGGTAAAAAGAGGCTTTTCTCTTATAGAGCTTATCCTCTCGATAGTCGTTGTGGCGATCATCAGCACGTCGATACCGCTTGTACTAAAGACCACATCTGAGCTAAATCAAAAGGCAGTTACACAAGAGAGCTTGATGAATGCCAAGACCTACATGGGACTTATCTTAAAAGCTCCTTTTAGCGACAAGGTCATCAAAGTCTCAACAAACATTGGCGGCAGTAGCGCTGAGACGGCCTACTTTTTCCCTATCATCCTAAAGCCAGGTGATCATAGAAACGAATTTTATAAGATAAACAAAATAACAGGCGATGGGCATAGAGTTTTTGCCTATACAAACTCATCAGATCTAGCGCTTGATACGGCAGTGAGGTCTGTGGATTATTACAAAACAAAAAATAAAAATTTAAATACAGCAAATCAAAGCAGAGACTATATAGTTGGCTCAGACTACGAGGTAAGTGTTAGCGAGGATAAGGGCTGGTTTAAGCCAAATTTAGCGCTAGATAACAGCGATGTAAAAGAGATAATAGTAACTGCTACTTCATATAAAAACAACACAAAACAAGAGACAACGTCAGTGCTAAGAGCTTATGCTTTTAACCTAGGTGAGGGCGGCTCGCTAAATACGAAAGCGTGGAAATGAAAAGAGCCTTTACGCTTCTTGAGCTTGTAGTCGTCATCGTCGTACTTGGTATCATCGCTATGATGAGCTTTAATGCGATAATGAACATCTACTCAAACTACTTTCAAACAAAGACAGTAAATGAGCTCGAAACGCAAACAGAAATCGCACTGGAGCAAATTTCAAAGAGGCTAGAGCACCGCATAAAGCCAAGCGTGATTGCTAGAAAAACTGATGGAGCTTTTTTGGCGCTAAACGATAATAGAGTAAATTTAGATGCTAAGTATGAAATTTTAGAATTTATCCCCTATGCGTATGAAATTTTTAATGACGTTATATCTCTTGATGCTAATGACCATGTCATAGAGCAGGGCGGAAAAGCAGGCAGATACAGTGGCTACGCAGATCTTGCTAAAAGCTCACCAGCAACTGGTCTGATAAGTCCTGGAAGTAATTTTTCTACCGAAGTTGTTGAA
Source organism: Campylobacter concisus (assembly GCF_015229965.1). Lineage (GTDB taxonomy): Bacteria > Campylobacterota > Campylobacteria > Campylobacterales > Campylobacteraceae > Campylobacter_A > Campylobacter_A concisus_BD. The sequence goes on from NZ_JAAKZB010000025.1 coordinate 9,668, forward strand.
ACCATAAAAGATCTAACTTGCAGGGAAGATACAAATGCCACTTGTGTTGATTTCACAAAAAAAGATGGCGGCGTTGTAGCGATATTTTCTGATGTTTATTACAATGTGCAAGATTCTTTTGGATACAAGGGTGATATTACAAAGTTAGACATAGCAAAAGTTGGCGTAAAAAGCACTGATGGCAACACGCTAGAAATTTCTGGTTTTGCAAACAAACAAATTTCAGAGCAGTATCATCTAGCCTACACAGCAAATGCCATAGTGCCAGAGCAAAGCGCTGATCCAAAAGATGCGGCAAACGGCGTCTTTGATCTAAATTTATACTACGACTATCGTCCATGGATGGGAGAAAAATATAAACAAAATGGCGAAAAGGCAACCCTTGCCAAAAACGTTACGAGGTTTGTCTTTACTGAAAAAAATGGTGTCATCGTACTAAAACTTTGTATGAGGGCAAAAAACTCAGAGATAACCATCTGTAAGTCAAAGGCGGTTTATTGATGAGGCGAGGATTTACGCTCATTGCAGCGATATTTTTTGTGGTGATCGCAAGCTCTATTTGTATGCTAGCTCTTTCGATCGCTAGCACTTCAGTTAAACAAAATAGCGAAATTTATCTAAGAGAGCAAAGCGAGCTAGTAGCCCGTGCAGCGACTGAGTATGCTATGCTAGCTATCATAAGCAATGACTTTAGCACCACTTGTCTAGGGAATCAAAGCGAAAATGCAAGTGAAGACAATCCGATAAGTGGCGAATTTGGCGATCTTTTTACCTTTAAAGTATTTGTAAAATACTTTGGCGATATGGGCGATGCTTGCAAAAACAAAGATGCTGTGATAGTAAAAGGAACAAATCAAGGCACGATAATGCTCGATGTCTTTGTCAGCTCAAAGCCAGGAAAAGCCTCAAATCCTATAAATTTTCACAAACGAACTCTTCAGAAACTTTAAAATTTTATAAATATTTTACTTTAATTTGCTTTTAGTTTCGTCGTGTTATAATCATCTTACTTTCTATAAAGGAGATTGCGATGAACATAAGCATTGTAGGAAAACAATTTGAGCTAACAGAGCCCATCAAAAACTACATCCAAGACGCTTTTGACACCCTTGGCAAGTACAACCTTGACATCATCTCAGCAAGATGCGTAGTAGGAGCAGACGAAAAGCAAGGTAAAAAGGGCTTTAATGCAGAATTTTCTCTAAATATGGCTCACAAAGACACGATAGTCGTCCGCCAAAAAGATAAAGATCTCTATGCGGCGATTGATCTTGCTATCGAAAAGGCTTCAAAAGTTTTAAGAAGAGAGCATGATAAGAAATTTACAGTAAAAGGTAAGGCTGATGATAAAGAATTTCGCTCTAGAATAGGCGAAGAAAAGATCGAAGGTGTCGAGGAGATCGTGCCTATGGAGCTTGAAATTTACAAACCTCTTGAGGTAGAAGAGGCACTTGATAAACTAAAATCAAGCGATAAACAATTTTATGTATTTAACGATGTTGATGCCAAAATGCGCGTCATCTACAAAAGAACAGACGGAACTTTCGGTCTATACTAAAACTAGGGGCGCTTTGCCCCTAGCTGATTTTTAATATAAATTCTCTATTCTTTAGTTATTTAAGCTATTTTTAAATGATTGCTAACTATAATACGACTTCTTTTAAGTGTTCCGGATTAGCTCAGCGGTAGAGTAGGTGACTGTTAATCACTTGGTCGCTGGTTCGAACCCAGCATCCGGAGCCATTTCTTTTTATATATTCTTTTCAAATTCCAATTTTAACGATGTTTCAAGAACTTTAAGTTTCTTGGTTTTTATATTTTTTCCTTTACTTCCCCTCGGCTTTATTTGTTGTTTGAAATTATATCGTTCTAATTTGCTGTCAAAATATGATTATATGTTAGGCCTTAGTCGAAGTTAAAATAAATTTTCCTTCATTCATCCTAGCTTCATTTTAGGCTTTTATAATGCGCTCATCCAAACGAAAGTTGGAAATCAAAAATAAAAGGATTAAAAATGAAAAAGGTACTAGGTGCAGCAGTTTTAGCAGCAATTTTAGGAGCAACAAGTTTGCAAGCAGCCATCACGTCAAAAGAGGCTTTAAACATAGCTGAGAAAAACTTCCCAGGCTCAAGCGTCAAAGATATCGAGATGAACGTCAAAAAGGGCGTGACATTTTATAAGATAGAGTCTTTTAAAGACGGCGTCAAACAAGATATCAAGATCGATGCTAACAGCGGTCAGATCGTTAAAGTAGAGAATAAAAATAAAAAACACATACTTCCAATCGAAGCGGTAGATTTTACAAAATTTGCTCTTAGCATCGATGAGGCTGTGGCTAAAGCTCAAGCGCTCGAGGCTGGCTGGAGCCTTGATGAGGCAGAACTTGATAATAAAAATGGTGCTTGGATATACAAAGTAGAGCTTAAGCGCGACAGGAGCGAGAAAAAAGTGATCATAAACGCTCAAAATGGCGAGATAATCGGCAACTATACAAAGTGATCTAGCGCCCTTTTTGGGCGTTAAATTTTATAAAGGTGAAAAAGATGAGTGAAAATTTAGAGCAAAATTTAAACGATAACGTTGGCGAGCAGGGTTTAGAGAAAAATTTGAACGAAAATTTTAGCCAAAGCGCGAGAGAAAATTTAAACAAAAATGCCGAGGCTGGTGCTAATAAAAGTAGTTATGAAAATTTAGGAGAGAGCGAGCAAAGTCCTGAAAATTTAGATAAAAATTTAAGCCAAATAGCTCCGAAATACAAAGCTCAAAATTTCTTTAAAAATGCGCTTGAGCTTTCGCTTCAAGGTGTAGCGGGTGCGCTCATCTACGCTGGCAAGGCTGGAGTGTGGCTATCAAACGCTTCAAACTGCCTAAAAGACGAGGCGCAAAGGGCGAAGCTATCAAAGATAAATGAAGAGCAGGCAAAATTTGAAAGAGTGGCTTGCATCTTGCCAGAAAGAGTTAAAGAGCTTATCTTAGAGCGTCTAAAAACAAAGCCAGAAGAGGTGGAGTTTTTGCCGATCTATCTAGCTAAAAAGCAAAGTTTTGGCACATTTTGCACGGAGTATTTTTATGACGCAAGGGCTAAATTTAACGGCTTTTTATATGATTTTAAGATAGGCGCAGCAAATGGCGAAATTTTAAATCTAAAAATAAAAAGCCAAATTTGATAAAATAGCTGGCAAAACCAAGTGAGGTAGGTAAGGCAAAGATGAAAATTTTAGTCGTCGAGGACGAAATAGACCTAAATAGCGTCATCACAAGGCACCTAAAGAAAAATGGATATAGCGTCGATAGCGCGTTTAACGGCGAGGAGGCGATGGACTTTACCGCCGTCGCGCACTACGATCTTATCGTGCTTGATCTGATGATGCCAGTGATGGACGGACTTACATTTTTGCAAAGATCGCGCACCGCAAAGCTAGCGACCCCTGTGCTGATACTAACGGCAAAAGACGATGTGGACGACGTTGTAAAGGGGCTTGACGCGGGCGCGGATGATTATTTGGTCAAGCCATTTGACTTTAAGGAGCTGCTAGCTAGGGTGCGCACGCTCATTCGCCGAAACAGCGGCAACGTGGCTAGTGAAATTTGCGCAGGCAAGCTCAAGATCGACCTTTCTAAAAAGTCAGTCGAATTTAGCGGCGAGCGGGTAGAGCTCACTGGCAAAGAGTATGAAATTTTAGAGTTTTTGATGCTAAATAAGGGCAGAATTCTAACTCGCGACCAGATCAAAGAGCACGTCTGGGACTTTGACTACACAGGTGGCTCAAACGTCATCGACGTGCTTATAAAAAACATAAGAAAAAAGCTTAGCGAGTGCGAGGTGATCCAGACTAAAAGAGGGCTTGGCTATGTTGTTAAGGATTAAGCAAGCGTTTGCAAACATCCCGATAACGGCGCGTGTAACGCTTTGGTACTCGTTTTTTATCATCGTTATCGTAGCGGCTCTTATTGCCATCTCTGCGGTCGTGGCGGATGAGATTTTTGAGGATGTGAGCCAAAAAAAGCTAGCCAAATCAGTCACCAAGATCGCCAATGATATGGATGAGTTTGAGCCATACGATGATGGGATATTTTTTATAAAATATAACGTAAAAGGCGATGTGATAGGTGGTTTAGCACCAAAACACTTTCAAATTTCACTTAAAATGAACAGTGGTGCAGTGCGCCTTTTTGAAAACGGCGAAAACCGCTTTTACTACTACGATATCGCAGCTAAAGGCAAAGAGGTCTGGGTCAGAGGCGTGATAAATGCGGAGAATTTTTTTAAAAAAGAGGGGCTATTTTTACTAGCGCTTGGCGTTTTTGTGCCGGTTTTGTTTATCTTTGTGCTTTACGGTGGCTATAAAACGATAAAAAACGCGATGAAGCCAGTCGCTATGATGTCTAAAACTGCCCTTGAGATAGGTAGTAGCCGTGACTTTTCAAAGCGTATAGACCTGCCTGCTGGCAAAGACGAGCTGCACGCACTTGCAAGCGTTTTTAATCAGATGCTTGACTCATTAGAAAAGGTCTATCAAAGCGAAAAACAGCTCACCTCAGACGTCTCGCACGAGCTACGAACACCACTATCTGTCATCATGGCTGAGAGCGACTACGCTGCGAGCTATGCGCAAAATTTGGACGAGGCCAAGGAGTCGCTGGAGGTCATCTCTAGGCAGTCAAGAAAGATCACCTCGCTGATAGATCAAATTTTGGAGCTCTCGAAGCTAGAAGCTGGCAGAAATTTGGAGCTAAAAGATATAAATTTAAGCTCTATCTTGCAAAATTTAGCTACCGACTATGAGAAGCTAGCAAGTGCAAAGGGGTTAAAATTTAGCTGCGATATAGCACCAGATGCCCAAATTTTAGGCAATGAGCTGATGATATCAAGGCTGGCGGATAACTTTTTAAGCAACGCACTAAAATTTGCCACAACCAAAGTTGAGCTAAATTTATGCCTCACAAAAACGCATGCACTTTTGTCTGTAAAAGACGATGGCTTAGGCATCTCTAAAAAAGATAGCGAGCTAATCTGGAATAAATTTTATCAAGTTGAAAGCTCAAGAAACAAAAGCCAAAACAGAGGCAGTGGTCTTGGTCTTGCCATCGCTGCAAATATAGCTAAAATTCACGGCGCAAAGCTAGGCGTAAAAAGTGAAGCAGGAGCTGGGAGCAAATTTTGGGCAGAATTTGAACTTGTAAATTTAAAGCAAGTATAAATTTAAGCAGTTTGCTAGATAAAATTTACGCAAGAGTAAAACAAATATAAGAGCGAATTTAAATTTCACACAAAACTATCAAGGCTATGAAATAGATGAATATTGAGCAAAGTATTAAGATGTCTGATTTAAGCCAATTTAAAGAGCTTAAAAAGAGTTTGTAAAAAGATGTTTTGCAAAGTAATGTAAAGAAATTTTCGCCACTTCGACACTTTGACTACGAATTAACCGCACTTTTCTATGCCTTTTATAACTTTGATATCTAGCAAGCTTTACAAAATTTAGCCAAGAGCTATGAGCTGCAAAGCACGCGTGTCGCAAGCCACAAACCACGCAAGCTACAAACTAAAAAGCAAAAAGCAAAAAAAGACACTAAATTTAGTGCCTTTTATCATTATCTTTCGCCAAGCTTCCCGCACGCATCAGCGCGGCATCTACTGCAGTGCGTCATTTGATTTATATCACTGCCTATTGATCTTCGTATGCGGTGGATCTCATTGGTTGAGGGGGACTTTAAATTTTCAAAAGGCGTGTCATGTACCGGTATCATCGCCATGCAGTTCATTATGTCAGCTCCCCACTGCTTTGCCTTTGCTGAGATACTTTGGACGTGATCCATATTGACCCCAGGGATGACTACGGTGTTTATCTTTACTAGCATGCCAGCCTCTTTTAGCTTGCGGATGCCCTCATCCTGGCGCGCTAGCAGTATCCTAGCAGCCTCTTTGCCGTAGTAGTTTTTACCCTCATATCTCACCCACGAATAGACCTTTGAGCCAACATCTGGCGTCACGGCATTAACAGTCACTGTCACGTGGCTCACGCCAAGGCGCACGATCTCATCAACGTGCTCAGGTAGCGCTAAGCCATTAGTCGAGAGGCAGAGCAGGGCGTTTGGGAAGTGGAACTTGCACTTTTCAAAGGTCGCTAGCGTCTTGTCAGCATCGCACATCGGATCGCCAGGTCCAGCGATGCCGATGACAGATATATCTTGTCTAAATTTAAAGAGCTTTTCTAAAAATTTCACCGATTCATCTGGCGTTTGCACCTTTGCCGTTACGCCAGGGCGATTTTCATTAGCGCAGTCATATATGCGGTTGCAGAAGTTGCACTGGATGTTGCAGTGAGGGGCAACTGGCAGATGCACGCGTCCGTAGCTAGCGGATGCCTTTTTGTTAAAGCATGGGTGGTTATCTAGATCAGCTTTGGTGCGAAAGATCATTAGCTCTTTTTCCTTCCAAATTTAATGGCATTTGCATGGCAGACATTTAGGCAGTCTCCGCAGTTTGTGCAGTTTATCTCATCAGGTCTTGTCCCCATTTCGCACTTGCGCAAGCATGCGTCGCAGTCGTCACAGGCACTTGTTTTATAGACGCGAAAGATCGAAAATTTACGCAAAATTTCAAGCACGCCACCTGATGGGCAGACGAAGCGGCACCAAAGGTTGGCTACGATTAGCGAGGCTAGCATGACTGAGATGATGATCGCCGTGCGTGTGACCCACTCCCACTCGCCAAAGCGAAGTGACAAAGTAACGGCAGTTAGGTACTCATCGCTCGTTCTTATAGGTATCATCATGCGAGGATTGCCCCAAACGAAATAGACCCAAAGGCTGATTGCTATTGTAGCTAGCATGCCTATTTGAGCGAATATTAGCTTTTTGCTGCGAATTTTTAGCTTGAAAAATGCAAATTTACCAAGCATTTGATTGACAAAGCCTGCTGGGCAGACCCAACCACAAAATGCCCTGCCAAAGAGGATGACAAGCGCTGGGATAAATAGCCAAAATCCAAAAAACAGCGACGTGATCCGCCCCCAACAGGTGATGATAGGGCAGTTTTGGCAATTTACAAAAGGCACTACAAAAGGGCATCTAAAAATGCCGTAATACGCCCATTGACCGATGCCTGCTATAAAGATGAGCTGTACTAGGCGTCTTATCTTTGTTGTTGGAGAGTTTTTGCTTTTCTTTTTTAAATTTACATTGCCGCATGCACTGCTATTAGAGCATGCGCTATTACAGCTACTACACATCTTTTACACCAAACCTTTCTATAAGCTCTAGCCCACGCGCTGAATAAATGGAGGTAAAGCCATGTTTTTCAAAAATTTCTTGCCCCTCAGTGCCGCAAACAAAGTCTGCAAAGTCATTTGCGAGCCTTTCATCTTTTACATATTTCATTATATTTAGTGTAAAAGTGAGCGGTCCAGGCGGGATGAGCTTTTCATCGATGGGCATATACTCGATCTTGTCTTTAAACCTATCATGCGTTGTTAGGCGCTTTTCGATGATCGAAGCGTCACCCTTACCATCAACTAGATCGCACATCATATTTATGACGCATGATCCGTTTGCGACCATGTTTTTCATCACCGCATCAGTGAGGTTTGAGTTTTTTAAGATCCCTTTGACTGGGCCACTGCCAGGGGGCGATGATCTAAGAGGCAACATCACTCTAACTCCTGGCTCAGCAAGGTCTTTTAAGTCGCGAATGCCAGCAGGATTACCTTTTGGCACGACTAGGACGTAGTCAGTAAAGCATAGCGGTCTAAAATGAAGGCTAAGACCAGCTTTGCGAAGTTTTTTAGAAAGCTCCAAAACCCTTGCTCCAAAGAGCTCGGTCGTGCTTTGAAGTGCTAAAAGCGACTTGCCAAGAGCGCCAGCAAAAGCGCCAGTGTATTGAATGTTGTGCCCTGTTCTTGACTCGTAAATGGCGTTTAGCTCATTAAATGCTTCAGATAGACCTCCACACGACCAAACCTGAAGCGAGTCAGACTTAAATGGCGTAAAGCCAGCCAGCATCGTTTGTGGCGTGGCAGCAGCAGCTGTGGCTAAAGCACCTTTTAAAAAGCCACGGCGTGATATACCGGTTTGTTTTAATTCCACGAAATCTCCTTTTGGGATTTAAGAAATGTAAATTTGATATTTTCGGCACGCGAAACTTGTGAAATTTGACTTTTGTAATTTGCAAAAATGGTAGTTGAAGGTAAATTTATGCAAATGTAAATTGCGACCGCAATCTAAATTTGAGTGATTATAGCCAACTTGCTAGCTTAAAATCGAGATAAATTTAAAAAGCACAGGGGTAAATTTATTGTTTAAAAAATAATTAATATTTTAATCATTAATTTGATGTATTATTTTATAAATAATATAAAAATGTATTGTCAGTTTTTACATTTTTTGATATACTTCGTTCATAAAATCATTAGTATTATTTTTAAAATAATACAGAAAGGGGCATCTTGAAATGATAAAAATAAGCGACATATCTGAGATAAAAACTGGTCTAGTTTTAATCCGCAAAAAGGCGGATAAAAATGTAGATAAGAAATTTAGCTATAAAGTAGTCTCGCTAAAGTCCTTTAATGAAAATGCACTTTTTGATGACACATTTGCCGATGAGTTCATATCAAGTGAAAAAATAAGCGAGGAGTATAAAGTGAGCCATGGCGATGTTTTGTTGCGCCTTAGAGAGCCAAATTTCGCCGTTTATATAGACAAAGATTATGACGATCTTATCTACTCATCTTTAATGGTTCGCATAAGGGTTAAAAGCGACATATTTGATCCGCGTTTTGTGGCGCATTATCTAAACAGCAGCGCCGTTAAAAGAGCCCTTGCACCAGATGTTTCAGGCACTACAATAGCGATGATTGGCGTTGCAAGCTTAAATAACATAAAAATACCAGCCATAAATTTGCAAACTCAAAACAAGATAGTAAAATACCTAAATTTAGCTCGCCAGGAGAGCGAAATTTTACGAAATTTAGTAGCTCAAAAGCAAAGATACCACAAAAGCATATTTGAAAATTTAATAAAAGAGGAGAACTAAGATGCAAAAGACCACTCAAGATACCATAAATAACGTAGTTTGGAAGGCTTGCGACACGTTTCGCGGCACAATGGATGGAAGCGACTATAAAGACTATGTCTTAACGATGCTTTTTGTTAAGTATCTATCTGATTTTTATAAAGAAAAGCTTGAATTGCTAAGAGCCGAATACGGTGACAAGAACGAGAGGATCGAAGCAAAGCTAAAGAAAGAGAAATTTAAGCTTGATGAGAGTTGCACCTTTGAGTATCTTTTGGCACACAAAGAGGCGGTAAATTTAGGCGAGATAATGAACAAAACGTTAGAAAAGATCGAAGAGGACAACAAAGATAAGCTTGAAGGTATCTTTAGAAGCATCGACTTTAATAACAAAAACAAGCTTGGCGACACAAAAGAGAGAAACGCTATCTTGAAAAATTTGCTCGAGGATTTTAGCGACGCTAGGCTAGATCTTCGCCCATCTATGCTTGAGGGCAACGACATAATAGGCGACGCATACGAGTATCTTATAGCTCATTTTGCGAGCGACGCTGGCAAAAAGGGCGGAGAGTTTTACACGCCAAGCGAGGTTTCGGCGCTTCTTGCAAAACTGGTTGAACCAAAAGAGGGCGATATGATCTACGATCCTACCTGCGGTTCTGGCTCGCTTCTTATCAAGGCTTCAAAAGAGGTCGGTAGCAAAAATTTCCGCCTTTACGGACAAGAGAAAAATGGACAAACTCACGCACTTTGCAAGATGAATATGTTTTTGCATGAGATAAACGACGCTGTCATTGAGTGGGGTGACACGATCAGAAACCCGCTTCATCTACAAGACAACCTTATAAAGACATTTGACATAGTCGTGGCAAATCCACCCTTTAGCCTTGATAAATGGGGTGCTGATTTTGCTGGGAACGATCCTTTTATGAGATTTGCTAGCTATGCTTTACCGCCAAAGAGCAAGGGCGACTACGCATTTGTCGTGCATATGATAAAAAGCTTGGGCAGTAACGGCAAAATGGGCGTCGTGCTTCCACATGGAGTTCTATTTCGCGGGGCAAATGAGGGCAAGATCCGCCAAAAGCTGATCGAAGAAAATTTACTTGACGCCGTCATCGGACTACCGGCAAATTTATTTTATGGCACGAGCATCCCTGCTTGCATACTCGTTTTTAAGAAAAACCGTGCAAACGAAGACGTGCTATTTATCGACGCTAGCAAAGAATTTGAAAAAGGCAAAAACCAAAACACGCTAAGCGAGCAAAATATCAAAAAGATAGTCGCTACCTACAAAAACAGAAGCGAGATAGAAAAATACTCCCACCTAGCAAGCCTTAGTGAGATAAAAGAAAATGACTACAACCTAAACATCCCTCGCTACGTCGATACCTTTGAAGAAGAAGAGCTTGTAGATATCGAGGCTACAAAGGCTGAGATTTCACGCCTAGAAGCCGAACTAAAAAGCGTTCAAAGCAAGATGAGCGAGTATCTTGCGGAGCTTGGGTTATGAGCGAATTTAAAAATTTACCGAGCGGGTGGAAGGTCGTGAAGCTTGAAAAGGTTGCGCCATTACAAAGAGGATATGATTTGCCAACCGACAATATTAAAGAAGGTTTATATCCAGTAGTATATTCTAACGGCATATTGAGATTTCATAATGAATTTAAAGCTAAAGGCCCAGGCGTTATAACTGGAAGATCTGGGACTATTGGGAAAGTAGTATATGTTGAGGAGGATTATTGGCCACATAATACTTCGCTGTGGGTTACAAATTTTTACGACAATAATCCCAAATTTATCTACTATATGTATATCAACCTTAATTTAGCAAGATTTAGTGCTGGTTCTGGCGTTCCAACATTAAACAGAAATGATATACATGCACAAACAATCCCGCTTCCGCCATTAGACGAGCAAGAAAAGATAGCAGAAATTTTATCTACTTGGGATGAGGCTATAAATTTAACTATAAATTTGATAGAAAGCAAAAAGCAGTTTAAAAAAGCTCTTATGCAAAATTTACTCACAGCCAAAGTCCGCTTCCCTGAGTTCAAAGACGAGTGGATAGAAGTGACCATTGGCGAGCTTTTTGAATTTAAAAAAGGACAAGGTTTGTCAAAAGAAATGTTGGATACTAATGGCAAATTTGAATGTGTTTTATATGGTGAGCTTTATACTACGTATGATGAAATTATTGAAAATGTAAAGAGTAGAACAAATTTTCAAGGAAGTATCAAATCTAAATTTGATGATATTTTAATTCCGTCATCAACCACGACAGGCTCAATAGATATAGCTATAGCAGCGGTAATTCTTAAAAATGATGTTTTACTTGGCGGCGACATAAATATATTAAGAAAAAAAAGAAACAATATTTATGGTAAATTTGTAGCCTACTGCATAACAAATATAAAAAATAAAGAACTATCTTCTTATGCACAAGGCACTACGATAATACATTTATACGCCAAAGACTTTAAAGATATGAAAATAAAACTCCCAAATTTAAAAGAACAACAAAAAATCGCAGAGGTTTTAACGGCTTGCGATGATGAGATAAATTTACTAAATTTAAAGCTGGAAAATTTGAAAAAACAAAAACAAGGCTTGATGCAAAAACTACTAAAAGGAGAAATAAGAACATGTTATGTGAAAAAAGCAATGTAATAATGGCAATCGCATATGATTTTGACGGAACACTAGCAAGAGGCAATATACAAGAAAATTCTTTTATACCAACAACACTATGTATAAAAAAAGAAGATTTTTGGAACAACGTAAAGGAACTATCTGAAGAAAACAATATGGATGAGATATTGTCATATATGTATTTGATTGTGACAAAAGCAGATGGTGCTGGTGCAAAAATTACAAGAGAGGAGCTTAGCAAACACGGTAAAACTGTTAAATACTTTAACGGTGTGGAAGAGTTTTTTGAAAGGATTAATGATTATGCTGTACAAAAGGGGATATCGATTGAGCATTATATAGTATCATCAGGCACCAAAGAAATGATCGATGGAACGACTATAGCGAATAAATTTAAAAATATTTATGCGTCATCATTTATGTATGATGAATACGGCAAACCGACTTGGCCAGCTTTGGCAATTAACTATACGACAAAAACTCAATATTTATACAGGATAAGCAAAGGAATTCTTAACGCTTGGGACAATAAACTAATTAATAAATATATACCAGAGAATGAAAGACGTATTTTATTTGAGAATATGATATACATAGGTGATGGAGAAACCGATGTTCCAGCTATGAAGTTACTAAAAACTAATGGTGGAACTTCAATTGCTGTTTATGATGAAAATAAAGAGACTGCCAAAACTCTTTTGGAGCAAAATAGAGTTAATTATATTGCTAAAGCTGACTATACTGACGGATCGGAGATAGATGCTATTATAAAATCTACGATAGATAGAATTAGTTTAAATTTAAAAAATGGAAAATTGCAAATATATAATAAGCAAAATACTGTAGAAAAAAACATACAAAAATCCAATAATCAAGCAAGGGATAAACAATATTATTTAAGTGTTCTTAAAACGGAAGGATTTAAATTAGAAGATACTAACAAAACAAATAAAATATATTTAAAAAAATATTCATGGGATGACCACAGATATCAAACCTCGTTTTATATATGGAATAATGGGAATTATATTGGAACAGCTAAAATAGCGAAATTAAATCAAAATAAAAATGAGCACACTGCGGATTTACTGGAGAAGAGTTTTGATAAGTTAGATGATGATTTTTTCTCTGTTATACGCTTTAAAAAAGATGAGATAGATGAAGAGACTAAAGAGGCATTGAGGTTTTTATTGAATGATATTAGTAATACTAATAAATACGATAATAATGAAATTGTAAAAAAATCTTTAAAGAGAAGTTAGTCAAATAAGGATACCAAATGACCCCAGATACTTCAGAAAACAAAATCCAGAAAAACAGTATAAATTTACTTCAAAGCTTGGGCTATAAATTTGTAAGTAGGGAGGAAAATTTAAAACTTCGCGGCGGTAAAACAAGCGAGGTTTTGTTTAGGGAAATTTTGACCCAAAAGCTTGGCGAGATAAACGGCTACGAGTATAAGGGCAAGAGGTATAAATTTAGCCAAAGTAGTATTTTAAAGGCGGTTGATGAGCTAGCTGGGATATCTTTAAACGAAGGGCTAATGGTCGCAAACGAAAGGATCACGAATTTACTCTTGCTTGGCACCAGTTTGGAGGAAAACTTAGAAGACGGCACAAAAAGGAGCTTCTCTTTTAAATTTATAGACTTTGAAAATTTACAAAACAACGACTTTTACGTGACTGAAGAATTTGAAGTAAGCAGAGTAAGCCAGAGCGACGCACAAAAGCACAGAAGGCCTGATCTTGTGCTTTTTATAAACGGCATACCAATAGTCGTGATCGAGCTTAAAAAATCAAGCGTGAGCCTTGAAAACGGCATAAAGCAGCTTGAAAAAGAGCAGGGCAAAGATGAGATAGCACACCTTTTTAAATACATCCAGCTAACTATCGCGGCAAACGGAAGTGGGGCAAGATATGGCACAACTGGCACGGCGTTTAAATTTTATAGCGTGTGGAAAGAACAAGACGAAGCGAAAGCAAAAGAGAGCTTAAAGAGCTTGATAAATGGTAGAGAGGTGAGCGCGCTTGATATGACGCTCTTTGCGCTACTATCTAAAGATAGGCTGCTAAGGCTAGTTAGGCACTATATACTGTTTGATCAAAAGATGAAAAAAGTTTGCCGCTATCAGCAGTTTTTCGCTATCGAAGAGACGCTAAAGAGAGTATCAATGGTAAAGGGCGGCGTAAGAGCGGGCGGACTCATCTGGCACACGCAAGGAAGCGGCAAGTCGCTTACTATGGTGATGCTAACAAAGCTTTTAAAGCAAATTTATATAAACTCAAAGATCATCGTAGTAACTGACAGGATAGATCTAGACGGGCAGATACACGAAACCTTTGAAAACACGGACGTAAAAGCAGGACGAGCAAGTAGCGGAAGCGATCTGATAGAAAAGCTACAAAGCGGGGTTAGCGTGATAACTACGCTCGTACATAAATTTGAAAAAGTGCAAAACCAAAAGGTGGTGATAAGAGATAGCGATATATTTGTGCTAGTGGATGAGAGCCACCGCACGCAAGGCGGCGATCTGCATAAGGCTATGAAAAAGGCGTTGCCTCTTGCTTGTTATATAGGATTTACTGGCACGCCGCTTTTAAAGCGTGAGAAAAACAGCTTTGCTAAATTTGGCGGAGAAATTCATAGATATACGATAGATGACGCTGTAAAAGACGGAGCCGTCTTGCCGCTACTTTATGAAGGGCGATATGTGGGTCAAGAGGTGCTAGACCCTGAGGGGCTAACTAGGAAATTTGATCTCATATCAAGAGAGCTTGGCGATGAAGCAAAAAGGGACTTGCAGCAAAAGTGGGCGAGGTTTGAGCGCGTTGCATCAAGCGAGCAAAGGCTGGAGCTAATAGCTGTGGATATAAATGAGCACATCAAAAAGACTTTGAAAAAAAGTGGCTTTAAGGCGATGCTGGCAACGCAAAGAAAATATGACGCTATAAAATATCATGAGATATTTGAAGAATTTGGAGAGATAAAAAGTGCTTATGTGATATCAAGTAACGAGCACGAGGAGCTTGAGGGCGGGCATAAAGAGTATGTCGCAAAGGCGTGGCAAGATACTATAAGGGGCTACGGCAGCGAGGAAGAGTACCTAAAACATGTGAAGGATGAATTTATTTATGGCGACGAGATAGATTTACTCATCGTCGTGGATAAACTTTTAACTGGATTTGACGCGCCAAGAGCAAGTACGCTTTATATAGATAAACAGCTAAAAGAGCATAATTTGCTCCAAGCAATAGCTAGAGTAAATAGGCTTTATGACGGAAAAGATTATGGCTACATTATTGATTATAGAGGGCTTTTGGGCGAGCTTGATGAGGCGCTTACTAGCTATGCGTCGCTAAGCGGCTTTGACCCGGAGGATATAACTGGAGCCGTGATAGACGTAAGAAGCGAGATCATAAAGGCTAAGACCTACTATACTCATCTGGATGATCTTTTTAGTAGTGTGAAATTTAAAGATGATTTGGAAAGCTACGTGGCGGTTTTAGAGGACGTGCAAAAAAGAGATGACTTTAAAGAGTGGCTATCACAGTTTGCTAGGGCGTTTAAACTAGCGCTTTCAAGCGAGAAAATTTATGACATATTAAGCGAAGAGGAGATCAAAACTTATAAGCAAAGAGTTAAATTTTACAACGAGCTAAGAAAGACTGTGCAACTAAGGTATCACGAGGCTTGCGACTTTGGCAAATACGAAGCGCAGATGCAAAAGCTGCTCGATACTTACGTAAATGCACAAGGGGTCAATGAGCTTACGAAGCTCGTAAATATCTTTGAGACGGAATTTGACGATGAGGTGCAAAGGGTCGAGGGCAAAAATGCAAAGGCTGATACGATCATCAGCGCCGTAAGCGCGGTGGTAAAAGAAAAAATGGACTCAAATCCAGCGTTTTATAAATCAATAGCGCAGCAAATACAAGATATCATCGACGAGTATAAAGCAAAAAGGCTAAGCGAAGAGGAAAAACTTGCCAAAGCAAAACTGCTAAAAGACCTCATAACAGGTGCTTTAAAACCAAATGAAGACAGGTATCCAAAAGAATTTAATGGTAAGAAAATTTTGTTTGCTATTTATGATAATTTGCTTGATATTTTGTGCGATGTGGGGCTTGCGGATGTCGAGGTGGTAGCTAAAAATTTGAGCCTGAAATTTTATGAAATTTACGAAAAAGCCTCAAAAAAACCGGAATGGCACAAAAATAAAGACGTAGAAAACGAGATAACAAGCCAGATGGAAGACGCTCTTTGGGAGATAGAGGACGAATACGGCGTTTCTATCAATGAAAATGAGAAAATTTACCAAACTATCCGAGGCATAGGGATAAGTTTTTATGCTTGAAGGCGTAAAAATCGTCCGAAAAGACGTAAAAAATATCACTTTAAAAGTTAGACCAAATGGCGAAGCGATATTAACCACGCCAAAAGCCGCAAGCGATGAGCATATAAAATTTATCATAGAAAAAAGAGCCAAGTGGATAGCGAAAAAGCGCACGTTTTTTGCCTCATTTAAGACGCCACAAAAAGAATACGTAAGCGGCGAGGATTTTAAATATCTTGGGCGAAGCTATAGGCTAAAAGTGGTGCAGTCTAAAGAGGAGCGCGTAAAGCTACAAAGGGGCTATCTAGAGCTATTCGTAAAAGATAAAAGCGACATAAAGCGAAAAGAAAATTTGATTTATGAGTGGTATTATGAAAAGGCGATGTTATATTTTTTTAACATCTTGCAAGAGTTTAACAAGATAGTAAAACAAGATATCAAAAGCGTAAAAATAAGGCAGATGAAGACGAGATGGGGGAGTTGCAATCCATATAAATCATATATAAATTTAAACACAGAGCTTATCAAAAAGCCAAAAGCGTGTATCGAGTATGTTGTATTTCACGAGCTAGTGCATCTTCTCTGTCCTGATCACTCAAAGAAATTTTATGACTATCTAACGCTTTATATGCCTGATTGGCAAAAACGAAAGGAAATTTTAGAGAGAACTTAGAAATTTGGGGATATTTAAATTTTTCTATTTTTAAATTTTAAAAATATTTTAAAATTTAAATAAAAAAGACGAAAAATTTTGATCTTGTAATGTTAGTGAAGTAGGTGGTGGGTTCACCAGGACTATTGTATCAATAATATTCAGCAAATAATAGAACCTTATGATCTAAAGTAAATACATTATTACTCTATAAAATACTTTTTTATCATCTAATAGGTCTTTATGATATTTACTATATATTAATTATATAAAAATTATAATTAGCCGTTCATTATTGTTAAAAAATATATTACACTTACGAAAGTATAAAGGAAGGGATACCATTGTCTTTTTGAAAAAAGAGCTAAAAACAATAGACAATAGGTAAACCAAATTTTGCTAAAGCAAAATTTGGACTTTTATTTAAAACATGGGGGCAAGCCCCCAAACCCCAGACAAGTAAAGAGAAAATAAATTTTTAAAATCACTCTTCAATATATTTAGGTTGATAGTTCTTAAAAATGTTTATGACGTATCCTAAAATTTCTATTTTATTAAGTTCATTTTGAGAAAGTTCAATATTGGAGAAATCATCTTTGCTTGAAAAAAACTTAAGGTTTTGATTAAAAGGGTTTATACGGCAATACTTAATT
>NZ_JAAKZB010000026.1:0-24235 GCF_015229965.1 Campylobacter concisus
AAAATATATATTGTGCTTTTTGTTTATATTTTTTAGTCCTATCGTAGACATTAAAATTTTTGACATAAATTTAGGATGGATAGAGTTCAGTATTTGCTGTAGCTAATACAAACATAATAAAAATACTTGATTTATATTTTTATTTTTAAACTTGCAAAATAAGCTTAAATTTAGAAATATTTAAGTCAAGCATGCATAAAATTAAAAAATATTTAAAATTTTAAGTTAAATAAAATAAGGAAAATATTTTGGGGGATATAGTTAAAATTCTTGCTGACATAGGCGAGGTATATGAAAAAGAAGAGCTTAAGCTCAAAAATGGCGCTCATAAATACGACAAGATCAAAGTCTATCTTTGCGACATAGCGACCAAGCAGATCGAGCCAAATTTTAATATAAGCAAAGACGACCTAATAATATGTAGATTTGGCGTTGGAGCAAATTCTGGCAATCTTTTCCCAAATTCTCAATTTTTATCCAAAGAAATAAATAAAGACGAAGCTAAATTTATAAGAGGCATTTTGAAATCTATTTCAAATTTGCTCTCCTTTTTTGAGCCAAGCATTATAGAAAAAGACGCTATTTTATCCATATTATCAGCTATAAACGAAGAATATTTTGCTGGTATTATAGATGAGATCAAAGGTCTTGATGAGCTAAAAAACGAAAAAGGCAAAAAAGTCGCTACTTTTTTCTCGCTCTCATATAATGGCAAGCCGGTTTCTGCATATTTTAAGCAAATTTTTGAAAATCATATCAGCGTAAAAGAGCAAAAATCATCTTACGGGTACGATATTTTGACAAATAAAAAGGGTATCGGCGGCGATGCAAATTTAGCGTTTTGCTCGGTAAATGAGATGCCTGCTAATATGCAATTTATCAAATCAAAACTACTGCCGTTAAACGCCATTAGCGCAAAAAAGGTAGAAAATGGCTTTAAAGCGATAAAAGATAAGCTATCGCATAATTTTTATGGTATGAAAATGGCGATTTTGCCGACTATTTTGAGTAGCTCAGTAAATTTAGAAGAGATTGTAAAAATACTTGAAGAGACTTCAAAGAGCGACATAAAAAATATTGAAATAGCCGAGGAAGCCATAAAATTTAGCATAGATTATTATCTCGAGACAACAGCTAAAAAGCAGGAAAATTTGCCTGTTTTAAACACGATTTTATTTTATACGCAAAGCAACGCTGCTATCGATTTAAAGCTTGCGATAGACGATGTTTTACCATCTTTTATCTCTCGCATCTCAAATTTAATGAGCTGTTTTAACATAAAAGCCTTCTATGAAAAAAATAGCGGCACAGATGAGACGATTTATCTGCAAAATTTATTTGAAAGCAGGCTTGGTGTGATGAGCTTTTTGCTATCAAGAAATAAATTTGATTTAGAGATTATGATAGAAAGATATAGCGATCTGATTTATTATGGTAGCGTCAATAAAAGTTACGCAAAAAAGTTGGAATGGAGCAAATACTTTAACGATTTTTATAAAGAAAGAAAGTTTGAAAATATTGCAAAATACCAAAATTTCTTTAATGATACCAATGTCTTAAACAAAAAACTAGTCTTTCAAAAGGAGTGCGATTTGGAAAATTTAACCGATAAAAAAGAAGTGATCAAAGAGCTAATCAAAAATAGCGAGTTTTTAAATCAAAACGATGCGCTCATTAGCGCTTATTTGCTCGGTATACTAAGCGCAGCCCTGATAAACTGGCAGCTTGGCGTGAACGGCGGCGTATCTTTTAGCAACTGGCTCAATGACTGCGGATCGATAAGTATGGAAAATTTGGAGCGAATTTGGACAAAGTGCGATGAGATGATTAGAAAGCTTAAGGCTGCTTCTGGCAAGCCAAATGCTAACATTGAAAACATAAAAGAGTGTTTGATCGAAATTTTACCGCAGGTCTTTTCTAAGGAGAGAAAGATAGTAAAAACCTCACATACTACGCTTGCCTTTGCTATGGGCGGAAGCGACTATCGTAAATTTATAAAAGAAAAAACAAAATAAGGAGAATAAGATGCAAAAAAAAGAGATACTTTTTTTATGGGACGGAGAGAACTGGAACCCAAACGGCGATATGCTAAAGGATAACGCTCCTAGGCGAGATGATGAAACTGGCGTAGCTGAGGTGACGGACGTGCGTATAAAAAGGACTATTAGAGATGAGATCATGAAAAAAGATGAGGCGTCGATTTTTATAAAGGAGTATAGGATAGAGGACGCCCTACTAGACGCTAAAACTGCGATCAGACAAAATATAAATATAAAGCAAGGCAAAAGTGAACTACAAAAAGAAATTTTGTCTAAATTTATCGATATCCGTGCATTTGGCGGAGTTTTGCCTATTTCAGATAAAGACGAGATGAGGCAGGATAAGGAGATAAAAACTGCAGGCGTTCAATTTACTGGACCAGTGCAGTTTAGACTAAGCAAATCCCTAAACAAGGTCGAAGTAGAGCATGTTAAAGGAACTGGCGCTTTTGCTAGCGACTACGATCCAAACGACCCCAAAAAACAAAAAGATCAAGCGACTTTTAGAGAAGAGGAATTTATAAAATACGCTATTTTTGCCACTTACGGCATCATAGACAACTATAATGCAGCAAAAACAGGCTTTAGCGAAGCCGATGAGGCTAAAATTTTAAAAGCTTTGTGGCATGGCACTAAAAACCTGACAACTCGCTCCAAAATCGGTCAAACTCCAAGATTTATGCTAATCATCACATACAAGGACGATACGTTTGCAGGCGATCTAAACAATAGCATAAGCCTAAAAAGCGAAAAAGAAGATAGAGTGATAAGAAGCATCAACGAATACACTATCGACTTTACAAATTTAAAAAATAAACTCGCAAGATACGCTGCAAATATAGAAAAGATAGAGTATATGAGCGATTATGATTTTGAAACGATAAACAAAGAAAATTTTGACAGCAGCTGGAAAAAGATAGAGGCATAAAATGGGCATTGTTGCTTTTAGATTATTTGGCGATTACGCTCATTTTTCGCATCCGGCGACGATTTATTCTAGCTTAACCTATCCAGTACCGCCAAAAACTACCATAATGGGCTTTTTAGGCGCTGTTATAGGCGAAGAAGAGTATCTTAAGCTATCAAACATCCAATACAGCGTAAAAATAGATAGGCAAATTTTAAAAAAAAGTTTTGTTTTTAACGGCATAAAATTTGCCCTCTCAAGCAATATGCACATAGAGGAAGGCTATCAAAACGCAAAAGAGAAAAAGCAGTTTTACAGAGAGCTAATCTGCTCGCCATCTTATGTCGTATTTTTAAATTTAGAAAATTTAGAGCAAAGTTATCAAGATAAAATAATCTCAAATTTAAAAGAGCATAAAACCGCCTTTACGCCCTATCTTGGGATAAATTTTTGTATAGCGGATTTTAGCTGGATCGATATAAAAATATGCGAAAAAATATCGCAAGATGAAAGCTTTATAGATACATTTACGCTTATGGATGATTTTGTTTTTGAAGGCATTAATGAAAATGCGAAATTAACTACGGC
This sequence comes from Campylobacter concisus, assembly GCF_015229965.1. GTDB lineage: Bacteria > Campylobacterota > Campylobacteria > Campylobacterales > Campylobacteraceae > Campylobacter_A > Campylobacter_A concisus_BD. The sequence continues at coordinate 3,535 of NZ_JAAKZB010000026.1, forward strand.
AAGAATGCCTTGTGGTTGCGAAAATGGACGAATTTTTAAAGACTTTAAAGACTTTGTGATGGAGATAAACGGCAAAGAGCTTATAAAATCTAAAAATCATGGAAATATTTATCAGATAAATGATGAAAGAGTCTATTTTATTTGACGAGTTTTGGTCGCATCCAAATAAACTTTTAGAAAATCATATAAAAAATATGGTCTCGCCTGACGACGATGAGCTGGGTAAGCAGGTCAAGCTCTTTCACGACATCGCAAAACTAAAAAATAATTTTCAAATTTATATCAGAGATACTTCAAACGATAAGCTGGATAAAAACCACTCGCTCTTGTCGGCATATTTTTTCTTGCTAAACTCAAAATTTGATGATATACCAACCCTATTTGGCTTTCTTGCCATCGTTTCGCACCATGGCGACGTGGTAAATTTAATGACGCTAGCCAGAGAAGCTAATAAATTTTTTAAAAACCAAAAAGAGCTAGAACAGTGGGATGAAGTGGCTGGCACTGCTAAAAACATTAAGATCTATTCTGGATTATCTACAAAAAAAGATGAGTTTTTAGATAGAGCAAAAAAGCTTCGTCAATACTTAGTTTTATCGCAGTACAGGCACAAATTTACCTATGAGGACTTTATAAATTTCAAAAGCCTATATTCAAATTTGATTTATAGCGATAAATTTGAAGCTATCTTTAGCATGCCAAAACAGCAAACCAAAAATATACCGATAGATGTTTTAGAGAGTGATATCCAAAATTTGCCGCCAAATAAAAAGCGAGATGCGTTTAGAAATTTCGTCTTAAACAACTTTGACAAAGAGCGCAAACTTTTTACTTTGACTGCGCCTACAGGCTATGGTAAGACCTTGACGGCATTAAATTTTGCATTGAAATTTAACAAATCTCGCATAATTTATGCGCTTCCATTTACTTCGATAATCGATCAAACCTACGATATAGTCGCGAAAATTTATAAAAATAGCGATATTTTGGTCAGCAAGACACACCACAAAACAACAATAGATGAAGAAAATCTAACCAAAGAGGATAGATACTCAAAGATCAAATTTCTAATGGAATCTTTTAGCGGCGAGATAAACGTAACTACGCTTTATCAGCTGATATTTGCGCTATTTGGCAACAAAAACAAAGATAACGTTAAATTTAATCAGCTAAAAAATAGCGTCGTTATCATCGATGAGGCGCAAGCGATCCCATATAACTTTAGAAAAGATTTTATCCTGCTTTGCGAGATCATTTCGCAGAGGCTTGGCACTATTTTTATATTTATGTCAGCGACGATGCCGGTCATAAAAAGCGAAAATTTTAAAGAAATTTCAAATTTAGACTATTTTTCAAAGCAGGATAGATATATCATAAAATGGCTTGATATAGGCGGCGAAGATGAGCTTTTAGAAAAGATTTGCGAGGCTGCAAGCGATAAAAATACTCTAGTCGTCGTAAATACTATCAAAAAAGCGCAAGAGCTATTTGCTAAACTAAGGTATAAATTTAACTGCTTTTGCCTAAACGGATATATGTATGATGATCACAAGCGCGCTACTATAGAGGCTGTAAGGTGCGCGATAGATAAAAGCAAAGTTGATCCGCTCGCAAACAAAATTTTACTTATCTCCACGCAGTCTATCGAAGCTGGCGTGGATCTTGACTTTGACGTTGGATTTCGTGAAGTCTCGCCCATTAGCTCTATCATACAAACAGCAGGTCGCGTAAATAGGCATTTTGGAGCAACAAGAGGCGAGCTATACGTCTTTCCTGAAATAAGCAAATTTACAAATTTGATTTACGGTGATCTATATAAAGTAAGCGGGGCTATTTTGAGCGATCTTAAGCAAAAAGAGGTGCAAGAGAGCGAAATTTTAGAAATTTCAAATTTGTATTTTCAAAAGATAAGCAATCAACTGGAAAATTTGCATATAAAAAGCGAGATAGAAAAGCTGGAATTTGAAAATATCAATCAAAAAATCGAAGATATCATGAATGACAACCATAAACAAACACTAATAATCGAGCCTGAAGAAAATTTCATTAAAGATTTTGAAGCTAAAATTTTTGAGATCAAAAATAGTCCGAATGAGAAATTTACCATAAGAGATCTTTTTAAAAACCACATCAGAAAGTTGTCTAAATTTAGCATAAATGTAACGTTAAAAGATATGAATAAGCTAATGCCAAATTTAAAACAGATAAACGGACTAAAAGATATGTTTTATCTGCCGTTTGGCTCGTCTTATTTTTATAGTGCCGAGTGTGGCCTTAAAAAAGATACGAATTTGGATATTGAGGACGAGGTATTTGACTAATGTTCTCAAAAGATCAGATCACCGGTACACTTGTGAATTACTACGTCACATGTAAGCGCGAGGCGTGGCTTTACGCGCATCAGATCCACGCGGACCAAGAGGATGAAAACGTGCTGATGGGCAAGGCGCTAGCAGATATCAAAGAGAGCGATTTGCAGGACTTTGCATTTTCAAATTTGAAATTCGACAAACTTTCCAAGCAGCGCGGACATTATCTTATCACCGAATACAAAAAGAGCCTAAAAAACGAGCTTGCTGGCAAGATGCAGCTACTTTTTTATGTCTATCTTTTAAAAACAGGCTTAAATTTAAAAGAGGTAAAAGGCAAGCTAATAAGCGGTAAAAAGGTGATTTTAGTGGAGGATAGCAGCGAAAATTTCGCTCTAATAGAGCAAATTTTAAGCGAGATAAGCGCACTTGCAAATTTAGAAAAGCCGCCCAAATTTACTAGCTGTAAATTTTGCCAAAACTGCGCATATCGCGACTATTGCACTGCTTAGGAGAGAAGATGTATGTGATACTTTTTTACGACATCGCAGGACGCGAGCAAAAAGAGCGAAATAACGCAAATCGCATCAGAAAAGCGGTCGAGAAATTTCTGCCTCGCGTGCAGTTTTCAGTCTATGAGGGCGAGATCCGCGAGAGCGACTTTAAAAAGCTAAGCAAGACGTTGCAAAAAGAGTGCGCTAGTGAGCTAGACTCCATCGTCATCTATACATTTAACTCACTAAAATACTCCGAGCGCATCGTCATCGGCGTAGATAAAAATAGCCCGGTATTTAGCTAAGGAGCAAATATGCAAAAGAGCGACAGGACGCACTTTATACTTAGTCCAGGCAGGCTTTATAGGCAAGATAACAATATCTACTTTGAAAAATTTGACGATACGGGCGAGCGAGCTTCGTGCAAGATCCTGCCGATAAACGCGATCGATGAAATTTACGTGCTGGCAAAAGTGCAGATCGACACCTACACCATCGCATTTTTGGCGGATAATAACATCCTTTTACACATCTTTAGTCCGTATCAGAGCTTTCGTGGGAATTTCTACCCAAACACGTCAAATTCTGTAAATAAAAGCGGCTTTGTATTGCTGTGCCAGCTCCGCTCTTTTGACGATCCTATCAAACGTGCATATATCGCGCGCGAGATCACTAGAACTCACATTATAAATGACGCCGCAAACTGCAAAAGACACGGCGTAAAATTTGACGTGCAGCCTCACATAAAGGCACTAGATGCCGCCACTAGTGTGCCTGCTATCATGGCGGTAGAGGGTGCATTTCAAAAGCTCTACTACGAAAAGTGGAACGAGATCATCTCAGATCAGCGAAGCTTTAAATTTACCGTCCGCTCAAAACGCCCACCCGCTGATAAGATCAACAGCTTCATAAGCTACGTAAATACGCGCATCTACAACATCTGCCTAAGCGAAATTTACAAGACCGAGCTAGATCCTCGCATCGGCTTTTTGCACGAGCCAAACTACCGCGCGCTAAGCCTTCACCTCGACCTTGCGGAGATTTTTAAGCCGATCTTGGGCGACATGCTGATTTTTAACATGCTAAATAAAAAAGAGATCACCGCAAAGGACTTCCAAACGGACGCTGGCAGGATAAAATTTAGCAACGACGCCGTGCAAAAGATCGAGCTAAAGATGATCTCACGCCTTTGCGAGACGCTCACGGTGGGCGGTAGGGAGCTAACGTGGAGGCAGGTGATCCGCCGCGAGGCAAACAAGCTTAAAAAGTGTATCTGCGAGGATGCGCCTTATGAAGGCTTTAGGTGGGAGTGAAATCACATTTTAATAAAGCGTTTTTTAAGATTTTAAAATGCTTGAAATTTAGGGCTTGGTGTATTTACACATAGCTAAAATTTAGTCAAATTTAAGGCGAAAAAATATAGACTTCTTGCACCTAAAGGCCTATAAATCAGCTTTTTGGTGCTATTAGAATTTACTCCGTTGGAGTTTGAAACAAACTGCCATTGATGATAGCTTTAGTTTTGTTAATGATTAGAATTTACTCCGTTGGAGTTTGAAACAAAGTAATATTTCGATATTCTAAGGCAGATAAACTATTAGAATTTACTCCGTTGGAGTTTGAAACAGTTTTTTTCAGGATATGAGTAAAATTGCGGACGAGATTAGAATTTACTCCGTTGGAGTTTGAAACGCTTTCCACTCGTTTTCTTCGCCCTCGAGCAAAGAGATTAGAATTTACTCCGTTGGAGTTTGAAACTATGAATAAAATCGTCTTCACGTCCAAGCGCTGCAAATTAGAATTTACTCCGTTGGAGTTTGAAACATAATCCCAGTGGCTACGTGATGAAATATATTCAAAATTAGAATTTACTCCGTTGGAGTTTGAAACGCGTGATCGTGCTTAGGATATACTCATCATCGTATAATTAGAATTTACTCCGTTGGAGTTTGAAACATAGCATTAATAGGCAAAGGGATCATAAATCCGCCATTAGAATTTACTCCGTTGGAGTTTGAAACGCTCTTTATGCTTTGGATTAATTTCACTTTCTTTTATTAGAATTTACTCCGTTGGAGTTTGAAACATAGCGTAAGCTCGGTCTTTTATATAGGTTTTTTGAAATTAGAATTTACTCCGTTGGAGTTTGAAACGGCATCGTGTTGATGAAGATCCAAATAAAGATAAAATTAGAATTTACTCCGTTGGAGTTTGAAACAACGCATAAGCGACAAATTTAAAAGTCAAAAATTTTCAAAAAAGAGATTTAAAATAATAGATCAAATAAATAATAGTTGCTATCTTGCAAAGATGTATCAAACGAACGATAATATTGTTTTATATAGATACTTCAAAAAGCCAAAACCCCAGCCAATACAGCAAAAAAACAAGCTAGAAATAATAATGAAATAGACTAAGCATAAACCAGCTTAATATCAAGAGCATTCACAACCTTAAATATACTTTCAAATCTAGGCTTTGAATTCTCTTTAAACATCTTATAAAAGCTTTCTCTATTTAAATTTGCTTTCTTTGCAACGTTTTCAATGCCTTTTGACTTTGCTATATAAAATAATGCTCTTTTAAATTCTTCAATATCGCCATCAGCTAAGACTTGATTTAAATACTCTTTTCTTAATTCATCAGTTGTTAAGTAGTCTTCTAAATTAAATTTTGTAAATTCTTCTTTCATCTATAATCCTTTAATATCTCTTTTGCTTTTTTAATATCATCGCTTTGGCTATCTTTATCGCCAGCATTTAATAATATAATTATTTCATCGCCATCAAAGGTAAAAAATATCCTTAACCCACCACGATTAAAAAATCTAAGTTCGTATAAGTCTGTATCGATAAATTTATAATCCCCTAAATGATCTTTTGCTTCTATCTGCTCTAATCTTCTTAATATAGAAACCTTGACAATAGGATTATTTAACTTATGCAACCACTTATCAAATGTCGAACTTTTTAGTACTTTCATAGGGCAAATTTTAACAAATGTAGCTTAATGGCTACTTATAAAAAATAGCCCACAACACTCATAACCCGAAGGTCGGCGGTTCATTAGAATTTACTCTGTTAGAGTTTGAAACTCACCAAGCATGGTTAGCGACAACCGCAATCACTCTTTTGATAGTCGTTTTTTTGGAGCAGTTCCATATAAATTTTTAGTTGGCAAAATTAGATGGCAGCTATTTTGACACAATTTAGAAAAACGCCTTGACCAAAGATTAAAATAAAGCAAATTATCGGATCAATGAAATTTGAAGAAGGTTGTGATAATTTTTGTCAATTATAATTAAAACAAAAAATATATGAATTTATAAAACCCACTTGTAAAGACAAGTGGGTTTTAAAATGTTTTATTTCTCTAGTTTTTCTTTAAGTTTTTCTTTTTTAGATTTAGCTTTTGAAGTAGCTTTTTCTTTCTTTTCTTTTACTTTGTCAACAACTTTGTCTTTTTCGTCTTTTGCTTTTTCACTCATACTAGTTTCATCTTCTTTACTAGAATTTAGCTCTTCTTTAGTTTTAGAAGCTTTCTTTTTAAATTTATCTTTTTTATCAGAGATTTTTTCTTTCATCTCGTCTTTTGCCTCATCCATTTTCTTCTTACCAGCTTTTGCTTTTTCGCTTACTTCGCTCTTGCCAGTAGTAGAAATTTCACCTTTTAGGTTATCAAAAGTTTTATCGCCGATGCCATTTACATTTTTGAGATCGTCGATTGAGTTAAATTTATTTGCTTTTCTATACTCGATGATAGCATCTGCTTTTGCACTGCCGATACCATCAAGACTCATAAGTTCCTCTTTTGTAGCTGTGTTTAGATTGATTGCTGCCATAGCCAAAGACGCAATAGCTGCAAGTGAAATCAAAATTTTTTTCATTTCCATTCCTTAAAAGTAAATTTGAGGTAAAATTCTAGCAAAGAGTGATTAATGAAGTATAAATATGGAATAATATAAAAATGATTTTAAATATAGTTTATAGGAGAGAATCCCTGAAAATTTCAGGGAAAAAGTTTTATTTTCTAAGTTCGCGGATCTTAGCTGCTTTACCGCGTAGTTCGCGTAGATAGAATAGCTTAGCTCTTCTAACACGACCTTTTCTAAGAACCTTTATCTCTTCGATAGAATCGCTAAATATTGGGAAAATTCTCTCAACACCAACACTGTTAGCACCGATTTTTCTGATGATAAATGTTTCACCAGTGCCGCTACCACGTCTAGCTATACAAATGCCTTCAAAATTTTGAATTCTCGTTTTGTCTCCCTCGTGAATACGAGTAGCCACACGCAATGTATCTCCTGCACGGAAGTCAGGGATATTCTTACCAGCAATTTGAGCATTTTCAAACGCTTCAATGTATTTATTTCTCATGTTTTTCCTTATTTATGTGGCTTTAGCTTTTGATATAAATCAGGGCGAAAGTACCTTGTTTTGCAGTGAGCCATCTTGTTTTTTAAGTTGTGGATTTTAGCATGATTACCCTTTAAAAACTCTGAAACCACAAAGATAGATTTAAAATTATCAGGTTTTGTAAAAGATGGGGCTTCAAGCAGATTATCCTCAAAGCTCTCTACTTCAAGGCTCATGTCGTTTCCTAAAACACCAGGCACATTTCTTGATATCGCGTCACTCATACAAAGTGCTGGCAGCTCTCCGCCAGTTAAAATAAAGTCACCTATACAAAAAACTTCGTCCGCCCAAAGTTCAACAACTCTCTCATCAAGACCTTCATATCTACTGCAGACAAAACAAATATGATCTTTTTTAGAGAGCCTTTTCGCGTCATTTTGACTAAATTTTTTACCAGCTGGCGTCAAAAAAATCACATGGGTATTTTTGTCTTTTACTTTTAAAAATTTGATCGACTCATCCAAAGGCTGTGGAAACATCAAAAGCCCTGCTCCACCTCCGATCATATAGTCATCAACTTTATTATGTTTATCGTTGGTAAAATTTCTTGGATTTATGAAATCAATTTCAATAAATTTATTGCTAATCGCGCGTTTTAAAATAGAATCGCAAAAGTAAGGTTTGACTAAACTTTCAAAAAGTGTAATAAACGTAAATTTCATGAATTTTCTAAGATGTCTTTAGCACCTTTTACTAATATCTCTCCACTTTCCAAATTTACACTTTCGATAAAATACTCCAAATATGGAATGTAGAAATTCTTTGGTTTGTCACCCGCGATAAGCTTATCATCTGTTTTTATATATAAAAGTGAATTTGCAAAATTATCTTGAATATCTTCTACGATACCTAAATTTTCACCATTTTCTACAACTTTTAATCCAATGATATCAAACTGAAAAAATTCATCTTTTTTTAGTTTGCAGTTTTTTCTAGTAAGTTCTTTTGTGGTATAGATAGTTCTATTTACGAGTGTTTTAGCAAGGTCTAAATCATCAAAATTTTCAAACAAAACCAGCTCTTTTTTCCTGTTATAGTCTTTTATGATGAGCTGATCATCGTTTTTATCAAAAAAGGTTGCGCCTTTTTTAAATTGCTCTGGGAAGTCGCTCTTGTTGTGAAGCTTTAAATAGCCCTTTAAACCAACACATCTACCGATGGTAGCGACTTCAACAATATCACTATTCAATAGCTTTTACCGTTACTCTATAACTTGTATTGTCTTTTGCTTTACAGCCAATAATAACGGTCTTTATAGCATTTATCATTTTGCCGTCTTTGCCGATAAGTTTTCCGGTATCAACCTTATCAGCACTTATAATGATCTCGACAAAATTTTCACCAAGCTCTTGACGCTCGATAGTTACCTTTTCAGGAAAATCAGCTATCAGCTTGGCGTATTCGTATAAAAAATTTTCAACCATTATTTTGTAATTTGTGCAACTCTGTCGCTAAGTTTAGCACCGACGCTTTTCCAGTAGTCCAATCTCTCTTTGTTGAAATTTACAACATTTGGCTCAACCATAGGGTTATAATAACCAATGCTCTCTATCCAGCCGCTGTCGCGTCTTTTTCTGCTATCTGTAACAACTATACGATAAAAAGGTCTTTTTTTACGTCCCATTCTTGTTAGTCTTACTACTGTTGCCATATTATATTCTCCTCTTGTTTTTAAATAAAGCTTAAATTTAGATAACAAATATCCAAATTTAAACCCTTTTATCAAACAGGTCTTTTTAAATTTGCTTGTGAAAGCATATTTGCAAGTCCTTTTGCTCCGCCTTTCCCCGAAAATTTCTTAGCAAGCTTTGAGGCATTTTCAAACTGCTTTAAAAAGCGATTTACCTCTACTTGAGATAGTCCAGAGCCAGCTGCCAAACGTCTTTTTCTGCTATTGTTTAAAATATCTGGATTTTCACGCTCTTTTTGCGTCATAGAGTTTATCATAGCCTTAATATGCAAAATTTCTTTTGAATTATCAAGGTCTATATCTTTTATCTGATTTGCAATATTTGAAAGTCCAGGTATCATCCCCATCAAAGACTTCATACTACCAAGTTTTTTAACACTTTCCATTTGATCCAAAAAATCATTAAAGTTAAACTGACCTTTTTTTATCTTTTGATTTATACGTTTTGCCTCTTTTTCATCGATAATAGTCGATGTTTTCTCAACCAAAGTAGCTAGGTCGCCCTCGCCCATTATACGGCTTACGATACGATCTGGTATAAAGCTCTCGATATCAGCTACTTTTTCGCCAGTACCGACAAATCTAAGTGGAATATTTAGCTGTTTTGCGATGCTAATAGCTACGCCACCCTTTGAGTCAGAGTCAAATTTAGAAAGGATAACTCCAGAAATTCCCAAAATTTCATTAAAACTTGTAGCTGTTTTTACAGCATCTTGTCCGCTCATGGCGTCAGCTACATAGAAAATTTCATGTGGATTTATCGCATTTTTTACGTCTTCTATCTCTTGCATCAACTTTTCATCGATCGCAAGACGACCAGCAGTATCCACCAAAAGCACGTCATAAAGGCCGCTTTTTGCTTTTTCTAGTGCTTCTTTTGCTACTTTTATGGGGTTGTTTTCGTTTTCTATATAGAAAAGATCGATCTCGTTTGCAACGCAGAGCTGTCTTAGCTGCTCAACCGCTGCTAATCTTTGCAAATCGCAAGCCGCAACTAAAACTTTTTTCTTTCTTAGTTTTAGATAGTTTGCAAGTTTGATAGTTGTCGTTGTTTTACCGCTACCTTGCAAGCCAGCCATCAAAACGATAGTAGGTGCAACTGGCGCATAGACAAAGCCTTGATTGCCAGGAGCTGTTAAGATAGTCGTTAAATTTGACTTGATCGCATCTAGAAAATTCTTTTGACCAACGCCAGTTTGCTTTAGTTCGCTTTCGATAGACGTGAGTAGATCTTTGGTAACTTTGTGGTGAACATCAGCTTTTAAAAGAGCTTTTTTGAGCACGTCAAGTGCGTTTTTTAGAGCTTTTTCGTCATCTACAAAACGTATCTTGCTAACGGCTAATCTAAAAGACTCGCTAATTTGTTCGAACACTAATCACCTTTCTAAGTTGTTATTAAAGGGCGTATATTACTAAATAATTTCTTTATTGCTCTTTAAATTTCAAATTTATTAGATAGCTCAAATCCAAGAGAGTTAAATTCTCTTGGGATTGGCGCTTTAAATTTATAGTCTAAAAGAGCGATAGAATAGGCATGCAAGAACATTCTATTTGTCCTATTTTTGCCGTATTTCTCATCGCCAACAATAGGTAAATTTAAACTAGCCAAATGCACTCTTATCTGGTGCGTTCTGCCTGTTTTTATGGCAACTTTTACCAGCGTTTTTTTACCAGCAACCATGAGCGGTGAAATTTCACTGATCGCCTCTTTGCCATCTTTTGAGATCTTTGAAAAGGCGCCATTTTTATTTTTTATCGTTAAGATCGGCTCATTTACGACGACCTCCTCACTCATGATGCCCCTAACTGCGGCCACGTAAATTTTCTCAACCTTCATCTTTTTAAACTCATTTATCGCAAGGCTTGCAAATTCGTCATTTTTTACAAGAAGCAGCACCCCGCTTGTGTCTTTATCAAGCCTGTGAAGTAGTGGAAATTTATAAATTTGGCTGATTTTTTCACTAGTTATGGCAGCTGGTTTATTGATGGCTATTAAATTTTCATCTTCAAAGATAACGCTTGACTTTGGCATCTCTTCAACGTTAAATTTAGTATTTTCGCTCATTAGCGCACGAGCGATCATCACCTTTTGTCCCTTGGCATAGACTAGTCCGCTGTCGATTAGCTCCTTTGCCTCGTTATTTGAGATGTTTTTTTGCTTGGCTAAAATTTTATACGCTTTTTCTTCACTCATAAAGTGCTCCTTATATCTTCTATGATCGCATCAGCACTGGCCTGCACGGCGATCTTGCTCTTTTTGGCATCACTATCTATTATGCCGCCGATCTCGCTAGCATTTGCGATGTAGATGTTTTCAACTAGGCCAAATAGCGCCTTTTGATTAAATATAAACTCGCCGCTAATGATCACTGGGTTAAATTGCGCGCACTCGATTGGATTATGCCCACCGATATTTGGCACAAAACTGCCGCCAAGTACGACTACATCGCTAATAGCATAGACATTTACAAGCTCGCCTAAAGTATCAAGCAAATTTACTTTAGCATCAAATTTATGCCTTTGGCTAAATTTAGCAAAGCTAAAATCATGCTTTTTAGCGTACTCGCTCGCTAGCTTTTCCACTTCAGCAAATCTCTCAGGGTGGCGTGGTGCGATGATTAAAAGATCGTTTTCTTTTAAATTTAAATTACCTAAAATCATCTCTTCTTCGCCAGTATGTGTGCTTGCTAGCACGATCACTCTAGCTTTTGGCTTTTCATAAATTTTGCTTACACTTGGTAAAAACGCAGCTTTTATGTTGCCAACGACCTCTATCTCGCCTGCTCCTAGCGTTTTTAGCCGCTCTTTATCAAGCTCGCTTTGGGCGTAAATTTTATCTATAAATTTAAAAAGATATCTATAAAAAAAGCCAAATTTTAAGTAACTTTTGTAGCTTCTATCTGAAATTCTAGCGTTTATCAGTATCACGCGGCTGCCTTTTAGCTTTGCCATGAAAACTAGCATAAGCCAAAGCTCAGCCTCAAAAATGACTAAAATTTTGCTCTTTTTTAGCCAAAATGGCAAGAAAATTTCAAATGGCAAAAATCTCGTGTTAGAGCAAATTTTGCTTGCCGCTTCAAAGCCCGTATTTGTCACCACACTTATGGCTTTGCTGTCAAATTTTTGCATCAAAGGCTTAAGCGCTTGCACTTCACCAAATGAGCAAGCGTGAAAATGCACATCTGCATCTTTAAATTTAGGATTATTAAAGAGAAAAAAACGTGCTGGGATTGATCTATGGTACTTTTTTTTAAAACTTAATAAAAGTAGAAAAATAGCCCCAAAAAAGTAGAGTATTGAGGCTAAAAAATAATATATTATTATCACGAAACGTGTTATTGCTCTTGTTTATACAAAATTCTACCACAATGCGGGCAAGTAACGATATCTTCGCCTTTTACAACCGCAGAGAAAGTTTTATCATTTATCTGCATAAAGCAGCCATAACAAGCTTGTTTTTTAACAGGCACAACGGCTGTGTTGTGAGCCCATTTTCTGATCTTTTCGTAAAATGCTAGGATTTTTTGGTTCATCGCAGCGACAAGTTTATCTTTTTTAGCATAAACCTCTTTGCGCTCTTTTTCGATCTTTTCAAGCTCAGATGAAACCTCGCTTTTTATCTTTTCTAAATTTCCTTCAAGCTCTGTTTTTTTAGCATTTAGCTCATCTTTTTGAGCATTTTTATTGTCTATTAGTTTTTCAAGTCTAGCGATCTCTTCGTTTGCTGCTTCAAGTTGCTCTTTTGCGATATCTTCTTCAAGGCCTAGCGCTTTTATCTCTTTTTCGCTTTTTGCGCTTGAGCTTTTTTTAGCTACATCTTTGATCTTTGCGCTAAATTCTGCGATGTGAGCGTTTGTGCCTGATTTTTGTGATTTTAGATCATTTACCTCTTCGTCAAGTCTTTCTACATTAACCGCTATAGTTTCACACTCTTCTTCTATGCTTTTATAGGCTTTTTCTACTTCTTGTATGCGCGGTGTGAAACCATCTATTTGTTTGTCAAGATCAGATAATTCAACTAATTGTTGCAAATATTTATTCATAATGTTTCCTTTTTTTGTTAGCAATATGTAAATGGGTTTTTAGAATTGCTTATTATAACTTCAATTTTTAGATTTTGCAAATATTTTGCTAAAAAATCACTAAAATAACGCTCGCTTTCATAGTGGTTTATGTCGATCAAATTTAGTCCATTTTCCTTTGCATAAAGGGCTTGGTGATACTTTAGATCGCCCGTTAAAAAGGCGTCTGCTTTGACATCTTGCATGAGATCTGCGCCGCTCCCAGTGCAGACGCAAATTTTAGAAATTTCATCTTTTGCATAAACTGCTCTTAAATTTTCTAGCCCAAGTTTTTCTTTTACAAATTTACAAAGCTCGCTAAATTTCATCTTCACATCAGCGTAGATCAAAAAGCCCTCTTTACTTGAAATTTCAAGTCCCAAAACCTGCGTCACAAATTTTTCATTTAAAAAGGCAAGGTCGGCATTTGTGTGAAGCGAGATGAGCGAGATGTTTTTTATCATCATCTCTCTTATGAGCGAGCTTGGATAGAGGCTGTAGTCCAGGCTTTTTAGACCCTTAAAAATGAGCGGATGGTGGGTGATAATGAGCGAGTTTGGCAAGACATTTTGCAAAAGCTCGCTATCTAGATCAAGGCTTAGATAAATTCGCTCAAATTCGCTATCAAATGAGCTAACCTGCAGGCCGCTATTGTCCCAAGACTCTTGGCTCGCAAATGGGCAAATTTCATCTAAGATTTTATAAATTTCAGCTATTTTCATCAAATTTTACTTTTGCTCTAAGCTCTCTTTATATGTTAGCGCGCACTCTTTTGCAAGCTCACGAATTTTTAAGATGTAGTCTTGTCTTTGTGTCACGCTGATCGCTCCGCGCGCGTCAAGGACGTTAAATGTATGAGCTGCAAGCATGCAGTAATCATACGCTGGCAGTGAAATTTTAGCCTCCAAGCAGCGTTTGCACTCGTTAAATGCGTTTTCAAACTGGTTAAAAAGCATATCAACATTTGCCACTTCAAAGTTATATTTGCTCCACTCATACTCGCCTTGCTTATGCACGTCGGCGTAGGTTACGATGTTGCCATTAGAGTCGTCCCAAACGATGTCATAGACGCTATTTACATCTTGTAGATACATAGCTAAACGCTCAAGGCCGTATGTTATCTCGCCAGAGATCAGCTCACATGCGATGCCACCAACTTGTTGAAAATAGGTAAATTGCGTAACCTCCATGCCATCTAGCCAGACCTCCCAGCCAAGTCCCCAAGCGCCAAGTGTAGGGCTCTCCCAGTTGTCTTCGACAAAGCGGATGTCGTGATTTTTCAAATTTAGACCAAGTCTTTCAAGGCTTTTTAGATAAAGCTCTTGGATATTTTCTGGGCTTGGTTTTATGAGCACTTGAAACTGATAGTAAGCGCCAAGGCGGTTTGGGTTTTCGCCGTATCTGCCATCAGTCGGACGGCGGCTCGGGGCTACGTATGCGGTCGCCCAGGGCTTTGGTCCAAGGCTTCTTAAAAATGTCGCTTGGTGATATGTGCCCGCACCTGCTGGCATGTCGTATGGCTGAAGTATGACGCAGCCTTGCTCTTGCCAATAGTTTTGAAGCGTTAGTATTATTTGTGAAAATGTCATTTTTTGCCTTTTATTTTATTGATATATAAATTTCTATTTTATCTTTTAGGTATTTTTCAAAGTCCGTTTTATAGGCTCTTTCTAGCTCACTACTTTCAAAATATCTCCAAATTTCACCCCAAAATTTTGCAACATTTTGTGGCTCATTTGCAAAACTAAAAAGAGCATATTTTCCACTTTGTATCTTTAAATTTTCATCACCTTTTTGGTGCGATCTTATGCCGATGAAGTTATCGTAATGTCCATTAAGATCACTTTCGTAGTTGCAGTAAACGCTATAAATTTCACTCTTGCCATCATAGAGCTCGCCCATAAATTTAGACCATAAAGCTGGAATTTTGCCCTTGCCGTCCATTTCATCTTCATTTTTAGTGCGAGTTTTTACTCCATAAATTTCAAAGCTATCATCTAAATTTATAATCTTCATAAACTACTTTTGTCCGTTAAAATTTTCAACCGCTTGGTTCCACATGAGCTTATATTTTCGTTTTAAAAACTCAACTTCATCTTGTGAAATTTTAAGCTGTTTTGTAAGCGTCTCAACCGTTTTTCTATCTTCATCATAGAGCTCTTGCATCGAAATGAGTGCCTCTTTTAAAAATTTATTCTCATTTCTTAAGGTCTCAAGCGTCTCATCTTTTGCGTCAAGCACCTTTTCATGTAAATTTAGTATCGTGCCGATCGTCTTTTCGACAAAGCTAAAACCATCTTGGCTTTGCGGCTGCAAGGATAAATTTTGCGAGACACTAGGCACCACGCTCATCGTTCCCTCGCTCGCTTCTATCAAAATTTCTCCATTTTCCTCTTTGGTTTTTAAAACGCCACGATTTATCATATCCTCGATAACTTCGCGCTCCAAGTGCACAAGTTTGCAAAATTCATCAACTCCAAGATAGGTCTGCACCGCTTCTCCTTTTATAGTATCACTTCAACCTTTGAAGAGTCTTCCTCTAAAGCCTTTATCTTTGCCTCTCTGTCGGCCTTTAGCGCACTTGCTAGCCCCTCATCTTCAAGGGCTAAAATTTGCACCGCAAGATAGGCTGCATTTATCGCACCAGCCTTGCCGATAGCTAGGGTTGCCACTGGCATGCCACTTGGCATTTGCACGGTTGAGTAAAGTGCATCAACGCCGCTTAGAGCTGAGCCAGCCATTGGTATGCCGATCACTGGTTTTGTTGTGTTTGCAGCGATCGCTCCAGCTAGGTGAGCTGCCATGCCAGCAGCTGCGATGAAGACTTTTGCGCCCTTTTTCTCGGCATTTGCGACATATTCGCTAGTTCTTTTTGGACTTCTATGGGCTGAGCTGATGATCAGTTCATATTTTACGCCAAATTTCTCCAGAGTCTTTGCCGCCTCGCTAACGATCTCATAGTCACTTTTACTTCCCATTATAATAGAAACAAATTTCATATTTTCTCCCTTAAAAAACTAAATTTTGGCAGCTTAACGCCAAGTTTTATCTCATTTTCATTGCCGCTGTGAATTTCGCTCATGATCTTGCCTTTTTTGGTGATGAGTTGTTTAAATTTTATAAATTTCTTGCCATCTTGCGAATAGACCTTAGAAATTTCATTTTCACTATCATCTATGTGTAAGCCAGTTGGAGCTACGATCTCATAGCCCTTATCTGGGAAAATTTTATATTTACACTTAAAAAACTCGCCATCTTCACTTATAGCATTTACCTGATGAGTGCCCTCTTCTAGGCTGCTCGTGTGATTTTGCGTATCGGTTCGCTCATAAGGTCTATGCACCAAGTAGCCATCCGTAAAGCCGCGATTTTTCAGCGTATTTATCTCATTTTCATAAATTTGCGCGTCAAATTTATCATCCATGGCGTCATCTATCGCCATTTTATAGGCTCTTGCCGTGCAAGCTGCGTAGTACTCGCTCTTTGTGCGACCCTCTATCTTAAAGCTATCAATGACACCGCTATCAACGATCTCTTTGATGTGCGAGATGAGGCAAAGATCTTTTGAGTTCATAATGTGAGTGCCGTTTTCGTCCTCTTCTAAGCGGAAAAGCACGCCGCTCTCTTCGTTTTTGGCGTAGAGTTCATATTTAAACCTGCAGTCATTTGCACAGCTACCGCGGTTTGACATACGTCCGCTTTGCACTGAGCTTACTAGGCACCTGCCAGAGTAGGCAAAGCACATCGAGCCATGGACAAAAATTTCAATATCAAGAGTTGGAATTTCCTCTTTTATCTTTATAACATCTTTTAAATTCATCTCTCGTGCCACGACGATGCGTTTTGCGCCCATATCGTGATAAATTTTGGCGTCCAAAACGTTCATAACATTTGCCTGAGTTGAGAGGTGTATCTCGATATCTGGAGCGATCTCTTTTGCTAGGCTCATAACGCCTGGCGTTGCGATGATAAAGGCGTCTGGCTTCATCGCTGAGATGGTTTGCAAGTGCCTTTTTAGCGGCTCTATCTGAGAGTTAAAAGGAAAGGCATTTATGGTCGCATAAAATTTTTTTCCCTTTTCGTGTGTGTAGTCTATCGCCTCTTTGAATGTTTCAAGGTTAAACTCCCTTGCTGATCTAGTCCTTAGCGAAAAGCTAGCAACCGAGCCATAAACAGCGTCGGCTCCATATTCAAGGGCGATTTTAAGTTTTGTTAAATTTCCAGCTGGAGATAAAAGCTCAGGCCTTTTTAGCACTATTTTTTACCTAGACTTTCTATCAAGGCTTCGATGTCATCGTTGCTGACAAGGTTTTCAGTCGTTGTATCACCAGCGATATGAACAGCAGATCCCACGCGTTTATCGTCATCAATACGACCTTCAAACAATGTATTCATATATTTGCTAAGCGCCCTCATAACGTTGATAACACGCTCGATCTTTTGTCTGTGGATGTCTTGATACTGCATCATATCCATAGCCATCATGATCTCATCTTGTCCCATTTGTAAATTTCCGATGATATTATCGATCGTGCCAAGAAGCGAGTTGTTTTTCTCTAAAGCCTCGCTAAATGCGGCGATATTTGGAAATTTCTCACTTAGTGTCGTAAATAGCTCAACGTTTGAGTTTATCGCGTCTTTTAGGCTATTTGAGTCGCTCTCAGCGTCCATAAAAAAGTTATTTATCGTCTCAAGCTTGTCAAACATCTGAGTAGCTTTCTCTTCACTATCTCTTGTCACATCGTCAAGCTGATGCACCATTTTGTGGTCTTCAGTCGGTGGTGGCGGTGGCCAAACGCCGTCTGCGCTCACTCTGTAGTTTTCGCTCTGTTTTGAGCTATTTGCTTGTGGCTCATCTGCTTTAGCACTCATTGCCTCTGCAACTTCTGCTACCTCGTCTGTTTCCTCTTTGACGTCCGCGACCTCTTGGCTGGCATCTTTAGTATCACCTAAATCATCCTCTAATCCGCCCGCCATAAGCGCGTCAAGTTCCTCTTGGGTCATAAAAGCTCCTAATAAAATTTGCCTTGATTATATAGGATTTAAATAAAAAGAAAGTTTAAAAAGTATGCGTTTATCTTTAAATTTATCAAATTTTAGGTAGCATTTTTGAAAAATAAACGACTTTAAAAGGCTAAAAATGACCGTCGATCTTCACAACCACACACCTCTTTGCAACCACGCAGTTGGCGAACCGATAGAATTTGTGAGATGCGCCATAAAAGCTGGCACAAAATACTTTGGCTTTAGCGATCACGCGCCGATGAACTACGATGAAGCTTATAGGATGAAATTTGAGGAGATGCAAAGCTACGAAGACGAAATTTTACGTTTAAGAGATGAATTTAGCGGCGAGATAGAAATTTTACTTGGCTATGAGATGGACTTTTTAGATGGATTTATGGATGAGCGAGTTTTTGCTAGAAAGGTTGATTATCTAATAGGCTCTGTGCATTTTTTTAACGGCTGGGCGTTTGACAATCCCGAATTTATCGGCGGATACGAGGGCAAAGACTTGGATCAAATTTGGCAGGAGTATTTTGACCACATAGAAAGGTCAGCTAAGCTTGGTAAATTTGACATCATGGGACACATCGATCTTTTAAAACTCTTTAAATTTTTACCCAAAAAAGATGTCAGGATCCTAGCCAAAAACGCGGTAAAAGCGATAAAAGAGGCAAATTTGGTAGTCGAGATAAATGCAGCTGGCTTTAGAAAGCCTATCGGCGAGCAATATCCAAGCGTAAATTTACTTGAGCTAATCGCTGAAAATGACATCACCATCACCTTTGGCTCAGACGCTCACGCCAAAGAAGATATCGGTAAAAACGGCGAAATTTGCGAGCAGATAGCTAGAAATTTGGGATATTCAAAGTGTGCGATATTTAAAAACAGAGATAGAGAATTAGTAAAATTTTAGTTTGGGGTCAAATAAAATATAAAAATAATCTTAAATATAAAATTTTGTGATACAATACGAAAATTAAAAACCAGAAGGAGATAAAAAATGGGAAAATTCGTCCAAAACATCGATCATTTTTTTGATTTTTGCAAAGAAAATGAAGTTAAATTTGTAGATTTTAGATTTACCGATCTAAATGGCGCTTGGCACAGCATAAGCTACAACATAAAAGCTGTTACAAAAGAGAATTTCACAAACGGCATCCCAATGGACGCTAGCTCGATGAACGGCTGGCAGCCTATCGACAAGAGCGATATGATAATGAAGCCAGAAGCGACATCTGCGTTTTTGGACCCATTTACCTCTGATATCACAGTCGTTGTTTTTTGCGATATCTACGACATTTACAAAGGTCAAATTTATGAAAAATGCCCTCGCTCGATCGCAAAAAGAGCGATGCAATATGTAAAAGATAGCGGACTTGGCGATGAGGCATATTTTGGCCCTGAGAATGAATTTTTTGTATTTGACAACGTCAAAATCATCGACAGCCCAAACTGCGCGATGTATCAAGTAGATAGCGAAGAAGGCGAGTGGAACGATGCTGCAGACTTCAAAGATAGCTACAACACAGGTCACCGCCCACGCAGAAAAGGCGGCTACTTGATGACCCAGCCAATCGACAGCATGGTCGATCTAAGAGCTGAAATGATGCAGGTTTTAGAGCAAGTTGGCCTTGAAGTATTTTTAGGACACCACGAAGTCGCACAAGGCCAAGGCGAGATCGGCGTGAAATTTGGTAACTTAGTCGAGGCTGCTGACAACGTTCAAATTTACAAATACGTCGTTCGCATGGTCGCTCACCTAAACGGCAAAACAGTTACATTTATGCCAAAACCGCTTTATGGCGACAACGGCAGCGGCATGCACGTGCACCAATCAGTCTGGAAAGATGGTAAAAATTTATTCTACAAAGAGGGCAACTACGCAAATTTAAGTGACTTTGCAAGGCACTACATCGGCGGTGTTTTAAAACACGCAAGAAGCGTTGCAGCCTTCACAAACCCAAGCACAAACAGCTACAAACGCCTAATCCCAGGCTTTGAAGCGCCATCTATCCTCACCTACTCGAGCCAAAACCGCTCAGCGAGCATCCGCATACCTTACGGAGCTGGCGAGAAGTCAGTTAGAGCTGAGATGAGATTTCCAGATAGCACAGCAAACCCTTATCTAGCCTTCTCAGCGATGCTAATGGCGGGCCTTGACGGCGTTAAAAACAAATACGAGCCAGTTGGTCCGATGGATGAAAATTTATTTAAACTTCACCTAGATGAGATCAGAGAGCGCGGCATCGAGCAGCTACCGCACACACTTCGTGGCAGCCTTGAAGCGCTTATACGAGATAACGAATACCTAAAACCGATAATGAGCGATCTTTTCATCGACACTTATCAACACATGAAATTTGAAACTCAGGTTTGGCCTTACGAAGCACGCCCAACCGCTTATGAATTTAAAACTTGCTTCTCTTGCTAAAACGCACTTCCAAGCTCATTTTGGGCTTGGAGACTTCTTTTTTTAATCAAAATTTAAAGTATAAAATCCTGCGACTATTAATAAATTTAGATCTAAATCCAATAAGTTCTATTGCTTAGAAATTTTTTAACCATAACAGATAAATTTTTAAAAGATATAAAATCTATATAGTTAAATTTTGAGCTAAATTTGGCTTTACGCACAAGAACAAATTTTAAATTTAATAAGCCCGACTCATGAAAATTTAGAAATTTAAAGCTTATACATAAAAATAGTCATAGCAGATAAATT
>NZ_JAAKZB010000027.1:0-22469 GCF_015229965.1 Campylobacter concisus
CTGCAGCTGCAGTTGAGCAAATGAGTAGCTCAATGAATGCCATCTCTCAAAAGACAGCTGATGTTATAAGACAAAGTGATGAAATTAAAAACATCATAACTATCATTAGAGATATAGCAGATCAAACAAACCTACTTGCTCTTAATGCTGCAATAGAAGCAGCAAGAGCTGGAGAACATGGTAGAGGATTTGCAGTTGTTGCTGATGAAGTTAGAAAACTAGCAGAGAGAACTCAAAAATCACTTGGTGAGATAGAAGCAAATACAAATGTCCTAGCTCAATCAATAAATGAGATGAGTGAATCAATCAAAGAGCAAAGTGAAGGTATAAATATGATAAATCAATCAGTTGCTCAAATAGATCACTTAACAAAAGAAAACGTAGTAATTGCAAATAGGGCTAATGAAGTAACAAGCGATGTTGATAACATGGCAAAGACAATAGTAAGTGAAGTAAGAAAGAATAAATTTTAATCAAACTACTTCATAAATCTTCATAAATTTCAACCTGGTTTAGACTGGGTTGGAGTTTGTATATTTTTAAATTCTAAATCTTAAGTTTAACACTCAAGAAGCTTCTAGTAAATTTTAAAATTTATGAGCGAGCATATCACGGCTCTAAATTTAGTGCTAAACGAAGTGCAGCCTAGATTTAGTAGTCTGCTAAGGCGAGTGAATAAAGTTTTAAAATTTACAAAACAACTCAATTAAATTTGTAATTTTTTATCCAAAAGGGAGACAAGGGGACTCGAGTTACGAGGCCGTCCCCTTATCCCCCTTTTTAAATCCCCTAAACCCTTCGCACGTTAGAGGTGCATGCAATGGTGCTGGCGCACTGCATGCGTTTAAAAGCTCTGGTAAATTTGATATGTTCGCTTGTAAAACTTAAAATTTAAGAAAGACTTCTTAAACATTAAATTTCTAACTATTTATGCTTTGCTTCGTGCTCTAGTAGCCAAATTTTAGTTGGCAGACCTTTGCCGCCTGAGTAGCCACCAAGGCCACTGCTGGCTAGCACTCTGTGACAAGGGACGATGATAGGCACTGGGTTTTTGGCATTTGCTGAGCCTGCTGCTCGGTAAGCGTTCTTGTGACCTGCGGCAAGTGCAAGAGCAGCGTATGTGGTCGTTTCGCCGTATGGCACTTTTTGCAAATTTTCATAAATTTTGGCTCTAAATTTGGTCGTTTTTATATCAAGTCTAACACTAAATTTTTTAAGCTCGCCCTTAAAATAAGCCTTTAGTTCATCCAAACAAAGCTTTAAATTTTCATCTTTTACCGCTACTTTTTCAAATTTATCTACAAAATTTATCTCGCAAATTCCATTTTCACTAGCAACGATCTCTAAAATTCCAATGGGTGATTTTAGGTAGGCTTTTGACACATTTGCTCCTTGAAATTTGAAATTTTGGGCAAATTTTACTTTAGATTGTTTTGCTTTTTGATAAAATGCAAGCAAAATCAGCGATTTTGGACTAAAAACGAGCAAAATCACAAAGGAAATTTATGAGCTTTTTTACCGACTACGAAAAACACGTGAGTGAGCGAGAAAAAGAGGGCGTGCCACCGCTTGCGCTAAATGCCAAGCAAACAAGCGAAATTTGCGAGCTAATGAGATTTGCTGGCAACTCTAGTGGCGATGAGAAGGCACAAAACGAGCTAAAATTTCTTATAAATTTGCTCACAAATCGCGTAAATCCAGGCGTTGATGACGCGGCAAAGATAAAGGCAGAATTTCTTGGCGAGGTGATAGACGGGCTTAAGATAGACGGGCTTGATGCGGTTCGTGCTATTAAAATTTTAGGCAAGATGCTTGGTGGATACAACGTAGAAATTTTGGTGCGAGCGCTTAAAAATAGCGATGAAACTATCGCGCAAGCTGCGGCAAATGAGTTAAAAAACATCATTTTGGTGCATGAGCATTTTGACGAGATCGCAAAGCTAGCAAGTAGCAATAAATTTGCAAAAGAGGTGCTTCTTTCTTGGGCAAACGCCGAGTGGTTTACGCATAAAAAGCCACTTAGTGAGTGCATAAATGCAGTGGTTTTTAAGGTGCCTGGCGAGACAAATACAGATGATCTAAGCCCCGCAAGCGAGGCCTATACAAGGGCTGATATACCGCTTCACGCAAAGGCGATGCTTGTTAAAAAGATGCCTGAGGGCTTAGAAGTCCTAAAAGAGCTAAAAAGTCGCGGCAAGAGCGTGGCGTATGTTGGCGACGTGGTCGGCACCGGCAGTAGTAGAAAGAGCGGTATAAACTCTATCCAGTGGCACCTTGGAGATGAGATGGAGGGCGTGCCAAACAAAAAAACTGGTGGCATCGTGATCGGCACGACCATAGCTCCGATATTTTTTAATACCGCCGAAGATAGCGGCGCGCTGCCGATAGTTGCAAACGTAAATGAGCTAGAAATGGGCGATGAGATAGAGATTTATCCATTTAAAGGCGAAATTTATAAGCTCGCAGGCAATGAAAAAAAGCTCGTGGCAAACTTTAAACTAAGCCCAAACACCCTAAGCGACGAGATAAGAGCAGGTGGTAGGATACCTTTGATGATAGGTAGGCAGGTCACAAAAAAGGCTAGAGAGGCCTTGGGGCTTGGCGAGGAGCAAATTTTCATAAAGCCAGATCAGCCAAAAGAGCAGGGCGGTGGCTATACGCTCGCTCAAAAGATGGTCGGCAAGGCTTGTGGCAAGGCTGGCGTGAGAGCTGGGGCATACGTGGAGCCTGAAATTTTGACCGTTGGCTCGCAAGACACCACAGGGCCTATGACTAGAGATGAGATAAAAGAGCTTGCTAGCCTTAGTTTTGGGGCGGATTTTGTCTTGCAAAGCTTTTGTCACACGGCTGCTTATCCAAAGCCAAGCGACCTTGAGATGCAAAAGAGCTTGCCTAAATTTATGACGCTTCGTGGTGGAGTTAGCCTAAAACCAGGTGATGGCGTCATCCACTCGTGGCTAAACCGCATGGTATTGCCTGACACGGTGGGCACTGGCGGCGATAGTCACACGAGATTTCCTATTGGCATTAGCTTTCCAGCGGGCAGCGGCCTAGTGGCGTTTGCAGCGGTGCTTGGCATGATGCCACTAAATATGCCAGAGTCAGTTTTAATAAAATTTAAAGGCGAGCTAAAAGAGGGCGTGACGCTTCGTGATCTTGTCAATGCGATACCTTATTTTGCTATCAAAAAAGGGCTTTTAAGCATTGAAAAGAAGAATAAAAAGAACATTTTTGCGGGCAAAATTTTAGAGATAGAAGGGTTAGAGAGCCTAAAAGTGGAGCAGGCGTTTGAGCTAAGTGACGCTTCGGCTGAGCGCTCGGCGGCTGCTTGCGTGGTAAATTTAAGCGAGGCTAGCGTCGCGGAGTACGTTCGCTCAAACGTTGCGCTAATTGAAGCAATGATAAAAGCAGGATACGAGAGCCATGAAACGCTTGCTAGACGAAAAGAGAAGATGCAAAAATGGCTAGAAAACCCAACTCTTTTAAGAGCCGACAAGGACGCAAGATACGCTGAAATTTTAGAGATTGATTTATCGCAGATAGATGAGCCGATTTTGGCCTGTCCAAACGACCCAGACGATGTAGCGACGCTAAGTGAAATTTTAGCTGATAGCAAAAGAGCGCACGATATCGACGAGGTTTTTGTGGGTAGCTGTATGACAAATATCGGGCATTACAGGGCACTTGCTAGAATTTTAGAGCGTGAGAGTAAGCTCACTACTAGGCTTTGGATCGCGCCGCCAACAAAGATGGATAAAAAGACGCTTGAAGATGAGGGCATTTATGAGATATTTAAGAGGCTGGAGGCTAGGACAGAGGTGCCAGGCTGCTCGCTTTGCATGGGCAATCAAGCAAGAGTGAATGATAATGCCGTTGTCTTTTCGACCTCGACAAGAAATTTTGACAACAGAATGGGCATGGGTGCGAAGGTCTATCTAGGAAGTGCCGAGCTAGCCGCTGTATGCGCGTTGCTAGGGCGTTTGCCAAGCGTTAGTGAGTATAAAAAAATAGTAAGAGATAGTCTTAGTTTAAACAAAGATCAAATTTATAAATACCTAAATTTTAATGAAATAAGCGAGTTTAGTATATAAATTTGTTACAATATCGCGAAATTTTAAGGAGCTTTGATGAAAAAAGTAGCTTTTTTTCTCTTTTTTAGCAGTTTTCTTTTTCTGAATTTACACGCATTAGAGTGCGGTGATCTTGCTAAAAAAGAGAGCTTTAAAACTACTCCAAACGAGCTTGCTTATGCGAATGAGGGGCTATTTTACTGTGATGGCTCGCTTTTAAATTTAAAAGAGGTAAAAGATCTTTTTGATGCGAGTGTGGCTGTTAGAAGCGAATCTCAAAGCTGCGTTGGCGAGGGCGTTTATAGAGAAAATTTAAATAAATTTAGATGGATCTTGCTAAAAGCCTCGTTTGCTCCTGAAATCTATCAAAAAGAGCTTGCAAAGCCAGAAGCGGCCGAGGCTCAAAAAGACGCTCAAATGGAGTACTTTAGATACTGGGCGAATGAGAGCTTGTTTAACTTTTTAAAATATAAAAAATTTAGCGAAGCTTATAAAAACGCTCAAACTCCGCTGGTTAAATTTTATGAGGCTTTAGGTGTTGATAGTGCAAGTGCCGCCTACTACGCAACTAGCGTGATAAATGAGTTTTTAAGCTTTAGTGTGGGCAAAAAGGTAAATAAGGCTAAGGCTCTAACTTCTGAGCAAAAGATGATGGCTCAAAAGCTAAGCCAAGATGAGCTTGCAAATTTGCTTTATTCTAAAAATTACAGCACCGCTGAGCTTACAAATTTACTTGATATAGCACTGCTAAATGACAAAAGTGGCGACATGATAGAAGAGATCATAAGGCGCGGGGCTGATGTAAATTTGGGCGATGAGACACCGCTCTTTTTTGCTCTTAAAAATTTAGAAAATGTAAAAATCTTGCTTAAAAATAGAGCCGATGTAAATCACAAAAATTTCTTTGGAAAAAGTGCGCTTTTTTATGCTGTGCAGTTTGAGGATGCGCCTCTTTGCGAGCTTTTGCTAAAGAGCGGGGCAAATGCAAACGAGAGCTACATCGACGAGCAGTCTAAGATGAATATGATAAATTTAGGCATGATGCAAGTAGAGGATACATGTGGTTTGGAGCATACAAACAGAAGCGTTTTCATGCATGCAGCAGCTCACGCGACGCCTGAAATTTTAAAGCTTTTATTAGATAACGGTGCTGATATGAACGCCACTGATGATGCGGGATTTAACGCGCTTGATTATGCGATTAAAGATAAAAACGAAAAAAATATTAAATTTTTAGAAGAGCTTGGTTTAAAGCCAAATTTTAATTAGGAAGAGATATGAAAAAGACAGCTTTTGTGACAGGTGCAACATCTGGATTTGGCGAAGCGATCGCTAGAAGACTCTCACAAGAGGGCTACAAGATAGTAGCTCTTGCAAGGCGCGAAGATAGGCTAAAAAAGCTAGCTAGCGAGCTTGGCGATACGCACATCATCGTAGCTGACATACGTGATAAAAAGGCTGTTTTTGACGCAGTTGATAGCCTGCCTGATAAATTTAAAGACATCGAAGTGCTTGTAAATAACGCTGGACTTGCCTTGGGACAAGAAAAGACGATAGACGCAAAGGTAGAGGACTTTGAGACGATGATAGATACAAATGTAAAGGGTCTTATCTACTCTACAAAAGCCGTTTTGCCACTACTTTACAAGCAAGAAAAGGGCTATATCTTTAATCTTGGCTCAACAGCTGGCTCGTGGCCATATCCTGGCAGTAACGTTTATGGCGCTACAAAGGCCTTTGTAAAGCAGTTTAGTCTAAATTTAAGAAACGATCTAGTTGGCACAAATATCAGGGTGACAAACATCGAGCCAGGGCTTTGTAAGACTGAATTTAGCGAAGTTAGATTTAAGGGCGATAAGGCAAAGGCTGATAGCATCTACGAGCATACA
Organism: Campylobacter concisus; assembly: GCF_015229965.1. GTDB lineage: Bacteria > Campylobacterota > Campylobacteria > Campylobacterales > Campylobacteraceae > Campylobacter_A > Campylobacter_A concisus_BD. The sequence continues at coordinate 5,960 of NZ_JAAKZB010000027.1, forward strand.
AATTTCATCACAGCTGAGGATATAGCGACTATTTTACTTAACTGCCTAAATATGCCTGAGAGTGTAAATATAAACAGGGTCGAAGTCATGGCAAATACGCAGACTTGGGCTGGGCTTGCGATAGAAAAATTTTAAGGAGTTCTTGTGAGACAAATTTTATTGTTACTATTTTTTAGTGCCGTTCTTTTTGGTGTCGACCCAGAAGTGGCAAAGAGAAACGCTGAAATTTACGGCGCATTCACGCTTATACCGCCTGTTGTGGCAATAGCACTTGCTTTTATCACAAAAGACGTTATATTGTCGCTATTTATCGGTGTTTTTAGCGGAACGTTTCTCATAAATATCATCAATGAAAACGTCTTTATGGGCATCGTAAAAGGCTTTACTGGCATCGTTTCAAGGGTCGTTGACTCGATGGCTGACAAGACCGACTCAGGCATCTTGCTTCAAGTGCTTTGTATCGGCGGCGTGGTCGCACTCATCACAAAGATGGGCGGCACAAAGGCGGTCGCTCTTTGGCTTAGCAAAAAGGCAAAAACAGGCGTCTCAGCTCAAATTTCAACATGGCTCATGGGTATCTTTGTATTTTTTGATGACTACGCAAACGCCCTAATCGTTGGTCCTATCATGAGGCCAATAAGCGATAAATTTAAAATCAGCCGCGAAAAGCTAGCCTTCATCATCGACGCTACTGCAGCACCGATCGCTGGTATCGCTATCATCTCTACGTGGGTCGGACTTGAGGTTTCGCTCATCGAAAAGGGCTACGAGCTAATCGGCGAGACTGGCATAAACGCTTATTCTATATTTATCGAGACCATTCCATATAGATTTTACAACCTCTTTATCTTGTTTTTCATCGTCTGCACAGCCTTGATGCAACGCGAGTATGGCCCTATGCTAGCAGCTGAGAGACGCGCTAGAAAGGGCGAGCTTCATTCTGGCAAAACACAAATTCAAGACCTTGAGGACAAGACTCTTGAGCCAAAAGAGGGCGTAAAACTAAGCGCTTCAAATGCCGTAGTGCCACTTCTTGTGCTAGTTATCGGCGCATTTACTAGCTTTTATTTTAGCGGTCTTGCTGCGCTTGAGGGCGACGCTCTTAAAAACGCACTTGCAAATCCGCTCGCGTTTTCAACATTTAAAGATACTTTTGGCGCAGCAGACTCTGCTACATCGCTATTTCAAGCAGCGCTCCTTGCTAGTATAGTAGCTATCGTCATGGGTGTTTGGCGCAAAATTTTTGATGTAAAAGAGGCCATTAGCACGTGGGTAAAGGGCTGGAAAACTATGATCATCACAGTTGTTATCTTGCTTCTTGCATGGAGCCTTAGCGCGGTTATAAAAGAGCTTGGCACTTCAAGATATTTGGTCGATCTATTAAGTGACTCAACGCCTAAATTTATCTTGCCTGTGGCTGTTTTCATCCTTGGCTCATTTATCAGCTTCTCAACAGGCACCAGCTACGGCACGATGGGCATCTTGATGCCTCTAGCTATCCCGCTAGCTTACGCAGTCGGCAAAAACTACGGCTTAGATGGTGACGCGATGCATACTTATATGATCGTAAATATCTCAAGCGTTCTAACGGGCGCTATCTTTGGTGATCACTGCTCGCCGATCTCAGATACTACGATACTCTCATCAATGGGTGCAGGATGTAGCCACATCGATCACGTCTCAACACAGATGATCTATGCACTTAGCGTTTGCGCAGTTTGTGTGCTTGTTGGCTACTTGCCTGTCGCACTTGGTCTTAGCGTTTGGATCGCACTTCCTTGCGGATTTTTAGCGATTTGGGCTTTGGTTAGATTTGCAGGCAAAAAAGTCGAAGAGAAAGCGGCTTAAATTTGGACTGCAAATATCTAAAAGAGTGCGGATCATGCACTCTTTTTACCCCTTATAGTGAGCAAATTTCATTTAAAACTGATCTTATCAAGCAAAATTTCTCCCAGCTTTATAACGGCAAATTTGATATTTTTAGCTCAAGCCCAAAGCACTACCGCACGAGGGCTGAGTTTGGCATCTGGCACGAGGGTAGCAAGCTTAGCTACACGATGCACGCAAGCGAAAAGGGCAAAAAGGTCTTCATAGATGAGTGCCCAAAGGTTTGCGAGCAAATTTCACATCTCATGCCAAGGTTGCTTGAAAGTTTGCAAAACGATGAAATTTTACGCACAAAGCTCTTTGGAGTGGAGTTTATCGCCTGTAAAAGCGGCACCTTAGTCACGCTTCTTTATCACAAAAAGCTTGGTAGTGAGTTTGAAGCGGCGATGAAAACTCTAGCTAACAAGCTTGATGTGATGATCCTAGCTAGATCTCGCGGTCAAAAGCTGCTAAGTGGCGAGCTAAATTTAGTTGATGAGCTAAATGTTGATGGGCAAATTTATAAATTTAGCCTAAGTGAAAATGCCTTTATCCAGCCAAATAAAGCGGTAAATGAGAAGATGATATGCTGGGCGAAAGAGTGCGTGCAAGGTGGCGCTGACCTACTTGAGCTCTACTGCGGACATGGAAATTTTACTATCCCGCTTTCGTTTAAATTTAAAAACGTCCTTGCCACTGAAATTTCAAAAAGCTCGATCGCAAATGCCCTTAAAAACTGCGAGCTAAATGGGGCAGAAAATATCAAATTTTTGCGTATGGACGCTGATGAGCTGATGAGCGCATTTGCTGGCGTTAGGGAGTTTAATAGGCTAAAAGAGATAAATTTAAGCGACTTTAACTTCTCGCACGTCCTTGTCGATCCGCCTCGCGCTGGACTTAGTGAAAGTGTCGTAAATTTCATCAAAAATTTCAAAAACATCATCTATATCTCGTGCAATCCAGAGACGCTAAAAGAAAATTTAAATGAGCTTACTAAAAGCCATAAAGTGATAAAATTTGCGCTCTTTGATCAGTTTGCCAACACTCATCACATCGAGTGTGGCGTGCTGCTTAGGGCAAAAGATAAATTTTAAAAGGAAAGTTGAAAATGGTTTCATTAAACAAAATAATCCAAGCAAAGATAACGATCGGTCACTTTGTAAATAAAACTCCGTTTGCGCTAAGTGCAAAACTTAGTAAAATTTTGGGCGCAAATGTCTATTTGAAAGAGGAAAATTTACAGCGAACCGGAGCTTACAAGATAAGAGGCGCTTATAATAAAATAGCTAGCCTAAGTGACGAGGAGCGAAAACGTGGCGTCGTGGCTGCAAGCGCTGGCAATCACGCTCAAGGCGTGGCGATAAGTGCAAAAGAATTTGGCGTGCATGCTTGCATCGTCATGCCAGAATCAACCCCACTTCTAAAGGTAGCTGGCACAAAGGATCTTGGCGCTGAAGTGATCTTAAAAGGTGATAACTTTGATGAGGCGTATGAATTTGCAGTAAATTACGCCAAAGAAAAAGATATGACCTTTGTTCATCCATTTAACGATGAGTACGTCATGGCAGGGCAGGGCACTGTGGGTCTTGAGATGCTTGATGAGATAAGCGACCTTGATATGGTTGTAGTGCCAGTTGGTGGCGGAGGCTTAGCTAGCGGCGTGGCAAGCTGTATAAAACAAGTAAATCCAAAAACTAAAGTCGTTTGCGTCGGCGCAAAGGGTGCTCCAGCGATGTTTAACAGCTACGGCGCTAAAAAGAGCATAAACTCAAAGTCAGTTCGCACCATAGCTGATGGCATCGCTGTGCGTGATGCGAGCGAGATAACGCTTAAAAATATCGTTGAGTGCGTGGATGAGTTCGTGCAGGTCGATGATGAGGAGATCGCAACTGCGATTTTGTTCTTGCTAGAGACGCAAAAGATCGTGGTTGAGGGAGCTGGCGCAGCTGGCGTGGCAGCACTTATGCATGATAAGATCAAATTTAAAAAAGGTGCAAAGATAGGCGTGGTGCTAAGTGGTGGAAATATCGATGTTCAGGTGCTTTCTATCATCATCGAAAAGGGTCTTATCAAGTCTCACCGCAAGATGACCTTGCAAATCACACTTGTAGATAAGCCAGGAGCGCTAATGAGCCTAACTGATAGCCTAAAATCAGCAAATGCAAACATCGTCAAGATCGACTACGACCGCTTCTCTACTAAGCTTGACTACGGCGATGCAAGCATCACTATTACGCTTGAGACAAAGGGTCTTGAGCATCAAGAAAAGATCAAAGATACGCTTAATAAAAACGGCTTTTCTTTCACTCAACTATTCTAAATTAAAAAAGCTCGCTACCATTTAAAGTAGCGAGCATTTCTAACTAAAACAATATCTCAAATTTAGCATTTACGCTGTTTGATCTTACATCTTTAGCAAAAGCTCCAGTGTAAGAAAGACCTAAATTTACATTTTTATAGACATTTGCTTTTATGCCAAGGCTAGCTGTGCCAAGGTTTTTAACCTCTTTGCCCTCTAGCTCTAGGTATCCAGCATTTGCGACATTTACGCCGATAGTTGGTTTTGTGTCACCAACTAGTCTGTTATATGCTAGATCAGCTTCAAATTTCATCTTGGTGCTACCTAGACTAAATGGTACGCTAGGGTTTAGACCAAGGCTAAAAATGCCTAAATTTCTAGTTTTTTCATCAACATCCATTTTGAAAATTCCTACATTTTGGCTCGTACTATCAGTTTTCATGCGTAGATAGCTTGCACCCACATAAGGATTTAGCGAGAAATTTTCTGTATTAAAGCTAGTTAAGGCTAAATTTGCATAAGCATTAAGCGCTTTTTCTTTGCTTTTTATATGATCGTTTGAGTAAAAGCTTGCGATTGTTGCACCATTTTGAGTTTTTCGCTTAGCATCTGTGTATAGGACGCCAAGGTCTAGTTTAGTGTTAGCGATCTCGCTTTTGCCGTAGATACCGATGCTTTTGCCTTTTGTCTTATAGGCATCATCGCCGTCTTCTTTTACTTTTTCTGTGCTAGCACCAAGAACACCGCCAAGTACAAATGCGTCATTTACACTGCCGTCAAATCCAAAAAGCTGTGTCATAGAGTTTGCTTTTATGTCATTAAATTTCATAGCGTTAAACATGGTATTTGACCAAAATTTCATACCATTTGAGTCGCTTGCTCTTATGCCAAATGGGTCAGATTCGTGGTTGATAACTGCATTTTTAAGCATGATGCTTTCTAGTAAAAATGCATTGTGCTGAGCTAAATTTGCCTCATTTGCAAATGTTTTTAGAGTTTGTTTTGCCTCTTTTGGTGTAGTGTAGATGAAGTGTCTATAAAGATCGCTTGTGATAACTGCTGGCCTGCTTCTAAATGGTGAAGGAAGTAGCGCTGGCCTGCTAGCTGTGCTTTCTATGAGCTCTGCAACTTTCTTTTGGTTGTCATTAGCTGCGATGCTTGTCATTGTATTTTTTGATTTTTTAAGAGTAAGCTCTAGCTTGTTGTCATTGTAGTTTTTATCAAGATCAAAAAACGCATACTCTCTTGAAAGGGTATCTTCATAGCCTTTGAAATTTCCAGTAGCAGTAAATGTCTTTGATTTTGCGCTGTCGTTATAGAGTCTTTGCATGATCTCTAAGCTTGGCTCACTTATGTTTATAAATGAGTTTTTCTCAAAGTTTAGATCTAAATTTGAAGCGCCGTTTGAGACGATGTAGCTACCGCCTGATTTTATAGTGGCTTTTACTACGTCATTTGAGCTTTTTTTGGTTACTTCTCCTAAAGATAGTTGCAAGGTAAATTTATTTCTACTAACCTTTGGCACGCTCATTTGTCTTACAATTTCTAGTGCGCCGCCATTTTCTACTATCACGTCGCTTGATTTTAGAGATTGATTAAGAGCTGTGATCTTGCCGCCTTTTATTATGGTCTTGCCAGTATAAGAGTTGTCTCCTGCTAGGCTTAGTGTGCCTTGACCTCTTTTTATAAGAGTACCTTCGTAGCCCTCACTTGCCCTTAGCTCTCTTGCTCTTTCTCTAGCGTTACCTATCTCAAGTTCGGCTTTTTGCTCTGGTGTTAAATTTGCTATTTTTTCTAGCTCAGCCTTGCGCTCGGTCCAAATTTTAGCCTCTGCATCATCTTCTGTTTTTCTAAATTTGATAGCTACATCGCTTATGTTATTTGAGTAGATATCATCGCTATTTAAATTTACATCAAACACTCCTAGAAGCTGACCTGGTCCAAACATCGCCTTATATAGATCCACTACGCCCCAGCCCCAGCGCTCATCAGGTACTCCAAGCGCAGCACTAAAGCCTGAAATTTTTCTAGTATCAGCTGGCTCTTTGAAGTCATCATGAATTTGCCTTGCAGTAGTTAGTAGCACCTCTCTTATCTGAGCGTTATTCATATATGGGTATCTTTGCATGATGACACCAAGTGCGCCAGTGACGTGTGGAGCTGCCATTGATGTACCGCCTTTTGTGCCGTAGTCTGCCTTGCCAGTTTTTAGATCAACGACGGTTGAGTATATAGGTTTTGCAGGTGCTGCCACGCTCCACCATTTTGAGTGGCCAGGTGTGTTATAGCGCTGCGTGTCGCCCTCTAGCTGGCCAGTGACGTTTAGCCAGTACTTCTCAGCATCAGGTCTAAAGTAAGGAAGCATCGCTCTTGTATATGACTCTTTCATCCCATCTCTATTGCCAGCAGTAAAAATTTGGATGACGCCATATCTTGTAGCGACCTCATAGGCTGCATCTAAGAAATTTTTGCCATTTACTACAAATGGATAGTAGCTTTTATATGCAGCATCAAGATCTTTGATATCTAGGTTATTGCCGCCATCATACCCAGTAGCACCTTCGTAGGCTTTGTAAAATTTACGGTTTGAGCCCCAGCTGTTATTTATCGCTCTAGCTCCACTCTTTGCTAGTCCTTCGTAAGAATTTAAAAAGAAGTTGTAGTCTTGATTTGGACCATATGTCATGCCGTCAGTACCGCCAGTATTGCCCATTATAAGCCTTGCGTCAAATGCTACGCCGTGCATGCCCACACCATCTCTTGACGCAGCTATCGTGCCAGCTACGTGAGTGCCGTGAGAGTCATTTACTCCAGCTATCCAGTCACCATCTATGCTAAATTTTTCACCTTTTTTAAAGTCACCAAAGTCTTTTTTATTTTTATCTACGCTGCCTTTTCCGACTAATGGTGAGTTGCCATACTCGGTATCTGGGTATCTTTGACCATCTTTGTAGTAGCTACCAGAAACTTTTAATGCACTTACTCTACCATCACTAAATTCTGGATGGCTAAGTAGCACACCAGAGTCCATAACGCCAAGCGTTACGCCTTTGCCAGTTGCTCCAAGAGCATATGCAACGGCTGCGTTCATGCTCACTAAACCCCAGTCGGCTTTGTACTCATCGCTCTGCCAGCTTTTTATATCGCCAAATTTACCTCTGTTTTGCTCACTAGCACTTAGCTGATTAGCAAACAAAAGAGTGCAGCAAGCAACACTTAAAAGGATGCACTTTTTGCTTGAAACGGATCTTTTCATATCTCGTCCTTTACATAAAATTTAAACCAATTCTAAAATTCTTAAAATAAATTATTAATTAAAATACTAATAATTTAATGAAAAATCGTAGGCTAACTTTACGAAAATATACGTTATTTACGCTAGTTTTACATTTAACGAGATATTTTATAAAAGACTTAATCTAAAATTAGTTATTTAAATATAATTTTTTTTATCTATATTTTTAAAACTATTATTTATATATTTTTTTAAAGGATTATTATTTTTCATTAAATTTACAGGACTAAAATTTCGCAAATTTATTCAAGGATGAGGTATGAAAAAGAGTTTATTAAGCCTTGCATTGTTTTGCACTTTGGCTTTTTGTGCCGATGATGAGGTGGTTGGCAAGCAAAACGATCAAGTATGGATAGGAGCTATGGGCGGATGCAAGCTTTATGTATTTTCACTAAAGACGACTGACGCGCCAGTAGATAAGCTAATAGCCAAAGATGAGGCGCAAAAAGAGCTTGTGGCAAATACTAAAAATTTACCAAACAAACACAATGTAATGTTTGCAAAATGCGATGACTACACGGCGCTCATAGATAGCGGCTATGAAGATAGCTTGGAGGTTTTAAAGTATGATCTGCAAACTTTTGGCAATATAAAACCAGAGGATCTAACCTACGTCATCATCACGCACGCTCATCCTGACCACATAGGTGGGCTCATAGATGGGGGCAAAAAGACATTTAAAAACGCCAAGCTTCTTATAGATGAAAAAGAGTGGGACTACTGGATGAAGGGCAAAGATGAGAGGACAAAAGAAATTTTATCGCTTTATAAGGATGATAAGAGCTTTTTTGACCATAAAAAGCCACTATTTGACGGGGCGCTAAAGATCATGGCTATCCCAGCCTACGGCCACACTCCAGGGCACAACATGATAAGCTTTGAGTCAGATAACGACAAGATCATCTTTATAGCCGACCTGCTTCACGTCCTAGCAGTGCAAGAGGTCGAGCCAAGCATATCTATCACTTATGATATAGATCCAGTCCAAGCTGCTAAAACGAGAGAAAAGGTGCTTGATGGCTTGGAGGACGAGACTACAAAGATAGTAGGCGCTCACATGCCTTATAAGAGCCCCATCACCTTGCCCGAGTGAGTAAATTTCTTTTGCTTTACAAATTTAGGATAAAATGCGGGCTTTAAAGGAGAAAATATGAGCGAATACGCAAATTTGATATTAGCTATCTTGCTAGCTATTTTGGCATTTGCATTTTATAGGTCAAACAAGGCGCTAAAAAAGGCAAAAGATGGTAGCGAAAATGTCTCAGTCAGCACTGAAATTTCGCAGCTTAAAAGCATCGGCGAGCTATCTGTCTTTCAGGTCTATAGCAAAGAGATCGTCACAAAGACAGATCATGCGTTTGGAAATTTTGGCAAAGAGTATCTAAGGTGGCTAGTGAGCGAGAAGAAGCTTTCGATGATATTTGAGTTTGAGATAAATTTCATCTACGATCTAACCAGCCCTAGACTCGAGATCATGCAGATCGCAAACTCTAGCTACAAGATAAAAATGCCTCCATGTAAGTATAAATTTTCAATCGCAGATATGAAATTTTACGACGAAAAAAATGGCAAATTTATACCATTTTTGCTGCCTGACTCGCTAAATGGCTTTTTTGGTAGCACTTTTACAGAAGAAGATAAAAATAGGCTAATCGAAGAGGCTAGAAATGAAGTCAAAAAGATGAGTGTTCGCCTTATCTCGCAGCTTCAAAGTAAAATTCACAAATCAGCTCGCGATACGCTTGAAGCGATAGCTAAGAGCTTTGGCGCAAACAAGGTCGAGTTTGTCTTTGACGATAGCGACGAGCAGATCAACGAGCAACTAAATTTAGAAAATATCGCATAAAAACAAAATTTAAAGGAGAAAAAATGAGTGTAAATTCACAAGAGGTCACACAAGCACCAGGCAACAACACAGTCTTTCAAACATGGGTTTTAAAAGGCGACAAAAAGACATGTAAAGAGGGCTTTGCTAAGCTTTGTGCTTTGGTTGTAAATTTAAACAAAACTGCCAAAGTTAGATTTGGTGCAAATGAAAATGTAAATTGCGTCCTTGGTGTGGGTCATGATGCTTGGAAAAAGCTTGAAATTTCAAAAGAATTGCCAAAGGAGCTTGTAAATTTTAAAGCGATCAAAGGCGACAAGCACGAAGCTGTTAGTACAAAGGGCGATATCCACATCCACATCCGCGCGCTAAATGCGGCTGACTGCTTTGACATGGCGCAAAATATCAAAGAAGTTTTGTTTAAATTTGCAGAGCTTACAGATGAAACTCAAGGCTTTAAGTACCACGACGGCAGAGCGATAATTGGCTTTGTCGATGGCACTGAAAATCCTGACGGCGAAGATAGAGACCACTTTGCAAAAGTTGGCGACGAAGACGCTAAATTTAAGGGCGGAAGCTACGTTTTTGTGCAAAAATACTTTCATAAAATGCAAGAGTGGAACGCCACAAGCGTGAGCGAGCAAGAAAAGGTTATAGGTCGCTCAAAAGAGTATGACATCGAGATGGACGAGAGCGTAAAACCTACAAATTCACACTCAGCTGCTGCAAATGTAGGCGACGATAAAAAGGTCGTGCGTGGCAATATGCCATTTACTGAGGGCAGCAAAACAGGCACTTACTTCATCGCTTATGCGAGCACCTTTTCAACGGTTGAACTTATGCTTAAAAAGATGTTTATCGGCGAGCCAAAGGGCAACTCAGATAGGCTGCTTGACTTTAGTACACCAGTGACTGGGGCTCTCTTTTTTGCTCCTACGCTTGATATGCTTGGCGGTTACGAGGGATAAATTTAGCTTGGGGCGAAGCAAATTTGCCCCTTTAAATTTAAGAGGATAAAGATGCCAGAGTGGTTTATCTATGCAGCTCTTTCGGCTGTTTTTGCTGCACTTACCGCGATCTTTGCAAAGCTAGGCGTAAAGGATATCGACAGCGATTTTGCGACATTTATAAGAACAATCGTTGTCATTTTTATGCTTATTTTGCTTTTAAGCGTGGCTAAAAAATGGCAACCACTAAGCTCACTAAGCCCTAAAAACTGGCTCTTTCTCATACTAAGTGGCATGGCAACTGGGCTATCTTGGCTTATGTATTTTAAAGCGATGCAAGCGGGCAAGGTCTATCAAGTGGCACTAGTTGATAAATTTAGCGTTGTGCTAGCTGTCATTTTGGCTGTTATATTTCTTGGTGAGAGGCTAAATCTAAAAGAAATTTTAGCCGTCTGCCTTATCATATCTGGCGTGTTTCTACTCATTTTTAAATAAATTTTTCTGCATTATTCTTAAAGCATATTTTTAATTTTAATTTGTAATTAATCAAAAAGCCCCTAGAATTTAGAGAAATTCATTTTTAAAGGGAGAAATATGAAAAAAATCATTCTTTCAGCCATCGTAGCATGTGCGGCATTTGGTGCAGGTATGAACTACACAGATGTCGTAAAGGACGTATATGCTGACGCAAACTCAGCTAAGAGCATAGGCAGGCTGCTACCAACCAACGCAGTTGAAATTTTACAAACAAGTGGCGACAGAGCGCAGATCAAAGTAAAAGGCTATCAAAACCCAGCCGTTAGCAACGTAGTTTATTTTGCTGATGGCGCGAGGATCATCTCAGTAGCATTTGCAAAAACTGCACCTTTTGATATCAAAGTGATAAAAGAGGGCAAAAACGGCAAATGGAACGAGGTAGAAACGACAGTTTTTGTTCAAAAAGATGGCTTTAGCACTGATGTAAATGCGATGTTTGCAAAAGCTGATAAGATGTATAAAGAGAGCTGTGGCGTTTGCCATGCGTTGCCTCAAACTACGCACTTTAACGCAAATCAATGGCCGTCACTTCTAAAATCAATGATCGGCAGAACCGCAATAGAGAAAAAAGACGAGTGGCTTGTTATTGAGTATCTACAAAAACACTCATCTGACGTAAATTTAGGCAAATAAGGAGAAAAAATGAACGAGAACAGACGAGATTTTCTAAAAAAAGGTGCAACAGCGCTTGCAGCTACACCTTTACTTTCAGGCGTAACAGCTTCAAATTTGTTTGCTGATGAGGTTAAAAAGGGCGTTGTAAAAAATGGCGAAACTCTTACAGCTGCTCACTGGGGCATGCTAAAAGTGACAACCAAAAATGGCATCGCTGTAAAGTCAGAGCCTATCCAAAAGACAAGTGAAATTTACAACCCACTTCAACACTACACACCAGATATGATCTACAAAAGTCGTATCAAGCACACAATGGTAAGAAAAAGCTACCTTGAAAATCCAGATAGCCCAAAACCAGAGCTTCGTGGCATAGACGAGTGGGTCGAGGTGCCTTACGAAGAAGCGATCAAGCTAGTTGCTAAAGAGCTTAAAAAGACAAGAGCACAAAAAGGCTTACAAAGCGTTTTTGCAGGTAGCTACGGCTGGAAATCAAGCGGCAATGTGCATAACTCAATAATTTTACTTCATAGATTTATGAACCTTAGTGGTGGCTTTGTTGGCTCGCTAGGCGACTATTCAACAGGCGCTAGCCAGATCATCATGCCTCACGTCGTGGGTAGTATCGAGGTCTATGAGCAGCAAACTAGCTGGCCAGTAGTGCTAGAAAACTCAAAAGTCGTAGTCATCTGGGGCGCAAACCCACTTGCGACACTTCGCATAGCTTGGACAGCGACTGATGAGCAAGGCTTTAAATACTTTGAAGAGCTAAAAAACAAAAAAGATATCAAAGTGATCGTTATCGATCCTATCAGATCTGAAACAGCGCAATACTTCGACAAAGCTCAGTGGATCGCTCCAGTGCCAAACACCGATACAGCGATGATGCTAGGCATGATGCACTACCTATATGAAAGCGGCAAATACGATAAAGAATTTATCGAAAACTACACTTATGGCTTTGATAAATTCCTCCCATATCTACTTGGCAAGACAGACAACACTCCTAAAAATTTAGAGTGGGCGAGCAAAATTTGTGGTATTGACAAAGATACTTTAAAAGAGCTAGCTGATACATTTGTAAGCAACCGCACGATGCTGATGAGTGGTTGGGGCATGCAGCGCGCTCACCACGGCGAGCAACCACACTGGGCGATGGTAACGCTAGCTGCGATGATCGGTCAGATCGGACTTCCTGGTGGTGGATTTGGCTTAAGCTACCACTACTCAAACGGCGGAGCACCAACATGCAAAGGCGCAGTCATCGGTGGCGTAAATAGTGCAAGTGTGGGTAAATTTAATGAAAAAGGCGAGTTTATCGGCACTGATACGGGCGAATTTGACAAACGCGGTCGCTTCGTCGCAAAGGCAGCCGCAGTAGCGGGCACAGGTCAAAGCTGGCTACAAAAAGCAACCAACTACGCTTTCCCAGTAGCAAGGATCGCTGATGCGTTGCTTCACCCTGGCAAAGTGATAGATCATGACGGCAAAAAGATCACCTATCCAGACATCGACTTTATCTACTGGGTCGGCGGCAACCCACTCGTGCATCACCAAGATACTAATACAAATTTAAAAGCGTGGAGAAAGCCAAGAACCGTAGTCGTTCACGAAGCCTACTGGACACCGACAGCAAAGATGGCTGATATCGTCTTTCCAGTCACTACAGAGTATGAGAGAAACGACATCACCATGACAGGTGACTACTCAAATATGAACATCGTACCAATGAAACAAGTCGTTGAAAAATACCGCGAAGCAAAAGATGACTATCAAATTTTCACTGATCTTTGCAAGGCTTATGCTAAAAATTTAGTCGTTGCCTATACAGATAACGGCAAAGATGAGTTTGACTGGATCAAAGAGTACTACGACGCAGCCTATGCTCAAGTAAAGGCAGTCCCTGAGCTTGCAAGCGATATGAAGCCATTTGAAGAGTTTTGGAATGAAAACAAACCAGTCACATTTGCCTCATCTCAAGATAGTGATAGTTGGGTAAGGCTTGGTGAGTTTAGAGAAGATCCTGTGCTAAATGCTCTTGGAACGCCTAGCGGTCTTATCGAAATTTACTCAGATACGATCGAGAAAATGGGCTATGACGACTGCAAAGCACACCCAACTTGGTTTGAGCCGATCGAGTGGCTAGGCATGAAAGATAAACCAGCAAAATACCACATGATAAGCGCTCACCCAACTGACCGCTTGCACTCACAGCTAAGCCAAACTTCACTTCGTGAGAAGTATGCTATCGCTAACCGCGAACCAGTATGGATAAACGAAAATGACGCAAAAGAGCTTGGCGTAAAAACAGGCGATTTGGTGTGTGTATTTAACGCTCGTGGCGAGGTGCTAGCAGGTGCCTATGTGACTAAAAATATCAAAGAGGGCGTTGTAAAACTAGCTGAAGGTGCTTGGTATGACGGCTTTGACAGTGGCATCTGCAAAAACGGCTCTGCCAATGTGCTAACCATAGATATCCCAACAAGTAAGCTAGCAAACGGCAACATCAGCCACACAGCTCTTGTAAATATCAGAAAATATCAAGGCGATGAAGCGCCAAAACTTACAGCGTTTTCTGAGCCAAAATTTTCTAAATAATCTCAAAGCAGGGGAGCTATCTCCTGCTTAAATTTATCTTTGCTTATAAAATATCTTTAACTACTTTTTCAAATTTATCTATTCATTTTCGTAAATTTTAGAGAAAATTTAAATATTTTTTATTAATTAATATTATTTATTTGTAATTAAAATTTTCTTAAATCACCTAAAATAGGGCATTTATTTTGTAAAGTAAAATTATTGTTGCTTAAATGTAATTTACATTTTCAAGTTATATTTAATTATTAAAGTAATAAAATCCGCTTCGTTTTTGGGAGAAACAGCCAATATAACGTATCTTGTAATGCAAAGGAATGAAAAATGAATAATTTAAGTATAAAAATAAAGATCCTACTAATTGTAATTTTAAGTCTTATTTGTTTAAGTGCAACAAGTATTTATATTTTAAATGGTGTTTTTAAGACTAGAAGTCAAGCTGTATCAAGCCTTAATACAGCTGAAGATATCATAAAACAAAGCGAATTTATCCATGAACTTCAAAAAGAGCGCGGTTATAGCGCAGGCTTTATAGCTAATGGCAAAGATGCTGATAAAAATTTAAAAGAGCAAAGAGCTAAAGTTGATGGCGTTTTGTCTAAACTTTCTAACAAAGATGAACTTTCAAACGAGCTTAATAGCATAAGAGCAAAAGTAGATAACAAAGAAAGTTTTGCTCTCATAGCTCCTAAATTTCACGATATGATCGAAAATACACTTATATTTGAAAATTCCCTCGCAAGCAGCTCTGAGCCTGATATGAAAGATAACTTGGCTAGAATTTTTAGCATCTCAAAGATCAAAGAGTATTTTGGTATCACAAGGGCGGTGCTAAATGCTGCCTTTATAAAACATAATATCGATAAAAATACATACGTAAATTTGGTTTCATTTAATGCAAATATCAAAAATCTCTTAAATGACTACGTGAAATTTAACGCAGGCACATACGCAGATAGCTTGCAAAAAGAGATCTTGCAAAGTGATGAGTTTCAAAAGATAGATGATATCATCAAAAGTGCTATCGCCACTCCAGATGAGACAGCCAGCAAGATCGAAGCGGCTAGTTGGTTTCAAAGTATCACAAATTTGATCGATAACTTTAGAAGCTATGAGCTTTATTTGTTAAATGATATGAAAGATAAAGCTTTACAAGATATGAGCGAAGCTGGCAACTTGGCTGTTTCTATGGTTATTTTGCTTGCCTGTTTTATACTCTTGCTTGTTTTGGTTTCATTTTTTGTCGGTAAAAATATCATCTCAGGTATCGATAGCGTAAAAGGCGGTCTTGGCGAGTTTTTCTTATA
This sequence comes from Campylobacter concisus, assembly GCF_015229965.1. Lineage (GTDB taxonomy): Bacteria > Campylobacterota > Campylobacteria > Campylobacterales > Campylobacteraceae > Campylobacter_A > Campylobacter_A concisus_BD. The sequence continues at coordinate 21,243 of NZ_JAAKZB010000027.1, forward strand.
TCTAAACAACAAGACAAATTCTGCCAAACTTCTAAGCTTAAAAGGCAAAGATGAAATTTGCATCATGTCGTCGCTCATAAATGAAAATATAGAGGTTATCCAGACGGCAAAAGAGCATGAGAACACCTTCATCCAAAAAGCCAACACCTTTGTAAATGAGATAAAAGATGGCAACTATGAAGCAAGCTTAGAAGCTGATACTAATAACCCAGCTCTAAATCAACTAAAAAGCACATTTAAAGATTTACAGCTTGCTCTTAAAAATGCAATCTCAAGTAATGGTAAAGATGTACTTGATCTACTAAACACTTATAAAAACCAAGACTTTACAAAAAGACTTGATGATGATGGTAAGATAGCAAGTGGTATAAACTCTCTAGGCATAGAGATATCTAAAATGCTAAATGACAATCTAAACCAAGCACAAGTACTAGAAGAAAAAGCTAAACTTCTAGCAAGCTCAGTATCAAAAGTAGCAAGCTCAGCAAACACTCAAGCAAATAGCTTACAAGAATCAGCAGCTGCAGTTGAGCAAATGTCTAGCTCAATGAATGCCATCTCTCAAAAGACAGCTGATGTTATAAGACAAAGTGATGAGATCAAAAACATCATAACTATCATTAGAGATATAGCAGATCAAACTAACCTTCTAGCTCTTAATGCTGCTATTGAAGCAGCAAGAGCTGGAGAACATGGTAGAGGATTTGCAGTTGTGGCTGATGAAGTTAGAAAACTAGCTGAGAGAACTCAAAAATCTCTAGGTGAGATAGAAGCAAATACAAATGTATTAGCTCAATCAATAAATGAGATGAGTGAATCAATAAAAGAGCAAAGTGAAGGTATAAATATGATAAATCAATCAGTTGCTCAAATAGATAATCTAACAAAAGAAAACGTGGTAATTGCAAACCAAGCAAACGAAGTAACATCAGAAGTAGATGAGATGGCTAAAGCTATAGTTGAAGAGGTTAGGAAGAAGAGGTTTTAGCTTTTTAATAAACAAACTTAAATTTGTTCAAGACAAAACACTTCATTAATATTCATAAACTCCAACCTGGTTTAAGCTGGGTTGGGGTTTTAATCTTTTTAAATTCTAAACTTTAAATCTAATATTCAAGAACTATCTACCAAATTTAAACAAAATGCATGCAGTGCGCTAGCACTAAAGCATGCACCTCTAACGTGCGAGGGGTTTGGGGGATTAAAAAAGGGGGATAAGGGGACGGC
>NZ_JAAKZB010000028.1:0-21557 GCF_015229965.1 Campylobacter concisus
GTTTGGGGGATTTAAAAAGGGGGATAAGGGGACGGCTTCGTAATTCAAGTCTCCTTGTCTCCCTTTTGAATAATTTGAATAAAAAGAAATTTACAAATTTAATCAAGCTATTTTGCAAATTTTAAAATCTTATTCACTCACAAGAATTGACTACTAAAATTTGGCTTCGCTTACCGCTTAGCTCAAATTTTAGAGCCGAAATTACTCGCTCATGAAATTTTAAAATTTTATAGACGCTTACAAAATACTTAGCAGAATTAGAGATATTTATTATTTTATATATAAAATTATATGTATTTTTGTATATAAAATTTTACAAAATTTCAAGTCTTGCACTGATGTCAGCTACGCCTTTTGAATACATCGCAGAAGTGACTATCGCATCGGCATTTGCATAATCTTTTGCGTTTGCCAAATTTACGCCACCAGCTGCTAAGATCATAGTATTTGGTGAAATTTCATCTCTTAAAGCTAGCACGTTTTTGATAAGCTCTGGGCTAAATTTATCACACTGTACGACGTCACATTTTACTTTCAAAAGTTTGTTCACCTCATCTAAATTTTCAGCCTCGACGCAGATCTTTCGCTCGACCATTTTGGCTTTAAATTCTGGCAAATGTGACAGAAAATCATCAAAGCTAGCGTAGGCTTTTATGTGGTTTTTAAAGAAAAGAACGCTGTCACTAAGTCCAAGTCTGTGCATACCGCCACCGCCTTCAAGCACGGCTTTTACACAAAATTTCTTCGCAAATGGGAAACTCTTTCTGGTTGCCAAGACCTCGCATTTTTCATTGACGCTTTTTGCAACTTTTACTATTTTGTTTGTGTAGGTTGCGATGGCGCTAGCATATTCTAGTGCGACTTGGGCTAGTTTCCAAGCCTTATGCACATCTTCGTAGCTGCCATAAATTTTTATGATCACATCGCCAACCTTGCAAATTTGAGAGTTTTTGACAAAAATTTCGCTCTCGCAGCCAAGTAGCCTTGCTATGCTTGCTGCCACATCTACGCAGCTAACGCAAATTTCATCACGCGAATAAATTTCAAGCGAAGCTTTTTTATCGATATCTTGAAGCGACGTAGTGAGGTCAAAGTAGGGTAGGTCCTCATTGATGTAGTCTAAAATTTCAGCGTCGCTTAGTCTCATTTTATGCCTTTTTTGAAGCGGTTTTTGCTTTTACGATCATCTTTTTAAAGATGCCGTTGTCGTAAAGTCCAGCGTGGTAAAGCGCAAAGCATGTAAATGCGATGCCAGAAACTACGTGGAATTTTTTAACAGATCTATTTTTCATAAAAAGTGCGCTTAGGCAAACAGATGCCAAAGTGACACTCATGCCGACCTTTGCTACTTGTCTATGGGTGTTTAGATCTAGTAGTTTGCCGCTTATCTTTATATCTTTTCCCAAATTTTCTCCTTTAGTTTTTGCTCCAGCAGCTTGTATTTTTGATACCTAGACTCTCTGGGTCAAATTCTGGATTTTTACCAGCTTTTCTTTGAGCTTCGTAGTCTTTTATCGCTATTATCACCACTTTTGATAGTAAGAAAATGGCGATGATATTTATCGTAGCCATAGCTGCCATAGTGATATCAGCGATGTTCCAAGCGAGCTTTAAGTTCATCTGAGCTCCTATAAATATCATAATCACTGCTGTGATCTTAAATGCAAGCGTTAAATTTTTGCTTTTTGTTAGAAATTTCATATTTGCCTGTGCGTAGTAGTAGTTGCCGATGAGCGATGTGATGGCAAATAGCACTACTGCAAGGGTCGTAAAGTGTAGTCCAAAGTCGCCAAAATACTCTTTCATCGCTGCTTGAACAAGAGGTAGGGCGGTTAGCACTTCGCCACTTACTCCAGTTTGTTTTGTAAGATATGCTTGAGAAAAAAGCACGATCATACCAGAGGCGACGCATATCGTCATATCGATAAAAACAGCCATTGCTTGCACTAGCCCTTGTTTGACTGGGTGGCTTGTGTGCGCCGCAGCCGCTGCATTTGGCGCTGAGCCCATGCCAGCCTCGTTTGAGAAAAGTCCTCTTTTTATGCCTATTACGATCACGCTTCCAGCAAAACCGCCAAATATCGCCTTAAAATCAAAGGCGCTTTCTATGATCATCTTGATGACGGCTGGAATTTCTTTGAAATTTAAAACGATCGCGATGATAGCTAGCAAGATATAAGTAAGTGCCATGAAAGGCACAATATATGAGCTAACTTTGCCGATGATGTGGCTCTTACTAAAAAACATCACAGCCGTAAAAGCTGTAAGGATAAGTCCGATGCCAATAGGCAAGCCGCTTTGCGCAAAGGTGATGTTGCTGCCTGCTTTGTCGTAGTAAATTTCAAAAGCAGAGGTCATGGTGTAGCTTTGAAGTCCGTTAAAGCCATAAGCATAGGTGATGATGAGGATGATGGCAAACAAAGAGCCAAGCCACTTTATGCCAAGCCCGTTTTTGATGTAATAAGCCGGACCACCTTTAAAGCCAAAGACATCTTTAGTCTTATAAATTTGAGCCAAAGTGCTCTCGATAAAGGCTGAAGCTGAGCCTAAAAACGCCATCAAACACATCCAAAAAAGCGCTCCTGGACCACCTGCTACGATGGCAGCTGAAATTCCAGCGATGTTGCCGATGCCGACACGCGAAGCAGTCGAGATCATTAGCGCTTGAAACGGCGTTAGATGGTGCTTGTTATACTTATCCTTTTTCTCTACCAGAACTCTGCAAGCTTCAAAGAACATCCTAAACTGCACAAAACGGGTAAGGTAGCTAAAGTAAATTCCTGAAGCTACAAGGATGATAACCAAAAAATATCCATATAAAAAGTCGTTGGCTACATCCATTTTGCCGTTTAAAAAGTTTAAGAAATTCTCAAACACCATCTATCCTTTCAAATTTATTTTGACTTGATCTTCACGCCCTTCATTGAGTTGAGCAGAAGCCAGATCGTCGTGCCATTGTGAAGCATGGCAGTTGCTATTGGATTTAGCATGCCAAGCGTTGCGGCACTTAGTATGGCTGTATTTACGCCAACGGTTGAGCGGAAATTTGAGCTAATTAACTTCATAGTTTTATTAGCAAGCTCTTTTGCAAGTGCTACACTCATGATGTCATCTTTTAAAAGGCTTATATCAGCCGTTGCTTTAGCGATATCAGCACCTTTGTGCATGCTGATGCCAACATTTGCTTTTGTTAAGCTTGGCGCATCGTTTATGCCATCACCTACAAAAGCGACCTTTTTGCCCTCACTCTTTAGCTCTTCGATGATCGCTGCTTTATCAGTTGGCAAGCACTCAGCATAGACCCTATCAAGCCCCAGCTCGCGCGCTACCTCTTCAGCTTTGCTCTTTATGTCACCACTTAGCATAACTATCTCTTTTACGCCAAGATTTCGTAGTTTTGCCACCATATCTTTAGCATTTGCTCTCATATCATCTTTCATAGCGATCACGCCAACAAGCTCTTTGTCGTATCCTACATAAAGCAAGGTTAGACCGCTTTGTAAAGCCTTATTTATAAGTGCTTCGTGAGCTTTAAAGCTTATCATCTCATCATCTTCTAAAAAGTGCCTACTGCCGATAACGACCTCTTTGCCGTGCATTGCAGTTTTTACACCGTGAGCTACGATAAATTCAACCTCGTCGTGGTGGATATGGCTAAATCCACGCTTGTTTGCAGCCTCAACTATCGCTTCAGCTACTGGGTGGAAGTAGTGCTCCTCGGCACTTGCGGTTAAATTTAAGATATCAGCCTCTGAAAATCCATCTTTAAAAGAGTAAATTTCAACCACACTTAGGCGTCCGTGAGTTAGAGTGCCGGTTTTGTCAAAGACAAATGTATCAACCGAGCTTAGAGCCTCGATCGCCTTTGCACCTTTTATGAGGATGCCGTTTCTGCCAGCTTTTGAGATGCTTGACTTAAACGCAACTGGCGTAGCAAGCTTAAGCGCACAAGAGTAGTCAGCTTGAAGCACGCTTGCAACGCTGTTCATATTTTTATTTATAACATACGAAAGCCCAGCAAGAGAGAGTGTCACTGGCACTAGCTTATCAGCTAGTTTTAGAGCTTTTACGCCGATGGCTGATTTTTCATTAAGTGAAGTTTGGATGTACTCTTTGATCCTTGCGGTTGCGGTGTCGCTACCTACGTTTTCAGCCCAAATTTTGATCCTGCCCTCATCGACAACAGTGCCACTTATGACGCGGTCGCCTCTAGCTTTTGCCACGGGTTCTGCCTCTCCAGTCATTGAGACTTGATTGACATCAGCATTGCCCTCGACGATGTAGCCATCAACGCCTATCGTCTCGCCAGCTCCGACTACTACGATGTCGCCTTTTTTTAAATTTTCGGTTTTTACCTTTTCAAGCGTCTTTTCACCGTTTAAATTTCGCTCGACCCAGACCTCTTCGATGTTTGGTTTGGCTAGCTCTTTTATGAGATCATCGCTTCTGTGGCTAGCACTTTCTTCCATGTATTCGCCGATATTTATCATCAAATTTGTGCTATTTGCCGCCAAATGATCGCCCATTGCAAGGCTTGTGCCAATAGCAGTTGCTTCAAGCACTTTTGAGGTGATGCCCTCATGCCTTAGCTCTTTTGCGCCTTCTATTAAATTTGGAGCTGTGGCGTAAAGAGTCACGGCTGATTTTAGAGTTTTATTACTCATAAATGGCGTTACACCAAGTGCAGCAGCAGCTTTGTAGATATTTGCTTTGCTAGGTAGGCTCTCATCTTTTGGCTTGGTTGGAAAATCATAGCTTTTTATAAAATCTAAAATTTTCTCATAGCTCTTATCAAATTCAACAACGATGCTTTTTGCGTATTTATTTACACGCACGCTTTTTGCATCGGTTCGCTCTGAGATCGCAGCCTCGATCGCGCTAACATCGCTTCTAGCGTTTAGGCTCTCGCAAATAAACCTCGCTCTATTTTTGCTCTTGTGAGCTAGAGTGACCTTATTTTTGTGAGTCAAGTTCTGCTTTGACATCTTCAAAACGCTCTTTTAGTTCTTCTATGCCAGCGTTTATTAGCTCGCCACCTTTGATGATCGCTTTAAATACGCACTCTTGTGCTTTTGGATTAGTTAGCACATAAGCTGCTATGCCGCCTAAAAGTAGGCCTTTTACAAAGCCAGCTGCGTTAAAATTTTCAGGTACAAATGGTAAATTTTGAGCTGCATTGTTTATCGCATTATCAACTGCACTTGGCTGAGTTGCTGCTGCGTCATTTGCTGCTACTTCGTTTGCGTTTTCTTCATTGATATAAGGGTTATTCATTATTTACTCTCCAATTTTATTAGTTCTTCAGCTATCAAAAGACCGCCGATGCCAGCTGCAGTAAAAGCTGCTGCGTTTAGATATTTTTTTTGTGCTATTAAATTTGAAGCATGAATGCCAACAGCACCTACAAAACCACCAGTTACGGCGTATTTTACTATCTTTTTAGCGACATCTTTTTTAGTCGCTCTGTTATTTAGATAGTCGCTAAAGCCAAGCGCAGCCGCGCCCATGCCAGCGATTAAGGCTCCACTGATGAAGTGATCAAAAGGAAGTCTTGTGTTTGAAAGTGTAAAAAGACTATTTTCTTGCATTCTCTATCCTTAAGCTATATCGTTTGGTGTGATAGCTTTTGGAGCTGCTGGCTTTTTAGCACGTGGTTTTCTTGTTTTTTTAATCACTTTTTCAGCCTCTTTTTCTACTTTTTTAACGCCACGTTTTGCTTTTTTCTCTTCTTTGACCATGAAGTCTTTTGCATCTTTTGCGACGTTTTTGCCTTTTTTATAAAGATCTTTTGCAGCCTCTTTGCCTTTATCTAGGCCATCTTTGGCACACTCTTTGATCTTATCTCTTTTACTCCAAGCAACTACTGCTAAACCGCCTACTGCTAAACCTGCTAAAAATGGTAATGCCATTTTAAATCCTTTCTTTGTTTGATTTTGTAAATTATTCATCTTCTTCATCCTTATTTAAATTTTTGCTAACTACTGAAATGCCTAATGCCCCAAGCGCAAGCCCGCTAAAAAACGAGAAATTTGGATTGTTTGTGATCTTTGCCAACTCGCTTTTATCAGCCTTGCCACTTGCGATATTTTGCAAGCTTTTAGTTATCTCATTAAAGTCATTTTGATAGCTTTCTAAAATATTTGTTATGCCATTTTGCTCAAAATTTTGCGAAATTTCATTTAAATTTAGCTCATTTTTTGCTCCAGCTCCGCTATAAATTTCTTTTAAGCAGTGCTTTAAAGAGGCAATATATTCATTATTTGAAGTAGCCCAAAGTCTAAAAAATAGATCTTTTAGCTCCTCATCGTCTAAGCTTTCACAAAATTTTTCATACATTTTGTTTAGCTCATTTTCATAGTTTAGTGCCTCTATCAGCGCATCTTCTTTGTTTTTTGCTGGCAAAAAAATAGCTTCATTTTCGCAAACAAGCTCATACTCGTGCGCATTTGCAAATTTCTCTATCAAGACGATAGCATTTTTTCTCACGCTTGCGATTTGATCAAATACTTCGCCAAATGAAGCTAGGCTTTCATATAGCCTAAGTGCGTTTTTTTCGCTCGTATAAGAGGCGTTTAAAAGTTCATTAAGCATATTTTACTTCTCTTGCTACTTCATTTACTTTAGCTGAAATTTCTTCTAAATTTTGCCCTTTTAAGAGATCCTCCCAGAGATTTTTAGGGAAAATTTCGTGGTCGTATTCGATCGTTACAGAGCCGATTATCTTGTTAAATTTAACATTTTTTATACCATTTATCTGAGCGATCATATCATCTAAACTGGCTAAATTTACGCTGCTGCTTAGCTCTTTGATCTTTGGGCTAACCCTTACTCTTAGTCTGCCATTTGTGTGAGCTATCATCGAAAAATAGCTTGCAACTTGTGCTAAAGTTTGTGTTTTTATATCCATTTTCATCCTTTTATTTTGTCTGCGTATTATCTAATCTGCAACTTAAATCAATCTGAAATTTTTTTGTCTTTCATTATCAAAAAGTAAAATGAAATGATAAATTTAAACCTCATTTTTTGCTTGGCAATCACTACAAATTCCATAAAGTATCATCTTATGAGACTCTGCGCCAAATGACCTTTGGCTACAAATTTGCTCCTGCCTTTGCTCTATCATCTCATCTTCAAAATCAACCACCTTTCCGCAAATTTCGCAGATCAGATGATCGTGAGAGGATTTTAAATTTAACTCGTAATTTTTGACACCATTTTGCTCAAAACTATTTGCCAAATGGTGCTCTTCAAGAAAATTTAAAAAGGTATATATAGAAGTCATTGAAATTTCATTTTTGTAAGTTTCATAAATTTTTTGACAAATTTCTTGAGCATTTAGATGTGACTTGCTTGCAAAAAGCACACGCAAAATTTGCTCTTTTATCTCAGAGCCTTTTTGACCAAAAGCTTTTAAAAACTCGTTAAAATGCTTGTAAAATAGTTCAAAGTCTTCCACAAAATCCCTATCAAATTGATAATGAATGTAAAGATTTTACAACTTTTCTACTAAAAAATGCATAAAATTTATTACAAATTCTAAGTAAAGTATTTTATAAGCTTCTTTTGGTATAGTTTCGCATTTTTTAAATCAGAATTAAGGAACGAAATGACTTACGACGAGCTAGAATTAGACGCCGTTTTGTTAGAGGTTTTGGAAAATAGAGGCAGCTTTGACTCGATGGATGACGAAGAGCTTTACGAGCTTATCGAGCAAGTCGCGCAATATACAGACGGCGACTACGAAGAGGCGTTTGAATATATGACTCAATTTTCTCCGATCCCTAAAAAACGCTTTGTATCACTATTTATGGTTTAGCAAAAGGCTAAGCCATAATCTTGCTAAATTCATAAACTAAATTTCAAAAATCTTTAAAATGTAAAAAAGAGAGCTTGACTCTTCTAAAAGAGCCAAGATATGAGGTTATTATAAGAAGTATTTTGAGATTATCTCTTTAAATTTGATTGTATATTTGCTAGCTTTTGGGCTGTTGTTGTAGATATCTTCAAAGTCATACATTCTCTCGTAGTAGTCGTTTGTATCTTGTGCATTTATCTTAAGTCTTGCCACGTCTAAACTAACGCCAACAAAAGCTCCACTAGTCTTGCCACGCTCCTCGACAAATGCTGAAATTTCAGGCAAATCACTAGCTATCGCCACTTCGTTGCCAACGCCGCCAGTTGCTTCTGCTTTTAGACTGATCGTATCTTTTGCGTTAAACAAGCTTGCGTAGGCTTCCGAGTTTTTAAACAAAATGATCATATCAGCCGAGCTATATCCTAGCTGAAGGCCGATGCTGCCAGATGTGTAATTTACAAAAAATGGGCTTGACCACTCGCCATTGTCGTTTTTAGCGATAAATACGCCTCTGCCTTTTGAGCCAGTGATGATCGCGCCTGCTTTTGTCACATCTGGGATGATAGCGATGGCTTTGATGCCTATAAATTTAGTATTTGGTTTTAAATTTCTAGTGCCAAAAGCGTTTAAAATGTTTATCGCATTTTTTAATTTTTGATTTTGAATCACATCAGCGTTTAAATTTAGCGCAAAAAATGAGCCGATCAAAAAGAGTAAAGTTAGAATTTTTTTCATCAAATTTCCTTATTCAAAATTTTTGTTATTATAGCCTAAAATAAAATATTATTTAAAAATTTATTAATGAACTTTTATGAGATTTCATTATAAAATGCCCATTTTTAAGGAAAAAATATGAGCTTAATACTTTTTGTGGAGTACGTTGGTATCGCATCAGCTGCGCTTAGTGGCTTTTTGTTTGCAGTAAAGAGGGAGTGTGACTGGCTTGGCGTCTTTTTGTCCGCATTTTTGACCGCACTTGGAGGCGGTATCATGCGTGATATGCTCGTTGGTAGGGCAGTTTATTCATTCACTCACTACATGCCAGTAAGCGTCGTCATTTTTATGCTTGTCGCATCTAGGATCACAAATTTACATATAAAAAGAGAGGGCTTAGAGAAGAAATTTGTCTTTATCTTTGCCGACGCGATCGACGTTATCTGCTTTTCTATCGTTGGAGCGATGGTTGCCATCGAGTATAGTTACAACATCTTTGGCGTCATGATGATCGCCTTTTTTAACGGCGTTGGCGGCGGTATCTTAAGAGATATCTTGCTAAATGAAGTCCCATGGTTTTTGCGCACAGGACTTTATGGCACGATAAGCCTTGGCGTGGGGCTTGCTTACTTTATCCTCTATCACCTAGGTCTTACCAACATATTTTTTACCATGCTTTTGCTTGCTGCTGGCATAACGGTCAGGATGTTTGCATTTTATAGAGGCTGGAAGCTGCCTGATCTATGAAATTTAGCGAGTTTTTTGATATCTGGGTCAATGAAAACTACTATAAATTTGGCGTGGATATCGGCAAAAAGGGCGACTTTTACACAAATGTAAGCGTTGGCTACCTCTTTGGCGCCTGCCTTGCAAACTACTTTGTAAAGTTACTTAAAAATGGCGAAATTTCTAGCTCTTGCAAGGTCGTGGAGATCGGCGCAAACTCGGGCGATATGCTGGCTGATTTTGCGCAGGGCATCTTTACGCTTGAGCCAGAAATTTTGTCAAATTTAGAGTTTATCATCATAGAACCTCATGAAATTTTACGCAAAAAACAGCTTAAAACCTTTAAAAACCGCTTTGGTGACGAGGTTAGAGTAGGGCACTATGAAAATTTAGGCGAGTGCTCGTTTGATGAAATTTTTGTCATATCAAATGAGCTGCTTGACGCATTTAGCTGCGAGGTGATAGACGCAGATAATATGCTTTTTGTGGATAACGATCTAAAATTTCACTGGCAAAAGGCGGATCAAAATTTACTAGCCCTTGCAAAGAAATTTGGCATAAAAAAGGGTGAAATTTCAACTAGCTACGCTAAATTTGCGCTCCAGCTTGCAAATGCGGCTAAAAAGGTGAGATTTTTAAGCTTTGACTACGGCGAATTTGAGCCAAAAAATGAATTTAGTCTAAGAGTTTTTAAAGATCATCAAGTTTTTTCTTTGTTTGAAATTTCAAACCTCGAGCCATATTTTAAAAGCTCGGATCTAACTTATAGTCTTTGTTTTAAGCAGGTAAAAGAGGCTTTCTCTCTGGCTGGCTTTAAAATGGTCAAATTTAAAAAACAAAATGAAGCTTTGGTTAATGATCTTGGCGTGGATGAAATTTTATCTTTGGTGCTTGAAAAAGGCAGCAAGCAAGCCTATGAAAATGTCACCAAACAGGCAAAATTTCTACTCTCGCCTGAGTTTTTAGGCGAGAAGTTTAAATTTATAGAGTTTTTAAAGAGCTAGCCTGGCGATATCAGCGTAATCCGCCTCACAAGCCTTCAAAAGGTCATTTGGAGCTATCTTTATCTGCTTGCCTCTTACTCCAGCGCTTACTAGCACGTACTCTTGCTCTTTTGCTCGCTCATCGATGAAGGTCGCAAAGTGCTTTTTCATAGCAAGTGGCGAGCAGCCGCCTCTGATGTAGCCGGTGATCTTCTCTAGGTCTTTTAAATTTATAAGCTCGCAGCGTTTGGCCCCGCACGCATGAGCAAGTGCTTTTAGATCAAGCTCCAGATCGCCTTGCAAGCAAGCAACGACAAAATTTTTAGGCTCGCACTGGCAGACGATCGTCTTATAAATTTGCTTTATATCTTGCTTGGTGCTAGCTGCTACGTGAACGGCTGAAAGGTCGTTTAAATCGACTTCGTATTCAAGTATCTCATAGTCTATTTTTAGCTTGTCTAAAAGCCTAGCGGCGTTGGTTTTATGTATCATCTTTTCTCATTTTTGTGAATTTTTTGTATAATTATAGCCAAAACTTAAAGGAGGAAAGATGGCTGAAGAAGTTGAAGAGAAAAAAGCAAAAAAAGGTGGCAATGGCGCTTTGATGATAATCATCATCGCGATATTTGTTTTATTGCTAGTTATCGGAGGGCTAGTGGCGTTTTTGATGCTTAGTTCTGACGAGCCAAAAGAGGCAAATATGGCGCAAACACCAGCTCAGACTCAAACTCAACCAGCACCCGCTCAAAACAAAGCAAAACGCGGTGGCAACGACTATTCGAATATGGGACCGATATATCCGCTCGATCAGTTTGTCGTAAATTTACTTAGTGAAAATGGCTCGAGATTTCTTAAAACTAAGATCGATTTGGAGCAAAGCGACGAGCTACTAACAGCCGAGCTTGATAAGAAAAAGGCACTTTTAAGAGATATCATCATAAGAACGCTCTCTTCTAAAACTTACGAAGAAGTAAGCACTGCAAAGGGCAAGGATAGACTAAAAGACGAGATCGTAGGCAAGCTAAATGAAGTGCTAAATGATGGCTACATCAAAAACATATTTTTTACTGATTTCGTGGTGCAATGATAGGCATCGATATCGTTAAGATAGATAGAATTTCAAGACTAAAGGCTCGTTACGGCGAGCTTTTTTTAAAGAGATTTTTAAGTGATGATGAGATCGAGCTAGCAAAAAATGATGCGACTTTGGCTGGATTTTGGGCGGCCAAAGAAGCAGCTAGTAAGGCCCTTGGCGTGGGCATCAGCAAAGAGTGTGGCTTTTTTGACATTGTGCTCAGCAAAGACACAAAAAATGCACCAAAGATAAAATTTAGCCCAAGAATTTATACAAATTTTAATATCAAAGAAGCAAGCCTTAGTATAACTCACGACGGCGGATTTGCTGTAGCTGCAGTGATGATAGTGTGAAATATCTGTATTTGAAGTTTTTAGAACATAACGTAGATAAAAATCAAAATAATTTTAATAACATGATTTTATTAAAAATGAGATGATAAACATAATACATTATTGGTATAAATACGCATAGGCAAAAATAGCTATAGAAATTTTTAACACTAGTGTTATTAAAAGTGTGCCATGATTTGGAATATAAAAATAAATTTGGTAAAAAATGAAAGTAAAACTAAAATCAACCATTGATATTTCATCGCTTGAGCTTCGCGAGCTAAGTGCATTTGATGCGCTTAAAAAAGATACTATTTATGATGTCTTGCTGATGGAGATGTATGAAGGGAAGGTAAAATTTATCATTGTGTATGACAAGGATGATTTTGATGGCATTTGCGGATTTAGTGCTGAGCTTTTTGATATTATTGATGGCAGTATCCCAAATAGATGGAATGTTGTTAGGATAGACAATGTCTTAAGTATTGCCCCAAAAAATATTAATTATGAAAATTTTTGGTCGGATTTACAAGAAATCTTTGAAGATGATCTAAATTTTAGAGAAAAAGATAAGAGATACTATTTTGCATTCAGAAATTATCTGATTGAGTTTGCTGGTTTTATTGATTTTAAAATTTATAAAAGAGAATTTAGAAAAATCTTTAACGACTATCAAGATCCAAGTATCAAAGCTATCGGAGTAGATACGCAAGAAGATAGCTATGTGGTTTGTCCGCATTGTTATAATGCAGAGCAAGTAAGCGCAGAACTAGGTGTTATAAAGTGCGAAAAATGCCACCAAGAATATAACAACCCACTTGCCAAAATTTGTCCAAGTGGGATATCGGTGCTTGATGATTAAATTTAAATGTTTTTATAAAAGCTTATATGCCCAAAAATTCTATTAGCTCATTTGCAATCAATAAAGTTTCTTTGCCAAAATACTTCTCAATTTTCTTATATTGTTCTTTGCTTGAAACATTTTGTATCGTCTCAATAAAGCCAGTCAAAAATGCCGTGCCAACGTAGTTATCGTTCTTAATATTTTTTTCAACTAAGTCAAAAATTTCTAGCTTATCCTGCTCACTTAATTCATTAAAAATATAAACTGTAACATTTGCAAAATTTTCCAATAAAGTAAGTAACCCTGGGGTATCTGGAACAAAATTTAAAAGTTCGGATTGATAAATTGCAAAATATCTAATGTCTTTTGATATAAAAATATATAAAAAATCTTCATATATAAAAATGTCTCTTTGAGCTAGAATTGCTTTGTCTTCTTTATTGTATGATGAGTATAATAGTTATCAATTTTCTTATATTGTTCTTTGCTTGAAACATTTTGTATCGTCTCAATAAAGCCAATTAAAAATGCTGTGCTAATATAGTCATCGTTCTTAATATTTTTCTCAACTAAGTCAAAAATTTCTAGCTTATCTTGCTCGCTTAGTTGATCAAAATTTTCCACCAAAATAACCGAAAAATCGACAAGCAATAGCTCTAAGCTAGGATAAAGTGGTAAATTTCGCGTGAGCTCTTTTTGATATTCACTAAAAAATCTTTTATCTTTTGACACAAAAGCATAAATTATCTCTTTATGGTTTTGTAGATCATTGCCATTTTGTGTAAAAATCATCTTTAAATTCCCTACATCCACTCAAGCACTTGCGTGATATCTTTGGCGTAAAAGCACTTTAGACCTTGTGTGTCAAGCGGTTTGTTTGGGATGATGGCGTTTTTAAATTTCTGCGTTTTTGCCTCTTTTAGACGCTGATCGAGGTTAAAAATTTCTCTTATCTCGCCGTTTAGGCTTAGCTCGCCGATGAAGACGCTGTCCTTGCTGATAGGGCGGTTTTTGAAGCTGCTGATGATCGCTGCGATGACGGCTAGATCGGCCGCGGTCTCGCTTATCTTAACGCCACCTGAAACGTTTATAAAGACGTCGTAGTGCCCAAGTGGAATTTCAAGCTTTCGCTCAAGAAGTGCTAGCAGCATATCTAGGCGGTTTTTTTCAAAGCCAGTGGAGCTTCGTTTTGGATAGGCGCTTTCGCAAACAAGTGCCTGAATTTCGATACTAAGCGCCCTTGAGCCTTCCATTATGATGGTGATCGCACTGCCACTCATCGCCCCACCACGTGTGAAAAATTTACTAGAAACCTCATTTGCGCTCACGAGCCCTTGCTGACTCATCTCAAATATACCAACCTCGCTCGTCGAGCCAAAGCGGTTTTTAAACCCACGCAAAATTCTCAGCTCTCTACTCGCGTCGCCCTCGAAATAAAGCACCACATCGACCATGTGCTCAAGCACTCTAGGCCCTGCGATCGAGCCCTCTTTGGTTATGTGTCCGATGATGAAAACGCAGATATTTTGGCTCTTTGCAAGCCTCATCAGCTCAAATGTGATCTCACGAACCTGTGTGATCGAACCTGGCGCGGAGGTTATATTTTGGCTATAAAGCGTTTGAATGGAGTCTATTACTAGCACCTTGTAATCGCTCTTTTGCACTTCAGCTAGGATATCTTCTAGGCAAATTTCAGTTAGCAGGTATAAATTTTTATCCACAGCATTTAGCCTGTCAGCTCTCATTTTTATCTGGCTTTGGCTCTCTTCGCCGCTTACATAGAGCGTTTTTTTGCCGTCTTTTGCTAAATTTGAGCCGATTTTTAGAAGCAGGGTTGATTTGCCGATACCCGGACTACCGCCTATTAAAACAAGCGAGCCCTCAACCACGCCACCGCCAAGAACAAGGTCTAGCTCGCTATCTTCGGTACTAAATCTCGTGAAATTTTGAATTTCAACTTCGTCTATGCTTATGGCTTTGCTAGGTGTGCCACTACTTTTTGCTATCTCTTTACTTATCTTTATCTCTTGCTGGCTAAGCTCGACAAAGCTATCCCAAGCCCCACATTGTGGGCATTTGCCCAGCCACTTTGCCTGTTGATTGCCACAGGCTTGACACTCAAAAACTGGCTTTGCTTTTGCCATAATATATCCTTTTTAAAATTTCAACTACTATCACTCCAAAAGCCGCTCCAATCATGTCAGCCACGATGTCAAGCAGGCTAAAGCTCCTATTTGGCAAAAAAGCCTGAACAAGCTCTATTTGCACTCCAAAGGCTAAAAGTAGGGCTAAATTTTTTAAAATTTTAAACTCATAGCCAAGGTAGAGCAGTATATAAAGGACGAAAAAAGCTAAAAAATGATTTGCTTTGTCCCACGAATTTTCGATGATCGCGGGACTTTTTGGAGTAAATGCAAGAATATCAATCGCCAAAAGAGCAGCGAAAAAGCAAATTTTACTAAGAAATTTTACCCTACTCAAAAATGGCGTCCATCAGCTCGTCTAAAAACTCGTCTGGGTTAAATTTGATGATATCGTCCATGCTCTCGCCAACACCTATATAAAATATAGGTAGCTCAAGCTCTCTTGCCACGCCAAATAGCGCTCCGCCCTTTGCGGTGCCGTCAAGCTTTGTGATGATGACGCCATCAAGCGAGACGATCTCGTTAAATGCCTTTGCCTGCGCGACGCCAGCGTTGCCCTGCGTGCCATCAAGTATGAGTATCTTGCGGTGAGGTGCCTTTTCGTAGGCTTTTTTGCTGATACGAACGATCTTATCAAGCTCGTTTGCCAAATTTGTCTGGTTTTGAAGTCTGCCAGCCGTGTCTAAGATGACGCGGTCGATGCCTTTTGCAAGGGCTGAGCTGATCGTGTCGTAGGCAACAGCTGAAGGATCATGCCCTTGCTGGGTGGCAACTATTGGCACATTTAGTCTGATTGACCATTGGCGCAGCTGCTCGATCGCCCCAGCTCTAAATGTATCACAAGCGCCTAAAATGACGCTTTTGCCGTTGTTTTTATATAAATTTGCTAGCTTTGCGATGGTTGTCGTCTTGCCAGCACCATTTACGCCAAGGATGAGATCTACAAATGGCTTATCAGGCTCGATCACGCGCTCCTTTTCGTAGATAAAATAGCTACTCATAACGCGTCTAAGATCAGCTCTGCTCACTTCATCTTGCGGCGGCAAATAGTATAAAATCTCCTCCACGATCTCGTAAGCCACGTCAGCTTCTAGTAAAATTTCTTCTAAGCTCTCTTTGTCGATCTTTTTTGACTTTTTAGCTGAGCTTATCGCTCCAAAGGTCTTTTCAAAGCCCCTTTTTAAAAACTCAAGCATTATTTTATAGCCCTATTTATGTCAGTTTCGAGCATCTCTTCAGGCACAAGACCGATGTAGCCTTGAGCGTAGTCGCCATTTGCTTTAAAGAGCGCAGATGCAGGGAGTCCTTTGATGCCGCCCATCGCCTTTTCAAATAAGAAATTTCCCTCGCCAACTGCGATGTCGTATTTGATCTTATACTTTTGAGCAAATTCTTTAACCTCGTCCTCACTCTTGTCTTCAAGCAAGACAGCAACGATGTTTAGCTCGTTTTTAAATTTCTCACTTAGGTTGTTTAAAGATGGTATCTCAGCCTTGCAAGGTGGGCACCAAGTGGCAAAAAATACATAAAGTGTCGCTTTTTTGCCATCTTTTACGTCAAAGCCGTTGCTTCTTTTTGTGATCTGCATAGTTGTGCCATTAAGCAGTTTTAGGCTTATATCTTTTACTTCGTCACTTTGTGTGCTCTCGCTTATCTTTGGTGTGAGCGTATCTTTGCTTAAATTTTCATCTTTGCTGGCATTTTCTTCTAAATTTTTACTTTGCACAGCTGGCTCGCTAGTGTTTTGCTCGCTCTTTTTGTTAGAGTCGTCGCCGCATCCGAAAAATGCAAAAAGACAAAGTGATGTTATAATTGCGCGTTTTAGTGTCATAAATTTCCTTTTGAAAAATGTTTCAGGATTATACAAGAAAGAGCATAAAATGAGCGTTAATTTAGAAAAAAATGAATTTAGAAAAAATGCAAGAGCAAATTTGATAAAGCTTACTAAATTTAGAGCAAAATGCACACATCACAAGGCAGCAAAAACGCTTTTAAATTTGATAAATTATACAAATTCTAAAAAGGTTCTCTTTTACTTGCCGCTTAACTACGAAGTCGATGTGCTTAAAATAAGACGAAATTTATCACATAAATGTGAAATTTTTGCCCCTTTTATGGTAGGTCTTAGCTTAGAGATGGTAAGATTGCGACTGCCATTTCTAACTTATAAATTTAATGTCAGACAGCCATCTGGCAAAAAAATGAATAATGTTAAACTCGATATGGCGGTAGTTCCAGCGATTGGGGTTGATGGAGCTATGGCAAGGATAGGGCACGGAAAAGGATTTTACGATAGATTTTTTGACACTTTGCCCGTTAAGCCAAAACTGATAGTTTTCTTAGAGGTAAAAGACTTCTACACCAAAGATGTGCTCTCGCAGGCGCACGATGCGGTAGCAGACTTTTATATAACCCCAAGCAAAAATTATATAAAAAGAGGAATAAATGATAGAGGTTTTAATAGGCTTAGGAGCCGGTGTGGTGGGCGTTGGAGCAGGGTATCTCTACGCCAAAAAGATAAATGACGCCAACTACAACATATTTTTAGAGCAGGCAAAAGCAAAGGCAAAAGCCATCGAGTATGAAGCTGAGCTAACGCTTAAAAACTCTAAAATTTCAGTGCAAGAGGCTGAATTTGAGGCTAAAAAAAGATACGACGACAAGACGACAAAGCTTCAAAAAGAGTATGCAAGTAAATTTGATGAGCTGACCAAAAAAGAGAAAATTTTGCTAAATGAGCAAGAGCTTTTAAATGAGAGTAAAGAGCTTTTTGAAAAAGATAAGCAAGATGCGAAGGTCACTTATGAAGAGGGTTTAAATTTAAAAGCGACTTATCAAAACAAAGTAGAAGAGGCGATAAGAGTGCTTGAGCACGCTGCTGGCTTAACGGAGGAAGAGGCAAAAGAGGTCGTGCTTAAAAAGGTCGAAGAGAAGTCGCGCGCCGACATCGCTCACATCGTTAGAAAGTACGAAGAAGAGGCAAAAAGAGAGGCTAAAAAGAGGGTTAATTATATCTTGGCGCAGGCTACGTCAAGATTTGCTGGAGAATTTGCAGCTGAGCGTCTGATAAATGTCGTAAATATCAAAAACGATGAGCTAAAAGGAAGGATCATCGGCAAAGAGGGACGTAATATCAAAACCCTTGAAATGGTGCTTGGCGTTGATATTATCATCGATGATACCCCACACGCGATCATACTAAGCAGCTTTAATCTTTACAGGCGTGCGATCGCTACAAGAGTGATCGAGCTTTTGGTGGAGGACGGCAGAATTCAGCCAGCAAGGATAGAAGACCTTCACAAAAAGGTGACTGAAGAATTTGAGCAAAGCATACAAGAAGAGGGCGAGAATATCGTCATGGATCTTGGTCTAAATAAAATTCATCCAGAGATAGTAAAACTAATAGGCAAGCTTAAATTTAGAGCAAGCTATGGTCAAAATGCCCTTGCGCACAGCCTTGAAGTGGCTCACCTCGCTGGTATCATTGCAGCTGAGTGTGGCGGAGATGAGAAGCTAGCAAAAAGAGCTGGCATACTTCACGACATCGGCAAAGCGCTAACTCACGAGTACGAGGGCAGCCACGTCGATCTTGGAGCCGAAATTTGCAAACGCTACAAAGAGCATCCAGTCGTCATCAACGCGATCTATGCTCACCACGGACACGAAGAAGCTACAAGTATAGAAAGTGCTGCTGTTTGCGCAGCTGACGCACTAAGTGCAGCTCGTCCAGGAGCAAGGCGTGAGGTGCTTGAGAGCTTCTTAAAACGTGTCGAAGAGATTGAAAACATCGCAAAAAGTAAAGAGGGCATCAAGCAAGCTTATGCGATCAACGCTGGCCGTGAGATCCGCGTCATCGCAAATGCTAAACTTATAAACGACGATGAAGCCGTGCTTGTGGCAAAAGAGATAGCTCAAGAGATCGAGAGTAAGGTGCAGTATCCAGGTGAGATAAAAGTAAGCGTCATTAGAGAGACTCGCGCTGTTGATTTTGCGAAATAACGGCAAGATATGAAATTTCTTTTATCAATAATAATATTTTTCTCGCTTGGCTTTGCCAGCGAGGAGCTCGTGCTAGACTCGGCAAATTCGTTTATAACGACGATGAGAGGCGCTAGAAACGCTCCTATAAAAGAGCTCATCGAGCAGTCAAAAGCGACGATCATCTTTCCAAGTGTAAAAAAAGTCGGTTTTGTTGTCGGTGGCATGGGCGGAGATGGCATCATGGTCGTTGGCAACATCAACTCGCCAAGTGAAATTTTGCCAGTTAGTATAAGTGGCGGCAGTATCGGCATACAGCTTGGATACGAAGATAGTTCGCTTGTGCTATTTATATTTAAAGATAGCATTATCTACGACATAAAAGACGCCAAGATCACGCTTGATACGAAGCTTTCAGTAGCATTTGGCGATATCGGACGCAATTATAATAAAGTAAGCGATTTTAAATTTTCAAGCGACATCTACGCGTATGCTGCAAATGATGGATTTTTCGCAGGAGCAAGCTTTGGCGGAGCAGTGATTAGTGCAAAGGATGAAATTTTAAAACAAAGTGGCTATGCATACGAGCAGCTAATATCTTCTGCTTCAAAACTTTTGGGGCAATGATGCAAGATATAATAAATTCAATCTCAACTTACGGCTATGTCGTGCTGTTTTTTTACAGTCTTGGTGGTGGTATGGTAGCGCTTATCGCTGCTGGGATATTAAGCTTTGCTGGCAAAATGGACATCACTCTTAGCATAATCGTCGCTGCCGTGGCAAATACGATCGGCGATACTTTGATCTTTTACGTCGCAAGGTTTAATAAAAGCTTGCTTATGCCTTATGTAAAAAATCACAAAAGAAAGCTTGCCTACGCTGGAATTTTGGCAAAAAAGCATGGCGATAAGATAATATTTATCAAAAAATTTATCTACGGCGTCAAAACTTTGGTGCCTATCGCACTTGGACTTACAAAATACTCTTTTTATAAATTTAGCGTTATAAATTTGATCTCTTCAGTGCTTTGGGCAGTGATCGTCGGTCTTGCTAGCTATAAAGCAGGGGATTATTTTATGAGTGTGAGCAATTATCTTGGCGAGCATGGCTATATCATGCCACTTGCCATGGTAGGCTTGTTATTAGGTATCTGGTTATTTTTACAACACATTACAAAAAGGAGAAAAGCATGAAAAAGGTGATATCTGCTCTAATCGTAGTTATCGTGATCGTCGCAGGCGCTGTTTATTTCGCCTCAAACAAGGTCGAGGAGAACTATCAAAGGATAGTTGATAGACTAAATGATGTAAATGGCTTTAAAGTTTCAGAAAATAGCTATCAAAAAGGCTTTTTTGGCTCAAAAGGATCGTTTGATCTTATCGTTTCAAAGGATCTTTTGAAAAATTTGGCTGGCAAAGATGTAGATGAGGATCTAAATTTCAAGGTAGAAAATGAAATTTCTCACTCAGTGCTTGCATTTGTAAATGGCTTTGATATCGACTCAAAAATTTCTATACAAAATGAGGCGATAAAAAATATCGTAGCTTCATTTCTTGGGTCAAACGTCGTCGCAACGGCTAAAACAAAGGCTAGCGTAAGTGGCGATAAAGATGTAAAAGTTAAATTTAGCGATATTGACTTTAGTGACAAGCAAACTATGAACGTTCATACAAAGGATGTGAAATTTGGCTTGAAACTGGACGCAAAAGATAATGTAAATAGCGCAAACTTGGGTCTTGAGAAAGTTTCATTAAAAGACCTTAACGAAGAAAATAAAGCAGAAGTTAATCTTGAAGGCGTCGATATAGATACAAGCTACACTGTGCCAGTTGAAATTTCAAAGATATTTGAGAGCAAACTAGCTCCTTACGTAGCAAAGGCTAAGATCAAAAAACTGGCATTATTAGATGAAAAAGATGGTAATGTTGCTTTAGATGATCTTGAGTATAGCTCGAAATTTGAAGTCTCAAATGATCTTGGCAGTTCAAAAGATGTGGTGAAGATAGGTGCAGTTGCTGTTAATAAAGTGAAATTTACAGATTTTATCTTAGATAGCAAAATAGCAAATATCAACGTGCCAACTATAAATAATATACTTGATAGACTAAGTAATGTAAATGTTGATACAAATGAGAGTATCTTTGCTGGGTTAAATTTGGACGAAGTAATGGGTCAAATTTTAGAGAAAAATCCAAGTGTGAAAGTGGATACATTAAGCTTTAAAAATGGCAATAATGCGATAAATTTAAAATTAGATGCTGCTATCAATGGCTTTAAAAGCGGAGAAAGTCAGCTTGCGATCTTTGATAAGCTATCACTTAATGGCGAGCTAAGTGTGGATGAGACTTTGGCTAAATTTTTTGATACGCTCTTCCCTGAGATGACTCTTATCGAGCCAACACTTATATCTGCTGGATATTTAAAAGAAGATGGCAAAAAAGTAGTAAGTAAATTTAAGTACGATCCAAGTAAAAAAGATATTATTTTTAATGAAAAGGTTGGACTTCAAAATTTATTTATGGGCTTTTAAAAAAGTAGCTTGATTTTTATCTACTTTTAAGCATCACTTCTATATACTTCACTTTCTGTTTTGCAGAACGCAGAGCAGAAAGTTCTTTTAACTTACAATTGTTAAACTATTAGTCAATCTTTGAAATCTAAACAAGTGATCGATTGAGCCAGTCTATTATGATTAAATAATAGATTAGACAAACTAATATAAAAACTAAAAGTTTTTTTGATTAAAAACTTCATAATAAATACTAAAAGCAATTTTAGTAAAAACATTATTACTAGATTGCATTAGCAATCTTAGTCTTTAGTGTTGCTTCTTAGTAAAGCTTTGCTTTACGCTAAAGAAGGTTAATATGGAGAGTTTGATCCTGGCTCAGAGTGAACGCTGGCGG
>NZ_JAAKZB010000029.1:0-20806 GCF_015229965.1 Campylobacter concisus
TTTACGCCACCTTTTGTAACTTCAGCCCTTTCAAATCCAAATGTCCCAGCTGGGGCAAATTCATAAGCAAAAAGCCTTTTTATGATACTCTTTTCATCATCACTAAATTCATAATAAGCTCTATCTTTTAAACCAAAATTTCTTAAAAACTCCAGCACAAATCTCTTTGGCAAAGGCAAAACTGAGCTAAGCTGCTTTTTACCATTTACTAAATTTTTCTCATTAAATTTAGGCAAAAAATTTATGCAAATTCGCCCCTTTTGCCAAAAGAGTGAAGCGTTTAGTATCGCTGGGCCGCTTATGCCTCTGTGTGTAAAAAGTAGATCGTCACTAAATTTATACAACAAGAGCAGGGGTGAAAATCAGAGACGGGTGAGCAAATAGGTTAAATTTATCAGTTAAATTTAGTTTTTTAGATTGGCAGTAAATTAAATTTACTGCATATTTATGCTTCCAGCTGGAGCAGGCATATCGCCCTTTTCATCTACAAATGGAGGGCCTTTTTGAAGTAGCGCAGTCACTTCAGAGGCAACCTTTGGATCCATCTTAGCCATGATGGTTGATATCTTTTTTGCATCAAGGGCGTAAAGTATGGTGGCTGCGTTTGATCTAGGCATTTGTGAGAGCACTTCTGCTGCTGCGCCATCTTTCATTTTGGCGTAGGATTCATTGACTTTATCAGTCGTCATCGTGCGAAGCTCTTTTAAAATTTTCTCATTTTTAGCGACAACTTCGTCGATCTCTTTGCGTTTTTGCTCGATCACTTTCATCGTCGCATTCAGGTCAGCCTCTTTTTTGGCGAGCTTTTTGTTGTTCTCTTCATAAGCAGCAGCCGAGCTTGCTCGAAATACCTCTAGGGCTTGGCGTTGCTCGTCGATGACCTCAAGCTCCTTTGAAATTTCCTCTTTTCTAGCTTCAAAGATCTGAGTGCAATCAACCGGTACTTCAAAGCAAAATGCAAAATTTATGACCATAAAAAAGAGTAAAACAGCTCTCATCACGCCTCGCTTTTGGCTGCAAATTTCATAACCGCAAACTCATCAAGAGCAAGCGCTTCAGCCTTTTGTATGCGTTTTATCTCTTTTTTAAATTCTTCTTTTTCTAGATATTTCATCTTTTCATACTCTAAATTTGCATTTTTATATTTGTGCTCGTAGTGCAAGACCTCTTTTCTTGCTATCTCTAAGCTCTCTTTGCAGGCACTTAGCTCGGCTCTTGCTATATTTATGAGCTCTAAATTTTCTCTTAGCTCGCCTATGTTGCCACTTTTTGGCAGGCTAAACTCATTAAGCTTGGCCCTTAAGAGTGCTATTTTTTCTTCAACATTTCTTACATTTAGCCTAGCAACGACGAGCTTAGCCTCTACCTTATCCATCTCCTGCTTTTTGACGCGGACGACGGAGGTAAATTTACTTTTCATCTAATGATCGTATCGCTTCTTTCAGGGCTTGTTGAGATATAGCCAACCTTCACGCCAGTTAGCTCCTCGATACGCTCGATATATGCTCTTGCGGTTGCTGGCAGGTCTTCGTATTTGCTGATGCCCTTTACGCTGTCCCAGCCTGCAAGCTCCTCATAAATAGGCGTTGCATTTTCAAGATCTGTTGGCACGTAGTCGATCGTCTCGCCGTTATATTGATATGCTTTGCAAATTTTTACCACTTCAAAGCCATCAAGCACGTCAAGCTTCATAAGCGCATAAGTATCGACGCCATCAAGCCTTGAAGCGTATTTTACGCTTACTGCGTCAAACCAGCCACAACGTCTGCGGCGGCCTGTTGTTGTGCCAAATTCTTTACCGATCTCGCACATCTTATCGCCGCTTGTACCTTTGTCTTCAGTTGGGAAAGGCCCGTGTCCTACGCGAGTTGTATATGCTTTGATGATACCTATTACCTTGCCTATCTCTTTTGGATTTAGTCCAAGGCCTGTGCAAGCGCCAGCGCTTATGGTATTTGAGCTAGTTACATAAGGATATGTGCCGTGATCGATGTCTAAAAGTGTGCCCTGAGCGCCTTCAAGTAGGACTTTTTTATCTTCATCAAGCGCTTTCCAAACTAAATTTGTAGTGTTTGCGATAAATGGAGCAAGCACCTCTTTATATCTTTTGAGCTCTTCAAGTAGCTCATTTTCTTCAGGTATCTTTACGCCAAGAGCGTCAAATACTGGTTTGTTTGTTTCAAAATCATGCATCAAAGCATCGCATAAGCGCTCTGGCTCAAGTAGCTCGCCAACTCTGTGGCCGCTTCTGCTTATCTTGTCTGCGTATGTTGGTCCGATACCTTTGCCAGTTGTTCCGATCGCTTTTTCGCCTTTTAAGCGCTCTTTTGCTTGATCGACTTGGCTGTGGTAACTTAAATTTAAGTGTGCTTTGTCGCTTATATAAAGTCTGCCCTCTAAGTTGTCAAATTGCGCCATCTCAGTGATGAGCACCTCTGGAGAGACAACGACGCCGTTGCCGATGATATTTATGATATTTTTGTGTAAAATTCCGCTTGGGACAAGGTGAAGTGCGTATCTTACGCCATCGACCCAGATCGTATGACCAGCGTTGTGGCCACCTTGAGAGCGACAAATCATGTCATAGTTTAGTCCTAGCATATCAACTATCTTGCCTTTGCCCTCATCACCCCATTGAACACCAACTACTAAATCAGCCTTTCTCATTCTTACTTCCTTAAATTAATTTTTTCTTCTATCAATGCATCTGTATAAACAGCGAACCCACTGCTTGAAATATCGTCTATTTCATAGTTTCCGCCACTTGCTAAGATGGCGTTGTCTTTTAAAAATCTAAAAAATAAACTATCATAATATCTCATTTTTGAGTAATATAGCGGAACTATTCTTAAATTTTTATATTCTAGTGATTTGGCTACGCTTTGTAAATTTTTTAGCGCCCCTTTTAGCTTGTCAGGGACTAAATTTACTATCTCATCAAGCTCGCTAGCGTCCTTTAAAAGGGCTAGTTTGCTAAGCCACGGCACGTTTTGGGCTAAAATTTTTTCTAGCCATGAGTTTTCAAAAATTTCTATCTCTAAGTTTAAAATTTCGCAAATTATCCTTGGGATTTGCATGTTGCTAAGCTGCAAACAAGCGCCGATCTCAAGCTCGCTAAAGAGCTTTGCTACGATATTTATACTCTTTAAAATGTCGTTTTCGCCGATAAGCTCAGCGCCTATTTGATAAATTTCTTGGCTTGGGTAGCGAAAGACTGGCTGTATGTAAAACCACCTCTTTGGCTCATTTGCCTTAAGCCTTCTAAGTACGATCCTAACGGTATCAACCGTGCTATCAGCCCTTAGGCTTATCTCGTGGTTTAGACTGTCGCTAAAGCGCAGAAGGTTTGTCGCATCCACGCTTAGATGTTGATGATACGAAAAAAACGGCGTTACGATCTCGCTAAAACCTTCATCTTCTAAAATTTCACTCGCTTTTTGCTCGATTTTTCTCTTTAGTTTTGCACTTTTTGCAAAGTAAAGTTTGCTTCCGTTTGGGATCTCGTGCTCATAAACATTTACATCACTCAACTCTTATCTCCTTACTAAAACCTAAATTTATATCGCACTCTTTGATGATGGACACGGCTAGATTATAGAGTTCGCCACTGTCGCTACTGCTTGCTAGTTTGCTTAAATTTATAGAAATTTCTTGATTAAATTTACCTATATTTTTTATCTCGTCTTCTATTTTTTGTTTTAGGCTTTGTGTTAGTTTGTCGTCTTGATTTAAATTTGCTATCACTTCGTTTGCAAGCTCTTTTAGCACGACTAAGCCTTTGAAAAGCTCGAAATTTTCGTTATTTTTATAGTCTTTTATGTGTAGATATGGTCTTTCGAATTTAAACAAAGCAGCATCTTTTGCCAAAAGCGCCAATGAGAAAATGTTACCTTGAAATTTATCAAAACCAAGACCAAGTAAAAACTCAAGCGTTCTTTTGTCATCTATATTTTTTATAGTCGCATTTAGTCCAAATTTATCAGCCACAAACCTTATCATATTTATGCTCTCAAGCGCCTCTTTTGAGCTAAAGATATGCTTGCAAAATTTATTGTCTATATTAAAGCGGTTTGTCTTTAGCATACCAAGAGCTTCGATCGAGCTTGAGTATGAGGCAAAATCATCAAGCGAGAAGTGTATGCCAAGCTCTTTATACTTTCTAACATAAATTTCTAAAACTTCTAAATTTGTAGCTGTTGCAGCGTCGATAACATCGATGATAAGCCCAGTTGGATCAAGGCTTTTATCCTCGTCAAATATCGCTTTAAATTTATGCCAAAATTCTTCTGTAAAGAGCTTTTTAACGCTTAAATTTACGCGAACCTTTGCGCTTATACCATTTTCTAGCCACATTTTTCTTGCTAAAAGCGCCTCTTTTATCGTAAATAAAGCGATATTACTCGATGCGCTACTTGTCTTTATAAGTGGTAAAAAGTCGCTTGGATAGATGATCTCGCCATCTTTTCTCCATCTAATCAGCGCTTCAAAACTTAAAGTCTCGCCAGTGCTAAAGCTGATCTCTGGTTGAAATTCTAAAAACATCTCACCAGCGTCAAGCGCTTTTAAAATTTTTGAGCCATCTTCGTATTGGCTCTTAAAATAGACATCTTTTTTCGCATCAAATGTATAGCTTCTGTTTTTGCCACTTATCTTGGCTTGATACATCGCCCAGTCGGCTCTTTGTAGCACATCATCAGCCCCAAGCTCACTATCAGCCAAGGCTATGCCTACGCTAGCGCTTGCTTTTAGTTTTAGCTCGTCTATCTTTACTTCATCTGAAGCTAGCCTTAGCATATTTTGCGCTATCTCATAGACTTCGCCTA
Organism: Campylobacter concisus; assembly: GCF_015229965.1. Taxonomy (GTDB): domain Bacteria; phylum Campylobacterota; class Campylobacteria; order Campylobacterales; family Campylobacteraceae; genus Campylobacter_A; species Campylobacter_A concisus_BD. Next base: position 4,824 of record NZ_JAAKZB010000029.1, read on the forward strand.
AATTTTCGTAGTTTATGACGCCTACAAACTCATCTCCGCCTATCCTTGCAAAGATATTTTTGCCATTAAACATAGCGCCTATCTTTTCAGAGATAGCTACTAAAAATTTATCGCCTATTTGGTGGCCGAAGTTGTCGTTTATGCTCTTAAAATCATCCATATCAAGGTAGATGACGGCTATTTTTTGTTCATTTTTTTGTATGAGAGAATTTAACTTGTTGTAGAGTAAAAATCTATTTGGTAGCTTTGTAAGCGGATCGTGATATGCGATAAATTCTAGATATTTTTCATTTTGTGCTTCGTTATTTGCAAGCATTGCGAGCATGATGTAGCCAGTTTTTTTCTCGTTCGCGTCGATAAGCGGTAAAATTTCTATGACTTCAAGCTTGCTTTTGTTTTTATTATTTTCACTCCAAACCTTGCCACTCCACGAGCCACCTTGGTTTATGGTCTCTATGATCTGGTGTTTTATATCGCTTAAGCCTTGCTTTATAAAGGTGATATCTTTTAGATATACGCTATCTTTTGCGCCCGCACTTTCAAAAAATGCATCATTTGCATCAATTACTCTCATCTCTTCATCAAGCAAGACGACCTCTTCTTTGCTAAATGAGAAAATTTTTGCAAGCAGGTCTTGGCAGACAAAGAAGCTATCTTCTAGGCTAAGGTCTCTTAATGTGCCTTTTATCAAGCTTACTTCGCCAAATTCGTCGTATTCAAGCGCTTTTGCCCTTAGTCTAAAGTGTAAAATTTCTTTATCTATGCTGTAAAGCTTGATATCTTTGATGTATGTTTGAGCATCTCTTAAGCTCTCAAAAAAGCTATAAAAACTATCAAACTCATCGACAAAGACCGACTTTGCTTGCTCGAAATTTAGAGTGCTTTGCGTGCCAAGAATTTTACTTAGCTCGTCTGAGATGTTGAGCATATCACTTCTTTTATCCCAAGTAAAGACATTTGCCTCACTCGCCCAAAGCAGCGCCTTGCTCTCTTTGCTTTGTTTTTCAAATCTCTCTTGAAGCTTTAGCATATCACTAAGATCGGTAAATGAGTAGATGACCTTTTGCCCTTCTGCATCGATAAATTTAGCCTTTATCTTAAATGGAATTTTCTTGCCGTAAGCGTTTGTCATATTTGCTATGAAATTTAGCTCTTCATTTTTAAAGCTTGCTTGTAAAAAGGCTTTTTTACTTGCTAGCACAGCAGCTTTAAAGCTATCAAAGTCCTCGCTTGCGATGATATCTTCTAAATTTATGAGACCTTGGCTTTGGACATTAAAAATTCTCTCGACATTGTTTGTGCTTTGGATGATCAAAAATGGCTCTTGTGCCGAAGCGATAGCAATGACATTTGGCGATAAAAAGACGTAGCTTTTGATGATATCGTCATTTCTTTGCGTCATCTTTTCTTGAGTGATATCTTTTATGAGTATGAAATTTAGCCTTGTGCTTTCTAGCTCAAAGCTACTTTGTGTTGCTAAAACATCGATTATCTCGCCATTTTTACGTCTTAGCTTAGCTTCATACGATAGATCATTATTGATAGCGTTTTCTCTATCTTCTGCTAAATTTTTAGACTCATCTTCAAGTAGCTCTTTGATATTTAGATCTGCTACGTCGTCTTTTTTGTAGCCTAGATTTTCTAAAAGAGCGTTGCTAATGTCCGTGATGACGCCAGTATAAGCGTCATAGACCACGATCTTTAAAAAGCTCTTTTCAAATACATAGCCAAATCTACTCTCGTAGCTTTGTGCCGTCTCGTAAGCTTTATCTCTATCTTCGTAGAGTTTTTTGATGCTGTTATTTAGTGAGATAAATTCTTTTATGTCAAATTCTTCATCAGCCAGCCTACTTTTATCTGCCGCAAAAAGAGCGATCCTGGTAAATGGAGAGAGAATTTTATCTTTTATATATGAGTTATCACGTAGCCAAAGTATGCTAAATGCGACAAAACACAAGAACGAAAGCACGACTAGAACTAGCTGGATAAAGATCTGTGCTTGCCTGCTAGAGCCTGTTATGACAAATAGCTTTTGCTCCTCTAGGTAGCTGATCTTGTAAAAATTCATATCCTTTAGTATAAAAATGATCTTGTCAGTTTTAAACTCGCCACCTTGCGAGATGTATTTGTTAAAGTCCTCTTTTATAAATTTTCTATAAAACTCATCTCTTGAGAGGTTGCCGTCTTTATCGACCAAAAAGACGTATGCGGCAAGGTTTTTATTGTAACCTGTATCGACCTTGTTTTTTAAAAGATTTTGATTTAGCTGAACGAGAATTTTATTGCCATTTTTTAGCCCGTAAGCTATGTAGATATCTTTAAAGCGTCTATTTTTATAAAATCTATCAGAGAGCCTAAACTCGCCTGCTTTTATATCTGAAAACCATGAGATATCGTAGTCGTGTAGCTCAAAAGCGCCCTCAAATTTACGCTCATAAAGCAAGGAGTTGTCTTTTGCTATCACGTAAAAAGCGGCGTAGAATTTACTTACAACAGTATCTTCATAAAATGGCTCTACGCCGTTTGCTATGAGTCTTGCCTTTGTGGTGATATTGTCTTTTACCTCTACAAATGTACTCACGATATTGTTTCTAGTGATTAAATTTAGCGTTGAAATTTCATATTTTATATCGTTTATGCCAGCAAATATGACAAAAAGTGCAAGAAAGATGAAGGCAAAAAGAAGTAGTGCTATCTTTACATAGAACCTCTTAAAAATCTGCAAAACTGGTTTAGCGCTATTTTTTTGCATTAAATTTAAGCCTCGCTTTTTAAAACTAGCCATGATTTTAACGCAAATTTACTTTTTTTAGCTTATAAAATGCCTTTTTGTTTAAATTTAAAGAGATCACAGGGCTTTTTGCCCCGTGACTTAGTAGATCCAAGTAACTACTTCAGCTCTTTGTCTGCGTAGTTTTTCAGGTTGTGGATTTAGGCGGTAGCCAAATGGCACTACGATAGCCACTCTTTTTTCGCTCTCATCAAGACCTAAAATTTCATTTAAAGCGTGTCTGTCAAAGCCTTCTATCGGGCAGCTATCTATGTCAAGACTAGCGGCTGCGTTCATCATATTTGTTGCAGCTATCATGCACTGCTCGTGCGACCACTGAAATGTTAGCTCGTCGTCATTTTTGAAATTTGATAGCAAAAAGTCGTGATAAAATTTCTGCCTCGCAGCGATAGCTTCAGGGTCTTTATCAGCCCTTCTAGCGATCATTTTATCAACGTAGTTGCTGCCAAATTTTATCTCTTTGATCTTAGCTAAGATGACAACCAAATGCGAGCAAGAGGTGATTTGCACTTGGTTCCACGAAACAGCTTTTATCTTCTCTCTAAGCTCTTTGTTTTGCACGACCAAAAAGTCCCACTGCTCAAGCCCAGTTGAGCTTGGGCTTAGCCTGCCAGCCTCCAAGATAAAGTCAAATTCGCCAGCGCCTATCTTTTTGCTCTCATCAAAAATTTTGCAAGCGTGACGAAATTTTAAAATTTCAAGATAGTTCATCATATCTCCTTTGTTAAATTTCTTGACATTATAAAGCGACTAGGTAAATTAAAAGAAATTTAGCCAGACTTTAGCTGGCCTTAAAATAGGCTAAATTTAGCCTAGAGTTAGTTTAAAAATATATCAAACTCGCCTTTTTGTATCGCCTCTGCGATGATGGCTGAGTGCTCATAGCCAACCTCTCTTAGGCGCTTTAGAGCTAAATTTGCCTCATTTTCGCTAACGGCTAGCAAAAGTCCGCCAGAAGTTTGCGCGTCAAAAAGCACGATATCAGCCTCTTTGCTCACAAAATGCTTCGCAAATTCGCGGTTTTTGTAGCTTCCCTCTGGGATGATGCCCATATCGGCAAACTCTTTCGCACTTGCGATCACTGGCACATCTTTTTCAAAGACGTTAAAGCTGATCTTGTCGTTTAACATCTCGCTTAAATGCCCTAAAAATCCAAATCCAGTCACATCGGTAGCAGCATAAACTTTGATGCCACTTAGTGCTTTTAGAGCGTAGAAATTTAGCTGAGCCATGATGCCTGCGACCTCATTTATTTGCTCCATGCTTAGTAGATCAGCCTTGATCGCTGTGCTTAAGATACCGCTGCCAAGAGGCTTTGTAAGGATCAAAACATTGCCAACTTCTGCTGTGTTGTTTGCCCAGAAATTTTGTGGGCTCACCTTGCCAGTCGCGCTTAGCCCATAATACATCTGCTGCGTCTCTATCGTGTGTCCGCCAACGATGACACCGCCACACTCTCTTACTTTATCGGCTCCTCCTTGCAAAATTTCGCCTAAAATTTCAGGTGCAAGGTTGCAGCTATCAAAGCCCACGATGTTTAGAGCGTTTATCACCTCGCCGCCCATAGCAAAGACGTCGCTTAGGCTATTTGCAGCAGCGATCTGACCGTAGATAAATGGGTCATTGACTACTGGTGTGATAAAGTCAAGCGTCTGAACAAGTGCAAGATCGTCTGAGAGCTTAAAAACGCTCGCGTCTTCGTTTGAGCCGATGCTAGAGAGCAGGTTTGGATGAGATAAATTTAAACTACTAATCGTTTTGTGAAGACCCGACGGGTCAAGCTTAGCAGCTCAGCCAGCGGCTTTAACGAACTGCGTAAGCTTTTTGTCGTGATAGATCATAGTTTGATTTGCTCGTGAGTTGAGAGTATGTCGATGATCTCATAAGCGTTTGAAATTTCGCCAACTGCAAGATCGCTTACTAGTTTATAAGCCTCCAAGCAGCTTCCGCAGCTTAAAATTTGAACGCCAGCAGCTTCAAGATCTTTAAACGGTTTAAAGCTTGGATGTGAGCGGTTTGTCGTCATCTTAACGGCGTTATTTACGCAGATGATTATCTTTGGTTTTTTCTCTACTTGAAGAAGTGCGCCTAGGAATTTTGATAGTAAATTTATACCAACTTCGCCGCTACCTGCGCGCTCTTCGTTTAGATAGAGCACTTTTTCATTTTTTGGTGTTATGTCGCAGACAAATTCGTCAAAATTTGTAAGCTCAAGTGCGCTTTTGCCTTTGATGGCTAGAATTTTAGTCTCATTGCCGTTGCTTTCTAGGCTAAATTCTATATTTTGATTTTTCAAAAATCTTGAGATATTTTCTTTTGGAGCTAGGGCATTTACGATGATCTCTAGGCTCTCTCCCTCATTTAAACCCTCAAGTGCGTTTTTAGTCATGATGACTGGTTTTGGGCACTCTAAATTTCTACAATCAATTGTTCTTGTCATTGTTTTTCCTTTGTGATTAGTATTTCAAACCTTGAAACTGATTTTGGATTATAGCTAAAAAATATTAATTTTTTAAAAGGATTTGTGCTGTGAAATTTGCTATAAAAGTGAGTTTGACCCTGCGTAAGTCGCAAGGTCAAGGCTAGTTATTTTAAATTTGTGTAAGATTTTTCGTAGTCAGATACTGGGATCTTGTTTTTCTTAACAAGCTCTTGATACCAGTAGTGGTGAAGTACATAGACCTCTTCTTCTTCTTTGTATCCAGTGACCATTGACCAGATAGCGCCATGTATAGCGATCGCAGCCATATAGATATGAACTAAGAAAAACACTGCACAGACGATGCCAAGGCAGTTGTGGATAACGACGCTATATCTTAAAAGCTCGATCTGTGATATGCCAAGCCAAGTAGCGACTGCTGGCTCTTTGAAGTCTTGAAAATACATAATCGCACCTGTGATTATCATCACAATACCACCAGGGATAGCGATCCAATACCATGCTTTTTGACCAGCGTTAAATTTACCAGCTGGGACTGGTCTTTTCTTCTTTGATAGATAACCACCAACTATCATCATCCATCTGATGTCGTATACTGCTGGGAGCATTCTTTTTGTCCAGCTAAATAGCATCGGTAGCACAGAAATAGCAAAGATCACAGTTGCTATCTCGTGCAAGTATCTACAGAAACGCACAAATGTACCGCCACCTAGCTCTGCACCCCACATGATGATGATACCAGTTGGCACTAAGATGATCCAAGAGATCGCAGCTAAGCCGTGAGCTATACGTTCGATCAGTGAAAACGCAAATACTTTTTTACCATCGTGACTAAAGTGTTTTGGTCCGATGATCAAGAAGTGTAGCACGAACGCGCCGATAACAGCTAAAATGATAGAAAGTGCAGCTATCGCGAAGTAGTCGTTGCCTTGTATAAAAGTAAATATCGGGCCCCAGCTATGCTCATAAGGCTTGATATTTTCTATCCTCTGTGCTGCCCAAATGGTGCTGTCAAATTGATTGACGCCAGTTGGTCCTTCAATGGCCATTGCCGCAACGGACAATGTAAAAAGTAGAGTAAGAATTCTCGTCATTTTATTCCTTTATTTGCCAAAGCTTAAATGATTTAAGCTTTGGTTAAATATGCTAAAATCACACAGCTATGCCGTTTTGTGGCTATTATATCAGAGCTAATCACAAGCAAACCTTAGCAAAAAAGATTACTAAAATTTTTATAAAAAATATTTAAGTTTTGTTTATTTTTGATAATCTTTATTTTCAAATTTAGCTAAAATAAAGCCAAAATTTAGCTAAAAAGGCTGTGACATGGATCTTTTTTGCCTTATATTTGATGACTACGAGACGCTTGATCTTATGGGGCCGGTGGAGTTTTTAGCAAGGGTGCCTGAGATGAAGATAAGCTATGTTTCGTTTGATGGCGGGATGAAAAGAAGCAAGCAAGGCTTTCTTATAAAAACCAAAAAGCTTAGCAAGATGCCAAAAGAGAGCGTTTTGCTACTCCCTGGAGGTCAGGGCACAAGGGCGCTTGTAAATGATAGTGAGTTTATCTTAAAGCTTAAAGAGTGCGTTTTGGCATCTAAATTTTGCCTAAGTGTATGCACTGGCTCGGCGCTCATCGCTCGCACTGGAGAGCTTGACGGACTAAAGGCTACTTCAAATAAAAGATCGCTTGAGTGGGTAAAAAGTTGCGGCAAGGCTGTAAAATGGCAAGAGCGCGCTAGGTGGGTGAGGGCAGGTAAATTTTACACAGCTTCAGGCGTGGCTGCTGGCATGGATATGGCGCTTGGCTTTATCAGTGATCATTTTGGCAAAGAGCTAGCCCAAAAGATCGCAAACGAGACCGAATACAACTGGCAAAAAAGCTCAAAGATAGATAAATTTGCCAAAATTTATGGGTATTAAATTTAAGGTGGCTCTCAAGCTATTTGCAAATTTGCTAAATTTAACGGCTAAATTTATTAAAAACCAAAACAAAATATCTTTAATGGAAGTAAATTTACTGATATTAAATTTAAAGTAGCTCATAAAACTAGCTGCAAATTTGCCAAATTTAGCAAGTTTAAATTTTAAAAAATAGTTTCAAGATAAACTTTGTAGAAATTAAATTCAACCCATCTTTTCATACAAAAGCAAAGTCAGAAAAGTTTTAGAATTTAAATTTATGCAACTCAAAGCCATTTTGGCAAAATCTGCAAGCCAGATAAATTTGACCTAAATTTAAAAGCCAAATTTACCTTCAGAAAACTCAGCCTAGTTTCTGCGTCTATACTCTTCGTATCCAAATTCACGGATCATCTTTATCTCGCCATTTTCTTTTAAAAGCAGCAGATCAGGCAGTTTTATACCGTTAAATGTTGTATTTTTCACGATGGTATAGTGAATTTGATCTTCAAATATGACGCGGTCGCCAATTTGTAGCTCGCTATCAAATTTATACTCCGCGTTGCCCGCTTCAAGCCCCACTATATCGCCAGCTAGGCAGGTATTGCCGCCAAATCTATAAGCAAATTTGCCGTTTTCACTCTCGCCTCTAACGGCTGGGCGGTAAGGCATGAGCACGGTATCTGGCATGTGCGCCTCGGCTGAGGTATCAAGGATGGCGATATCTTTCTCGTTGTGCACGATGTCAAGCACGCTGCTTATCAAAAAGCCAGTCTGCCAGCCCACGGCTTCGCCTGGCTCCAGATAGACCTCTACGCCGTATTTTTCGCGAAAGCGCCTAATTATTTTTATAAGCAGCTCCACGTCGTAATCAGCCCTCGTGATGTGGTGGCCGCCGCCCATATTTATCCACTTCATCTTTGGGATAAACTCGCCAAATTTCTCCTCAAACGCCTCCAGCACGACCTGCAAGCTGCTCGCACTCTCCTCGCAAAGCGCGTGAAAATGAAGCCCCGTGATGCCATCAAGAAGCTCTGGCTTAAAATTTGCTCTCGTGATGCCAAGCCTGCTAAATTTACCGCATGGGTTGTAGCTATCAGTTGGCGCTAGCGAAACCTCTGGATTGACCCGCAGGCCGCAGATGACGCCATTTTGCAGGGCAATACTCTTAAATTTTTGCCACTGAGCAAAAGAGTTAAATGTGATGTGCTTTGAAATTTTTAAAATTTCATAAAAATCCTCATCTTTAAAGGCTGGGCTATACGTGTGGATCTCGCCTTTTATGTATTCGCTTGCAAATTTTGCCTCATGAAGCCCGCTGCAAGTCGCTCCGTCAAGATATGAGCCCACCATATCCATCACTCCGCTAAATGCAAAACCCTTAAGAGCCACTAAAATTTTAGCTCCACTTTGCTCTTTTACATACTTTAAAAGCTCCAAATTTTTACGTACTTTGGCCTCTTCGCAGACGTAGGCTGGGGTTTTTATGCTTTTTAAAATTTCGTTCATCTTCTATCTCTTTTGTAAATTTTCAAATAAGTATATCTAAATTTATTTTTAAGTAAAATCAGCAAAAATTTCAAAGGATAAAATGTGGTAGAGATCGAATTTCTTGGGCCTATAGGGCTTGAGAGTATAAAAGTAGAAGCAAAAAATTTAGGCGAGGTAAAAGCGGCTTTAAGCGAGAAAGAAGAGCTTAAAAAGTGGCTAAATATCTGCGCAGTGGCTGTAAATGACGAGATCGTAAGTGATATAAATTTCGCTCTTAAATCAGGCGATAAAATTTCTATATTACCACCAGTTTGTGGAGGCTAAGATGCAAATTTATAATGGTAGCTTGGACGTTCAAAGCATCACAAATGAGTGGTATGAGAAATTTAAAGATAAAAACTGCGGCGCGCTCATCACTTTTGTAGGCATAGTAAGAGAAGAGGGCGGTATTTCAGCGCTTAGCTTTGATATCTATGAGCCGATCCTTAAAAAATGGCTAGAGGCTTGGCAAGAGCGAGCCAAAAAAGAAAATGCCTACGTGCTCTTTGCTCACTCAAAAGGCGATGTGCCAGTGCATACGAGCTCTTATGTAGCAGGTGTAGTAAGCCCTCAAAGAAAGGTCGCGCTAAGGCTTATAAACGAGTTTGTCGAGGACTTTAAGGCAAATGCGCCGATCTGGAAATATGATGTGATAAATGGCGAGAGAATTTACGCCAAAGAGCGCAGCCAAGCGATAAATGGCGCTGGGCTTTTGGCATAAAAGGGCAAAAATGATAACCAAAGAGAGTAAAAAAGATGTTTTTTGGGCGCTAGCCTTTGGGCTTGGACTCTTTGTCTTTAGCGTCGCTAGCTACTTTTATCTTGATCTTGGCACGCCCTCTCTTTTTGGGCTCGTTGTGGGCGCCATTTCAACCTTTTTTTGCGTGAGAAAGATCTTGCAAAACAACTTTTTTGAGATAGATGATGATGGTTTTGTCATCACAAAAGGCTCAAAAAATATCAAATTTTTCTTCAAAGATATCGATGAGATCGCCATTAAGAGTTTTGGCGATAAGAAAAAAGTCGATGCGCTAAGTGTTAAATTTAGAAAAAATCGCCTCGATAGAGATGCGTGTTTTGGCCTAGTGCAAGCGCTTGGCGATGATATGATCGTCATTTTTGACAGATATGAGCTTTCGCAATTTACACTTTCAAAAGAGCTTCGAGATAGGCTGGCTAAATTTAAAGATAGGGCGTAAAAGCTTTTTAATTCGTGTAACTTTCAAGTTTTTCGTGGTCGATGATGAGAAATTCGTGCGGTGTGATCTTTCTGATGATGTCGTCTTTGATAAGCTCATTAAAGGCTGTTGAGGCGCTTTGGCGCTTGAGACCAACAAAGCTTGATAGCACTTTTAGAGAAAACGGCAAAAACACATATTGGTAGCCATTTTGTTTTAGATCTTGCTCATTTGCAAGCTCGATCAAGAAATTTGCGATCCTGCCCTTTGCGTCCTCAAAAAGTATCGACTTTGTGATTTGGCGCTGCACGATGATGGTGTTTAGAGTGGTTGTTAGGATCTCGCTTGCAGCTTTTGGATTATGTAAAATTTCACCTATTTTATCCAGTCTAATGACGTAAATTTGGGCATCTTCAAGCACTTCAAATGCGCAGTTGTCATCGAGTATGGCGATGTTATTTTTTTCTAAATGATAAAGGATAAATTCCTCGCCATCTTCAAAAAATGAGAGCTTTGCTGAGCCGCTTTTTAAAATGATGATCTCGATATCTTCGGTGTAGATCGTGCTTGTCTTTGGCAGCTCTTTAAACTCAAATTTCTCCAGCTCATCTTGTGTTAAGATATCTAAAATATGCGTTTGTAAAAGCCCTAAGCGTGATTTTTTCATCTTTCTCCCAAAAAAGTGTAAGGGCTGATTTTACTTTATAAAGCATTTAAATAAGTTGAAATTTATCTTTTTTGAAGTCAATTTTTTTCAAATTCTTTTAAAAATAGTGATAAATTTAAGGGTTTGGCTGCATAAATCGCAACCAAATTTAAAAGCCGTGAAGCTCTTTTATCTTCTCATCTATCGGTTTTTTGTGCCCGTCTTTTGTCACACTGACGTAGGTCGCAGTCGCACTTGTGACGTGTATAGTCTCTCTAAAACCGCCATCATTTAGTCTAAGTGCAGTCACTTCTATCTGCGTTGTTATCGATGTTTTGCCAACTGCGATGATCTTTGCGTAGCAGCTTAGTACGTCACCAACAAAGACTGGTTGCTTAAATATGATCTCTTTCATCGAAATTGTCACAACTCGCTCAGGCGAAATTTCTCTAGCAGCCTGAGCACCTGCAAGGTCGATCTGACTCATTATCCAGCCGCCAAAGATATTGCCAGCTGAGTTTGTATCTTTTGGTAGCATCACTTGCTTGATGCGTGGCTCGCCAAAATCCTTTAAAATGTCCATTTTTTGCCTTTTAGATTTTAAATTTTTGGTAAATTGTAGCAAATTTTAATGGCTTTATGCTAAAATCCTGCAACTTTAAGGGATGAAAAGATGAATGATTTTAAAAGACTAAATGAACTTACAAAAGAGCAAAAATCCAAGCTAAACGCTATTTATAAAAATTTAGATGACAAGATCATAGCTGATGCTGTGAAAATTTGCGGCCTTGCTGGCACGCCGAGCCAAAAACTAGCCCTTGCAAGAAGGATAGTTGATCTTAAAGTTGATCCACTTCAAAATGAGCTAAAAAAGCTAAATTTAGGCGAGGACGAGCAAAAACGCGTGCTAAATTTGATCTATGGCTACGTTAGAAATTTATATGAAAATTTACACGCCCAGCTTATAAAAAAAGCAAAAGATGAGCAAATTTTAGACCCGTTTTTTCAAGCCTTTGTAGAGGCTATGCACGAGCTTGGGCTTAGTCTAAATGCGTGGCAAATTTCATGGCAAGAAAAGATAATAGACACCACAAATAAGGAGTTTGAAGCTAAATTTAAAGATTTAGGCGAGGCAAATGAGTTTATCACTAAAAACGGCTTATTTCAGTGTGATAGTAACGGCGTTAGGGCTGATAGAACGTATGGCGCAGTTTGCAAAGAGGGCGAGAAATTTAGCTTTTTGCCTTACGCGCTTGCCTTTAAAGATGAGGTTAGAGAGCTTAAAAAAGTATTTGTAAAAAATCTTGAAATTTTAAGAAATTTAGCCCAAAATGACGAGCAAAAATCTTATGTAAAATACCTTGAAAAGCTGCAAAATGCCTTTTGCGAAGAGGATAACACTAAAGTGATAAACGCTTGGCAAGAGGCTGAGATAGCGTGGATGGATGTAAAAGGCGCACTTCAGCCAGGCCATCCGCTGGAGTACTACGAGGATGCCTACACGCACGCAGTCGCACTTGAGTGGGACATCAGGCTGGTTGATAGCGAGGGCATTGACGAGCTTAAATTTAAAGAAAAAGTGACAAAAACTTACAAAAGCGTTTGCGAAAAGATCAAATTTGATAACGCCGCGACAAACAGAGCAGTTAGCGAAAATATCGCTAGAACGCAGCTTTATATAAGCGTGCCGATGATTTATTATGGAGCCGAGCTAAACGGACTTTTTAGCGCTCAAGTCGTGCCAAATGACGAGAGTGTGAGCGCAAAATGCGGCAAGAAAATTTTTGCCTTTGTAAATCACGTCTATGAGGGTGCAAAGGCAAAGCCTTTTATGAAGCTTGGGGCTGAAATTTTTAGCAAGGAATTTTTGGATTTTGGTAGAGAGATTTTATTTTTAAAGCCAAAAATTTGGAAAAAAGTATATGAAATTTCAACGATCGGTCATGAGTTTGGGCACATCCTCTTTATCGGACTTGATACTGAGATGAGCATGAATAAAAGTGGCGTTTTTAAATTTATAGAAGAGTATAAGGCGACTACTGGTGGGCTAGTAAATTTCTTTTTGCACGAAGAGGCGGAGTATAAAATGGCCGTCTTTCATGAGCTAATAGCCCGTGCGGTTGGGCTTATTGCGTGGCGAAAGGTCGATGAAGTTAGGGCTTATTACTGCGAGGGGCTCATACATCTTAGCTTGCTTTTTAGGGCTGGAGTGCTTAAATTTGATGGCAAACTAAGCGTGGATATGAGCGAACAAGCCTACGCTAAATTTAAAGAAATTTGTTTGCAAAACTATTACGACCTAGCGCAAACATACGCTAAAAAAGCTGATGCGAGCACGTTTTTGGAGAAATTTTGCCAAAAAGATGAGCAGAGCTATCTGCCAAAAGATGAAGAGTGCAAGAAATTTGTTGAGCATTTCTACGCTAGGTACGAGGCTATCGGCAACGACGTCGATGATAGCGGCGAGTGGCAAAGGTGGCAAAAGCTAGCCCAGGAAGCGGAGAGTGGCCGTGCTTGATAGAGTGACAAATTTTCATAGAGGATCGTTTTTATTTATATTTGCCCTGATTATTGCTTATTTTTTTGCTATTTATCTGGGTGATCAGCTTTATCTGACGGCTATATCGGTCGGCACTGATGTAGTGATCGCCTTGTTTTTGTTCTTTTTGCTAAAAAGTAGTAGAAATTTAAACTCATACTGGACCTATATATTTTTAGCTATCGCGAGCTGGGCGCTGGCTGATATCCTTTTATTGCTTTATGATAGATCGCTTCTTATGCCAGGAAACATCTCCCGCACGGATCTTATGCAAATTTTATATTTGATCCCATTTTTTATGTTTCTTGTATCTGCTATTGCTTTTTTTGCAAGAATTTTAAAAAGAGTGATATGGCAGCAAGTCGTGGTAGATGCGCTTGCTTTGATGCTTATTACGGTTAGTTTTTTTTGGTTTGTAGTTTTTGATAGAAGTCTAGCAGTGGTGCTTAATAAAGAATTCGTGACTAGCCTTTCATACATCATAATGGATATTTTTATCTTTTGCTTTGTCTTTGTTGTCGCATTTTCACTAAATTTTGTATCAAAAAAACCAATTTTTAGCTATAAAAGAGTTAGCCTACTTTTATATCTATTAGCCTTGCTTATCATTTGCATTTGCGATGCATACTACTCGTCAAAGGCCTATTTGACGCATAGCGGTACAAATGTTCATTACGAGTTTTTCTTTAAAGTTGCATTTTTTATTATATTTGTAGCTTGCTTGCACCTAAAGGAAAACGAGGCAAATATCAAGATAAGAAGCTACAGAAAAGACTATACAAGGGCGCTTATATATAAATTTGTCACCTTGCTTTTCATCTCTCTACTTTTTTTGGGAGCTGCTAATACAGATAAAATTTACTCTGTATGGATAGTCTTTCTACTTATGGTTTTGCTAGCCTATGCAGCGCTAATCTATAGTATCTCAAGCACAGTTGCTATGAGGGATCTAGCTAGATCTGAAAGGCATATCATCGCTAAACTAGATGAAGAGATCAAAGATAGTCTAAGAGAGCTTGAAGAGAAAAACGAGCGCTTAAGGCAGCTTAGCGAATTTGACTCACTCACTGGGCTTTTAAATAGACAGTCATTTTTAAGCAAACTATCAGAGATGATAAAGACCAAAGCACTTGGTGAAAAGATAGATATTTATAGCATCGACATCAACCACTTTAAAGCTATAAACGATTCATACGGTCACTACGTGGGCGATGAGGTGCTTTTAAAACTTTCTAAAAATATCAAAGCTATCTTGCCAGAAGGTGCTATCATCTCAAGGTTTGGCGGTGATGACTTTATGATAGTTTTAAAGCAAAAAAATGAGGGGCATTATAGGGAATTTTTATACTACCTGCTAAACATCATAGCCGAGCAAATCTCAGTTGGCGACTATAAGATAGCTCTTGGAGCAAAGGTTGGCGTTAGCTCAACGCAAACAAGCGAAATTTTAGCTGATGATCTCATCATGCAAGCTGGAGCCGCACTTGACGCAGCCAAAAGAGATGTCAATACAAAATATGTCTTTTATGATGATATAAAAGAGATCATTCAGGAGAAAAACTACATAGAAATTTTGCTAAATTCTATGAATTTTGATGAGGAATTTAGCCTAAATTTCCAGCCGCAGTATCTACTAAATGGTAAAAAGATAATAGGCGCTGAGGCTCTTATAAGGTGGAACTCTCCGGTAAAAGGGTTTGTAAGTCCGGCTAAATTTATCCCAGTTGCTGAGCAAAGCTCTATCATAAATACAATAGGAATATGGGTGGCAAAAGAGGCCATAAGGCAGATGAGCTACTGGAACAAAAAGTATGGCATCAACCTAAAAGTTGGCATCAATATCTCGCCAAAACAGGTTGATAATGTAAATTTTGCATCGGATATCTTTGGCTATGTCGAAGAATTTGGCATGGATCCAAAGTGCGTTGATATCGAGCTTACAGAGGCAAGCCTCGTCAATGCCGAAGAGATCATGCAAACAGTCTTAAAGAAATTTTCAGATAAAGGCATGAGCATCTCGATCGATGACTTTGGCACTGGCTTTTCATCGATGAACTACATCAAAAAGTATCCACTAGATAGGCTAAAGATCGCAAAAGAGTTAGTTGATAACATCGCTATAAATGAGATCGATAGAGACGTTGTAAAAAGCGTTATAACTCTAGCTAAAAATATCGAGCTAAAGACGATCGCTGAGGGTGTTGAGGATGAAACTCAGCTTGAAATTTTAAGAGAGCTAGGCTGCGATGAGATACAAGGTTATTTCTGGGGTAAGCCGATGAACGCTAAAGACTTTGAAGAGCTCATAAGAAGCACGCTTGATCACATCTAAGCTTGCAAATTTACAAGCTTAGCTCATAACACTTTTGTAGTCTAAATTTTCAAAAAGTAGTAGCTCTTTTTTGCTCTCTTTTATAAGCGCTTTTACTAGCTCTGAGGTCTCTTTATTTTTTGGCAAGACAAGGTGGATTTTTTCATTTATAAAGATGACAAAGATATTTTTAAGCTCGTAAATTTCACTTACATCTTTTATGTCAAAAATTTCATTTTCTTTTGGCTCATTTTCGTAAAATGCCAAATTTTTCTCATCTACTTCAAAGATCATCTCCTTTTTAAAGTCTGAAATTTCTAAGCTTTTTAGCACCGATTTTCGTCTATTTTTTAAAAAAATTGGATAAAAAATGATCCAAAAAATAGCAAAAATGACGCCGATAATAGTAAAAATTTTGGTTTTTAAAAGCATATCAGCGACAAATCCAGCTATAATAGCCTCCGTAAAAATCATAAAAACATTTATAAAATACTGTTTTCTAGCCTTTTTTGAGAAAAATAGATTAAATGCTTGGTAGTCTATTAAATTTTCTCCAGATAAGACGATATTACATTTCATAATAAACCTTAAAAAAAATTTGCAAAATTATAACTAAAAATAAGGTTTTAAACAGAATAAACAATGG
>NZ_JAAKZB010000030.1:0-19321 GCF_015229965.1 Campylobacter concisus
GTATTGCTTGATCTTTATAATTCTGCTGATAGTTTTAAATATCTACAAAAAAGCATAAAATTTGAAGTAATGGCTATTGTAAAAATATTAAAACATGAGCTTTTAGATATAAAACATGTTGCAGTTATATCTACAATGAGTTCCGGTAAGTCAACCTTTATCAACGCACTTTTAGGAAATGAAATCCTTCCTGAAACTCAGGCTGCCTGCACGGCGAAGATAACTTCCATATATGACAATGATGATTTTAATGACATTAGTGGAGTTGCATTGTATAAAAATAAAGTTGTAGAGACTAAAATCTCAAGCGATAGAAACACGGCTAAAATATGGAATGATGATAATAATATAGACAGAATAGTCTTTGAGGGAAATTTAAAAAATATTTTTAACCACCATCAGGTTATTGCTATTCATGATACTCCTGGTACAAATTTTTCATCTAATGAAGAGCACAAAAAAATAACTCTAAATTTTTTAAAAGAGACAAAACTTGACGTAGTTATTTTTCTTATCAACATTATGTATGCCGGAACAAATGATTTACTTGATCTCTTAGAACAAACATTTGAAATAACAAAAAACAGAAATATACAAATGGTATTTGTACTAAATAAGATAGATGCTATTGACACGCAAAGAGAGAGTCTTGGTGAAATTATAAAAAATACCAAAAAGTTTATACAAAAAACAGGTTTTAAAAATCCAAAATTAATAGTAACATCTGCGAAAGCAGCAAAGCTATTTAAAATGGTTTTGGATGGGTGCTTTGACAAATTTAGTAAGCATGAAAAAAGGAATTTCGATTTATTTTTAGATATTTTTTTAAAAGATTCTATAAGAAATTTTAATTACAAAACAAAAATAGAAGCAAAAGAATGTTATAAGAAAGATATAGTTAATGCGCTAAAGAATACAAACTTTTACAATGTAGAAAAAATTATAAATGGAGGATACTGAGGTGGCAAAAGTATATTTGGAACACAATCCTTTTTCTGGACATACAAAGTGTACAATTGACGGAAAAGATGTAAGCAAAAAGGATGAGTTTTTAAGATGTTGGGGCAATCCAGATAAGTCATTTTTACAAGATTGGGTAGGGGAATTTTTCCAAAGGTTGCATGACATAGAAAATGATGATAAGTATGAAGTTGAGTTTTTCGGCTTACCTTCTGACTATAGAGATCTTGAAAATGTAAAAGATAAATTTTGTGAAGAAAATTCTAGTATAAAAATAAATCTTGTTCAAAAAGATATCTCTATAAAATCATCAGAGGAAAGAGTTATGCAATTAAGAGCTCTTTTTGATGAAATGCAGGAAAACTCACCATATGAGGAGCTTAAGACTAAAGAGTTGAGAGAAAATTTTAGTAATGCCCTAGGAGACGAGGAGGAAATCGGTGTAGTAGCAACTGTGAGTTCCGGTAAATCAACTCTGTTAAATGCTATACTTTATCAGAATCTATTACCGGCTAGAAATGCTGCTACTACAGCAATAGTGGCTAAAATTTATAACGATAAAAGCAAGCATGAGTTTAGAGTTAGCGCAACTGATAGAGACGGCAATTTTATTTGTGACGACATAGTTGCTACTCCCGAAATTTTAGATAAACTAAATAGCAACAAAGAGGTATCCGACTTAAAACTTTTCGGCAATATACCAAATATTAAAGAGTATGGTTTGAGGGTAGTTTTTAGCGATACTCCAGGACCAAACAACAGTACCGACGATACTCATAAGCAGCACACTTATAAATTAATAGGTCAAATTTATAAGCCAATGATACTTTATGTACTAAATGTCACTCAATTTCAAGTAGATGCTGATAAAAATTTATTAAACGATATAGCACAAGAGATGAAAAAATCTGGTATTCAGTCAAAAGATAGATTTATTTTTGTTTTAAATAAGCTAGATGATACTGACCCAGAAACTGGAGAAAGTGCTGGTACAATTATTAAAAATGCGAGAGAATATCTTCAAAAACTTGATATAGCTAATCCTAAAATATTTCCTATTTCTGCTCATTTGTCAAAACTTGCTAGGTTAGCAGAAACTGATTTGACATCGAAAGAAAAACGAGAGAGAAATGGTCTTTTTGGGCTTTTTATTGAGGATGAGGCTTTTCATCTTTATAAACTAGCACCTTTGTCTGTGGAGTCAAGGAAAAAACTTGATGAAAAAATCAAAAAAGCAAAAAATGAGACAAATGAAGAAAAACGCAACCTAGCTTTAGTTGATATATATAGCGGCATACCAGCGCTTGAAATAGCCATAAATGAGTATATAGAAAAATATGCTATTAGACAAAAGATAAAGCTATCTATAGAGACTTTTAAAAAATTCATAGAAACTAAGGCAATTAAGGCAAAAAGTATAAACAATATCAGTAAAAACGAACAAAATAGAGAAGATATTATTAGAGCCCTAGAGTCTATTGAGCAAAAATTAAAAGATGGACATCGGGCTAAATTAATGGAAGAAAGGATAAGGGAATTCGATTTTACTAACAGCGCAAATCAGTTTTTAAATAAAGAAAAAGAGGAACTAGTTAAAATTTTAGGAGAACTATCCAATGTTGAGAATGATATGGATGAGGCTGGTGCAAAAAAATATATAAGCGATTTTAAAGACCAGCTTAAACACTTTAGTATGAGATTTATAGCTCAAATAGATGAAAAGATCAATCTTGGTCTATTAAAGGATATAGAAGAGATGTATGAGGAATATAAAAACTATGCTAAATCTATTATTTCAGAAAGTTCAGATTTTGGTAAAGCTTTTATAGGTGAGATTTCGGTTGAGTCTTTAGTGGATGTAAATTTAGATATCAATAATACATTTAATTCATTTAAAAAAACAATTAAAGAAGAGCGTACTTATTCTACCGGTAATATAGATAAAGCTTGGTATAAGTTTTGGACATGGTTTGACGATGAGTATAAAATTCATAAATATACAACAGAAAAAGAAATTTTTAATGCAAAAGGTTTTTTGGATGAGATGATCCAAAATATCTATAAAAATTTTTCTCCAGCTATGGATGAAGTCAGAGATAAGATATTAGAAAATTCAAGAGAGTTTAAAGATAAATTTCTTAATGATATCAAAAGACTTAAAAAGGCCATGGAAAATAATACTAACAAGCAAATAGAGCTTTTAAGAAACAAAGACAAACTTGAAGAAGCGGTAGCCTTAGAAAATCAGAACATTAAATGGTTAGATGATTTTAGTGGCAAATTAGATCGCGTTTTAGAAATTTAAGGAGCATAAAATGGTTTCAAATAGTTTTAAAGAAAGCGTAAAAAACAAAGAAATAGGTAAGATAAGAAGCATATTTTTTATTATATTTTCAAAAAGATCAAGCTCGAAAGAGATAACAGAATATTTGGATTATTGTCTATCTAATGGCATAGATAGAGATAGTCTTTTTGTAGATCATGATGGGGAATTACTTTTAGATGATGTAAAAAAATGGAATGCAGACTACTATGCAAAGCAAGCAGGAAAGATAGAAAATAATTTTTCAAAAGAACGAATTGCTTTGCTTATGAAAATGTCAGACCATCTATTTACCAAAGAGAATCAAAAACAAGGCAAGATAGAACATAAGAAAAAAGATAATACTCTGATTTATATAGTAGCTGGCACTATTGCTGTAGTGATAGCATTAATATTTTTTTTAAAATAGGAAAAAAATAAAAATGGAAAATTTAGTCAAGCGTAGAGAAACTAATCTTGTGAATTCCCTTAATGTAGCCGATAATATAGTAAATAAAAAATACCTTACAGTTTTAAATGATTATCCTATAGTGCAAGCTAGGAACAATATAAGCAGTACCGAAATAAATAAAATTTCGCGTTTTTATAAACTTGAACAATTTGTATTTGATAAAAGTGAAGACACAAGAGACAAGCTTGTAAGTGTATTTCAGTCTGTAGCATCAGTAAATGCTTCTTTAGTATTTATAATAAATAGTAATAAGGAAAAAATAGATTATTACATTGGCGTTAAAAGCTTTGACAAAAACCCTAATCAAGCTTCTGATCTACTTTATAAAAGTTTGAATGGAAATTTTCCAGGTATTGTTTTTAGTAAGTACGAAGGCATGAAAGATAAAAATGCCATAGTATTAAGCAAGAAAGATTTAACTGAACTAGAGGCAAATATATTTGAAAGAGGCAAAAATGAAAATACTCAAAAAAGTGTATCAGCTATAACTGGGATAGCAGGATTAAGAGCAGAAAGATCTGTGGAATATAGATTTATTCAAGGCATAGAAAGAGTGGCGGATGCTATGCAGGGTGAACAATATACACTAATGATAATAGCTGATCCTATTTCAAATAATAATCTTTTAAATTTACAAAGAAATTATGAAAATTTATATTCAGCTATAAAACCTTTTGAGACCACTGATCTAACTTTTGGAGAAAATGAGAGCAGAAGCGTGACACAAAGCTACTCTCAAAGCATATCTGAGACTATAAATACTAGTATAGCAAATGCCTTAAGCACAACAGATACTACGTCAGTAGGTGATTCAAAAACTTTTGGTGGAAATTTAGGCATTTGTATGATTGGTGGTGTTAACGGATCGGTTAGCACTAACACTGGCGTAAGCTATAGTCAAACAGAAAGCGAAACTAAAACTACTGGCGAAACTCATACTATTTCAGACACAAATAGTTTTTCAGATTCAGACACAAAAGGAACTTCAAAATCTGTACAAATAAAATTTGAAAACAAGGCCATAAGCGAAATTCTAAAGAAGATAGACTTGCAGTTAGAACGTTTACAATCTGCAAACGATGTAGGTATGTGGAATGTAGCGGCATATGCCATAGCTGATAATGAAATAGACTCAAAGACTGTAGCTGCCTCGTATCAATCTATAATAAGAGGTGAGAATTCTGGTATCGAAAACTCATCTATAACGACTTGGAAAGACGAGAATTTAATAAATGCCAAAGAATACCTAAGAAAGCTTTGCCATCCGTTGATCAATTTTGAAGGCAAGGAGGTACAAAGTTCATCTTTGGTAACTAGTAAAGAGCTTGCTATTCACGCTGGATTTCCAGAAAAGAGTGTAGCTGGTTTTGGTGTAAAAAATTTAGCGAGCTTCGGTAGAGAGGTCATAAGCGAGAACAAGAGTAGCAAAGGCATAAAGCTAGGCCAAATTTATCATATGGGAAAAAACTATGAAAGTCCGGTAAATTTAGATTTAAATAGCCTTAGTGGGCATGTTTTTATAACTGGATCAACAGGAAGTGGCAAATCAAACACTGTATATAAAATACTAAACGAAGCAAGAGAAAAAAGCGTTAAATTTTTAGCTATAGAGCCTGCAAAAGGTGAGTATAAACATGTATTTGGAAATGATAAAGGCGTAAGCGTATATGGGACAAATCCGAATTTAACTCCGCTCTTGCGTATAGATCCTTTTAAATTTACTTCAGAGATACATATATTAGAGCATCTTGATAGGCTTGTGGAGATATTTAATGTATGTTGGCCTATGTATGCGGCTATGCCTGCTGTACTTAAAAAAGCTATTGAAAAGTCATATGAAAATGCCGGCTGGGATTTATCATTATCCATAAACAAGATAGACAAAAGGCTTTTTCCAAATTTTATAGATGTTATGCAAAATGTTATTGAAATTATCAATGCTTCAGAATACTCGGATGAAAATAAAGGCAATTATAAAGGTGCGTTGGTAACCAGGCTCGAAAGTCTCACAAATGGACTTAATGGACTTATTTTTTCAAGTGATGATATAAGCGACGATAAGCTTTTTGACGAGAATGTCATAGTTGATCTAAGTAGAGTTGGCTCAATGGAAACTAAAGCTCTGATAATGGGTATTTTGGTAATGAAACTAAGCGAATACAGAATGGCTAAAGGAGATATAAATTCTGAGTTAAAACATATCTGCGTTTTAGAAGAGGCGCATAACTTGCTCAAACGAACGTCTACAGAACAATCGTCTGAGAGTTCTAATCTACTTGGAAAATCGGTTGAAATGCTTGCAAACTCAATAGCTGAAATGAGAACATACGGTGAGGGATTTATCATAGCCGATCAATCGCCAGGACTGCTTGATATGTCAGTAATTCGCAATACAAACACCAAAATCATTATGCGAACACCTGATTTTAACGATAGAGAATTAATAGGTAAGGCTGCTGGCTTAACCGATGAGCAAATAGCTGATATAGTAAAATTTCCAAAAGGCGTAGCTGCCGTATATCAAAACGACTGGATAGAGGCGGTACTATGCAAGGTGGATAAATTTGAAGCTAATGAAACAAAATTTCAAAAACCTGAAAGTTTAAAATATTCAAGTGCAATTGACAACGAGCTAAAAATCAAGCTAGTTAAAATTCTTTTGTCGCATTTTGTAGGTAAAAGAGCAAGAATTGATTTAAACGAACTCTCTAGGGAAGTGTTAAATTCTGCTCTTAGATCGAATATAAAAGTTCAAATTTTAAATATCATAAGAGAAAAGGAATTACCAAAAAATCTCAAAGGAATAAGTGTTATTGTAACCCAGCTTTTTGCAGATTTAGAGGAGCTTGTAAAAATGCTGGTATATGAAGTAAAAGATATTAATGATTTGCTTTGTACGATCGAATCAAATTTGCAACTTGATGAGCAACTCAAAGAGTATCATAAGTTGATAATTAATTGTGTAATAATAGAAGTAAGTTTAAAAAATAAGAATTTAGATAGCTTGGCTTATGCTTGCAATGAAGCCATAAAAGAAAGGAGAATATAAATGTCTATAGAGTCTTTTTTCGCAAAAGAGATAAGTGGAGAGACGGTCAAACCAGATATTTTAAAAAATACCAATGTAGATCAGAGTTTTGATATCTATAAGCCATTTAACTGGTCGCATGCTGAGACAAATCACCCAAATGATATGATGATTGAATACGCTTTTCCAAATACAAATGGACAATGGGATGGCGAAAAAGGCAATAGTACTTGGATGCCGGATGGCGACTATGTACCTAAAAAACCTAGTGGCAATGAAAAAACTTGGGAGGAAATTTTAGCACCGTACGAGGAAGATGGTGTTGAATTTAAAGATGGTGAACCTGATTTTACTCCTTTTTCTGAAGCAAGCGTGGAGATAAAAGATTTCGGGCTGGAGAGAGATGATAATTTTGCTCAAGCAGATGAGGCATTGGCTGAAGAATGGAGCAAGGAGCAAAAAGACGGTAAAAATTGGACTCCAGAAGATATCGAAAAATATAGAAAGGAAAATAAGCTTAGTTGGCACGAAAGAAGCGATCAAAAAACGATGGATTTGGTCCCTCAAGAAATTCACGGTAATATACCGCATTCTGGCGGTATATCTGAAGCGAAAAAATCAAAAGGAGTAGACAATGCTTAAAACCATAAACGATAGCGTATTTGGAGAGATTTCCTATAAGCACTCTTGGTTTAAAGAAGATGAAGTCGTATTTTTTGGAAAGCTTCAAAAAGTAAAAATCAAAATAAAAGCCTTTAAAGGTGAAGAAATTTTACAAAGCCAAAGAGATAACTATAAAATTTTTAAATGGTTTATTCAACAGAATTTGAGTGAAATATATAAAAATTTACAAGAATATTGTGAAAAATTTTACGAAACAAATGAAAAAATAGAGCAAATTTTGGAATTAACGTCGATATATTTCGCAAGAGATGGCTCATGGGGAATGCTTTTTGAGTCAAAATACGATGTTGAAAATGGACTTGCGATATTATTTAATAACGATAGTATGATTGTAAATTCCCAGGATGTGTTATTATAAAAATGCACAACATCCTCATTCTCTACAACCCATACTATCAAAGTGATGTCATCGAGCAACACCTTGAAATTTTAAATAGTAAAGGCAAGGTGGCCTTTGGCAAGATAAAAAGCAAGCGCCGAGATATGATAAATCCTTTTGAGGAGCAAATAGAGCAGTTTGCTCAAGAGTTAAGTTCAAGTGGCAATACCAAATTTTTGCAGCTCTTTTTGACTGATTACTCAAATTTATTTGTAGCAAAGGTCATCTCTATCACAAGTGATGATATGAGCAAGATCGCACCAAGCTACTACAAAGAAAAAGGGCTTGATGTAGAGAAGTGGTTTATGATAAGCGACATAAGAGAGTTAGCTAGGAATGACTTTGAGTGTGTTAGAGATAACTACCTGGCAAATTTTACAGTCAATGGTCATACCTACGCAGTATATGGTAATGCCTACGTATATCCACTCATTATAGATACAAAACAAGATGTTAGCTACTTTGATGACGAGAGTAAATTCTATCCTGATGTCTATAAAAGCACTGAATTTTTAGAGATAAAGCAAAATTTGACTCGCTACTGCTTTGGTCAAAATTTGATAAATCTAATGTACCCAGACAGCATAGAAAACATCATATCAGCAGAGATAGAGTATCTTGACAACATCTCTAACCCACTCTATGACTTTAGCTCGGTCGTAGTCAAATACTCAAAGACCATGGAGCAAGAAATTTATGCTTTTGTCAAAGTGCTTTTAAAAAAGCTGGCAGATAAAAACCCAGCCATCCTAAAAATAGCCTATGAAGTTCAAGGGACAAAATTTACTGTGGCTGATATATTTAACAATAAACCAAATTTAGGAACCTGTAAATTTATATTTAAAAACTATCTTGTCCAAGATGCGCTAGAAGGAAATGTATTGCAAGCCTATGCAACCAAAACTCTACCAAAAGTTATAACATCACTCCAAGATTTGCGAAACGAAACTGTTCATGCCAAAGCCCCTAGTCATGCTGATGTTACAAAACTAAGAGCAAAGATAATAGGCGTAGGAGAAGGTAGCGTGCTTGCTAAACTCGTAAAAGCTAGGGTTGAGGCAAATAAAATTTAGCTTTCACTTTTTGAAGCCATAGCAAGTATAGTAACCAAAGCTTTGTCTGCATTTTTACTACTATGTGTAGTTTCAAAGACTATTGGTAGCGTTTTGGATAGTATTTTGCTCAATGACTGCACCTCTAATTAGCACTGGTATGCCCTCATGAGACATAGCATCTTTAATGTCAGCTATATCTAGCGCCATACTAGAGTCATGTTTATTAAACTCATTTGCAAATAAAGCAGCGCTAGCTATATCTACCAGTTTTTGATCCACATCTTTTAAATATTGTGTCACATTTTATTTTTAAGATAAAATAACTAAAAATTTAAAAGGATTTAATATGCACTCTCACGACAAGATAGCCTTTAGGCTCGCTCAAATTTTAATAAAGCTAAATGACGGAGCAAGACTTAGCATAGATGAGCTCACGGAGGAATTTAGTGTCAATAAAAGAACTATATTAAGAGACTTTGAACGACTAAATGTATTGCCCATAGAAAAAGCAAATGGCAAATACTTTTTGGCTGATTACGCACTTGGTAAGCTTAGCTATAAAGATATCCAGGCATTTGCCATACTTAGTGGAGTGAAGTCTTTGTTTCCGGATCTAGACGATAAATTTATCAGCGACGTTTTAAACGAGAAGCTAAACAAGGCCTATCTCATCAAAAATCAAGGCTTTGAAGACCTGCAAATCTCAAGAGCTGAGTTTGAAGAGATAAGCGCTGCTATCATTAAAAACAAGATAGTTGAGTGCTCTTATAACGCCAAATTTAGATCACTAAAACCATATAAACTGATAAACAATAACGGTATCTGGTATCTGCTGGCAGATGATAGTGGTAGGCTTAAAAATTTCACCCTTTCAAAGCTTGAAAATATAAAGATAAAAGAGAGCGCATTTAAGCCAAATGAAGAATTTACAAACCGCATCAAGCAAAACGACACAAACTGGTTTTCAGACGTTAAATTTGAAGTGACGCTAGAGATAAAAAGCGAGGCGATGAGCTACTTTAAAAGAAAGAAATTCTTACCAAATTTTAAAACAATAAGCGAAGATAAAGACAAGATCATCCTAAGCACAGAGGTAGCCTACGACGATGAGATCCTGCGCGTGGTCAAATACTGGCTGCCATTTATCAAGATAAAAGAGCCTGAGTATCTAAGGGTGAAATTTAAGAAATTGCTTGAGGAGTATTTGAGATAGCACAACAAACTACCATATCCATCACTTATCCCATAAAACCAAACGGCAATGCAAACATATCATCGCCCACCTATTCCAAAATCCTCGTGGCAATAGTTATTTCTTAGCATTTTTAAGTTGTCGCTATTTATTTTATTTTGCTTTGCTATCTCTTCAAATTTATCTCTTGCCATTAGCATATCTGCTATGATCTCTTTAAACTCGCTGTCATTTATCTCGAATTTTGATTTTATATCATAAAAAAGCTGGACTGACGGCAAGCTTTTAAAACCCACAAAATTTAAAGCATGGTTTTGTTTTGAGTAGATTATAGGTGTTGGTGTTATATCAAATGCAGGGGATAAATTCCAGCTTTTTGTTTTTTCATCATATAGCACGCCATGATTTCTTAGGTGATCGTCCGTGTTGCCAAATAAGCCGTTAAAAACCATACGTCGAAAAAGCTCTTTTTTGTTTTTACCATCAAGCACGCTAGCTAGATCGCAGTAACTCTTATCGTTACTTTCATCGCCATCTCTAACCCCAAGCAAGGTCATAGCCGATTTATAAGGTATTCTCTTATTGCCGTTTCTGTCAAATCTTTTGACAAGCAAAGCCGTGCCTTTTGCCGTTTCAAAAAGCTCACTTTGACATACGTTTATTTTTGCGATACTGGCAACATCTAGCATAGTCCTTTCACTACGAGAAATTTGCCTATATTCATCCTTTATGGACGGGAATTTGACTATGTAAAGCTCATTGTCTTTTAATACGCTTGCCTTCGGTCTAGCTCCACCCAAGCTTCCGCTAGGTGCAAGCAAATTTTTAATATCACTTTCAAGGCTCTCACCACGCTCAATTCTTTGTGATGATATACAAAGCTCGCTAACGTGAGTTAGTTTTGGAATATCGTTTGTAGCTGATACAAATTCGCACTCTTTTTCTATTCTGAGTGAGCCTATACGAAAATAGTCACTTACTCCAAGCATATATTCGCTCTCTGTAAGTTCGCTACCAGCTTTTCGCTTTTGGATTAGCTTACCCCATATATTTGGACTTATATCGCAAAACGCTCCCCATAGATTTTTAGATACAAACTGCGTATCTTGTAATGGCAAATTTGGATCTATCTCAAAGCCATTTTTTAGCCACTCTTTATCATATTCAAAATAATATGTTTCATTTCTGCCTACGGCATACACTTTAAGAAATCCCACAAGAACATCGTTGCTATATATTTTTAAAGTATCACTCATAACTGCGTCCTGTAATGTTATAAAAATCTGTGAATATAATATATTTTTTAGATTATGTTTTAATTCTTCACATTAGAGAAAGAGTATGATTATAAAACAAATAAAAGTGGCAAGTTAATTATTGTCTTGTAAATATTGTTTTAACATATCTATAGCACTCTGCTGCATAGAAACATATTTATTTAGAAGATACATAAAAAGTAAACTTAAAACAACTACTATAATAATCATTGTATATCCGGATACAGTACGAGTTTCTCCAATAAAAAGCAAAGCTATAAAAAAAGGAATAAACGCCACAATATTGCCAACAGTTCTTATAATAGACCATAACAATTTTGATAAAGTTCCCGTTTCATTTGTAGTTAAATTTTTATAGTTGATTACTTTATAACCATTTGCACATACTACCATATCATCACCTTGCGACAAAGTATTGTTTTGAGTTTTAAGAATAAACTGCCTACCATCTATCCTAAAAGTCGAACTATATGTATTAGATGTAGATATATCACCCTTGCCCTTTCTTACGCTACCGCTAACATTTGTTTCTAAATTTGTTCTTAGATTATCTATTGTTCCTCTATAAATTTTTAAATTAGACACTATTTGTTCCTTGAGTTTTAAATAAGATTTACTAAATCGAACCTGGGTGGATTTTTAGCCACGACATCATCTTGCTACTTATAAAGACTCTTATTAATTTTATTAAAATTTAATAAAGATCTTTTTATATTTTTACTGTTATTATATCTAAATTCGATTTCCTTTAAATACAAAAAGAAATTCTCTTTCTCTTAGCTTTCCTTCGGTCACTAGTGCTACTATGCCAAATCCCTTTAAATTTTAATAAACTATGTTTGGCATATACCCGAAAGTTTCTATGGTTTTTTGTCTGCAGCTTCTTGTAAAGTAGTAAGCGCAGCGTATCTGAAATCCATTCTTAGAGTGTTATACTTTATAATGAGCTCTGGATACATAATCTAATAATCCGTCATAAGATTTCAGCAATCAGAATAGACAGTAAAACTATCAAGCTCTAAATCCTTGTTGCCGTCACGCTTTAGTATACCCAGTTTTGCTCGCAGTAATGGGCTAGGCAAAGAAGTTAAGCACGGAAGTTTTGTTTTGCCACTCCTCTACCTCTTTTCTCTCATTACTCTTTTATATCCAAAGTAGCTTTCATAAATCTATATCTCGCCTGAAAACTTAGATATATTTCCATACTCTTTATACATAAGAATTCTTATTTTTCTAAAGATTTTACATAGTGTTACTTCTGAAATTTCAGTTAAATTTGATATCTTTGATGTTTCTATTTATTCTATGAAGTATTTTAGAATTTCTTTAATTTTAGCTTCAGAAATTCTTAAACAGACTATATACTTTTTAACTTCGCTATGCTCGTTATTTTTAAGACTATAGCTCTCATTGTAACATACTGGTCCTTATTTTCTTTTTTAGAAATTCTAGTATAAAGTAGGGCAAAAGTTAATACAAAATAGAATATTATTATTTTATTTTTAATAAAAACATATAGACATATCGGTGTAATTTTTAAGATTTTTCCTATTTCGCAACAAAATTATGCGACTTATAAAAATTACGTAATTCCTTAAAAACATAAAGAGGACTTAGCGTCTTGAAAATGTTTAATGCCGAGTTACAGACCCAAACAAGCTACTTTGTTTGACTAAAATTTAGCCACTTCTTCGGTTCGATTTATATCGTTCATAGTTTGTCTTTGTTGTTCTATTCGCCTCATCTCTTTCTTAACCATATCCCCAGTAGCGTCTGCATAGATCATAGTAGTCTGTATCTTTTTGTGCCTAAGAGCTTTTTGGATAACGCCCAAATTCGTATTTTTCTCAACCATATTCATAGCAAACGAGTGCCTTAATATATGGCAACCTCTTTTATTTACTATGCCACACTTTCTATATATGCGCTCTAGCAAAGTATATACGCATTGCCTAGAAATAGGCTTATCGCCGTTTTTATTTGTAAAAATATAGCTTTCAGGTGGATATATGCTAGATAGCTTCTCGAAATCATTTTCTGTGTGGCTTTTTGGTATATATGCCGTTTGATACTCTCCACCTTTGGCTAGTATATTTATATCGTAAAATTCTCCGTCATCACTCTCTTGAAAGTCACAAAATTTAAGATTTAGTGCCTCGCTTATTCTTAGCCCACTTTTTAGCATTAGTTTTATAAGCAATGAATTTCTATAATTTTTAATGTATCTATGCTCAGGTTTTTTAACCAGCTTATTTTCTATATAGTCTAAAATTTTATCTCTTTCACCCTCTTTCATAAAATTTTCAAATTTATTTACTTTTTTCTTGGCGATCTTATAATTGTCTAGTATTTTCTCTAAATCTATAAGCTTATCGTTATTATTAGTAATATACTTAAAGAAAATCTTTAAAATAGTTAAATAACTAATCTTTGTTGAGCTTGATATGCTTTTAGCCCTAGTAGCACTCTTTTTGTGTTGTTTTTTTCTATATAAGTCATTTAACCATATAAAATAATCAGTTATATGCTTCTGACTTAGATTATTAAAGCTAATTACATCATTATTCTCGTAACAAAACTCTACAAAGCCGTCAAGACAATTTCTATATGTATTAATTGTGTTAATACTCTTGTCTGCTATCTTATTATAAGAAATGAAACTATCTCTATAATTTGCCATCTCGTCTGCAAAGTCTAATTTCTCATTATTTTTCATAAAATTCTCCTTTTATTTTACATAATAAGCCATTATGTAAAATATTTTTTACGATTTGTCACAAGGACAGATTTTTTAACCGCTCTTATTTTTAATAATTATTATGTAAATATATTTAGAGATTATATCATAATAGATTGTGTTGTCAAGTAATAAATATATATTTTTATTTAAAATATTATTTTTAACAAAAAGCTAAATATTATAGACTTTTGTATTGATTTTTTTATTATTATTGGCTATATTATTATAAATTTAGTTTTAAACTTTTAAAAGGTGGTTTGGCTATGCAAAAAGTATCATCTCTTGAAATTTTACTATATGAAAAGAGAAATAATATAAAAAATGGCTTTTATCATTTAAATCAAATAGCTTTTGCGTATAATTCTAACCACATTGAGGGTAGTCGTTTAACAAAAGAGCAAACAAGACATATCTATGAAACAAGCTCATTTTTTTCTGAAAAAGATGGCGAAGAGATAAAAATAAATGATGTTATAGAAACTAGAAACCATTTTAAGGCATTTGACTATATATTAGAAAAAATTCACGAGCCTATCACGCAAGATTTTTTAAAAGAGCTTCATAGAATTTTAAAGAATGGGACTAGCGATGATGTAATAGGCGACTATAAGAAAACAGCAAATTATATAGGGGATTTTTCAACTACTAAACCAAAACAAGTTACGCAAGAGATAGAAAGGCTACTTAGTGAATACACTATAAAAACTAATATAGATATAAAAGATATTATAGATTTTCATTATAAATTTGAAAGAATACACCCATTTGAAGATGGCAATGGTAGAATTGGTAGGTTAATAATGTTTAAAGAGTGCCTAAGAAATGGCA
Organism: Campylobacter concisus; assembly: GCF_015229965.1. Taxonomy (GTDB): domain Bacteria; phylum Campylobacterota; class Campylobacteria; order Campylobacterales; family Campylobacteraceae; genus Campylobacter_A; species Campylobacter_A concisus_BD. Next base: position 14,918 of record NZ_JAAKZB010000030.1, read on the forward strand.
TTGTCCCTTTTATAATAGATATAGAGCACCAGGCATTTTACTATCGTGGGCTTAAAAATTATGAGAACCAAAAGGGATTTTTAATAGATACTTGTTTGTCTTGCCAAGATGAATACGAGGCTATTTTAAAGGACTATATCGATGGTGCAAGCATTGATCTAAATGAAGCATATTCTACACTTGAAAAAGTTATGTCAGAATTTGGGACAAAAATAGATGGAGAGGCTTAAAAATTTCCCAGAAAAAAGTTCAAAAAGCATTGGGTTATATTGAATTAGAGGGCATTAAGAAATAAAATCAGAAAGGAAAGAACAATGGCGTTAAAAAAGATAGAGCTTCCAGACGAGCTTTTGGCAAAGCTAGGTGCGACAAAAAGCCCAAAAGAGTTGGGCGAAATAGTAGAGAGTTATGTAGTAGTAGGGATGGAGTGTATTAGATTTCCAAAAGATAATATAATGCTTTATAACGTTATTTTAGATCTTGCAACAAGGCTTGGCAAAGAACAAGAAATAAATACTATGGTTAAAGAAGCTCTCAAAGAGATAAATCAGAAAATTTTGAGTGAGCTATAAAATTAGTTAAAAATATTGACTAATATAGTATTCTTAATATAAAAAAATAATTTTATTTAAATTTACAATTATTTGAATATTAAAAAATAAAAAACAATATTTTTTAATAATTTACTAGTTTTTATAATAATTAAACATATTATTAAATAAAAATAAAAGATATTTAATGAAAAAAGCATATATTTTAAAAAACAAAGACGTCGATATTTTGGAATTTAATGTCTGTTTTGAAAAAGAGATGTTTAGGGGTTTTGAAAAGGAGATTACTCATCTAATCAACGTTAAAATTTTACACCAGGATATGGTGCCATATGAAATAAAAAAGAGCCCGCAAAACATTAAAGAATCGCTAGAGAACTGGATTAGAAATAGAAAAATCCCAAAGAATAGAGAATTTGTTAATGAAATTCTAGCTAGTAGCGGCATAACAAGAGAAGATAATTTTATGGCCTATATCAACATATCCTTTGGGCTTTCTCTTAATGATTGCTATTGGGTGGTATCAAACGAGCAAGACTACAAATGGTCTGATTATAATTTATATAGCAATTCTTTCAATGAAACACTTGCATTAGTTGCCTTTACTGGCATATCAACAAGACTAAAAGAGCTATCTGTTTCTCCAGAATTAACAACAAATGGTATGCTAAAGAAATGTTGGCATAAAAATGAAAGTAGTGGCAAGATTGAACTATATAAAGGCAGCAATACAAAAAGCACAGAAGGCGGATATGAAGCATATTGTGAATATTATATGGCCCAAATCGCAAAAGCACTAAATTTAAATGCAATAGGCTATGATCTAGTCGCTTTCAAAAAAGAAATTGTAAGTTCTTGTGAGCTTTTTACCAGTGAAAAGTATGGCTATTTACCAATTTACTACTGCTTAGACAAGAGCGATATAAAGTCAGACAAACTAAATTTGATGAAAAAAATAGAAGAAATTTATGGCAAAGAAGCATTTGAGGATTTAATGCTCTTTGATGCCTTGATACTAAATACAGATAGACATTTAGGCAATTTTGGCATGTTAATAGATAATGAAAGCCAAAAGCTAATTAAGGCAGCACCAATCTTTGATAATGGTCTATCCTTTTTAAATTTTATAGTTCAGGAAGAATTGAAAAACATAGATAGCTTGATGGAGGATAAGATAAGCTGGTTTGAGTTAAATTTTGATGATCAGGCTAAGATGTTTGCTATGCCAAGACATATAGGACGACTTGAAAAGTTATCTAACTTTAAGTTTGAGCGACATGAATTTTATAACCTAGATGAAGAGATCTTGCGAGTAGCAGAAAATTTCATATCAAAGAGAAGCCAGGCGATATTAAATATGGCTATTGATACTCTAAATAAAATAAGCCAATCTTAAATTTTACAACATAGAAATATAAATATGATTACTAGTTTTTTTAAAAAATCAATTTTTATAAAATCTTTTTTTGATTTTTTTAATTTTAGGTCGTGGAATTCACTATAAATTTTAAAAAAATAGTTATTTTGCTTTTGGGGGTCCAATGGACCCCCAAATAATAAAAATTATTTTTCAATAAATACTTTTTAAAATTTTTATATTTTTAGTAGTAAAAATTTAAATAAAATATTACTAAAATTACGTTGTTTTTTGCGGGTCCATTAGACCCGCAAACTATAAAAATTATCTTTTCATAAAAATAATCTATTTTTATGATTTTCTAGATAGTACAAATTTTAAATATTTTTCAAATTTTTAATTTTAGGTCGTGAAATTTAACAAAAATCATTTGTGAGTATTGCACACTCTTAAATTAAATTTATGAGCAGCCCCAAAAACTCTTGTTATGTAAAAATATTATATAGCAAAAATTATTTATAATTTTGATTTAAAACCGTCCTTTTAAAATAAAAATATTTTTTTCTGGGAAAAAATTTTCTACTATAATAAATTTTGTATCATTTTTTGGGAAAAATTAAGTAGGCAATAAGGCGAAAAAATGTAAATTCGTGTCAAAAAATGAAAAAAGGACAAATATGGCAAGAGAGATTATAGACCTTGAAAAATCTCGTTCTACGAGTGCCAGGCTTTACAATCGTACACAAGAGATAGTAGATAGCCAAACAGGTGAAGTAAAAACGATAGTAACAAGCTTTTTACAAAAAGAACAGTCAAAAGACGCGTTTATAAAAGTATTTGTTGAAAACTTAGACTTTTTAGTTGAAAATCTTTCAAACAATGCTAGAACGGTTTTTTTAGTGATGATAAAAAATGTCAATTATAAGAACATATTTAAATATGATAGTGATTTTGTCAAATACTTTGAAGAAAGGAAAATTTTAGCAAAATCGAGCGTGTATCGAGCCCTGAAAGAGTTAGAAGATAAGCAGGCAATTTTTAAAATCAGCGAAAATGACAAGGATAAATTTGACATCATAGGTAAAAACTCATTTATGCTCAACCCACAAATCGTAGGCAAAGGCTCAATAAAAGACCTCAAACAACTAAGGCAAACGACTGTTAAAACATTTAATTTCGAAACGCTCGAAATGACAAAAGAAATTTTAACTGATGCAGCCTATGATGGATTTGACAAGGTTTTGGCAGCCCCTGATGATTTTCAGATCGATAGCGTAAAACAGATCCAACATTCGGCAAATAAGAGTGAAACTGAGATCGTGATATCAAAAAAACACGATGAAGAACCAGCAGAGGTCAAACCAGAAGCCATTGAGGTAAAATCTGAAAGAGTAAATGAAACAGCAAGCGGCGTAGAGGGTGATATTGCAGATATTATGAAATTTGTTGGAGCGTTTAAGGGTGATTTTAAAGGCGATGCTAAGTCACTTAGGGCTGCTAAATCAGATGAACTAAACCAAAGGGATGAATAATGAAAGTTTTTTTTGACCTAAATATTATTATTGATATTATTGATACTGATAGAGCAAATAACCAAAAAGCTGTTGCACTCATGCAAAATTTAATGCGAAATGGCACTGACATTGTTATTAGTGAAGATAGTATTAGCACACTTTATTACAATTTACGTCATTCAAAACAAAAACAGCTTATATTGCTTGACTTTCTAGAAGTGATAACTCAAAAATGGCAGCTAGCAAGCTTTGGTGTCGAAACAATAAAGAAGGCTATAAAGTACTCTAAAAATTCTAACGCCGACTTGGAGGATGCATTGCAATACTTTTGCGCAGATAAAGAAGGCTGCGAAGTTATATACACATGCGATAAAAACTTCCCAAAAATTGCTATTGCTGTAAAAAATTATGATTAATTATAATTTCTTGGGAAAAATTTTGCTAGTGTGGTTAAATTTTTCCCACACAGAAAACCATTTTTCCCAGTCATGGGAAAATATAAAATGGCTACGGTCCACGAAATTACCGCACTTTAAGACCATTTTTTATAGCGTTTTCCCTTCTTATTCTTTTCTTTTTGCCGGAACCAAAAATAAGGTAAATCAAAAGTAAATAACTTTTGAACTTTTATAATTGTGCTATTAATTTTTTGCAAGCAAAAAATTCGCACAAAAACAAAACACCAAAAAAGAAAGACTATTATCATTGGTTTATTTTATGGTCTTTGGTTTTTCTTTAATGTAAGTACTTTTTTACAAATGGAGGGCAGTATTTGTTTCTTTTTTTGGGAAAAAATTTTATATAAGATCAAATTTTGTGTTTTTTTGGGAGATTTTTTATTTCATTAAGAGATAATATTTTTGTTGTTGATTATATTTTTATATCCTGATTGATGTTACTTGTTTTTACAAGATCAATAAAAATAAGTTCAAAGTTTTTATTGAATTTATAAAAGTGTTATTGTAAAGAGGGATATAGAAAC
>NZ_JAAKZB010000031.1:0-18521 GCF_015229965.1 Campylobacter concisus
AGCATATTTAATGTTTGATTACAGGCTATTTCAATTTTGTATAGTGTATGAGCTTGACTTTGTTTTGCCATTAAATAATATAGAAAATGTCACTAGACACGAACAAGACAAATTAGATTTTTATAATTGTATTCGCAATATCTTCGTTAAAGAAACCAATAACTCATATCTGCCGTCTATTATCTTAAATTTGCAAAACAACTTGATCAAAGAGGCAAAAAAATTTATAGATGCAAATTTTAACCTCAAAGATAGTGTAGATAGCCTTAAAATACTAAATAATAGCGGAAATATAACAAATGTAGCTATCTTAGAAAACCTAAATGATAAAGAGTTCGAAAAATACTCAAATTATTTATTAAATTTAAACTCATTAGCTGAAAGAAATCAAAACTATAGTTCTCCTATAAAAATAAAATCAGCAAACTCAAAACACGATAATTTATACTTTTTCAATGGTCGCTTTCATACGATAATATTACAAAATCAAAAAGATAAATACAGATACATACCAATACAATTTCAAATGCAGTACCTTTGGTTTTATTTATCTAAACAGATAAATTTAATACTCGAATTTTATAATGACAATATCTTAAAAGATAACTCTATATCAAAAATATCAGAATACAGCGATAAAATCGATGCAATAATAAATAAAATCGAAAATCTAAATATTTTTAATCAAAAATTTAAACTTTCTATTGAAGCTGATAGTAAAATTTACCATGCAATAGAAGAAAAATGGAATATAGAAAATATGATCAAAACTTCAAACGAATATGTTGTCTATTTTAAAGATTATCTAGCAAGAATTTATACCAAGAAAAGCTCCAAAATGGAGCAAAGACAAAACAAGATACTCTTATTTATAACTTTATTTCAATTCATCGCACTTCTAAGTGTTTGGAATGATTATCTAAATTTATTAAGCGTTGAGTTCTTGCAAAAAGCAAAAGGCATATTGCCATTATTTGGTTCAGAGAGTAATCTAGAAGCTTTCAACATATATCTACCAATTATATTTTTCATAATAATTTTATGTATGTTTTTTTATATCTTCAAAAATAAGGAATAGTTAAGGCAAAAATGGAAAATTTAGATAGAGTGATCGAGCTTGTTTCAAGCTCGACACTACCGATGATCATCGCGCTTTTAAAAGTGACGATCCCACTTACTTTGCTCTCGTTTTCGCTAGGGCTTGTCATCGCCATTGTCACAGCAGTAGCGAGGCTTTCAAATATAAAAATTTTAAAATTTATATTTGCCACCTACGTTTGGATATTTCGCGGTACGCCGCTTCTTGTGCAGCTTTTCATCGTATTTTACGGGCTTCCTAGCATCGGTGTCACGCTTGATACTTGGAGCGCTGCTACTATCGCATTTAGCCTAAACGTGGGTGCTTATGCGTCTGAGTCTGTAAGGGCTGCTATACTTTCTGTGCCAAAAGGTCAGTGGGAGGCTGCCATATCACTTGGCATGACACACTATCAAATTTTAAAGCGCATCATCGCACCTCAAGCAGTGAGGATCTCGCTCCCTCCGCTTTCAAACACATTTATAGGCCTTGTTAAAGACACTTCACTAGCAGCTTCTATAACGATGGTAGATATGTTTATGGTCGCTCAAAGGATCGCAGCAAGGACCTTTGAGCCACTCATCCTCTACATCCTAGCAGCGCTCATCTATCTAGTGGTTTGCACACTTTTAACCTATCTTCAATCAAGGCTTGAAAAAGCTGTCTCAAGGTATGTCTAATGGCTATAAATTTTAAAAATATAAGCAAATCTTACGGCGATCATTTGGTGCTAGATAACATAAACACAAGCTTTAAAGAGGGGCAAACGACCGTGATAGTTGGCTCATCTGGTTGTGGCAAATCAACACTTCTTAGATGCATAAATTTACTTGAGATCCCACAAAGTGGCACTTTAGAGGTAGATGACAGGAGTGTAAATTTTAAAGATAAGCTTAGCTCAAAAGAGCTTTTAGAAATTCGCAAAAAAACAGGCATGGTCTTTCAAAGCTTCAACCTCTTCCCGCACCTAACAGCGCTTCAAAATGTCACCGAAGCTCCGATCTACGTTCAAAAAAAGGATAGAAACGAAGCGATAAAAGAGGCAAAAGAGCTTTTAGCTAAAGTAGGACTTAGCCACAAAGAAGATACCTATCCAAACAGGCTCTCAGGCGGACAAGCACAGCGCGTGGCCATCGCTAGAGCGCTAGCTGTAAATCCATACTTTTTGCTACTTGACGAGCCTACAAGTGCGCTTGATCCAGAGCTTGAGGCAGAAGTTTTAAAGGTCATCTTATCTCTTGCAAAAGAGAAAAAGTCTATGATCATCGTCACTCATAATATGAATTTTGCTAGAAAGATAGCTGATAGAATTTTGTTTTTAGATAAAGGCGTGATCGCGTTTGATGGCTTGGTAGATGAGTTTTTTAACAGCCAAAATGAGAGGATAAAAAGCTTCATCTCGGCTATGGATATATAAATTTAGCTAGAAGATCTAGCTAAATTAATTACGCAAAGTATGGTTTTATCTGCTCGATCCAAGCTGAAATTCTACCCTCAGTTTTGTCGCTCTGGTTATCAGCATCAAGCGCTAGACCTACAAATTTACCATTTCTTACAGCATCAGAGCCATCAAATGTATATCCGTCAGTGCTAACTTCGCCAACTACCTTTGCACCTGCTTTTACAACCTCATCGTAAAGCTTTGCCATGCCGTTACAGTACTCATCAGAGTAGCTCTCGCTATCGCCCATGCCAAAAACAGCGACCGTTTTACCGCTTAAATTTAACGCTTTAAAGTCAAACGCATCCCAGTCATCTTGAAGATCGCCGCTACCCCAAGTCGATGTGCCAAGGATGAGCTTATCAAAGCTATTTAGCTTCGCTGCATCTACGTCAGAGACGTTTAGAAGCTCGTTTTCAAGCCCCAAGCCCTCGCTTATAAGTTTTGCTGCATCTTCGGTATTTCCCATGCTGCTTCCATAAACTATACCTATCATTTTTATCCTTTTTAAAAAATTTTACTAATAATCGTATAAGGCACGAGCTTTATGCACCCTCTTGCAAAGCAGTGCCTAACCTCAACGTGCCGCCTAAATTCCTCATTTCTAGGGCAGACTATATAGACCATCTCGCACTCGTGACCAAGCGCGCAAACGGCTGCATCGATGTCGTCGTTTAAATTTCTCATATCATCAAAACTCACCCTTTTAAAGCTTGGCATGACGCTGAGCAAATTTTTGCCACCCTTTTTGACCGAGATGACACCGCCATTTAGCACGACCTCTTTGTCCTGATGGCGGAGGCGTATTTTATCATAAACAAACTGGCAAAACATCTGCGCTGCGTCAATGAAAAACTCAAATTCCCCGCTTCTATAAAGCATCTTTATCATCTTTGCAGCTGCCATCTTTGGCTCTTTTGCTACAAATTTCAACCCTTTAAAATCATTTCTCAAATAAGCATTTATAACGATGTTTGAAGGCATGCAAAAGCTATCAACTGGTTTGAAATTTAAAAATTTATCACGCAGTAAGAAATTTATCCTAGCCTCAAAAATGTCTTTGAAATTTAGAAATTTAGCGTAAGAAAGCGGGATCTTTAGCTCGCTTTCAACGCCAACATTATAAAGTGCGATAAAAATTTTCGCACGCGAAAGCTTGTCAAGCTTTGCAAAAATACTTGGAGTTATTTCGCCAATATCTGATAAAAACCCGAACTTCATCGATTATTCTTTGCATCCAAATTCCTTATCTAGGCCAAAGACCTTACAATACTCGCAAAATACGCAACTAACGCTTCTTTTAGCACAAACGATAGGGATATTTCTCTTTTTTGCTTGAGTTTTAATGGTCTTCATCGTGTTGTGGTTTAAAAAGCTAGTTAGCATCACCACGCACTCAGTATCTTGTGGGATTGGCTTGCGATTTACGCGGTTTTCGTTTCTAGCATCCCAGTGCTCTATCTTCTCAGCTCCCAAATCATGCAAAACAGCCTTAATAGGCGTTATCTCATCTGCTCCGATAACTAAAACTGACATAACAAGCTCCTAATTTTTATTTGTTTTTATGATAACGATTATAAAAAAGCTTAGCTAAAATTATTCTTAGTTATGATATTTATTATCACTTATTTGTAGAAATTTGTAACGTTTTTGGTTGTTTTGGGATGTTAAATTTAGAAGTTTATTTTCTTTTCTAGCTTTTTAAACTCATCTGCGTAGCACAAAGCATGGTCCACACACTGAAGCCAAAATTCGCTTCTTCTAGCATCTTTTTTGAAGTGTTTTTGCAAAAGATCTTCGACGCTCATCACCCCACTATCCATCAAAAATGCCTTATATCTTGCCAGAAATTTACCGCTATCATTTTCAAATTCGCTTATTAAAAACTGCGATATCAAATAGCCGATCATATAAGGATAGTTGTAGATATATTGATCTGTTTTGTAAAAATGCAGCTTAAAGTAAGGCAAAATATTTTCACTATCTTTTGTCGTCTCGCCATAAAATTTATCCCAAGCCATCTGCATAAAATTTTCTATCTCTTTAACGCTCACAACTCCATTTTGTCTGGCTTTTAAAAAGGTGCTTTCAAACTCATATCTAACGCCGATATTTAACATGAAATTTGCTGCTGACTTTAGCTCCTGCCAAAGGATATCAAAGCAAAATTTATCATCACTACTGCTTTTTCTAAGGTGATTTCTAAGCAGGGCTTCGTTAAACGTACTAGCGCACTCAGCCAAGCTCATAGGCGGCTTTTGATGAAGTGCACAGATGTCGCGCATAAGCCAGTAGTGCCAAGCATGGCCTAGCTCGTGAGCCTGCTGTATGACGTGAGATAGAGCGCCTGTATAGCTTGAAAAAAGTCGCGGCTGCTTAAATTTACCAAGCCAAACGCAAAATGCCCCAGCCGCTTTATTGTCACGCACCTCAGCCTCTATCCAGCCCTTTTCTAGCATCATATTAACAAATTCACAAGCTTCATTATCAACCTTGCTAAGTGCTGCAAGGATCAAATTTATAGCCTCTTCGTAGGAAAATTTATCCTTGCTAGCAAATGGCGAGGGAGCCAAAAGGTCACAAGCGTAAATTTCGCCGTTTGGAAGGTACTTTGCCCTAAGGCTCACGCACTCTCTTATCTTCTCTAACCTCATGCGAACTGCCTCAAACATCGCTTCAAGCGTATCTTTGCTGATCTTATTTTGCTCCAGACTTGGCGTTAAAAAGTCGGTTTTTGCGGCATTAAATTTACTAAGCCTAAAGCCAGCTAGCATATTTAGCAAATCTGCGTATAAATTTGCATGCTTTTCATAGTGCTCTTTTAGCCCGCAAAAGACGCTCTTTCTTAGAGTTTGATCTGGCGAGCCTTTTAAAATGCCAGCGCATTTTACGTAGCTATAGGTGCTTTTTTCGCCAGAGCTATTTACTGCTTTTACTGATATGAGGTTGTTTAGGTGCCTAAATATGCCATAAAGCGGCGCAAAATTGCTAAGTGAAATTTGATCATAAATTTCGCCACTTTTTGCGCTAAGTATACGCTGATAGCTATTTTTGTACTCATCATAAAGTGGCTTTATCTTTTCAAACTCACCACTTTTAAAGAATAAATTTGAGCCTTCAAGCTCGTCAATGGCATTAAAAATGGCTAGCTTTGCTTTTTCTAAATTTATCCCACTCATCAAAAGTGGGATCTCCGCAGCGCTTGCTCGCTCGTCTTTTACGTCATTGCTCGCCTTGCACCTGCAAAACGCCAAAAGTGAATTTAGCTCGCAAAAAGCAAGCTCATAAGCATTTATGGCTAAGTTTAAACCTTCTTTTTTGCTGGCTAAATTTCTAGCCTTTAAGATAAGCGCTTCTAAATTTTCAAACGCCTCTTTAAATTTAGCACTATCAATGTCGCCATAAGCATCGCTAAAGTCCCAAACAACTCGCTTCATACCGTCCTCACAATGAAAGTAAAAATACAAAAATGTGATGACTTACTAGACCCAAAATAGCAGGCACACTGCAGCGCTTTACGATATCCATTGGGCTGCACTTTAGCATGCCGGCTATGGCGATGACTACGCCTGATACTGGCGAGATCGGGCGGGCGATCGTTGAGGCTTGGTGCATAGGAAGTACCAGCATGACCGAGCTTACATTTAGTTTAGATGCGATTTGTGGCACCATCTCTATGAGCGGATAAAAGCTCGCTCCGTTTGAGCCAGAGATGATGGTAACTAGCGTTGTGATAACGACAAAAAGCACCGACATGCCAAAGCCAGCAAGCCCTAGAGTATTTGCAAGTTTTATGATCGCATCTATCATACCAAGAGCCTTAAAACCCTCTGCAAAGACGCCAGCTGCGATGATTAAAACGACAACGCCGCTTAAACTCTTACCCATAGCGTTAAAAAAGACCTTGAGCCCATCAGCAATAACGTCAAATTTAAACCTGCACCTTATCGCCTCAAATATCATGGCAATGACAACTGAGATGATGATAATGGCTGAAATATCAAGCTTGATAGAAGTGATAGCGTAGCGTGAGAATACAACGACTAATATCATCGGCAAAAAGGGTAGTAGTGCGTAAATTTTAGGCGCTTCTTTAAGCTCGTCCTTTGTCCCCTCAAACTCCATAACATCGCCCACATGCTCGCTACAAACCCAGCCCTCTTTTTTATCCAGATATCTGTTCCAAAAAACTAGAGCGATGCCAATAACCAGCGTCGTTGGCAGGCCTGCTGGAATTTTATAGGTAAATACATAATCCAGAATATTAAGCTGCGTAGCCTTTGCAGCAGCGGCCGTAGAAGCGCCAAGAAGCACCAGCGAAACGGCTCCAGACATAGCACAGATCGAGCCTACTGTTAGTTTATTTAGCCCAAGCGAGATGAGCACAGGCCCAAGCAGAGCAAGGCACAAAACGCCCAGCCCAACGGCACTGATGATAACCATACTAATGAGCTTTGCGACCAAAAATGCGACAAAGACCATGATGTAAGGGTTTTTTATCATCTTAAAGCGCTTTGTTGCGATACCAACGAAGGCGTGGTTTGCTCCGATGTGCGTCATATAGCTTGCAAAACCGACCATAAACATGATGATAAGGCCAAGATTTGAAAGCCTATTTGAGAACATGTAGCGTATAAATTCTACGATGTTAAAATACTCATTTCCTGTTGGCACAGCCTGCTTTGGCATAAAGTGCCCAGTGCCAAGCATGACCGAGCAGATCAGCATAAAAACGCCAGAAAGAAAGAGAACGAGTGGCGCGTATTTGCCTTTAATGATGGCATACCCCACTACAAAAAGGGTCACTAGACCGATTATAATACCCCCAAAAGCCATTTTATACTCCTTTGAGCGAATTTAACTGGTCAAATTCTAGTGCAGAAAAGCTTTTATTAAACTAAAATAAAAATTTTCATTTAATTTACTTTTTGAGCTCTTTTGCCCTAAATTTAGCCACCGCAACGAGAAAGATGACAAGCCCAACCGCTGCAAAAATACTACCAACGTTGCCGATATTTTGCTCTCCAAGGCGAACTATCGTCTGATGTCCGATGAGTGCGCCAGCTCCTATGCCGATATTGTAAATAGCTGAGTATATCGCCATAGCAGCATCTGTGGCATTTGAGGCTAAGCTTAGCACCTTTATCTGAAAGCTCATATTTATCCCAGCTATGCCAAGCCCCCATATAAAGGCAAGCGCAAGCATAAAAGTCTCGTTTGTAGCGATCAAATTTAACGCAATCAAGCAGGCTAAAATGATCGCTATTGAGATAGCTGTAAAAGCATTTGGTATGAGCTTATAAAATTTAGAGAAAAGTGCGCTTGCTACGATACCAGCGACGCCAAACAAAAGCAAAAATATAGTGATAAATTTACCATCAAAGCCGCTAATATCTTTAGCAAATGGCTCGATGTAGCTATAAGTGCTAAAATGCGCGCTGATAACGATAGCAGTTAGCAAAAATATCACCATCAAAAAGCCATTTTTAGCTAACTCTGGCAAGCTTTTTAGCGAGCCTGAGTTTTTGCTAGGCAAAAGTGGTAAAATTTTATATAGCCAAGCGCCAACACCCACAGCAAAGATCCCTATGAGCCCAAATGTGACACGCCAGCCCAAGCTATCGCCTAAAATTCTACCAAGCGGCAAGCCAAGTATCATCGCCATCGATGTGCCAAGTGCCAAAAGTCCCAGAGCTTGCGAGCTTTTATTGATAGGTGCGACCCTGACGGCAAGCGAGGCGGTAATCGACCAAAATATGGCGTGTGAGATGGCTATTAGCACGCGAGCTATGACTAAAACCGTGAAATTCCAAGCGACCGCGCAAAGTGCGTGAGAAGCGACAAAAATGATAAAAACCTTTAAAAGCAGCGACCTTCGCTCTAAATTTGCAGTTAAAAGCATAAATGGTAGCGAGAGTATCGTCACGCTCCACGCATATATCGTGATGATGAGCCCAGTATCAGCCGTACTCATGCCAAAATCCTTTGCTATGTCGCTTAGAAGCGGCACCGGCACGAACTCAGTTGTATTAAATATAAAAGCTGCAAAAGCTAGCGCGATAACCCTTAGATAGGCTATTTTATGAATATTTATCAAAATTTCATCCTTTTTACTTTGTCCCCTACAATATTAAAATTTGACTTACATCTTAGTTATTTATAAATTTTAATTTTTTAATGATAGAGATTAATGACAAATTTTGGATTATTTCCTTATAATAAAGCCATTTTTAAGATAATTTTAAGGCGGAAATATGTCAAAAATAATGAAAACTATGGACGGAAACGAGGCCGCAGCTTACGCGTCATACGCATTTACCGAAGTAGCTGGAATTTACCCTATCACTCCTAGCTCGCCTATGGCTGACTACACTGACCTTTGGGCAGCGCAGGGCAAGAAAAATTTATTTGGTATGCCAGTAAAAGTGGTCGAAATGCAAAGCGAAGGCGGTGCAGCTGGCACGGTGCATGGCTCGCTACAAGTTGGCGCGCTAACTACGACCTACACAGCTTCTCAAGGCCTACTTTTAAAAATTCCAAATATGTATAAAATAGCAGGCCAGCTCCTCCCCGGCGTCATCCACGTCTCAGCTCGCTCGATAGCAGCACAGGCTCTCTCAATCTTTGGCGACCACCAAGACATCTATGCCTGTCGTCAAACCGGCTTTGCTATGCTAGCAAGCGGCTCAGTGCAAGAGGTGATGGATATCGCTGGCGTCGCGCATTTAGCGGCGATAAAGGGCAGAGTGCCATTTTTACACTTCTTTGACGGCTTTAGAACGAGCCATGAAATTCAAAAGGTCGAGGTGCTTGACTACGCACACTTTGATAGACTTCTTGACCGCGAGGCACTGCAAAAATTTAGAGACGAAGCGCTAAGCCCAGAGAGCCCAAAAACTCGTGGCACAGCGCAAAATGACGATATATATTTTCAAACAAGAGAGCTAAGCAACCGCTTTTATGACGCAGTGCCAGATATCGTAGCAAACTACCTAGCTGAAATTTCAAAGATCACTGGTCGTGACTACAAGCCGTTTAACTACTACGGCGACCCAGAAGCGACACGTGTCATCGTAGCCATGGGCTCAGTTACGCAAACTCTTGAAGAGGTCGTGGATTATCTAAACGCAAAAGGCGAAAAGGTGGGCATCATCAAGGTGCATTTGTACCGCCCATTTAGCACAAAATATTTCTTTGACGTGATGCCAAAGAGCGTAAAAAGCATAGCCGTCCTTGACCGTACAAAAGAGCCTGGCAGTCTTGGTGAGCCGCTATATCTTGATATAAAAGCTGCATTTTACGGCCAAAAGGACGCTCCAGTGATCGTTGGCGGCAGATACGGCCTAAGCTCAAAGGACGTCGATCCTGCGCAAATGCTAGCTGTATTTGAAAATTTAAGCCAAAGCGAGCCAAAAGACGGCTTTACAGTTGGTATCGTTGATGACGTAACTTTTACGTCGCTACCGACTGGAGAGAAAATTTCACTAAGCGACGAAAGCGTTAAAGAGTGCTTATTTTACGGTCTTGGAGCTGACGGCACCGTGGGCGCAAACAAAAACTCGATAAAGATCATCGGCGATAAGACTGATCTTTACGCGCAGGCATATTTTGCCTACGATAGTAAAAAATCAGGCGGCTACACACGCTCACACCTTCGCTTTGGCAAAAAGCCGATCCGCTCGACCTATCTCGTCTCAAACCCACACTTTGTAGCATGCTCAGTCGCAGCATATCTTGAAATTTACGATGTCATTGACGGCATAAGAGAAAACGGCACGTTTTTACTAAACTCTATCTGGGACGCGGAGCAGACCATAGCGAAGCTGCCAAATAAAGTTAAGAAAATTTTAGCTAGCAAAAATATAAATTTCTACATCATAAACGCAACAAAGCTGGCACACGACATCGGCCTTAAAAACCGCACAAATACCATAATGCAGTCGGCATTTTTCAAGCTTGCAGACATCATACCATTTGAAGATGCGCAAAAATATATGAAAGAGTACGCACACAAAGCCTACGCTAAAAAAGGCGAGGCGATCGTGCAGATGAACTACAACGCTATCGACGTTGGCGCAAACGGGCTCATAAAAGTGTCAGTCGATCCTGCGTGGGCAAATTTAGCAGATAATGAGCAAAAAGAGGAAAAATACATCGGCAACAGCTTCATCGAAAACGTCGTAAAACCGATAAATGCGGCCAGAGGCGACAGCCTGCCAGTCTCAGCCTTCATAGGCTACGAGGACGGCCACTTTGAAGCTGGCACGACGGCTTACGAGAAGCGCGGCGTTGGCGTCATGGTGCCAAAATGGATCGAGCAAAACTGCATCCAGTGCAACCAGTGCGCATTTGTCTGCCCACACGCTGTAATCAGGCCATTTTTAATAGACGAAAACGAGCTTAGCGCAGCACCACAAGGCGTAAAAGAGCACAACCTAGATGCAAAAGGCAAAGAGGTCAAGGGACTAAAATATAAAATCCAAGTAAGCCCGCTAGACTGCACCGGCTGCGAGCTATGCGCGCAAAACTGCCCAAGTAAAGAAAAATCGCTCGTCATGGTGCCGCTTGAAGAAGAGTTAGGCAAAAACGAGCAAGAAAATGCTGATTATCTATTTAAAAAGGTCGCTTACAAAGACGATCTTATGAACAAAGAGAGCGTTAAGGGCGTTGGCTTTGCTAAGCCGCTCTTTGAATTCCACGGCGCTTGCCCGGGATGCGGCGAAACTCCGTATATCACGCTTATAACAAGGCTATTTGGCGAGCGTATGATCGTAGCAAACGCGACTGGTTGTAGCTCGATATATGGCGGCTCTGCCCCATCTACTCCGTACACCACAAACGACGAAGGCAAGGGCGTTGCGTGGGCAAATTCACTATTTGAAGATAACGCCGAGTTTGGCATGGGTATGAACGTAGCGATGGAGACCATGCGCCACCGCATCGAAGATATCATGAGAAACAACATAGATAGCGTGCCAAACGCACTTTCAGCGCTTTACAACGACTGGATAAATTTCAAAAATGATGGCGTTAAAACGCAAGAGATCACGAAAAATTTATTGCCTATCTTAGAGCAAAATTTAAGCGCGCCAGGCGTTAAAGAAATTTTAGAGCTTAAGAAATTTCTCGTCAAAAAGTCGCAATGGATCATCGGCGGCGACGGCTGGGCGTATGACATCGGCTTTGGCGGACTTGACCACGTGCTAGCAAGCGGTGAGAACGTAAACGTGCTAGTGCTTGACACCGAAGTTTATTCAAACACTGGCGGCCAAAGCTCTAAATCAAGCCGCGCAGGCTCGATAGCGCAGTTTACGGCTAGCGGCAAGCCAGCTCAGAAAAAGGACCTTGGCTACATCGCGATGACTTACGGCAACATTTTCGTAGCGCAGATCAACTCAAACGCGAGCCAAGCAAACGTGATAAAAGCGATCGCAGCGGCCGAAGCGTATGATGGCCCAAGCCTCATCATCGCCTACTCTCCGTGCATCGCTCACGGCATCAAAGGTGGCTTGTCGCAGTCTGGTGGCCAAGGCGAACTCGCCACAAAATGCGGATACTGGCCGACATACCTATACGATCCGCGCCTTTTAAAAGAGGGACAAAATCCGCTCAAAATCACATCAAAAGAGCCTGATTGGTCGCTTTATGAAGAGTTTTTGCTAAACGAGGTTCGCTACAACTCGCTTAAAAAGACCAACCCTGAGCACGCAGACGAGCTACTAGCTAAAAACAAAGCCGACGCACAAAGACGCTACCGCCAGCTAAAACGCCTAAGCCTAGCTGACTTTAGCGACGAAATCAATTAAATTTTAGGTGCTTTTGCACCTAAAATTTACTCTAACAGCTAGAATACATCTTGCTTGAAATCTTTTTAAATTTAATACTGCATATCTCGTCAAAGGCAAAATGGCGCTCCTTAAGATCGCCCATGATATATGAAAAATAAAATTTCTTCTCCGCAAAAGCCACTTCACTGGCTATGATCTCGTCAAGAGCGCTGTCATCTATATAAAAATTTTTAAAAAGGACACTTAGCTCGTAGTAGCCATTTTGCAAGTCTCCGATATAAAATTTAGCCCTAGCGCCACTTTTCATAAAGATAAAAGATACTATCTTTGCGTCACTAAAATTTAGATCTACAAAAATTCTCTCAAGCGTCTTTAGCTCGCCATAAAAAGACTTTATATACGAGTCATAATCCTCTATCCTCTTTTTAAACTCATCATCGTCTAGATCGCCACTTGTCCAGCTCTTATCGAAAAACCTCATCTTGCGCCAAGGCACTGCAGCTCCTTAAAATTTAACTTCTAAAGCAAATTTTATATATCATTATCTAAAATTATTCATAAATTTAAAAGGCAAAATATGAGCCAAACGCACTCTTTTAAGCCAATCTTTGACAAAAACTCTAAAATTTTGATCCTTGGTTCATTTCCATCTGTCATATCTCGTAAATTTGGCTTTTACTATACAAATCCGCAAAACCGCTTTTGGCAGGTGTTGGCTGGGATATTAAACGCTCCGCTGCCTGCGAGCACGGATGAAAAGATAAAATTTCTACTTTCTCACCACATCGCGATATATGACGCGGCGATATCATGCGAGATAGAGGGCTCAAGCGATGCCAAGATGAGCAAGATCGTGCCTGTAAATTTAAAGCCATTATTTAATGAGGCAAATATTAAGCAAGTCTATGCAAATGGTGGCAAGGCTTATGAAATTTGCAAAAAATACTTAGAAGGCGAGATCATAAAAGCGACAAAAAATGAAGTGATAAAACTACCATCAACCAGCCCTGCAAATGCTAAATTTAGCCTTAAAAAGCTTGCAAACGAGTGGTCGATGATAGCTAGAGCGCTAGAATAACAAAAATCAAAATGACTTTACCTTTAAATTATTTTTGCCTTGCGCCATTTTGCATTATAAAATTTATAAACTTACCTCTTTAACTTTCGCTTTTTATTTCTAGGCTTTGATCTAAACAGCGGCCCAGTTTTTGGTTTTGCCCTTGTTTCATAGTGTATGTTATAGCACTTTAGCAGCTCTTGTCCGCACTTTTCACATGTAGTTTCACCTATATTATAAAATTTCATGCAGTCAGGGCACCACATACCCTCTAGTCTTTGCACGACTGGTGGCTCTTTTCTAAAAGCCATCCAAAAACCATAGATGCTTAGCACCAAAAATCCAAATGCTGGTAGCAAGTATAAATAACCAGCATCGTCAAATTTAAAAAATTTTTTGCCTACCTTTACATTTTTATGTATTAGCATAGATATACAGTCAAGCAAGCACATAAATCCTATAAAAGACCAGCCTATGCGTTTAAATATATAAAACATTATAAAAATTAAATCTTCACTAATACAAAAGCTAACTATTTTTATATTTTGCAAACAAATTTAGTATTACTCTTGCAGCCAAAATAGTAAATATAAAAATAGCTATATATTTTATATAAGAGCCATCAAAAATATTCAAGATAAGCCTAAAGCCTAGTAGATATATCAAGAGCAATGCAATGAACGACAGAAGGTCAAATTTAATTAAGCCACTTGCTTTGCTATTCTTGACAAAAAATGGCGCAACACAATAGATAAAAGTGCAAACAAAAAAGGAGACCGAGAGAAGATCGGCTTCACTCCAGCCCCTAATATAGTACTTCCCATAGACCATACATAAAACGAGCTCTACAAACGATATACAACCCACAGCTACTCTTTCACCTTTTTCCATTCCACTCCCTATCTTGGCAATATCGCCTAAATTTTAAATGAATTTATATGGAATTTACATAGCCAATGAAAGAGCCTATATTTTAGATGCTTTTTTACCGTGCTTGTCGTTAAATTTAGTTAGTGGCTTGCCGCAGTCTGGACACCAAGAGATATCTTTGCCGACTTTAATAGCTTTGCCACAGCTATTACACCATTTGCATTCAAATTCTTTCTTGATATCTTTAAATTTAATAGACCTATATCCAAGCCAAAAAAATAATATGGCGCCCGCTAATGCCGCCACACCAGAAAGAAAGTAGAAATCTCCCATCAAAGAGTAGTCGGTACTATCATATGCTCTCGCTATTTTCTTGCTAGTAAAAATTTGAATAGCAGTTATCAAAAATCCAATAGATATAAAGAAATTACTCATTTTTCATTACCTTTAAAAGCCAAATTTGCAACCCTTCAACTACTTTTTTTTAGCTCCCTATATATAAAAAGCAAGCCAAGTAACGCCATGATCGATCCGACTGGTATATTTAGACCATAAGGAATAGTATCTCCTTTTGGTATACCAAAAATATTTATCGGTGGAGCCGGATCCACTATGATAGACAGCCCTCCAGCAAAAATAACAAAACCTATTAAATAGTTCATTTTACCTCCTTTAATCAGATTACCGTCATACCTTTTATTTTGGAGCATATATAAAATCTGTATAGAAAAATTTATCATCATCTAGAGACACGGTCAAGATTAAAGACCTGAGCCTATTAACTCTATCAGATATGCTGGGTCTCAAAGGACTGATTAGATAGTTGCTTTTCTTTTTAAAAGACCTCTCACATGTTTTTACCTTGAAAGGGCCAAAGTGATATAAAGGGGTATTCAATAGCCAAACTATGCCCCTCATTATCCTAATCGGTAGCTCTTTTTTATGATATTTTTTATATATATCTATAAGGTCGCTCTCTAATAGCCAATACTTCTCATCACTCCACTCAAAATAATCCATAAGACCTGCAACAAATGAGTTCTCATCATAGCATTTTTCATATGCTAAATTTTTATAAAAATACTTCATAAGTCCTCTATGTAATCAAAATCAACACTTCTAATATCGCCATCATATATTCCAAATATGTAGCTACTTATCACCTTCAGTCTCTCTTTTGGGTCAAATTCCAATGATAGATATGGCTTTTTGATAGACTTTTTCTCAAATATAAGCTCTTGAGTACTATGCATAATAAAAACATCCAATATAGACACTATCCCTGCAAACAGTTCTCTTGGAATTTTTACTTCACATTTATATGTATCATAAATTTCAAGCAGATCTTTTTCTAGTCGCCAATATTTATCATCATACCATATGCCGCTAAGAACTATTTGTCCTATAAATGAATCCTTATCAAAATACTTACTTGTTTTTACATTTTTATAAAAATTTTCAAATTTCATCAATCGCCTGCTCCATTTATGTTTTTTAAAAAAAATTTGATTTTCCAAATTTTAAAATCTTTATATTATTAATTCACAACAAATTTAGGCAAGACCTCTCAAACAAAGACCAAATTTTATAGCTATTCTTTTTATTATCTCTTCGCTTTCATCTTTGCAATAAACCATATAATAATAATCACTCAAAGATGCGATATAGATACAAATTTCAGGAAAATATATACGATATGCAAACTGCACGCCAAAAGCGTCCCTAAAACTAAGCATTGTAAAAATTTCAATATCTTCTTGGCAAGTTATACTTTTTGCTCTAAGTAAATTTTCTAATCTGCTTTGTGAATATTTTGCATCAAAAAGAAGCTTTGTAGCTTTTTTATAGTTGCAAAAACAAATTCTTGTTGATGCTTTTTCTTTGATAGCAAAAAGTGCTAGAAAAAATTTTAAATATTTATCTTCATTGCCTAAATAATAGCTTTTCTCTTCATCACCCATTTCCATAAAGCTATTTTTAAAATATCCTTGAGCTTCATCTTCGTTTAAATTTCTATCAAATATATCCAAAATAAAACGCTTCATTTTCTTAGTACCTTGCCTTCTTTGCTGACCAAAATCAATTAAATAGGTTTCTGCAACTTCATAAATTTTTCTTTTCGTTTAGAACCAGCAATATATTGATCTATTTGTGAATACAAAAGTGGCAGTTTCTGAAGCTCGCTAGTTAGTATCTCAAAATCATTTTTGACACAGAGCGATATGATAAATTTTAAAATATCTTTATATTCACTAGTGAAATTTATACGCAGTAATGCCCCATCTACCAATCCATTGTTGTCAAAAGAGATCTGTAGGCAGCTATCCTCTAGATTGCCATAAATGTCCAAGCTGTCCGACCATGATTTTACTTGTGGCAAAATAGAAGCAACACTATTAAAAATTTCTTTATTAACTGATACTTTATGCCAAAAGATAGAATCATCAAATGTTTCTAAATTTAAAACTGCCTCATCGCTGTTGCTTGGTAAAATGTAAAAATCACATTGCCAAATCGCCAATACTAACTCCTTTTATGAATATAGTTTTACAGCATAAAAATTGCCATTGCTATTTTTGCATACAACAATATCATAAAACCAAATTCTAGCATCTCGTCAAGTTTTTCAAAATCGGTCTTATCTACTATCTTAAAAAAATTTTCCTTTAAGCAAACTGCTTTGACTGGACGCCAAACAGGTATATTTTCATTTAGTATTTTTACATAAATATTAGTAGTCATATTTAACTCATTTTACTCATATTCTTCTTCTAGTTGGCAACTGAAATTTTCTATATCTACTTCAATACCAAATTTTTCAAACAGTATCTTGTTTATCTCTGGCGTTACATCGTAAGCTCCGCTTAGGTATTCATTTCCATTTTCATCTAATTGGATATGTTTTTCATCTGGATAGACATTTAATAAAACATTCTCAATATAATTTAACGTACAATTTTCAATAGGGACAGATTTTACAAAACTATCATC
This sequence comes from Campylobacter concisus, assembly GCF_015229965.1. Lineage (GTDB taxonomy): Bacteria > Campylobacterota > Campylobacteria > Campylobacterales > Campylobacteraceae > Campylobacter_A > Campylobacter_A concisus_BD. The sequence goes on from NZ_JAAKZB010000031.1 coordinate 17,226, forward strand.
AAATTTATTATAATAAATAACACAAATATTAGTTTTTGGTTTAGATTTCACCTTTTGCACCCCTACCCATTAGCCTCTCACAAATGCCTACTTTTATTATCAATATGTTCCCAAGTATTATGTAATTCATCAAGACTATATAAAACGCCAGTGCTTTTGTTGATACAAATTTCTACCACTTTGAGCAATAACTAATTTTTACATCTTTTTTAGCCTACTTTAAAGGCTCTCCGCTTGTTCCAGAATTTCTATTTTTGTTATTACCCCTCGAATCCACCTGCTTAAGACTCATAAAAGAATTATTTGTATTTATCTATCAATTTGTTTAAATTTACAAAAAAAGAACAAGCAAGATAGTAAATATCAACTATGAGCTGAAGACATAAACAAGCAAATGCGATATAGAGTAAATTTCTATCACCTAGGCCATATGCTACAATTTTAGGAATTTTTATAAAATTTGTTAGGATGATCATTATAGCACCAACAAAAACAAACAAGTATCTAATCATAAATTTTCGACCCTTGTTTTTAGACTCTTTTAGCCAAAAAATCAAAAATATAAAACTTGCAATAGATCCGAAAATTAGACCAATATTATTAAAAGCCAACGTTATCCCCCATCAAAAAAATAGTAACTATCAGAAATATATTCAAAAAGAGTTGATAATAGCCAGAAAAGTGCTTAGGATTATTTTGCCAATCTATCAATATAATGGCTGGCCAGATCATATTCATAAAAAAAACAACTATCATGGCCATTAATATTCCAGTGCTTATTTCTAACCAATTGTTGTGATAATAGACAATATAGCAAGCAAAATAGACAAGTATGGCAAAACCTATAACAATACATAACGTAGATAAAAATCTCAGAAATTTATATATGAAATTTATCATAAATCGCTTACTTATATATAGTATTAAATAAAGCACTAAATTTGATATTAAAAAAATAGATATTAAGTCCACTTGTTATCCTGTCACTTTGTATGCTGAAAAGTGGACTTACTCCAAACCTTGCCAATTAGTTCAAAATCCGCCAACTTTTGCTTTTATCCTTTAATTTTACATTTTTAACCTTTAGCAAATTCTTGATTTTCTTTTTTTGATTTCTCTTTTTGGATTTTGGTGTTATAAAATGAAAATTTGCATTACTCGGGCATTTTTTGATGTTTTTTGCGGAACAGAAGGCAAGATAAAAAATGCAAAACTAGCTACCAGGCTGATAATAGCCGGAATAACATAATTATCACCCAAACTGGAAAAATCATGTTCTATTACAAATCTTTCGAA
>NZ_JAAKZB010000032.1:0-13544 GCF_015229965.1 Campylobacter concisus
TAGCTATATATTACATTTCGTTCATTTACTTGAAGCCCGCTATCTGAAAAACAACCAATAAACAAAAAAGCTACAAAAAGAAAAATAAATTTTTTATATTTAAGCATCTTAACCTCTTATCTTTCTTTCTGTTTCATAGTATTTCTCATCAAAAAATTTTTTATTTTTACGTATTTCTTTCCAAAGATGTGATTTTTTGCAGATCTGATATTCTTTTTGGTACTTTGTACAGTCAAATTTATTTGGATCAAACCACTCATAGATTATTTCATCAAATTCATCCCTAGGGTTATATATTCTGTCAAAAAGCAAGTCCTCTTTTTTCATTCTTTGTCTATCCATATTTTTTAATTTTATCGATTTTAAAAATTCACTCATATCATTTTTAAATAGTATTGCCATATCTTCTGCTTTATAGTTTTTATGTTTAACTGGATCAAAAAATAATCTAAAAGTGCCTCCAATAACTAAAGTTGATACAGCACCACTAGTATCATAATAAAGACAATCAATGCCATAGTTTGCAGAGCCAATTTGAGTTATAGAACTTATCAAAAAACCTGCTTCGCACTTTACGCCATCAATATATGCAAAGAATCCTTTTTCATAAGGTTGCCAACCCATTAAAATATCATAAATACTCCTATCAATGCTTTCTTCTCTATCTTTGCGAATTTCTAACTTACTTCGTGACATATTTCTTTCTTTATATCTGTAAGTATTGATCTGAAATTTTTCATTAAACATAGACGGCAAATTACGTTCAAAAACATTTCTGCCATTTTTTTCATCTAGAAAATAATACCAATCAATATCAGTAAAACTACTTGGAAGCACATAGGTAAAGCTTTCATCTTGAAAAGATGAAAGCATAATACCTGGCTTAAGATGCTTTGTAGTTATATTTGGAATATCATAACAACCGGAAAAGAGCACAATAAAAGTTATAACAATAAGCTTTACTACTGGAAATTTACACCACATATAGCACCATCTTTTTCATAATCTTGACACACATAAGAACTGTGTGGTGAGCCATCCATAAATAATTTATGGATATTTAACACATTTATGCGATCTGCCATATCTGCTTTTTGTCTAACTTTCCATGCAAACAAGGATTTATTGAGTCCGTCCTGTAAATTTAAATTCTATGTTTCTAAATATTTATGGCTACTTATGGTCTATAGCCACATACTGCGCCATCTTTTTCATGGTCTTGACATATATATTCTTTTTCTGCGCAAGCTGTAAAAACAAATGCCAACAAAGCAAACATGATTAATTTTTTTATTTCCATTTTATCTCCTCTGATTTTGTTTTAAATAATAACCCATGCTGACGCATCTTTTGTCTATCCATATTGATTTTTATATTAGAAAAAATTTCTTCCGCATCTTGCCTAAATTGTCTTGTTATTTTATTTAACTTTTCTTTTTCTGAGAGGGTGCTTTTTTTAAATGCCTCACTTGATAAGTTAAAACTATACTCAGATCTTATACGAAGCACCTTTGGCACACCATTGGCACCATAAAAGCTACAATATGTCTCATACTCTTGTGTCTGAATTATGCCATCGCCCTTGTTTTGGTGATTATATTTTTTATTTAGTTCTTTAGGAAAGCTTCTGCATTTTATACCATCTATGATATTGACAAAAGCCCTATCATAATACTGTCCAAATGTTTCATTTTTATATTTTATATTTGGATTATTAGTATTTAGCTCAAAAGAATTTATATTTTCCAAGTCAAGATACTTTTCTCCATCGAATGTATCTATCTTATCTATTTCAAGATAAAATATCTCAACTATCTCTCCGATGATACGGCGCTGCAACACTGTAAAATCATCATATTTGTCTAAACCCTCAAATAAGATGCCTCTATTTATCGGCGCCTTTACTGAAAATGTTTTATTTGAGCTATAAAGTGTAGTGTTTGCATCCATTTTTATATAGTCGCGATCATATATATCACTTTTATATGTATTATCAAAACTACATCCTGTTATGAAAGCTATTAAAAATGAAATTATTAGTATCTTCACCTTACTACACTCCTTTATGTATAGCCACTATTTTTATCAAATTCTTTGCATATAGTTTGCAGTTGTAATTTTATCTAAAACTGAACCCTATATGGTTTATCAAACAAAAGCCCTTCTTTTCTCATCTTCTCTCTATCCATGCCAAGCTTTATGGTAGAAAATATTGCTTGTATGTCTTGCCTAAATATATTGTGTATATCATTTAAGACTTCCTGCTCTGTTTTGTTGCTATCTGTAAAAGCTTTTGATTTGCGATTAAAACTATATTCATATTGTAGTCTAACCATATTTGTTGGTTTTTTAATGTTTTTTGGCTGATAAAATGAACAATATGTATCATAGTATTGTGTATATGTCTTTTCACCATCTATTACATTTTGATAAATCTGTCTCAAATCCGCATGGACAAATGTCCTGCATTTAACTCCATCTATATAATCAAGATATGCTTTTTTATATATAGCACTAGTAGTAGTATTGTAAAAACTCTCTTTAGTTTTTGTCTCTTCTTCAAAAATTTTAAGATTTTTTGGATTGAGATATTTTGCAGATTCAAAAGTATGCCCAGGATAAGACTCTGTCGAAATAATAAGCTTTGAAGCCATCATATTTTTTATAGCCCAAGTCAACGCCATGCCTTCCTCTACTTTATATACTCCATAAAAAACGCCTATATCCTTATGTATAGGTGCCATCAAAGAGAGCAATCCCTCTTTGGTAGATATTCTTTGATCTACACTCAAAATTTTAGATTCTTTATTGTCATCATCTACACTTGTAACAATACCGCATCCCGACAGAAATAAGATAATAAATAAATATTTCGTAAGTTGCGGTTTTAAAGTAGCAACCAATACATCAAACGGAGTGATTATAAATAATATAAAATTTCTAAATTTCATCTATTCTCTTTCGCTTTACTATAACATCCTCTCGATCACTATTGCTTTCCTATCTCTTTAGCTTTCGCTTTTTATTTCTAGGCTTTGATCTAAACAGCGGCTCAGTTTTTGGTTTTGGCCTTGTTTCATAGTGCGTGTTATAGCATTTTAGTAGCTCTTGTCCGCACTTTTCACATGTAGTTTCACCTATATTATAAAATTTCATGCAGTCAGGGCACCACATGCCCTCTAGCCTTTGCACGACTGGTGGCTCTTTTCTAAAAGCCATCCAAAAGCTATATATGCCCAAAAATAAAAAACTAAAAGCTGGCAAAAGATATAAATTACCAGCATCATCAAATTTAAAAAACTTCTCGCCTATTTTTACATTTTTATGTATTAGCATGGATATACAGTCAAGCAAGCACATAAATCCTATAAAAAAGCCACCTATGCGTTTAAACATATTTTCTACTTATATTATCTACCTACAAACATTATTAAAACCCAAACAATGGCAAATGCCAATATCCACATTATAAAATTTGACCATTTATCTTTTTCATCTTTGAGGTATTTGGTTTTGTCTTTATTCTTAACATAGTATTTTTTTAAATTTCCACCACATTGCCTACATTTCTTGCTACCCAGTGAATAAAATTCTCTACATTTTTTGCACCACATGTATTTTAAATTTGGCTTTTCGTTTTTATATGATCTAAATGCCATCCAAAAGCCATAAATGCCTAACAGTAAAAAACTAAGTGCTGGTAGCAAATACAAATTGCCAGCATCATCGAATTTAAAAAACTTCTCACCTACTTTTACATTTTTGTTAGCTAGCATAGAGATACAGTAAAGTAGACACATAAATCCTATAAAAGACCAGCCTATACGTTTAAACATCTTATTTGTCCTTGCTTTTACTGTATATGATTTATAAACTCAACAACATTATTTTCTACAACATACCAGATGTATATATAGTATAAAAGCAGTCTTTATCTATATTATGATATTTTTCTATGTAATCAATTGCTTTTTTAGCAGAATACTCATGTAGATCATATGTATATTCTTCAGAATTAAAGCTCCAATTATCATAAGTATATTCAGCTGCTTGCCCATCATACTTTATTACATCACCACCGACAATAACTTGCCCCTTGGCTTTCAATACCGCGATCTTCTTTATAGCATTTTCGTAGTCGTAAGCAATTTCACATATATTGCTAAAAAAGAATTCCTCTATTTTTATCACATCATTTATTAAATTCATACTATTTTTCCTTTATTTTAAAAAATCTATGATTAACCGTATTATCAGGCTCTATTATATACTCAAACACTCCATCGTGATTTTTGTAGCTACCTTGAATTTCAATCTTTACTCTCTTAATCCCATCATTACCGATAATTTCCGATTTTTTGCCATATTTAGCAAAAGCATCTACTGCATTTGGAAACGAATGAAAGTAATCACTTTTGTTTGACATTTGGGTCAAAACTTTTTTTGTATAACTTATATTTTCTAATGGGTTTTTTAGCGCAGTATTTTTAAAAAGGCCAAATGCACTTTTTGAAAAAATAGGCGCTGGCAAGAATGATAAGCTTCCATCCTCTAGCCCCACACTCTTATCAGGCGTATAACCGCTGTTATTATACTGCTCTTTTGTAGCAGTAAAGTAATCTTGTTTAGTAAATTCCTCTTTATATATATCTCTAAAAGATTTTTCTTTAGAATTTACTAGCAGATATGCTTTAGCGTTATTTATATCTCCTTGATTAAATTTATAAAATTTCTCATTGTAGTTTATTACACTTATTTCATCATTTTCATCTCTTACTTCAAATTTCTCTTTTGAAGTAAAATCATTATATGAACCTTTATCTACTAGCACACTAGCAGCAGTATATAAGATTTTAACAGCCTGCTCTTTAGAGATATTGTTTTTAGTAGCATAATCATCAGCCATAGAGTTTATGAAATCTATCTCTCTTTGATGAAGCTGTCTATTATAAGTATCTGCACTTGTAGTTATTTTATAGCCTGTGTTTGCTCCTTCATCGCCATTAGCTATGCCTCCAGCTATTATGCCTATTAGCTGGGATGCTAATAGGCGTTTGTTGTTATGTGTTTTTTAATTATATTTTAAACTTAATAGTAATAATAAATTTTCATACAAATTCCCTAAAAAGATAAAGCCCAAGCTCGTCTTTCTTTGCAAAATTCTTTTCCCGACAATATAACCCAGTCTAAAACTCTCTCTGGTTTGTCGTCTTTGTTGGTTAGATATCCATAAACACATCTTGGGTCGTCGCCTTTAAATTTATAGATATATCTATTGTCATCATATATTTCTCTGCGATTATAAAAATTTAAAATCATAGTATGATTGGTAGGGATTAAAAAAATATTTCTGTTATCCTTAAACACTTCATAGCTCGGCTCGCCTATATAACATCCACTAAAGCCAAACATTGTCATTGTAAATAAAATAAATTTTTTAAATTTCATTCGATTTCCTAAAAAGACAAACTCCATGCTTGCCTATCTTTGCAAAATTCCTTACCAGATAATATAATCCAATCTAAAACTCTCTCTGGTTTGTCATCTTTATTTGATAAAAAGCCAACAACACAGCCTTCTTTATTCCATTCAACTATATAAATATATCTATCCTCACTATAAATTTGTTTATTCTTATGTGAAAGTATCGGACTTGGAGGTCTTAAATTTGCCTCCATATTTTTCACAAACACCTCATAGCTTGGCTCGCCTATATAGCAGCCACCAAATCCGATTATAGTGACTGCAAATAATATAAAATTTCTAAATTTCATATATTTTTCCATAAGTCGTTAGTCTTATCTACATCCACATCCCTACTCCTGGTGTTTCTTTGCAATACTCTTTTCCAGACAATATAACCCAGCCTACAACCTTCTCAATCTTGTCATTTCTATTTGTGAGATAACCATAAACACATCTTGGATCTTCGCCATTAAATTTATAGATATATCTATTGTCATCGTATATTTCCCTACGCTCACTGTGATATTTTGGGATATTTTGGTTATTCCACTCATAAAGCTCGCCATCTCTTTTGTATTTAAAAATCTCGTAAGTTGCGGTTTTAAAGTAACAACCACTGCATCCAACCAGAGTGATTATAAATAATATAAAATTTCTAAATTTCATCTGTTCTCTTTCGCTTTGTTTAAAACTTCTCTTCTAGCATCTTTGCTTACTTTTTTTACATCTTTATAAATTTGTATATCTGACAAATGTCCTTGGATAAATGGTGCTGCTGCAAATGGTGCAGCAGGAACTAAAAGCAAACCACTTGCTATATTTACCAAGCTTCCATTATCTTTTAGATATGTAACTCCATTTATATTTTCATAGTTCCAGCTAGACATAAAGTCATGTGGTCCTGCGAAGTGTTCTATAGCATGATCTGCCAAAGAACCTTTTTCATAGCTTTTTCCAAACAATCTCCTAGGCCCTGTTTGTGAGCCACCAGTGGGTGCATCTATTGGCCTACCTTTCAACACTCCATCCTCATACACTTTCTCAAAGTGACTACCTCCTATTTTAACACCATCTCCTCTTACACCAACACTTTGTGTATCATCTGGTACTATTTCTCCATTTTTCCCAGCATAATTATAATTTTCCTTCACATGTTTTCTCATCTGAAGCGAAGCATCGCTCATAATAGATAGCGCAACACCCGTTAAAAAGCCCTTTTTAAACTCTCCTCCATTTATCTCAGAGCTTATGCCTTGAAGTGTTCCGTTTATAGTAGCATTTTTTACATAATCTGAAAAATCCATATTCTGTGTTAGGGCATTTGTTCCCAAGGCGGCACCAGCATAAGATAGCACCCCTGCACTAATGGCTGATTTGGCGAGGGATGATGTATCAAATTTAACCTTGCCATGAGATAAGAGATTGTTTGTTAGTTGAACCGTTGAGTTTGCTATGACAGCTGTTGTCATAGCTGATATTGCCATGCTTGTAGTTGAAGCAGCAGCAGCTCCAAGTGCTCCAGCTACAGCGGTTCCAGCTCCTGCTGTTAGAAATGTAACGATGGCTGTTATTATTAGTGCGCCCATACCGCTAAGAGTAGTTGTCTTATCTTCCCACTCTTTAGAATTTAGGACTGCTTTTACTTGTTTTATCGTCTCTTCATCTATTGGAGTATCTGAGTTTGATCTTAACTCTCTTATAACTCCCTCTTTAAATTCCTCTGAGTTTAAAGAGTCGTTTATCGCTTTAAAGGTTGTGGCATCTAGCTTATTAGTTATATCCTTGCCATTTAGTGTAAATTTATCTTTTACTTTAATGATAGCTGGGATCTCTACCTCTTCTATCTTGCCCTTATTTTTTACAGTAGCTGTTAAAACTCCTGCGTTGTTACTTAGGCTTGTATTTACAGATGTGCTCTTTGATGAGACTAAATTTAAAAGCTTTGTATTTACATCTACATTAGTAGCCTCTATGATAGAAGCTAGGGCATTTATGGTATTTGAGTTTAGACTTATATCTTTTGCTGATAGTGTGCTTATGGCAAGGTTATAGTTTGAGCTGCTCTCTTCGCCATTTGACTTCATTAGATCGCCAAAGCCTGAGTCTTTAAATTTAGATGAGCTCTCTAAGCTATATGATGCTGGTAGTAAATTTATATTATCAGCTTTTATATCTAAGCTCTCATCTGCACTGATATTTGAGCCTGAAAGTTGGGGCTTATTAATAATAATTTAAAAGCTTATTTTAACGCAAATCATCTACTATTTCGTATTTGTCGCCATATTTTTTATATACAATTTTTCTAAGCTCATTGATTTTTTGCATGTATTTTGCTTCGGATTTGGGACTAGCAAAACCCTTATAGCTAAATTCTTTTTCATTGTTTATAAAAAGACTATTGTATTCTTTCATAATTTCCGTAGAGAGCCTTTTTATATCTGGGCAAGATAGCAGTTCATCTGGAAGCTTGCTATCCCAAGATATTTCATCTTCTTGCTCTACCCATGTTCCGCCATTTATGTTTTCACCAAATTCATCATATATCCAAAATACGCTATCACATGCAAATTCTGTTTGTAAAACTATTTTTAACTTTTTATTCACCGCAAACTCTTTCTTGAACTACCCTGTAAGATTATTGATTTTTTACCACAAGCCACTCATCTCTTTTTACGCCAAATTCAAATTCTGCTTGCCCAAAGGCATCTTCTAAAGTCTCATGATATGTATCTGTCTGCTCTTCTCCAAATTTGTCAAGATAAAGCAAATAATATCCTTCATTGTCACTATACTTGACAATACTTAGTGCAAATGGCTTTGGCAAAAGAGTGCTGCCAGAATAGTGAATTGTTTTTGGTGTCTGCTCTAATTGCGCATTGTCCTTTAAATAAATCTTATAAAGTTCTCTCATTTTTGACTATCCCTAATAATTTCTACAGCCGTATTTTCTATTATTTTTCCACCACTTTTAATTGGTTGGTCATATACCTCGAAATGGGCATGATGCTTTTTTGACGTTGTTTCATGTTTTCCATACCTGATCTGCCTAGTGCCATCTTTAGAAACATATCTTCCATTTGGTAATGAAATATAATCTTTTCCAAGCCATCTTTCAGCAGAAATCAAAAAATTATATTCAGTTATTTTACCACCATCAAACTCTGGAGCTCTATTTTTTGAAGCACCCTTTTCTATTCTGTCTAAAACTCTGCTAACTTCTCCAGCATTTTTAATGGCATATCCAGAAAAACTACTGCCAATGGTATCTAAATCTTCAAAGATTAAAGAGCCTAACTTATCCTTAACTAACTTTACACCTTTACCACCTAAAGCTATCGCAGGGACTGCGTTACCTGCTAGTTCGCCACCATGTTTATTATAGCCAGCTTCATCTTTTAAGAAGCTATCTAGGCTTGCTTTTTCATAAATTTCTCTTAGGTGATGTCCATATTCGTATCCTGAGCCTATAGGGTTTATAACTCCTAGCAAGATATCTTTTGAGCTATTTAGTGGATCAGATACTATATAGCTAAATGTATCTTTATATGGTTTTATAAAACCAGAAGCTAGGTCTAAACTAGAGACTTTAAGAGTATCATCTTGATTTTTTATACTAAGGTATTTTTCATAAAAGTCTTTATTGTCGTTATAGCCTTGTAAATTTGAATACCTATCGTAATACTCTTTTTTAGATGTATTTGATATATCATTACCATTTACTAAATAGTTGTTAGGGCTATTTAAATTATCTTGTATAAATTCTTTTGCTTTTAATAACTCTATAGCCTCATCACTACTTAAGTTATTTATATAAAAGTCATTTGCGTCATTATCTACACTAGAATAATATGCTTTAGCTACTATGCTCGTTGCTTTATCCAGCGATATGCTCTTTTCTTTAGCATAAATTTCTGATAGTTCTTTAATCTTATCGGTTTCTCTTTGATGAAGCTGTCTATTATAAGTATCTGCACTTGTGGTTATTTTATAGCCTGTGTTTGCTCCTTTATCTCCATTAGCTATGCCTCCAGCTATTATGCCTATTAGCTGAGATGCTAGTAGGCGTTTGTTGTTATAAGCTTCTATCTCTTTAGTGCTCATATTTGATGTATCTTTATGTAGTGCAGAAGAGATTGCTTCATTTACAGCTCCACTTAATGCACCAGCTGCAACGTTTTCGTGAGATAGCTTTGCTGAGAGTGCTCCTACGGCTGAGTGAAGAGCTATCTTGCCTAGACCTGATTCTTTAAATAATGCATTAGAGTTTATATTTGCTTCATTGCTTGAGTAGCTTCCTACTGCCTTGTAAGCATTGTCTGTTGCTTTAGAGATTAAATTTGATAGTAGTGCATCTTTAAAGTTTGTTTTATAGATGGCAGAGTTTATTGCTGCGTTTGATGTAGAGCTTAGTAGATCTGCATATGAGAAAGTATAAGTTGGTGTGTTTATGATATTGGTATTACTTAGAGTATCTATGCTTGATATGTAGCTACTAACATATGAGCCTACCCCTGCACTAATGGCTGATTTAGCTAGGGATGATGCGTCAAATTTAACCTTGCCATGAGATAAGAGGTTGTTTGTTAGCTGGACTGTTGAGTTTGCTATGACAGCTGTTGTCATAGCTGATATGGCTGCACTTGCGGTTGAGCTAGCTGCTGCTCCAAGAGCTCCAGCTACAGCGGTTCCAGCTCCTGCTGTTAGGAATGTAACTATGGCTGTTATTATTAGCGCTCCCATTCCGCTAAGAGTAGTTGTCTTATCTTCCCACTCTTTAGAATTTAGGACTGCTTTTACTTGTTTTATCGTCTCTTCATCTATTGGAGTATCTGAGTTTGATCTTAACTCTCTTATAACTCCCTCTTTAAATTCCTCTGAGTTTAAAGAGTCGTTTATCGCTTTAAAGGTTGTGGCATCTAGCTTATTAGTTATATCCTTGCCATTTAGTGTAAATTTATCTTTTACTTTAATGATAGCTGGGATCTCTACCTCTTCTATCTTGCCCTTATTTTTTACAGTAGCTGTTAAAACTCCTGCGTTGTTACTTAGGCTTGTATTTACAGATGTGCTCTTTGATGAGACTAAATTTAAAAGCTTTGTATTTACATCTACATTAGTAGCCTCTATGATAGAAGCTAGGGCATTTATGGTATTTGAGTTTAGACTTATATCTTTTGCTGATAGTGTGCTTATGGCAAGGTTATAGTTTGAGCTGCTCTCTTCGCCATTTGACTTCATTAGATCGCCAAAGCCTGAGTCTTTAAATTTAGATGAGCTCTCTAAGCTATATGATGCTGGTAGTAAATTTATATTATCAGCTTTTATATCTAAGCTCTCATCTGCACTGATATTTGAGCCTGAAAGTGTAGTATCTTGGTTTGAAGCTATGTTTATGTTTTTGGCGTTTAAATTTGAGCTAACAACCTCTTCATTTGTTGAGCTTGCTGATGCGCTTTGCTTGCCAAGGATCTTTCTAGATATAGATTCTGATTTGGCATTAGAGATGCTATTTGTCGATGAAATTTCTATCTCTTCATTGGCCTTTAAATTTAAGTTCTCTTTAGCATCTACATTTGAAGCTACTATGTTTATATCTTTATTGGCATTGATATTTATATTTTTGCCAGCTTTTATATTAGAGCTCTTTGCTTCTTGGCTATTGCTTTCAAATTTGGTAGATGTTTTTCCTATTACAAATGTAGGTGTGCTAAGTGAGCTAAATTTATCTTTTGCTTCTTTTAGAGGGTTTAGCTTTCTTTTTAGATCAACAACGATATCTTTTAGCACTTCATTAGGCTTTAAGATACCTACTCTGCTACTCTTATGCTCCTCTTTATGGTAGCTTTCATCATTTGTGTTTGATATAGCTATAAGCTCTGCGTTTAAATTTATATCATTGCCAGAGTTTAGGTTTGCACCTTTTAGGCTAAGAGCACCTTTGGCATTTAAATTTATATCACTTCCTGAGTCTATAGTGCTATAAACTGCCTTTTTACTGCCATTTGCCACAAGGTCAAAGCTACTCTTATAAAAGGCATTTGGATTTAAAGATATTTTGCTCTTTTTAGAAGCATGAGAGCTAGCCTCTACATTGTAGCCGTTTTCAAAGAGGATATTGCTCTTTGAGTTTAAATTTATATCTTTGTCTGATTTTAGCTTAGATGATACTAGATAGATATCGTTAGCTGAGTTTAAATTTATATTATTTCCTGATTTTAGGCTAGTGCTTACCACCTCTGAGCTTACGGCGCTATCTATGGTTTGCTTTTTAGAAAGGAGCGATTTAGAGCTATTTATAGCTGTTGCCTCGCTAGTGTTTGACTGTGCTGCTAGTATGATATCACTAGCGTTTAAATTTATATCTTTTAGTGCGTTTAGATGAGTTGATGAGACTAAAAGAGTATTTTTAGCATTTAAATTTATATCCTTAGCATCTAAATTTGCAGAGCTTACTCTTTTTACACTCTCGTCAAATTTCATCCCCTTAGAGCTTGCGTGATGTGTGTAGCTAAACTCATCTGCTTTTATCTCTATGTTGTTGCCTGAGTTTAAATTTATATCACCACTCGCATCTAAATTTGAGCCAGAGACTTTTATATCATTTCCAGCTTGTAAATTTATATCGTTTGTAGCTTCTAGGTTAGAGACTTTGCTAAACTGAGATTTGCTTTGATCTAAATTTATATTATTCTTTGCATTTAAGCTTAAATTTTTAGATTTTAGATCAGAGCTATCTATCTCTATATCATTGGCCGCAATGTTGGCATCTCTACTAGTTACTAGGTCTGCACCTTTTAGCTTTATCTTTTTATCTGCATTTAAATTGATATTATCAGCCACTACGCTGCCAGCTAGACTTATGTTGCCTTTGGCGTCTAGGTCTATGTTATTAGCCATTACTAAAGCTGATGCTTTTACGTTTTTGTCTTTGGCCTCTTTTTTAAATTTACTTATGCTCTCATTTCTTGCTTCATATAAGCTATCAAGGATATTTGCTATATAAGCAGAGTTTATGCTATCAAGGCTGTAGTAATATCCTTGGTTTTTTACCCTTCTATTTAGGTTTTTAATGATTGGGCTATTAAATATTGGCTCAGAGAATTTATCCAGATCAACATTTGCTAGCTTTATATCATCATTTAGTGCGTAGCTTGAAAAGTCCTGAGTGCTTCCTACTATGTTATTGCCCGCCGCAAAGACTGCTGGCAAACCAACGTCTGTGTATGAGAAGTTAAAATTCGTGCTTTTTCCGCCCTTAGTCTCCCATTTGCTTTTAAATCCTCTCCTATACCATTTCTTTTTCTCTTTCCACTTATAAACGCTATAGCTATTTACGTGGTTATTTAGCATTAGAGCTATGTTTTCTACATTATCGCTATTTAGTTTTAGATCTCCTCCAGCATATATAACACTCTTATCGTTTAATACATCGTTTACATTTAAATTTATATCATTGTTAGCTATTATGCTGCCTGGGATGAAGTTGGCTTTATCATCTTCGTTTAGAACATCTTTAACTATGCTATATGTGATAGTTCTTTTTTGTTCATTATTCTTTGCTCTACTAGTATCAACTAGAACTTCATTTGTATCATAGTCTAGTCTTAGGTTGTGAAATATCTTTTGGCTGGTGCCGTATAGATATGAGTCTTTGTGTAAATTTAGAGCATATAGAGCGCTATCTTTATTTATAGCCTCTTTTAATACTAACTCATTTACCTCGTTTTCATCTAGCTCACTTATATCTTTACCTAGTTTTTTAGCTAGTTTGGTGCTTATTTTCTCTTTTAGTTCTTTTAAATTTACACCAAGCTTATATCTATTGACACCCTCTTTTTTTAGATGCATAGTGCCTTGTTTATGCACTGTATCTACCCTAGCCTGCGAGCTTGAGTTATTTACTAGCTTTTTAGCCTCTACATTTATATCTTTAGCATAAATTTGGCTTGAGGTATTTACCAAAGTGTCTGCTTTTATGTTAAGGCTCTCTTTTGCTGCTATTAGCGCTTCATCTTTGTTTGTTATAGTCTTTGCATCTATCTTAGCCTCTTTGTTAGAAGCGATAGCGCCAGCATTAA
>NZ_JAAKZB010000033.1:0-13456 GCF_015229965.1 Campylobacter concisus
CATCTAAATAGTACTTAATCTATGATATTTTGATAAATACCTTTGAATTGGTTAATGATTTTTAAGATTTTAATAAATTTGTTGTTTTATGTTTTTAATACTATATGAGAAATGCTATAAACTTCTTTATTTTTTCTTAAATTATGAAACAAACTATGTATTAATTTTTTATAATTTTTATTAAGCCTAAATACTTTTGGAACATCTTTTGCTTTAAAAACCTAAAATAGCTAAATTTTAGGAAAAAATATGAAAAAAATTTTATCTTTTGTAGCAGCTTCAGTGATAGCTACTTCAGCCTTTGCTACGCAGATAAAAGAGCTTGCAAATATCGTTGGCGTAAGGGATAACCAGCTAATAGGCTATGGTTTAGTCGTCGGACTAAACGGCACAGGGGACGGCTCAACGTCAAAATTTACGATCCAGTCGCTATCAAACATGCTTCAAGGCGTAAATGTCAAGATAAATCCAGATGATATCAAGTCTAAAAACGCAGCCGCTGTTATGGTGACAGCAAAATTACCTGCATTTGCAAGACATGGCGACAAGCTTGATATCGAGATCTCATCTATCGGCGATGCAAAAAACTTACAAGGTGGCACCCTTCTTATGACCCCGCTAAAAGGCGTTGATGGCGATATCTACGCTTTGGCTCAAGGACCTCTTAGTATCGGTGGCAAAAGCGCAGGCAGAAGTGGCGGCAATCACCCAACCGTAGGCACTATCTTAAATGGCGCCCTTGTGGAGCGCGAGGTCACTTACGATATCTACAACCAAGATAGCATAAAACTAAGCCTAAAAGATACAAATTTTAAAACCGCTCTTGATATCCAAAACGCCATAAATGCAAACATCTCAGACGACACCGCAAAGGCGATCGATCCAAGAACGGTTATCGTTAAAAAGCCAGATGATGTTAGCATCATCGAGCTTGCAAGCGCTGTGCTTGATCTTGATGTCGAGTATAAGCCAGATGAGAAGATCGTAGTTGATGAGAGAACTGGCACGATAGTTAGCGGTATAAACGCGGTAGTTAGTCCAGTCGTGATAACTCACGGCGCTATAACTATAAAGATAGAGCCAAACAGCTACGAAGAGGCAGCGCAAAATGATGTAAATATAGGTAGCGACACCTCGGTGGCTCCTAGTCAAAATTTACTTAAAATTTCAGGCGAAAAAACAACCGTTGCAAACGTAACAAGAGCGCTAAACAAGCTTGGTGCAACACCAAGTGACATCATCTCGATACTTGAAAATTTAAAACGAGTTGGCGCGATACAAGTCGATCTGGAGATAATATAATGCAAATAGACAACACCCTAGCACTAAATTCATATAGTGACATCTCAGCAAACAAGATAAAAAATGCAAATGCCAAACAAGATGCACTTTTGAAAGAGCAAACTGACGCTTTTGAAGCATTTATGGTAAAAGCTGTTCTTGATATCGCTTTAAAAGAAGATGATAAGAACTCACTCTATCCAAAAGCCGCTGGCAGCGACATTTACAGATCAATGTATAATGACGCTATGAGCAAAGCTTTGAGTGGAAATTTAGGTTTTTCAGAACTTTTATACGATTTTTTGAAGAGAGACTCTTAAGTAAATTTATATTTTGCCGATGTAGTGATATAAACATTTTATTTTAAGAGGTATGGATATGATAACTCCTTTGAACCAAAGACCAAACTACCAGGCAAATACGCTAAATAAAAATAGCGATGCTAGAGTTGAAAATGAAAACAAAGAAGTAAAAACAAACGAAAACGCAAGAGTAAAAGAGATAGCTGATGCAATAGCAAATGGCACCTATCAGGTAGATATCTCTAAAACAGCAAAAGCTGTGGCTGATGCGTTGCTCTAAATTTAAAGGAATTTAAATGATAAAGAAGCTTTTGGACGAGGCCATAGGCGAGCTAGACGAGCTTATAAATTTAACGATGCAAGATATCGCCAATATAAAAGAGGCGAAGCACTCAAGCGTTGATGAGAGCGTGAAGAAGAAAAATGCTCTCGTGCGCGCTTTTGAAGATACCAAAAGAGCTTTGGACAAAGAGCTACTAAGGGTTTCAAAAGAGAGTGGCACTACGACACTTGCAAATGTTTTAGATGATGAAGTGAAGTCAAAGCTAGTGCTTATGCGTTCAAAGCTTGAAATTTTGCATAAAGTAAATAAAGAATATGCAAGACACGTCGTTGTTGTTAAGGAGTTTTTCGACTCGCTTAGCAAAAAAGTCTTTGGCACTCAGACTAATGAATACGGACAAGACGGCAGCGGCACAGATAATAATTTTTACAAATCAAGGGTTTAAACAATGGCTAATATCTTTATGTCATTAGGCACAGGCGTTTCAGGGCTAAATGCAGCCCAAGTGCAAATAAGCACAACTGGAAACAACATCACAAACGCCGATAGTAACTACTACACAAGGCAGCGTGTAGTCCAGTCTGCATCTCCAGCGATGAACACAGTCCCTGGCGGCGTTGGCACAGGCACGCAAGTAGATACTGTGACAAGGCTTCACGATGAGTTTGCCTATTCAAGACTAAAATATTCATCGTCAAATTTAGAAAATACAGGCTATAAACAGAGAATTTTACAAGAGGCGACAAAATACTTCCCAGACCTAAAAGATAACGGCATGGTAAAAGATATACAGGAGTATTTTGCTGCGTGGAATAACTTTGCTTCGAACCCAGACGAGGGCGCTCAAAAGGTAAATTTGATAAACAAAGCTAGCGTTTTAACAGCTAGCATCAACCGCTCATCAAAGATGCTTTATGATATGCACACGCAGATAGATGAGACTATAAAGATAAATATAAATGAGATAAACTCACTTGGCAAGCAAATAGCAAATATCAATAAACAAATTCAAAGAGTTGAATCTGGCGCAGATGCTGGCATCAAGATAAATGCAAACGACCTTCGTGACAAGCGCGATGAGCTAGAGCTTGCTATGTCAAAGCTGGTAAATACAGCTGTTTATAAAAGCGATCTAAAAAGCGAGTCAAGGATAGATACAGGCATAAGCGATCAAGGAAGATACTACAACCTAAATATCGGCGGTGTAAGCATCGTTGATGGCGTAAATTTTCATGAAATTTCTATGAGCTCAACTGAGAGTGGACAATACACAAAAATTTATTATGAAAGAGAAGATGGCAGACGCATCCCTATGGAGGAGAAGATCACAAATGGCAAGATAGGCGCTGCGCTTGATCTTAGAGGACGCAACTACGAGCCAGACAATGATAAATTTAGCGATGGTATCATCCAAAAATATATCGACAATCTAAATACATTTTCAAAAACTTTAATAACTAGCACAAATAACGTCTATGCCGAGTCTGCGGTTGAAATTTCAAACTCAGATCCGATCAGCTACCTAGAAAACGACAAGACGCTGATGAACCACGACAACAGCATAAGAAACGGCAGTTTTGATGCTATCGTTTATGACAACAAGGGTAACGTCGTAGCCAAAAAGACCATCGAGATAAACGGCACTACGACGATGAACGATACAAAATACGGCAACTCTGTTGTGCAGGATTTTAACTCAAATTCAGACGATAACAACGACAACAACATGCTAAATGACGTCGATGACTTTTTTGAAGCGTCGTATTTTTATGATAAAAACACGCATCAAGGCACATTTGCGCTCATACCAAAGCAAGCTCAAGGGCTTTATAGCATCTCAATAGTCGATCACGGCACAAATTTCCCAGGCGTTGTTGGCATCAATAGATTTTTTTCTGGCACAAACTCAAATACAATAGGCATCAATCAAAATTTCACTCAAGATCATACAAAGCTTCGTGCTTACTCAAAGCCAGTCGTGGGTAATAACGAAGTTGCAAACAAGATGATCCAGCTTCAGTACCAAAAGCAGACATTTTACTCAAGTGGCACTGCGCTTGATAGAGATGAGACGATCGAGGGATATTACCGATATTTTACGACCGATATGGCGAGCGATACCGAGGCAAACAACACTATCCACGACACAAATACATCTTTGCAAAGGACTGCTGAAGAGGAATTTCAATCAACAAGTGGCGTAGATACCAACGAAGAGCTTACAAACTTAATCCGCTTTCAAGCAAGCTACGGCGCAGCAGCAAAGATCATCACAACCGTTGATCAGATGCTTGACACCCTTCTTTCACTAAAACAATGAGCGAACTAAAGAGTCTTTTAGACGCACACGTACTTAGTAAAAATACAAATTCGGGGCTATTTGACGCCCCAGATCCTCTTCAAGTAGCTACTAAATTTAAAGAGCCAAACATAGCGCTCATTTGCGCGTTATTTGCTTATGGCAACGCAAAAATGATAGTGAAATTTCTAAATTCGCTTGAATTTAGCCTACTTGATGAGAGCGAGCAAAATATCAAAAAAAATCTGTCAAATTTCAAATACCGCTTTCAAAATGAAAACGACGTAAAAGAAATTTTCATCACACTTTCACGACTGAAAAAAGAGGGCGGCATAGAAGAAATTTTGCGCCAAGGGCTTGCAAAAAATGGCGAGATGATAGAAGCAGTAAATGAGCTTATCAAATTTATATATGGGCTAAATTCTTACCGCTCAGACGGATATGAGTTTTTCTTTGGTAAGAGCTTTAGCAAAGAGCCGCAAAGCCCATATAAACGCTACAACATGTATCTTCGCTGGATGGTGCGAGATAGCGACATCGACCTTGGGCTATTTAAAAATTTGCCAAAAGATAGACTTTTGATGCCACTTGATGTGCATACGCATAGGGTTTCATTAAATTTAGGACTTATAAATAGAAAGAGCTACGACTTCAAAGCGGTCATGGATCTTACAAAAAAACTTAGAGAATTTGACGAGCTAGACCCGATAAAATACGACTTTGCGCTTTACAGGATAGGGCAAAGTAAAGAGCTAGAAACTATCGTAAAAAATCTTAAAAAATAAAAATTATTGCTAAATTTTTAAATTTAGGATAGACTTGCCATACAATTTTATCCATAAGGAGTGTGTATGAAAAAAATCGTTTTACTAAGTGCTGTTCTAGGAACACTACTTTTTGCTCACGAGGGCCATCACTTTGATCCAAAGGCTGGCGAGCATCTTGTGATCCCAGTTAGCGAACTAAGCGAAAAAGGCGACAAAAGCGTTGGCGAAGTAGTAGCTGTTAAGACAAACTACGGCGTTGCACTTTTCCCAAATCTCAAAGGTCTTCCTGCAGGACTTCACGGCTTCCACGTTCACCAAAATGCTGACTGTGGCGCGACTGAAAAAGGTCTTGGTATGAAAGCAGGCGGTCACTGGGATCCAGCTGAGACAAAAATGCACTCATTTGCGTGGGACGACAATGGCCACAAAGGCGATCTACCAGCTCTTTACGTAGACGCTGAGGGCAATGCAAACTACCCAGTGCTAGCTCCAAAGATCAAAAACCTTGACGAGCTAAAAGGTCACTCACTAATGGTTCACGTTGGTGGCGACAACCACAGCGACCAGCCAAAAGCACTTGGCGGTGGCGGCGCTAGAATGCTTTGCGGCGTTATTAAATAATTAAGCCCCACAAAAAGCCTTTAAATTTATATGTTTAAAGGCTTTTTTAAATTTAGCGCTCAAATTTAACCCCCGTTTCTAAGATGAAATTTCAAAATTTTAAACTACAATCCGCTTTTTAACTTAAATTTACAAAGAACAAAAATGGAATTTGACCTACTTAGCTACACTGTCTTTTTTGTCGCTGCATTTTTGGGTGGTTTTATCGACGCGATCGCAGGAGGTGGCGGACTGATCACTTTGCCAGCCATCATGGCTATGGGCGTGCCACCTCATCTTGCCCTTGGTACAAACAAGCTTCAAGGCGTCTTTGGCAGCTTCACGGCAACGATAAATTTCACTAAAAAAGGGCTGATTAATTACAAAGAGTGCTTTGTTGGCATAGTTTTTACATTTATTGGAGCCCTCATTGGCGCAACGCTCATCTTATTTTTAAATGCAAATTTCTTAAAAATCATCATCCCATTTTTGCTAATCGCCATCTTCATCTATACGCTTTTTATGCCAAAAATAGGTGAGAGCGACAGGGCTGCAAAGATGAATGAGAGGCTATTTTATGTCATATTTGGACTAATTCTTGGCTTTTATGATGGCTTTTTTGGCCCAGGAGCAGGATCATTTTGGATGTTTGCGATGGTGGCTTTAATTGGGCTAAATTTAAAAAAGGCGGTCGCTCACACAAAGGCCTTAAATTTTACCAGCAACATCGTAGCACTTGGCGTTTTTATAGCTGGCGGACAGATACTTTGGCTAGTTGGCTTTTTGATGGCTGTGGGGCAAATTTTAGGAGCATATTTTGGCTCAAATTTAGTCATCAAAAAAGAGGTCAAATTTATTAGAACGATGTTTTTGATAGTTGTCGCAGCGACCATTTGCAAACTACTTTTTGACTACTTCAAGGCTTAAAATTAAAAATGTTTTAACAATAATTTTGTTACAATCACGCAAAATTCTAAATCTAAGGTAAATCAATGAAAGATTTGTTTCTATTCTCAAATTTGCTAAACCATTCACATGCCTTTGTCTATGCGTTTCACTTTTGCCTTGTAGCTTTGATCATCCTTATCGTTGCCTACATCGCAAGGAGCAAAATGCAGCTTGTGCCAAGAGGCCTTCAAAACATAGTTGAGGCTTATTTAGAGGGCGTTATCTCTATGGGCAAGGATACTTTAGGTAGCGAAAAGCTAGCTAGAAAATACCTCCCACTTGTCGCAACTATCGGCTTTATCGTATTTTTCTCAAACGTCATCGGTATCATCCCTGGCTTTGAGTCACCAAGCTCAAGCTTAAATTTAACTCTAGTTTTGGCTTTGGTTGTATTTATTTACTACAACTTTGAGGGCATTAGAGAAAATGGCTTTTTCAAATACTTTGGACACTTCATGGGACCAAACAAATTTCTAGCTCCTATAATGTTCCCAGTTGAAGTCATCTCACATCTTTCACGTGTAGTTTCGCTCTCTTTCCGTCTTTTTGGTAACATTAAGGGCGATGACTTATTTTTGCTTGCGATGCTTACACTTGCACCATGGTTTGCTCCACTTCCAGCCTTTGCACTTCTAACACTTATGGCTGTTTTGCAAACATTTATCTTCATGATGCTAACTTACGTTTATCTAGCTGGTGCAGTCGCTATTAGCGAGCACGAGCATTAAAATTTAAAGCCATATTTTTATATGGCTTTTCTCTTTTTAAATTTATTCTCCAAAAACCTTTTTAACCTATATAAATATATCGCTAAAGCTCCCCTTTAGATATTTTAAAAGAAAGTATCGCTAAAATACGCACTAAAAATTTGCATAAATTTAAAGGTAAAAATATGTTTGAAGTCGTTATCGGTTTAGAAGTTCACACTCAGCTTAATACAAAAACTAAAATTTTCTGCTCTTGCTCGACTAGCTTTGGCGACGAGGCAAACACTCACGTTTGTCCGACCTGCCTAGCTCTGCCTGGAGCGCTACCTGTGCTAAACAAAGAGGCAGTCAAAAAGGCGATCAGCTTTGGCACAGCGATAAACGCTAAGATAAATAAAAAATCAGTCTTTAATAGAAAAAACTACTTCTACCCAGACCTTCCAAAGGCATATCAAATTTCACAGTTTGAGATACCTATCGTAGAAGGTGGCGAGCTCATCATCGACGTAAATGGCACTAAAAAACGTATCGGAGTAACAAGAGCGCACCTTGAAGAGGATGCTGGCAAGAACATCCACGAAGAAAATGAGAGCTTGGTCGATCTAAACAGAGCCGGCACGCCGCTTCTTGAGATAGTTAGCGAGCCAGACCTTAGAAGTAGCGACGAGGCGGTGGCTTATCTTAAAAAGCTACACTCGATCCTTCGCTTTTTAAATATCAGCGACGCAAATATGCAGGAAGGTAGCTTCCGCTGCGACGCAAACGTCTCTATCCGTCCAAAAGGCGATACCAAGCTTTATACAAGGGTTGAGATAAAAAACCTAAATTCATTTAAATTTATCCAAAAGGCGATCGATTATGAGGTAGAGCGCCAAAGTGCAGCGTGGGAAGATGGCAAATATGACGAAGAGGTCTATCAAGAGACAAGGCTGTTTGACACGACAAATTTAGTGACAAGATCGATGCGTGGCAAAGAGGATAGTGCGGAGTATAGGTATTTCCCTGACCCTGACTTGCTCCCTGTTGAAGTGCCAGAAGAGATGTATAACGAAGCGATAAAAATCCCAGAGCTTGCTGAGCAAAAGGTCGCAAGATATATTAGTGAGCTAGGCGTAAAAGAGAGTGATGCACTAAATTTAACACAAAGCGTTGAGATGGCTAGATATTTTGAAGAGCTAATCGCCGCTGGAATTCAGCCAAAGCTTGCTACTACGTGGCTCATAGTCGAGCTTCTTGGCCGCTTAAATAACGGCGTAACGATCGAGACAAGCCCGGTTGGTAGCGCTAAGATGATAAATTTACTAAAACGCATAGAAGATGGCACGATAAGCGGCAAGGCCGCAAAAGAGGTGCTAGACTATCTAATGGAGCATGACGCAGACGTTGATAGCGTCATCGAAAAGCTTGGCTTAAAACAAGTGAGCGACGACTCAGCGATCGTTGCGATCATAGATCAAATTTTAGCTGCAAACGCCGATAAAGTCGAAGAGTATAAAAACGGCAAAGATAAGATGTTTGGCTTCTTTGTCGGTCAGGTGATGAAAGAGGGCAAGGGTGCCTTTAACCCAGGTAAGGTCAATGAGCTTTTAAAGGCCAAAATAGGCTAAAAAAGGGCTAAAATGAGCATAGCAGTCATTGGAGCTGGCAAGTGGGGCAGTGCGCTTTTTCACGCATTTAGTGAAAATAACGAGTGCGTCATCAGCTCAAGAACGCCAAGAGAGATGCTAAATTTTGTAAGCTTGGATGAAGCTTTGGAGTGCGAATATCTAGTCTGCACGATCCCAACGCAAGCTACAAATTTATGGCTAAAGCAAAACTACAAAAACAAAGGTCAAAAGATCCTAGTCGCCAGCAAGGGCATAGACACGGCAAATCTTAAATTTCTAAATGAAATTTACGAGGATTTTGTTGATAGAGAAAATTTGGCCTTTCTTTCTGGGCCGACCTTTGCAAAAGAGATCATGCAAAAGCTGCCTTGCGCCTTAGTGGTAAATTCTAAAAATCAAAATTTAGCTTTAAAATTTGCTTCATTTTTCCCAAGCTATATGAAAGCATACACTTCTGATGATGTGATCGGCGCTGAGGTGTGCGGAGCCTATAAAAACGTGATCGCCATAGCTGGCGGTATCTGCGACGGACTTGGTCTTGGCAACAACGCAAGGGCTAGCCTCATTTCGCGTGGGCTTGTCGAGATGGCTAGATTTGGCAAATTTTTTGGCGCAAAAGATGAGACATTTATGGGGCTAAGCGGTGCAGGGGATCTGTTTTTAACCGCTTCGTCGATACTCTCGCGCAACTACCGCGTAGGTCTTGGCATCGCAAGGCACGAGAGACTAGAGAAAATTTTAAATGAGCTTGGCGAGGTAGCAGAGGGCGTCGATACTGCAAGAGCTATTAGCAAGATCGCTAAAGAAAAGGGCATATATGTGCCTATTGCTAGCGAGGTTGAAAATATGCTAAATGGCAAAGACGTTTTTGAGAGCGTAAAATCGCTTTTGGGAAGAAGATGAGAGCTTTTAAATTTATACTTTTTGTGGCTATTTTTGCTTTGGGTCTAAACGGCGCAGAGGTGAGCCTAAGAGCCAAGGTCTCGCAGATGATAATGGTTGGCTTTAACGGAGTCAGTACAAAAGACGCTGCGTTTCGCGCGATGTTAAGCGACGCTGGGTATGAGAGATTTGGCGGAGTGATGCTACTTGGTAGAAATGTCACTAGCAAAGCCCAACTAAAAGCTAGCATAAAGGCTATCAAAGAGAAAAGTCCTAAAATTTTCATCGCTATCGACGAAGAGGGCGGCAACGTAAGCCGTATGAAGGATAAGAGCTTTGATGGCCCATATCCTAGCGCATACGAGGTCGCAAGCACACTTGATATCAAAAGTGCATATGACCTCTACTCAAAAATGGCTATAAATTTAAAAGAGTGTGGCATAAATTTAAATTTCGCCCCAGTGGTCGATCTGCATGATGAAAACTCACCGATCATCGCAGCTAAGCAAAGGGCATTTAGCGAGTATGCAAGCAAGGTGGTGATCTACGCTGATGCTTTTATGGATGCATTTAAAGAGCAGGGCATTCTAACGACACTTAAGCACTTTCCAGGGCATGGCAGCTCAAAAGAGGACTCACATAAAAATAAGAGCGAGGTCACGCTAAGCAAAGATGCGCTACTACCATATAAAGACGCCATAAGCACAGGTAGAGCGCAGATCATCATGGTCGGGCACCTTTTTGTAAAAGGCATCGACGAGGACAATCCAGCCACACTTTCTAAAAAAATAATAACCGATCTCTTGCGAAATGAGCTTAAATTTAATGGCGTGGTTATCAGTGATGATATGCTGATGAAAGGCGTTGGCGACGAGACATTGGCTCAAAAAGTGGTGAAATTTATAAACGCTGGTGGCGACATCTTACTCTTTAGCGAGTTTAAGATAAATAACCAAAGAACGGCTGATCTAATAACTCAGATCATAATTGACGCTGTAAATGAGAAAAAGATCAGCAAAGAGCGAATAGACGCTTCATACAAGAGGATAATGGCTCTTAAAGCGAAGCTTTAAATTTGGCTCTTAAAGTTACGCTAGTAAATTTGCGTTATTTTCGTCTTTTTCAAGATCAAAATATAAAATTTCAAGCCACATTTCATCGTCGTATCTAAATTTCATAGTTTTTTGTCTTATGTCATCTATTTTTGGATAGATGAGGTGTAGCTTATCACACTCGTGTTTTTTGCCGTAAGCATATAACTGATATAGATCAGCTTGTGAGATATCATCTCTTGAACTTACGATCTTCCATTTTGTGTCGGCTATAAATTTGCCTTTTAAAAATATATCAGGCCTTAGTTTAAAACTTTTTGGCTCTTCTACGAGGTGTTTTTCTGAGTGTTGTAATATAGTGCCTGAAAACTTTTTCTTTATAAAATTTCCAACATAGCTTTCAAAGAGCGCATTCATATCAAATAGCAAGGCAAGGGCTAGATCATCGCCCTTGTGCGGTGTAAATGAGTTGTTAAGCAAAAAGATCTTGCACCATAAAAGAGTTTGCTCATAGTGCCTTATTTGACGGTTTATGACAAGCTTTGCAAAGAAATTTTTATAATCCTCGCACTCTGAAACCTCATCAAATATAAATAAAAGCTCGCGTATTTTTTGCTGATTTTTACTAGAATTTGACTTTTTGTATAGAAATTTAAGAGTTGTTTTTATGATCCTATTTATCTTTATGTCGCTTAAAAATTCGCTGTATCCTACGTAAAACCGCTCTTTGTGGATGCTATTTCTTTTTATCTGCTCGTTTATGTTTAGCTTTCCTTTTAGGAAATTTAGGTTCTCCTCTAGCGCCACATAGTCGCTTTTTATCCCCTTTTTTACAAGAGCTTCAAGCTCGCATAAAAACATAGAGATGAAAATTTCCAAAAGCGGTAAATTTTGTGTTTTTAAACTGGCTAAATTTGAGATTTTAAATGGGAAATTTTTTAGCGTTCTTAGCATTTTTATAAAAACTGCTTTTGATCTTTCGGCGTCGTTTTTGTCTGCTATTTTTGGCAAAATCTCTATCGTTAAGCCACTTTTTGTCTGCAAGACGCCGACATAGTTTCTGGCCTGTATAAATTTCCCGCCAACTCCGCTTGCTATCCTTAAAAACGGCGCATTTTCATCACTATTTTTAAGGATAAAATTTTCTATATCGCCAAAGTCTTTTTTACATATATCGTGCTGATATATGCGCTCAAACTCAGTTAGCGTTATCTGGCTTTGTTGCATTTTTATAAATTTCTATGTAGCTTTGCGGATTATTAAAGGCTTCGCTATTTATCTCATATAAAATCTTATCGTCTATATAGTCGATTTTTCCTCTAAATAGTTTTTCAACTGCCATATTTCTCTTGATTTTAACAAGCTGTAAATTTTCATCTTTTTGACTATCGCCTAAAACAAGCCTAATCTTCTCCCAGTCGTCGTAAAAATACTCTTGTAGTAGTGGTAAAATTTTGTTTTTAAAGACATTTGCAAGCGTTTTTAAGTCTGACACATTTATAAAATAAGCATGCCCTATCGTGTGATCTCTGTCGTAAAGATACTCTATGCGCTCGTTTATCGTTTTTAGCATTTCTCTTACATTAATGCCTTCAATGATTGTTTTATTTAGCGTATCGTATTCTGGCATCATCTCTACAAACTCAAACCTTCTTCTAAGAGCCGTATCCATAAGAGCTATGCTTCTATCTGCTGTATTCATCGTGCCTATTATGTATAAATTTGACGGCACTCCAAATTTCTCTTTTGAGTATGGCAGCTCGACCATTATCTCGTCATCTGCTCCTAGTCTTTTTGACGGCTCTATAAGAGTTATGAGCTCACCAAAAATTTTAGATATATTTCCGCGGTTGATCTCGTCGATAAAGATGGCATATTTTGGTGTGTTTTCATTAAAAAACTTTTGTCGCTCATCTTTTGGCAAATCGCAAAAGTCCCTAAGTTTGCCTTTGTAATCACTAAGAAGCAAAGCATTTTCGCAGCACTGATAAAAAATTCCTTTTGATATCTCATAAGTTATATCGCCATCTTCGTTTTCACTATCAAATAGAGGCTTTATACCCTCAACAAATTCCTCATACCCATAGCTTTGGTGAAATGTTATAAATTTAAAATTTTCTTTAGTGTAGCTTGTGCCTACTTTTTGTTCTTTTATCTCTTTATATTTTTCGTAAAGCTCTATGGCTTCAGGGCACTCATCATTAAGTATTTTTGTATCTACACACCATTCACTTTTCTCGTTTTTCTCAAAGATAAAAGGCGCTCGTCTTTCTTGTGTTTTTACATATTCACAATCCATTTTTGTATGAAATAACAAATCTGATGATATTGTTTGTATTGGTGTTTTTGAACCTGATTTTATTGATTTTAATTTAAATAAAATGTGATTTACTATGCCGTTATTTAGTTTAAGCCAACCGCCATTAGTGTTTGACTCAGCTGCATCATACAAGATGGCTGCAGCCACTTGATACCAAGTGTAGTTTTCTATTTTTAACATTTCATATAACGCATCAGTGTCACCACTTGATTTTACATTGAGATATTGAGTAAATTTGTCCATGATCTTTGAAAGATTATAGGTTTTTCCAGTTCCTGGAGGACCATATAAAATTTGATTTAGTGAGAAATTTATTTGTCTCTTTTGTATTTCATTATTTGTTGTTGGTATCGTCTCTAACTTACCTTTTTTAAAATCTCTATAATAATTTACTGCACGCATATACTT
>NZ_JAAKZB010000034.1:0-12842 GCF_015229965.1 Campylobacter concisus
ATTCTAAATTCTGCAAGGTCTTTGTTTTAAATTTGATCCAATACGCTAACTTCAACTATTTAAAAACTTGAAAAATGTTAGCAAAAATCAGGCAGGCAGGCTTTATATTTACATGCAAATTTACCAAAAACAGGCACAACACAGCTTTTTTTAAAAAACGCGTCCGTAACCTGCAGACTTTATTAAATTTAAAAGTTTTTACACTTTTAGTTTTTAAATTAAAAAGCTTTCACACTTCTGGTTTTTTAAATTTAAATGTTTTTATACTTCTAGTTTTTTAAATCTAAAAGTTTCTACATTCATCGAAACAGATCAATTTTTAATTTTACTAGCGCACAACTCTAAATTTTTATCTCCAGCAAGGCAAAATTATATTATTTTACGTAAATTTTTGCATATTATTTTTAGTATTTTAAGAAAATTGAAGTGTTAAATTTAAAAATTTGTGTTTTCTGGTGTAAATTTTGGTAGTTTTCAAGCCAACCAAGCCAACCAAGACCCAGAAAAACAGATAAATTTAACTAGAAATTTTCATAAAAATGGCAAAAAATTTTATGCTACGATATAAAAATGGCCTTAAACTAAGTCATTTTTAAGTGCAAAAACCAATCTTTTAAATTTAAAAGCAATTTTATCAAGCCAAAATGCTAAATCAAATTTAAAGCTTAATGATCAAGAGCTATGCCTATACGGCCAAGAGCGAATTTGAGCGATCACTGGCTTTATGCGCCGATCGAGCCATTCTTATCAATGCAGACGGCCAGCAAACAGTGGGCCAGCATTTCACACGACTACGACAGGCATAACTGCTTGAATATAAGTTACATGGGTTGGGCGGCTGAGCGCATTTTCTTGCCGCTTTTGCGCACGAGCGTGCCAAAGCCATAGGCTACAACCCTACCCAAATATCTCAAATTTATGAAAAAGCTCCGGCTCATCTTTTACAATGCCACGCTTCACAAGCTCAGCCACTACTTCACGCTCACAGTCAGTTTGCATAGGCCAGCCACGCGTGTAGCCCTCAAGCTCACTCTTGCTCGTCGCATCCACGCAGAAATTTTCGCCATCTGTGTAGATATCACGCAAGGCATCAATGTTATTTGTCACGCGCCAAAGTAGCATATATGGGTTTTCTAGGTAGTTTTGCATATCCACTACGACTAGAAGCTTGAAAAACTCCCTAAATTCCAAAAGCTTAGAAAATAGCTCTTTTACAGGGCGATCTTTCTCAAATTTCACCACACAAATAGGCGTTTTACTCTGCTTTTTAAACTGCCTAAGCTCTTTAATATTTGGCGCAACGCTTTGAAATTTAGCCAAAAGCTCATCATCGCTTAAAATTGCAGGGCTAAATTTACAAAAGTCCTGTGTTGCGTCGATGCCTAGCTTGCCACCAAAGCACGAGTTTGGACTGGCGTGATCGAGCTGGTCGCACACGCCCTGGCTTATCAGCACACTCTCACTACCAAATCTATCAAGCACAAAGTCCGCAAATTTGTCGTATTCCGCTAACTCTGGCGCATCGTTACCCACAAAGAACGCATGCTTTACAAAGCTCATCTGCCCAACTCCCCAAAACGCGTGCATCGCCTGCTTTGCGTGCGCTGGATAAAGGGCGTTGATCTTGGCTAGGATAAGGTTATGAAAGACGCCATTTTCAGGCATATTGTAGTCTAGTAGCTCTGGTACGGTCGTTCGCAAAAGTGGCAAGAAAATGCGCTCAGTCGCCCAGCCCATATACTTATCTTCAAGCGGCGGCTTGCCAACCACGGTCGCGTGAAATACTGGGTCTTGCTTGCTAGTTATCGCCGTGACCTCCATCACTGGAAACAGCTCGATCGGCGTGTAAAAGCCAGTGTGATCGCCAAATGGCCCCTCAAGCTCGCTCTTGACCGTATCGACAAAGCCCTCTATAACGTAGTCGGCGTCGTGCGGGACATAAATTTCATTAGTGAGCGACTTTACAAGCTTGGCTGGCTCTTTGCGGATAAAGCCATAAAGAAGCAGCTCAAAGACGCCCTTTGGCAGCGGCGCTTGACCGCACCAGATATAGAGTGGATCGGCGCCTATTGCCACAGAGACTGGCATCTTACGGCCTGCGCGCTTATA
This sequence comes from Campylobacter concisus, assembly GCF_015229965.1. Classification (GTDB taxonomy): domain Bacteria; phylum Campylobacterota; class Campylobacteria; order Campylobacterales; family Campylobacteraceae; genus Campylobacter_A; species Campylobacter_A concisus_BD. The sequence continues at coordinate 2,110 of NZ_JAAKZB010000034.1, forward strand.
CTCGTGAAAGAAATTTGCGCCGTCTTTATGTATCTGCCAGTGCATGCCAAGGCGATTTTTATCATAAATTTGCAGTCTATACATGCCTAAATTTTGCAGTGCGCCGTCTAGGCTTTGCGTATAGACCTGCCCCATCGTGATAAAAGTGCCTCCGTCATGCGGCCAGGTCTTTAGCGCAGGCAGGCTCAAAAGATCGGCCTGCTCGCCTATAAATTTGACCTGCTGGCACTCGCCTTCGCCTTTTAGTCTTTTGGTAAAAATTTTTCTCATACTAAAAAGATATGCTAAAAAGTCAAGCTTTTCTTTGAAATTCTCAGGTTTTTTGGGCTTTAAAAGCTTTTCTATCTCAGCTGCGATCTCATCAGGCTGCACGCCAAATATCAGCTCAAGAGCCCTTTTTGAGCCGTAGATATTTGTAAGCACTGGGGCAAATTTACGCCCAGTTTTTTTGCAGACTGGGTTTGTAAAAAGAAGCGCTTGTGAGTTTTCGCGTTTGACCTCGATGTAGCTAGCGTGCGCGATCTCTAGGTCGATATCTACTGGCTCCTCGATCACCCTAAGTAGGCCGTTATCTTTTAAAAGCTTGATGTAGTCCATATTTTTCCTTATAAATTTATACTTAGTTATCCAAATTTTAATAAAGTTAAATTTAGCAAATTTGGGCTAAATTTGTCGTTTTATTGCGATTTTTAATAAATTTTATAGAGAGAGATATGCAAAATTTACCAAAAATAGGCGATCACATCTTCGTAGACAGAAGGGTACTTGGCATAAAGCTTTACGAACATCACGGCATCTACGTCGGAGATGATATGGTCGTGCACTATAACGGCTTGGCACGCGGGATAGTTTTTGAAAAGAGCTGCTTTGAGGAGATTTTAAGCAACGTCGTACCGCTAGATAAACGCAACGTAGCAAAAGTGGAGATGACGAGCCTGGAAGAGTTTACAAGCGGCGATATTTTGCAGATAAAAAAGCACGCAAATGCGCCTTTTAGCGGCGTAGATATAGCTCTTTGCGCCAAGTCGCGCATAGGCGAGCAAAAATACAACCTGCTCATCAACAACTGCGAGCACTTTTGCAACGAATGCGTCTTTGGCGAGCATGTGAGCGAACAGGTGCAAAATGCGAAGCAAAATTCCGCCATTTTTAGCGAGATAGAGCCATATTTGGGGCAGATCATAGGTGAGCTTTTTAGTGCACAGACCAAAGATGAGATCAAAGAAACTCTCGTAAAATCATTTACCGCGCTTGCACAATTTACGAAAGATAGCGCGGAGAAAAAAGCTCGCGAGATGATAAAAGAAAACAGCGACAAGGCAAATTTGCAAATAGAGAAATTTATGGACAAAAATGCCAAAATGAACGCTATGTTTAAAAAGATCGGTGCGGACTTAAAAACAAAGATCGCAAAGGATTTTAATATAAAAATTTAGTCCGACTACGGTTTTGACACTTGGTCAAATTTAAAAGGCGCTTTTAAATCGCGGCTTTATTTCTCGATATCTTATCCGCGTTTTGGCTTGCAGCATTTAGCACGCTAGGTAGCGTCACGTCTCCTGAAACGGCGGCAAATTTTAGAAAATTTCGTCTTTTTATCTCTAAATTTAAACAAATTATTTTGGTACGCTACACTTTAGCAGATCGCCAAATATCTCTTTGCTATATTTCATAAAGTGCTCATTAAGCTTTACGCCCTCTGTATCTACGCAAATGAGACTATCTTGCACCTCAAAAATGATGCTCTTATCAGTGATCTTCACCCTTTTGCAAGCGTTGTAGCAAACGTCGCCGTTACACTCTGCATATAGGCCGTTTATCTCGGCGTTTTCGTCGTCGCCCTTTTTTAGCTTGATCGGTCTTTGAAAGATTATGTAGTTTTTGTAGTCATATTTGTCGTCTGCAAGACCGATCATATAGTAGTTGTCTTTGCTATTTTTGGTGGCGCTTATGGCTTTTGCTTTAAATTTTAGCTCAAACACGCTCTACGCCATCTCTTCAGCGCGTTTTAAAAGCTCTTTCGCCCCTTTTTCTATAAATTTATGCGCTAGCTCTTTGCCAACGCTTTGAAATTTATCTTTGCTAGTCTTTAAGCTATCTTTTATATACTCACTTCCATCAGGCAGGCCAACGATCGCATCGATAGAAATTTCATCTCCTTTTAGCCTTGCACTTATGCCTATTGGCACTTGGCAGCCACCCTCCAAAACGCTTACAAAGTCACGCTCTATGGTCGTTTCTACGACTGCATTTTCGTCATTTAAAAAAGAGATCTCATCTAAAATTTGCTTCTCATCTCTAGCCTCGACGCCAAGAGCACCCTGACCCATCGCAGGTATCATCTCGTCAAAGCCAAATGTGTAGATGTGCGCCACTTCAGCCTTGATATTTAGGCGGTTTATGCCAGCCATCGCCAAAATTATCGCGTCAAATTCGCCCTCTTTTAGCTTGCGTAGGCGGGTTTGCACGTTACCTCGAAGCGAGATGATCTCAAGATCAGGCCTCATGATAAGCAGCTGCATCTTGCGGCGCAGGCTCGTTGTGCCAACTTTCGCGCCGTGCGGTAGGTCACTAAATTTAGCAAATTTCTCACTTATCATCGCATCTCTCGTGTCCTCGCGTGAGCAAATAGCCGCTAGTTTAAGCCCTTTTGGAAAGACTACTGGCACGTCTTTTAGGCTATGCACTGCGATGTCAGTCTCGCCTTTTAGCATGCTATCTTCAAGCTCTTTTGTAAAAAGCCCCTTGCCACCGATCTTTGCAAGTGGCGTGTCAAGGATCACGTCGCCCTTTGTCTTCATGCCCTCAAGCACGACCTTCACGCCCTTGTGCTGCGCCTCGATCCTAGCTTTGATATGCTCGCTTTGCCAAAGCGCTAAGATGCTCTTTCTAGTTGCTATTTTTATCTCTTTCATCATCTCTCCTAATTTACTCTTTTTGGCTCTTCGATGACCTCAACGTCGATGATCTCGCCATCATCTTTTCTACTGCCATGCTCGCTAAAATTTTGAAATTTAAACTCCTGATAGCTCTCATTTTTAGCTGCATTTTTCTTAAACACCAAAGAAAAAATGACAACGGCGATACCAAAAATATCCGTTAAAATTCCTGGTAAAATGAGCAACGCTCCGCCAAAGCCAAGTCCTAGCTGGCTAAATAAATTTCCACCAAGAAAGCTTTTAAACGCCATTTGTGGTGAATTTAGGCTAGAAAATCCACTATTTAAAAGAAGTGCGATACCAACAAATCCAGAGACCAGCACCTCAAGAAAATAGTTCAAAAAGCCAAATTTATCCACAAAAACGTATATGAGCGCCGCCTCTATGATAAAAAACAAAAATGCGAAAAATCTCATAAGCTTTCTTTTATCTTTCTAAAGGCGTCGTTTGCCTCTATCGCCTCTTTGCTTAGCCCATCTCTTGTGATAAACTCGACCTTGCCATTTGCAAATTCTTTACCCACTAGCAGCGCATAAGGAAAGCCGATAAGTTCAAAATCATTCATCTTAACGCCAAATCTCTCGTTTCTATCATCGATAATAACACTAACGCCAGCTTTTTTAAGGCTCTCATAAAGCTCAAATGCAAATTTCACGCCCGCCTCATCTTTTAAATTTGAAATGATGATCTCCACATCAAACGGCGCGCACTCTTTTTTCCAGATGCAGCCCTTCTCGTCGTGGCTAGCCTCTATCATCACAGCGATCAGCCTGCTTATGCCAATGCCGTAGCAGCCCATCAAAAATGGCTTTGCCTTGCCGTTTTCGTCAAGATATGTTGCGTTCATCGCAGCTGAATATTTATCGCCTAGCTGAAAGATATGACCGACTTCTATGCCTTTGCTAAGTTTTAAATTTCCGCCGCAAACTGGGCATTTATCGCCCTCTTTTACCTTTACAAGGTCTTTAAATCTCTCTTCGTTAAATCCGCTAACACTAACGCCAACAAAGTGATAGTCCTTCTCGTTAGCGCCGCATATCATGTTATTTGCGCCCCTTAGCTCGTTATCTATAAAAAATTTCACATCCTTTAGCCCAACTGGCCCGCAAAATCCAGCAGATAATCCAGCTTTCGCCACGTCAGCCTCGCTAGCATCGACAAGCTCAAGCGCCTTGCAAGCGTTTTGCGCCTTTGTCTCTTGAAGCTCGTCATCGCCCCTTACGAAAAAGACCACAACCTCTTCTTTATCCTCGTAGATCGCCTTTTTCATAACAGCTTTTATGCAGTAAAACTCGCTAACTTTGAAAAACTCCGCCACATCTTTTATAGTTTTCGCATTTGGCGTTAGAAATTTAGCCGCGTCTGCCTCTGGTGCCTCAGCCTCGCTAACTCTTGGCTTGCGTCTTGCAGCCTCGACGTTTGCAGCGTATCTGCAAGCCTCACAGCAAAGTATGTCGTCCTCGCCGTTACTTGCAAGCACCATAAACTCTTTACTGCCACTACCACCAATGGCTCCGCTATCAGCCTCAACAGCTCTAAAATTTAGCCCCAAGCGGGTAAAAATCTTACTATAAGTTGCCTCCATAAGGTCAAACTCACGCTTAAGATCCTCTTTGCTAGAGTGAAAGCTATAGCCATCTTTCATCGTAAATTCGCGACCTCTTAGCAAGCCAAAGCGTGGTCTTGCCTCGTCACGAAATTTGGTGTTTATCTGGTATAAATTTAGTGGTAGTTGCTTGTAGCTAGTCACCTTGCCACGCACTAAGGCAACGGCTGCCTCTTCGTTTGTCGGGCTTATGACAAAGTCATTATCCTTTCTATCTTTAAAGCGCAAAAGCTCCTTGCCAAAGACGTTGTAGCGACCACTTTGCTTCCAAAGCTCGCCTAAAGTGACCACGCTAAAGCTCACCTCCAGCGCGCCAGCCTCGTTCATCTCCTCTTTTACCACGCGTGAAATTTTATCGTGCATGATCTTTCCAAGCGGCAGATAGTTATAAAGCCCAGAGCCGATCTGCTCGACAAAGCCGCCTCTTATCAAAAACTGATGGCTTGGTAAAGATGCATCTTTTGGCGCTTCTTTGGTCGTTGGGGCGTAAAATTTACTAAATTTCATCTATATCTCCTGCTTGAAAATTTTGTTCATCTTTTATGTCAAATAAAAATTTAACTCCGTTTGAAAGCTCGCTCGCTCTCTCCTCGTCTGCAAGCCCTTTTAGCTTCATCGTTGGCTGGTGTAAAAAGGCTTTAAAGACTTGGTGGATGAGCTTTTGCGCCTCATCGTAATCGCTATGTTTTAAATAGCCCTTTTTTATCGCCTTTTCTAGCTCATTTTTAGCGCAAATTTCAGCCTGTTTGCGGATAGATTTAATAAGAGGCACGCTCATATCTTCTTTTAAAGTCTTTAAAAACTCGCTCGTGTCTTGACCGACGATCGAGTAGGCCTTTTGCGCCTGCTCCTCTCTTAGGGCTAAATTTTTACGCACGATCTCCTCTAGGCTATCGACCGTATAGACGCTGATAAGCTCTGTGTTTAAAAGATCGATATCTCTTGGCACGGCTATATCAAAAAAGTATCTATGAAATTCTCTTGGCTCGATGATCTCGCCTGTGATGATGGCGTGCGGGGCTGCGGTGCTTGAAAAGATGAGATCGTAGTTATTTACGTATTCTTTTAGCTTTAATATGCTATCCCAGCTCGCGTTATCTCCTAGGCTATCAACTAGCTGCTCAACGCGCTCAGAGCTTCTGTTTATGATGATTACCTCTGCGCCGCTTGATATGAGGTGCTTTGCTGCTAGCTCGCCCATCTCTCCAGCGCCCACGACGATAGCCGTTTTACCCTCAAGCGTGCCAAAAATTTCTTTTGCCTTTGCCACGGCGACGCTTGAAACTGAGATCGGGTTTTTAGAAATTTGAGTTTCGTTTCTAACCTTGGCAGCGCACTTACATGCATAGTGGATGATCTTGCTGATATCTTCGCCACATGAGTTGTTGTCGTAGGCAAATTTAAAGGCATTTTTTAGCTGGCCAACGATCTGCGTTTCGCCAACAACTAGACTATCAAGCGAGCTTGCCACGGCAAATAAGTGGTGGGCAGCACCGCTGTTTTCGTAGATGTCAGCTCTCTCATAAAGCTCATCTTCAAAAACGCCTGAAAATATCGACATACACCTGATGATATGAGCAGTAGCGGCCTTTACATCCTCCACGCTAGCTATGATCTCGACGCGGTTGCAGGTGTTTAGCACCATGCTCTCTTTTATGTTTTTGTTTGAATTTATCAGTTTTAAAATTTGCTCTTTTTTCTCGTCACTATCAAATGCAAGCTTCTCTCTGACCGAAATATCAGTATTTTTATATGTAAAACTTATGTCTAAATAGTGCATCAAAATTCCCTATCTATCATGCTTTTTATGATCCCTTCAAGCTCGGCGTTTTTATACTCTTTTATCGCTTTTATTGCTTCAGCTCCAAGCCTTTTTGCCTCGCTTATAGCCTTGCTAAGTGAGCTAGTTTTATCAAAATTTTCTTTTAGCCAAGAAATTTCGTCCGCGTTTAGCTTCTTTGCCCAAAGCGATCTAAGCTTTGTTTTACCAGCCTCGTCCAGGCTCTTATAAAGATATATGTAAGGAAGCGTTGTTTTGCCCTCGACAAAGTCGTTAAGCGCTGGTTTGCCAAGCGTTTTTTCATCTTGAGTGATGTCTAATATATCATCAACGATCTGAAATGCAAGACCTAAATTTTTGCCATAAAGACCAAATTTCTCGCTATCTTTGCCAGCTAGCTTTGCCCCGCAAATAGCCGTGGCTTCTATCAAAACAGCTGTTTTATAGTAGATCATTTTTAAATATTCTTGCTCGTTTTCATTAAAATTTTCAGCCATTTTCACATCCATCATCTCACCGATGCTTAGCTTGCTGACCGCATCTGAGATGACAGCTGCGATGCTTGGATCAAATTTTGTAAGCTCAAAATAAGCCTTTGAGTAGAGGATATCGCCTAGCATGACTGAGTTTTTACTGCCAAAAAGTGCGTTTATGCTTGGTTTGCCACGCCTTATATTTGCCTCGTCTATGACGTCGTCGTGCAATAAGCTTGCAAGGTGGATGAGCTCGATGATAGCGCAAAGTTTAAGTGAAATTTCACTTTCTCCTGCGATCTTTAAGAGAAGTTTTGAGCGTAGCTTCTTGCCTGAGCTTATCTTTAAAAACATCTCAAACGCCTCTTTGTAGCCAAGCTCGCTTATAAAATTGCTCATTATTTCATCGATTTTATCCATTTTTATCCTTCTATTTATCCTCGTGCGGATCTCTAAAACCCACATCCACACGCTTGCTCTCATCTAGCAGCGCCACCCTAAAATGCGCCTTTTTGTCCCTAAAATCAATAAATGATATATAAAGGCTCACGCTCTCGTTTGGCGGCATCATAAAATCAGGCAAAACTCGCTGCATGTAGGTGTTTTGTCCTTGTCTTAGCGAAAAGACCATCTGCCTTGGATAGCGTCTAAAAAAGCTCTGCACAGTGATATTTGTGCTATCAAACAGCGTCCAGCGAAAGTCAAACGTTTCAACCCTTTGAGTTCGCTTTTCAGTTATAAAGACCCGCGCCCACTCATCTTTTTTAAGCTCAAATGTATGCACCGAATTTGGGTCAAAATTTGGCTCTTTTGCAAAGACAAGAGCGGCTAGCAAAGCAATGAGCGCAAAAATTCTACTCATTTTGGCTTAAAATTTCTCCGCTAAGCTCGATATATAGGTCATTTACTCCGTTATAAACTTTATCTTGCTCTGAGGCCATAAAATTTCTGATCTCGTCCTCATTAACGCCATGCTTTTCGCAAAGCTCATTCATAGCCACAAATTTCTCAAAAATTTTATCTATCTCGTTTTTAACTAAAACGGCATTTGCGTTAAACAAAATGTCATAAAATTTATCCCTCGCACTGCCCTCAAATATATCTATCATCGCTGTTTCTTTGAAAATTTCTTAAGATTATAGCCAATTAAAACTAAGTTAAAAATTTAATATTATCTCCCACGCCTCGCTAACATTTTTAGCATTATAAGTCGCTGTTTTGCTCTCCTCGCCAAATCCCCAGCAAACTTGCACATAAGGCATATTTGCATTTTTAGCCGCCAGCTCGTCTTTTAGGCTATCTCCTACAAAGATCGCCTTGCTAGCTTTAGTTCTACTAACAGCTAGGTGAAGCATCGCAGGATCTGGCTTTTGCGGTATCTCCTTGCTAGCGCCGATGACCTCGTCAAATAGCTCAAAAATTTCATTTTTCTTTAAAATTTTCTCTAGCGTATCATGCGGTGCATTGCTTGCCAAAACGACCTTGTATTGAGCCTCTCTACACTTTTGTAAAAGCTCTTTTACGCCCTCATATGTAGTCGCACACTCATCGTAAAATTTCTTAAATTTCTCTTCAAAACCCTCTTTTAAGCTCCTGCTTGGCGTGTCGATGCCGTAAAACTCAAGGGCTAAATTTCTACCTGGTTCGTTGATCGCTTTTATGATAAATTCTTTTTCAAGTGGCGGCAAATTTAGCTCATCTCTTACTTCATTTACCGTTTTATATATCGCCTCACCGCTATCGATCACCGTGCCATCCATATCAAAAATAACTACTTTCAATCCTCATCCTTAAATTTATTTTTATGCTTCTCTTTTTTATATGTCTTTTGATTTTTTAGCTTATCAAGTAGATTTGCCGCCTTTAAAAGCTCATCTTTTGAGGCATTTTTGATAAGCAAATTTATAAAATTTTCTAGCGCCTTTGAATATGGCTGATCAAGGTAAACAGCCTCTACTTTTTCGATGACTTTCGCATTTTTCTCCACTCTTTGGCGAAATTCAGTCTCGTCAAAGTCATCTCTTTTTAGCCCGTTTATCGCTGATTTTGCAAATTTTTCTAGCGCACGAAGATATTTTACACGTTTAAATTTGTCCGTGACTTGGTTCAAATTTTTCCTTTTTTTTTGGCAAATTATATCAAAATTTGATTTTATCCCCTAAATTTTGGCTTTGCTAATGTATAATTTACGCCAAAATTACTTAAACAAGGAGCAAAAATGAGGCAAGAAACCGCTGCGATCCACGTAGGCTACGACACAAACGAGGGCTTTGGCACGATGGCTGTGCCTATTTTTCAAAGCACAGCTTATGACTTTGGAAGTGCCGAGACCGCGGCTGCTAGGTTTGATCTAAAAGATAGTGGCTACATCTACACAAGACTTAGCAACCCAACGACAGATATCTTTGAAAAAAGGGTCGCTGCACTTGAGGGCGGAGCCGCTGCGATAGCGACTGCAAGCGGTCAGTCAGCTTTGTTTTACAGCATCATAAATTTAGCCCAAGCAGGCGATAATATCATCATCGCTAAGAAAATTTATGGCGGCACAACAGTGCTTTTTACGCACACGCTAAAAAGATTTGGCATAGAGGCTAGAGTCTTTGACAGCGACACTGCTGATGATCTAGAGAGTTTGATAGACGAAAAAACTAGGGCAATATTTTTTGAAACGCTTTCAAATCCGCAAATTTCTATCCCAAATATCGAGAAAATCGTAGAAATCGCAAATAAATATGGCATCATCAGCATCACTGATAACACCGTGCCTACGCCTATCATCTTTCAGCCACTTCGCCACGGAGTCGATGTTTGCGTGCATAGCGCTAGCAAATATATGAGCGGTCAGGGTCTTAGTCTAGCGGGTGTCGTTGTAAGTGCAAATCACCTAAACGAAAAACTAAAAGGCAACAAGAGATATGAGCACTTTAACGTACCAGACGCGAGCTATCACGACATCGTCTATGCTGATATGACGGACCATTTTGATATCTACACGCTAAGAATGAGGCTTGCCATCGTGCGTGACATCGGCGCTGTGATATCTCCGTTTAACTCTTGGCAGCTCATACAAGGACTTGAAACGCTTGCTGTTAGGGTTGAGAGACACTCGCAAAACGCGCTAAAAGTGGCTAAATTTCTAAACTCTCACAAGCATATAAAAAGCGTGGCATACCCAGGGCTTGCCGACAACGTAGATCACGCAAAGGCACAAAAATACTTTAAAGACGGCATGGCAAATGGGCTATTTTGCTTTGAGACTGATAGCTTTGAGCGTGCAAAAAAGATGCTAGAGCGCGTAAAACTCTTTAAGATCGTAGTAAATATCGGCGATACAAAGTCGCTCATCACGCATCCAGCCTCAACTACGCACCAGCAGCTAAGTAGCGAAGAGCTTATAAAAGCTGGCATCACAAAAGAGCTGATAAGAGTTAGTATAGGTCTTGAAAACGCCGAGGATCTGATAGCTGATCTAGCTCAAGCCTTAGAATAAACAAATTTCTAGCTCATTTTGGGCTAGAAATTTAAAATTTACTCAAGCTTGCCGCATATCCTCTCGCACTCTTTTGCCTGCCTTATAAATTTTATAACGATATAGATGACAAGTAGCGGCACGCTTATATACCAAAATGCAAAAAAGGCGAGTATAAAAAACATAAATAAGAATGTTGCAAAATATACCAAGACTGCAAGGATGATAATATCAAGCATTTTGCCTCCCATTTTGCTAGTGTTTTGGTGATTTTATAAAAAGCAAAATAAAACGAGACTGAACGGATTTGTTTTGGCTCTAAAAATTTAAGCTAAGCGGTAAGCGAAGCTAAATTTTAGTAGCCAACTCTTGCGAGTGAATGGAATTTTAAAATTTATAAATTAAAGTTTTTAAAAATTTAAAGTTTTGTTTCTTTGTTAAGGGGGAAGAGGCTTGAATTACGGTC
>NZ_JAAKZB010000035.1:0-12151 GCF_015229965.1 Campylobacter concisus
ATTTTTGATAGGTTTTGGTTTAAATATAAAATCTTACCTGCTATTCTTTTACTTTTAAAAAAAGTTGATGTAAGCGATCAAATTTAAATAGTGAGCTTGTGGAATTTAAAATAAACTAGCAAATTATAGATTGTATTTTAAGTCAGGCTGTGCTCTTATTTTGGGTTGAAATATAAAACCTTGCCTGCTGGTCTTTTGCTTTAAAACAAATTTGGTACAAGAGAACAAAATTAAAAGCAAGCCTGACAAAATTTAAAATAAAGCCAGTAAATTTAGGCTATAAATTTACTAGATAATGCCATTGTGCGACGATCTGCTTGATTGTTTTGGCTCGCGCTATTTTTGTATCGATAGGTAGTGGTACCATAAATTTATATGTAGCCATTAAATTTTTACTAGATCATTTTTTAAAAGATCATCTGTTGTTTTAAGTAAATTTTTGCCATTTTGAACTGAAAGGCAAAACGTAAGCATAAATTTTTAGAAGTGGCTAGTAAAAATGGACCATAAATTTGACAACTCTAGTTTGAAAATTTACTTTTGGCTACCGACGTCTTACCTTTTAGATGTTATAGTCTTGTCATAAACCTAAATTTACAAGTTTTGCTAGTTTTAAAATATCGCGCAGGAGATTTAAATTTGATAGACTTGCAGCTGGTTTTAAAACTCTTAAATTTAAAAATCTAATAGTCGTAACTTGGCTATTTAATTTTTTAAATGTGCTTTTGGGTTGTTTTAGGCTCGCGTGGTCACCAGTTTTGTTGCCAGCCTAGCATTTACGGCGTTTTTGCAACTTGTTTTTTACGCAGCTCATAAATTTAACAAACCGACCTTCAAAACATGCTCTTTTAAGCTGCTAGGTATCTCGCCATTTTCAAAAGAGATTAGCTCGCTCGCTCTTAGGACGTAAAAGTCTTGCAAGCTTCTGTTGGCACTTTTTTCAAGCTTTTTTGCTAGCGTGTCAAAGATATAAAACTCAGCCTCGTTACTTGCCAGTAAAAAGTCAGCCCCACTGTCAAATGCAGCAAAAACTATCTTACTAGCAAGCTTGCAAGCTAGCTCTTCATCGGTCTTTAAAAGATCATATCCGCAAGGCGTTTTGGCGTTTAGCTCTATAAAATTTGCCTTGTATGCGCTTAAATTTGCAGGCAGTCTATCTTTTATGGCTATCTTAAATTCTTTAAATTTGCTAAGTTTTTCTATCTTTTCAAGCTCATTTTCGTGCTTTTTAGCAGGTTTTACGCCTAAAATTTCTTTGAAAAATTTAATCGCTTCGTTGTAAATTTCGCTACCTTCAAATAGCAAATCATCAAGCTCGCAGGCTATCAAAACGCCGTTTTTACCGCCAACTAGCTTTAAAATTTCATCGTTTTTCTCATTTTTGTAAAGATGATGAGCTAGCATTATCGCGGCAGCTCCTATAAAATTTGGCTCGTAGTCTTTTACAAAATCAGCGTAAAAATAGGGCTTAAAGCTAGCGTAAAGCTCTTTGTCGGCCCTTTTGCAAAAGCTAGCAAATGGCTCAAATTTCGCCCAAAAGTCATCATCGTTTATAGCAAGATCTAAAACCACTCTTTTTTCATCAAGCGGGGCTATGCAAAGCTCGCTACCAAGTTTTTGAGCTAAATTTACAAGTGGCTGGGCGGTGCTAACTACGACGTCATTTACCTTGACAAAGCCTTCAAATGGGCTAAAGTAGGGGTCTATGCTCTTTACGTGGGCAAAAAGCTCGTTTAAGTTTGCAAAGTCTGAAATCTCTAAAAAATAGGGCTTAAAATATGCCAAAACATCTCTTTTCGCGTCAAATCTAAAAATCTCAACTCTTTGCATCTCTATCCTTTTTTTGGGCTTATTTTATCCTAAATTTAAAAGGAGTTTCATTATAATAGCTCAATGGACAAAGAAAATTTTACGATTGAACGCTTTAGTAACGCATATATCGGCGATGATGCGGCGGTTGCCGGCAAAATGGTATTTAGCAAGGACATTTTTGCGCAAAATTCGCACTTTAAGCTTGGTTGGCTAAGCCTTGAAGAGATCGGCTATAAGGCGATGATCGTAAATTTTTCAGATACGATCGTGATGAATGCAAAGCCAAAGTTTGCCCTTCTAGGGCTTAGTCTGCCAAAGAGCTTCACGCCTCGGCAGATCAGCGAGCTAAGTAGCGGCATAAATAGGGCGTGCGAGGAGTTTGGCGTAAAGATAATCGGCGGTGACACGATAAGTAGCCCCATTTTAAACATAAGCGTTAGCGTGATCGGCGAGCTAAAGGGCAGGGCTGTGCTTAGAAAAAATGCTAAATTTGGAGATCTTATTGCATTTACAGGTAAGCTTGGGGGCAGCCAAAAGGGGCTAAACTCGCTTCTAAGGCTGGCTCAAATTTCTAAAAACTCACGATTTAAAAGACCTATCTTAAGAGATAAATTTTTTTACAAAGCAGCTTATCTTATAAACTCTGCCATGGATATCTCAGACGGGCTAAAAACCGACCTTGGCAAGCTTTTAAAGGCTAGCAAAAAGGGCGCTAAATTTACAAAAAAACTAAGCAAATTTGAGCTTAGTAGCGGCGAGGAGTACGAGGTTTTATTTACCTTTAGCCCTAAAAATTTAAGCGCGATTAAAAGGATCGCCGATAAAACTAGGACAAAGATCACGATTTTTGCCAAAATTTCACACAAAAGGTTAAGACAAAATGCAAGAAGCCACCACTTTTAAGCCGCTCTATGCGCTTACTCATACGCCCATCGAGGCATATTTTTCTAAAAATTCAGATGATTTTGTCGTGCGTGAGATACCGCTTTATGAATTTAGTGGTGACGGCGAGCACTTGATCGTTGAAATTTCTAAAAAAGATATGACGACAAGCGACGCTTTGCACGCCTTAAGCGAGGTTACAGGGGCAAAAATGCGTGACTTTGGCTATGCTGGGCTAAAAGACAAGCAGGGCATGACGACGCAGTTTATCTCGATGCCTCGTAAATTTGAGAGCGCGCTTGCAAACTTTAGCCACGAAAAGATGAAAATTCTAAACTTAAACGTACATAAAAACAAGCTTCGCATCGGACATCTAAAGGGCAATAGCTTTTTCATTCGCCTAAAAAAGGTGCTGCCAAGTAGCGCTAAAAAGCTCGAGCAAGCCTTTGTCAGCATCGATAAAATGGGCTATGCAAACTACTTTGGCTACCAGCGATTTGGTAAATTTGGCGATAATGCTGCAACTGGCCTTGAGCTACTTAAAAACGGCACTATAAATGGTAAAAAGAGCAAAAATGTGAAGCTAAATGACTTTTTGATCTCAGCCTATCAAAGCGATCTTTTCAACCGCTACCTTAGCAAAAGGGTCGAAATTTCAAGGTTTGTAACCGACTTTAGCTTAAGTGAGCTAGGCGAAATTTATAAAAACTTTAGCAAAGATGAACTAAAAGCGATGAAGGCGCAGGAGAGCTTTTTTAAGCTTTTGCCAGGAGAGGTTTTAGGGCACTATCCGTTTGGCAAGCTCTTTTTGTGCGAAAATTTAGATCAAGAGGCGCAAAGATTTGCTAAGCGCGATATCACAAGCCTTGGACTTATAGTCGGTGCAAAGGCCTATGAGGCAAGCGGCGTGGCAAAAGAGCTTGAGGATGAAATTTTTGCTGAGGCATTTTCGCTTACTTCAAAGATCGCTGGCTCAAGGCGCTTTAACTGGGCGTATCTTGAAAATACAAGCTACAAATACAACGAAGAAAACGCTCATTTTAGCTTAAATTTCACACTTCAAAAGGGCTCATACGCCACGGTTGTGTTAGAAGAAATTTTGCATAAAAATATATTTGAGTAGGGTAAAATTAAAGATAGTTTTAAAAGTAGGACTGGCTAAATTTAGAAGGTCTAGCCAAAGCTAGACCTAAAACATTAAATTTAATAGGTAAAAGTCTTAAGTTCTAAAGACGCTAAGTTTAGTATTTAGCGCATCTGTCATCTTATTTAGATGTTCAGCTGCAGAAGCTATCTCTTCGACGCTTCTAGCATTTTCAGATGAAATTTGATTGATCTCTGAGATGCCATCCATGATATCATTTACATTCTTACCAGTTGCGATGTAGTCTTGCATAGTCTTATCAGACATCGCTATGGCATTATTCATCGTCTCACTCATATTATTTATCGTCTTTTCAACGTCACTTGCCACATGGGTTAGCTCTTGAATTTGCTTAGAGTTGATGCCCATTTGCTCGCTGCTATCGTTGATCGCTTGAACGATAACGTTGATGGTTGCATTTATCTCTGTTAAGCTTTTTTGAGTTCTCTCAGCTAGCTGTCTAACCTCGTCAGCAACGACTGCAAAGCCACGTCCATGCTCGCCTGCTCTTGCTGCTTCTATTGCTGCGTTAAGAGCAAGTAGGTTTGTCTGATCGGCGATATCGTTGATAACTACAAGGACTGATTTAACCTGCTCTGCATCACGGCTAAGCTGCTCGATCTTACCTGCCATTTGATTTTCAACATTAGCAGAATCAACTATCTGAGATGATAGGGCTCTGATAGCCTCAGTAGCTGTTTTTATATGAGTGCTTGCCTTTTGAAGGTCATCTTTACCAGCTTGAGCTATAGATAGAGACTCTTTCATACTTTCTTGCATAGACTTGCATCTTTGATTTGTCTCTTCAACGATCTGGGTTGATTCTTCCACGCGTTTGCCTGTTTGAAGTGAGGTAGAGCTTAGCTCATTTGCGACTGAGCTGTTTTCACTTGAAAGGTTTTTAGTGTCACTTATAAGCACTCTTATGCGCTCTATGAAATTATTGATATCATTACTTATTTTAGCTATCTCGTCTTTGCCGTAGATCGGGATTTTAAGAGTAAAGTCAGATGTTATAGCATTTAAATTTGCTCCTAGTCTATCAATAGGATTTGCAACTAGTTTTTTAAGTAGCAATATAGATACAACTATAAGAAGCAATGTAACTATAATGCTTGCAATGATGAAGTTTTTGCTAACCACTTTTTGAGGTGTTAAAAAGTCATCAGTAACAGCTGAGCCAAGCACTATCCAGTTTAGCTTGTCAAATGGCTCAAACGCAACCACTCTCTCAACTCCATCAACATTTATGAGTTTGACACCTTCTTTAGTTTTTACTATGTCATCAACTATATCTTTTAGCTGACCTTCTGGTGCTTTGCCAGCTAGTTTTGGGTGGATGTCATAGACATTTGTCTTTGTATTAAAGATTGAGAAGTATCCACGCTCGCCTAGCTTCATTTGTGCCATTGTCTTTTGAAGATCTTCTAAGCCTTCAGTGAAGTCATAACCTATAAATAAAACTGCTACAACCTCGCCGTTTTGAACGACTGGCTCATAAACACACATATAGTTTCTACCAAAAATATTTAGAGCTCCAACATATGTCTCTTTGTTCATCATCTTTGGATAGATTGTTTTATTTAGCATACCAAGCGCTCTACTGCCATCATCTAGTAAAAGTGAAGTAGATACAGCAGCAAATTCATTGCCTGATTTCGCAAAGATGGTTGGGATACCGCCGTTTGTTAGCTTTTTGATCTTATCAGAAATTTCATGGTTGTTATTTAACACACCCATTTTATCGGAGATAAGCTCTAAAGCGTCGTCATTTTCTGTTTTTATGGTTTGGCTAGTGGCTCTTATATTACCTAAAGCCTCTTTTAAGACATGCATATATAGTTTTGCATTGTCTTCGTTATCTTCATCAAATAGCTCAACTGTGTCCATTGCAAGCGCAACGTTTTGCTGGATAGTTGTTTCTACTCCCTCCTTGATCTCACGCTCTAAGACATGTGATATAAAAAATACAAAGCAAGCCATACAAATGGCAAGAACTAAAGCGATGATCGCTGAGACCTTGACTAAGATGCTACGCAAATTCATCTATATCCTCCTTGGTTTAGATTTTAAGGGTTTATTATACAAATTTTTTCTCGTAAAACATATAGAATTTTAGGGAAAAATAACGAATTTTAAATTTTTGTTTGCTTTATATTTATAATTATAACTTTTATGAAACTGGAGTAAAAATTTATAAAAAATTGCTATTTAAATTTAGCTTTTTAAGCAAAATTTATAGTTTGGCAAAAGCAAGAAAATTGCGCTTTTGAGGAGTTAAATTTTAAATTTATATAGTTTTGTTGATTTGTCGTCTATTTTATTAGATTGGTTTAAGGTTTAAAAAGAAATAACAAAAAAGTGAAATTTGGAGCGTTTTACTCTTGTTTTTGTAAATAAATTTTAAAAAGATTAAATAAAAAAATTAATTTTATACCAAGTTGTGACAAAATTTAGGCTCAAAAATCAAAAAATTTCTTAGATAAATTTACAAAATTTGATAAAAAATTTGGTCGCAGGGTAAATTTATATATTTTTAAATATAATCACGCTCTGGCACGGTAAGCGGTCGCTTTTGCATCTTGCAAAAGAGGAAAGTCCGAGCTGCGATAAGACAAAGTTCCATCTAACGGATGGCTAGGGAAACCTAAGGGATAGTGTAACAGAAAGCAAACTTCCGCCTTGGCGGTAAAGGTGAAACGGCGGGGTAAGAGCCCACCGGCGCGCTTGGTAACTTGCGTGGCCATATAAACCCAACTTGCAGTAAGAAGGGATGGTTTTGGTCTTATATTAAAACCCTTCGCTAGAGCTTGTTTGTAAAAGCAAGCGTAGATAAATGATCGCTCAAGACAGAACTCGGCTTAACGCCGTGCCTCCCTTAAATTTAGAGTAAATTTCAAGTAGCAAGCAGTTGGTAAATTTAAAAGATTTTCAAGACAAAACCGGCAAATTTGCCGTGCCTTGAAAGTTTGAGTTTAGATTAATTTTTTACGTATTTTTGAGCTTTTTGTAGTTTTGTAAGCTCGTTTTGGATATGTGAAGATTTAGTTTTAAAAAGCTCTATCGCACCGCCGATTAGCGCTTGTGCTTCTTGAGCCGAAGCTAAGCTTTTAAACATATCTTCGCTAAAGCTTTGTGATAGTGCAGCTAGCTTTCTTGTATCTTCGTTTATTAACGCTAGCTTAAATTCATTGATCCAGCTATTCACCTGATGTTACCTCCCTCCATGCTTCTGATAACTGCTTTACGACATTTGTTACTTCATTTAGCGCTGCTATATCGTTTTGGATATTTGCCATAGCAAGAAGCTGCATCTGTCTTGTATAAAGTCCGCTAAGATAGTGAGCCACGTCGCCTTGAGAATAATCAAGCGAATTTAAAAGCTCGACAAAGATAGCGTTTGCTCTGTTTATATAATAGACTTTTTTCTCTATATCTCCAGCTTCGATCGCTTTTTTTGTGCGAAATATAAATTTTAAAATTCCGTCATAAAGCATTTCTATTAATTTAGTCGGGGACTCGATGCCCCCGAAACTCGACTGTGCGTATGCACTATATGCACTTTGATTCATTTTTCTCTCTTATTTTCTACTGTTTATCTCAGCATCTATCATTGATTTTAGAGTTGAGAACTGATTTTCTAAACTTGCGATGATAGAGTTATACTTGATGAAGCGCTCTTGCATCGTTGTATATTTCTCATCTAAAAGCTTTTGAGTGCTCTCTTTATTTTTAGTGATAGACTCACTCTCATCTTTTAGCTGATTTTGCATAGCGATCATAGTGCCTTTCTTACCAACAGCGCCATCAAGCATATTAGCTAGCTTTGTAAAAAGTCCATCAGTTTTTTTAGTCACCGGATTTACAGTGGCTTCACTCATACCAAGAGTTGCTAGTGCAGAAGCCTTGCCTTTTACTTCGATGTTTTCACCATCACTTCTTTTTAAGATGATCCTCTTGCCGCTTTGATCAAGGCTAGCTGTGACTCCGTCGATACCAGCGTCATTGATAGCTTGTTGAAGTTTTAGAGCGTTATCCTCAGCTGTCCCGCCAGCTGCGGTTGAAAATATAACTGACTTGCCATTTATCGTTAGATCGCCAGCTTGGATATTTAAAGCACCTGTGCTAACGATTGAGTTACCCATGTAGCTTATCGGCTCAGTCTTGCTTGAACCCATGAAGAATTTCTGAATTTCTTCTGGATCTTTGCTAAGAGCTGCATTAAATTTATTTAGATCAAGTTGGAGCTGACCGTCTTTATCTGGCACTATGCCAAATTTACTTAGCGCTTTGCCTTCGCTATCTTGACCATTTACTAGACGTCCGATGTTTGATCTAAGGCTTGAAATTTCACTCACACCTTGGAAAGTGCCAGCGCCTTTCTCTTCATCATACTTCGTAGCGATCTCAAGGTTCATAGTCATTAGGTTGTAGTCTTTTATAAACTCTTCAACCGCTTTTACGACCTCTTCAGTGTTTTGAGAGATGCTGACATTTGTCTTGCCAGTCTCATTTAGCGTGATATTTACACCAGGTCTTAGATCATCAAAGCTATTTTTGCTTCTTTTGATATTTACGCCGTTATATGTAAATTCTGCATCTTGCGCTTTTAGAATTCTATTTTTCTCCAAATTTGATGTCATCTTTGGCGAGCCATCAGGATTTGTTAGCGCTGTGCCGTGCTCGTCTGTGTCTTGAAACTGCGTATCATCCCAGCCAAGCTTGTCTAAGATGCCAGCAGTGTCGTTTGAAAATTTAATAGTCTGCGTAGCGCCAGTGCTGCCTGATTGAAGCATTATTTGATTTGGTTTATCGCCACCAACATTTAAAATTCTAGCTTGCAATTTACCGCCACTTACGTCATTTATCTTATCAACGATATCTTGATATGTTGTCGATCTTGTCACACCGATAGAGAATTTTTGCCCATCGATCTCAACGTCAAACGAGCCAGTATTTGTCGCACCCACCATGCTTGAAGAATTTTTGAAATTCTTGCTTTGAAATGTATCTTTTTGAGCAAGTTTTTGCACATCGATACTAAAGCTTTGTACGCTAACGCCGTTTGCAGCAGAAGCTGTGACGCTTTTGCCAGCGTTATTTGTATTTCTTTTTAGATAAAGTGCCTCGCCACCAAGTGTTTTACCACTAACATTTACGTTACTAACAAGAGTTTTTAGAGCCGCAAGGTCCTTTTGCTTAAGCTCGTTTTTCTCTAGCCTTGTTGTAAGTGGTTTGATCTGTCCAGCCTCATCAGCCTCTTTTAGTTTCTTGATAAGCTCATCGTTTAGGCCGCTATTTTTTGTACCGATGCCTAAATTTGTTACGTTACCTACTGCCATTTTTAACTCTCCTTGTCAAAAAGTATTCCGATACTTTCTTTGAAATACTCGCTGATTTTTATAGCTTCTTTGCTCGGAAGCTGTGTTATCTCTTCGCCTGTTTTGGCGTCTTTTACTTGCACTACCATTAAATTTAACTTCTCGTTGTAAGCAAATCTTACATTGGTATCGAGCTGCTGCATCTGATAGTTTAGCCTATCAGTGACCTCTCTTGTCTTTCTAGCAAGATCCTCGTTGCTAAGTCCGTCAAGCTCGTTAGCATCCTTTGATTTGCCGTTTTTATCGGCATTTACTTTGACATCAGAGTGCTCGATAGGTCTGCTGTCAATTTGACGCTGAGCCGACGTGCTCATGTTTGCATCAAGTGTTTGATTTGCCGCTGCTTTGAAAATTTCCATAGTTTTACTCCTTAAAACTTACGCTAGCTCCTACATCGGTAAAATTTTAAATTCCTTTAGTATTTATATAAATTTTTGATTATTTAGGTTAAAATCGAGCAAAATTTATAGGACGGGATATGAAAATTTCATTTGAATGCGACTGCATTTTGCTGCAAAAGACCTTGCTGCTTTTTTGTGGAAATTTAGCCGCTCATCATAAGGATTGTGATTTTGTAGTAAGTGACCGTGAGATCGTCACAAAAAAACCGCTATTTATAATAGGTAAGAACGCTCATCTTTCTCATCCATTCACAAGAGCCGCTCTTCTTGATACGCTCGAGGAGTTTTACTCAGCCACGCAAATTTCAAAGGCAAAAGAGCCAGATCAGATAGTAAATGAAAAGAGTTTGGAGCAAAAAGTCTCAAATTTGATAGATAAATTTAAAGCCGATCTGCTTGAAATTTTAAGGGCAAATCAGTGAAACTCTACACCAAAATTTCAAGTGGTAAATTTAAAGGCAAAAGGCTTGAGCTACCAAGTCTAAGCACTACTAGAAGCACAAAAAGCATCGTAAAAGAGTCCTTTTTTAACGTCATTAGAGATGAAATTTGCTCGCTTACATTTATAGAGGGCTTTGGCGGAAGCGGCGTGATGGCAAGTGAGGCTGTTAGTAACGGAGCGCGCGAGGCTATCGCTATCGAAAAAGATAGAGCCGCTTTTAAGATCACGCAAAGCAATCTTGCTAGCTTAGAGTGTGCAAATTTAAAAGCTATAAATGGCGATAGCTTTGCGCTTTTGCCTGATCTTGTAAATTCGCAAAATGGCAAGGTTTTACTCTATCTTGATCCGCCATTTGATATAAGAGCTGGCTTTGATGATATCTATGAAAAGCTTGTAAATTTGATCTCGCAGCTAAAAAAAGAGAAAATTTATATGATAGTTTTTGAGCATAACAGCGACTTTAAATTTGGCGATGGAATTTCTGCGTATAAGCTTGTTAAATTTAAAAAATTTGGAGCCACTTCTCTCTCTTATTTTTTGTAAAATACTGTGGAACTTAATCAGATTTTATTTTATTATTCGTAAACACAGTAGATATTTTTATGTCTTGTGATGTATCTAAATTTTACTTCCATTCCTTATATTTTTTATGAAGTAGTAGCAAGACATAGTTATAGTTAAATTTTAAATACCATTATGGATTTTTACCATTAGTAAATTTGTTTTTTGAGTATTTTTTGTGATCAATAAGCTTTCTAGTATTTTAATATTTGTTTGTGTTTGTTCAAGTTCCTTTAACTTTTATTGTTTTGGGCTAGAATTTTAGCTATTTTTTCGCCAGTATCTTTTATTGCCACGTCAGAGTTTAGTCCGTATCGATTGCCTAGAAAATACGTTATTACAATCATAGAACCGTTTTTATTTATGAAGTAATAAAATTTCTTATCGCCTGCAATATCTTCATTTACCTGCACATCGTCTCCACCAAATGCAGTAATAAATTTGTTTTTATAGCTTATTCCTACACAGATTATTAAGCGCGGTTTATACTCTTTTATCCACATCCTAAACATAGGGAAACGATTTTGCTCTATCCAGTGCATGTATGCACTTTTATTTTCTAGTCCGGTTGCTTTGGTAAACCCCTCGCTCCAGAGACTATGACTAGTATTTTTAAATGCAAGTGGATACAAGTTTAGTTTGAAAAATCCTTTTGCTCCATATGTAAATGGTTTTACTGTTTCGTTAAATTTTATGTGGTCAATCTCGTCATTAAGTGCACAAAGCAGTTTAACGGCTTTAGTATTAAATTGATAGTCTAAATTTAGCTTGTGACTCTCGTATCCTGTTGGTGGCTTACCAACGTTATTCTTAAACTCATCAGCTAGTTGTTCTGGCTTAAAGCCACCACCCCATTCCAGTCCGCACAACCAAATACTCTGATGTTGTGGACTGCCTATGTCACCGCCATCACAACCGCTAAAACCCAAAGCCCATTTTTTAAAATCTTCATTAATCATTATTTATTCCTTTTTACTTAAAAATTATTTAATATGTTTTAAGATTAATAAAAACTATACCTCTCTTTTTTCGGTTATCGTATAACAATTTTCAAAACCACATTTATCGCATTTGGTATAAATTTTTATATCTTTTATCCTAAAAGTTGTACTTACTGTTTTATTGTCTACTTTTTTAGTTCCCTTTACTAGTTCTTCTCGCAGCGTATTCTTCTCGCAGCGTATCTTGACCTATTTTTTTGGTACAAAAACTATTTTTGCAGTTTGGGCATTTTGAATAAAATTTAAGCCCAAAATACACTAAAGGAATAACAACTACAAATAGTAAAGAATACATATCATCTTTTAAAAAATGGACACACAAAGCACTAACTCCGATACCGACAACAAACGATATAAAAGTAGCCAAAAATCTACCGACGCATCTTAAGTCTTCAATAAAAAACATTTTTATCCTTTGAAGTGAAATGGTAGTGTATTTTACTTCTTTTTAGAACAAAATTCAATTAATAATTTATTATTTTTTTATTTGCAAAATTTTAATGAAAGCCATCTAAATAGTACTTAAT
>NZ_JAAKZB010000036.1:0-12024 GCF_015229965.1 Campylobacter concisus
TAACAATTTACTGCACGCATATACTTATTAAAAGTTTGTTCATTTCTACCCGTTTTTGTAAATTCTTGTTCTAAATATTTTATATCCGCATTATCATAGTCAGTAAATGAATAAATTTTATTATCTTCTAAAAAACTAATGAAGTTTTTTAAGTAAGAATAATAGGCTTTAACGGAGCTATTCTCCATATATTTATTCTTATCGCAGTAGTCCTGAAAACCATCGTAATCTATAAATTCAAACACGCTTACTCCTTTAATTTTTAAAATTTAGCAAAGTCACTCTCACAACCCATCAAATTCTTTTTTTAGCTCGTCCCTTAGCTCTTCGGCTCTATCTTCGCCGTTTTTGAAATTTGCCTTTACAAAGCCATCGATCTCATCTAAAATTTCAACAAGTTTGCTCTCCCAGTTTGCATTTTCTTGCTTCAAAAGTGCTTCTAGCTTGTCTCTTGTCTGCTCGAGCTGATCAAGAGCTTTGTCCTTGTCGCTAGCCTCATTTAGCGCATCTTCAAAGAGTATGTCTTGCCTTAGAGCATTTATCTTTTTTAAGATGACATTGCAAAATTTAGGGTATTTCTCTGCGTTGCTTAAATTTTCTAAAACCTCTTGCGCAGCCTTTTGATAGGCAGGTACCGCCCCCTCATTGTCAAGCTTTTTGGTTAGTTTTTGTATCTGAAAATATAAAATAAGCGCTGCAAAAAACGCAAGCAGCAAATAAATCGTTACGCTATTCATTTTTACTCCTTTTTCTAAATTTATCCACGCTAATTATCGCTAAAGCCAGCCAGATCATACAAAATGAGACGACTTTATAGCCGTCTAAAATTTCGCCATAAATGAAGACCGCACAAAGGATCGCAATGGTTGGCGAGATGTATTGCAAGTAGCCAATCGTCGTTAAATTTATCCTTGTTGTAGCTGCGTTAAATGCGACAAGTGGCACGATAGTGACGATGCTTGAAGCGATCATTAAAAGTGAGTCTTTATTCAGTCCAAAGTGGCTTTGCGAGTGAAAAACCAGCCATAAAACATAGCCAAGCGCAAATGGAAACATAAAAAATGTTTCGATAAAAAGCCCATTAAATGCGCTAATCTTCGCCATCTTTCTAACCATCGCATAAAATCCAAATGAAAGTGGCAAGATGATAGAGACAAGTGGCAGACCGCCTTTGGCATAAATTTGCACGCAGACGGCTGCGATGACGATGCAAACGGCTATGGTGCCAGCTTTGCTTAGATGCTCTTTAAAGATGATGACGCCAAGAAGCATACTTATCAAGGGATTTATAAAATAGCCCAAACTCGTGTCTAAAATTTTGCCGCTACCCACCGCATAGACATAAACGCCCCAGTTTATAGTGATAAAAATACCACTTAAAAATAGAGCTTTTAGCGAGCGGATATCCTTAAGAAGTGCAAAAATTTCGCCCATTTTGCCACTGATGCAAAGCACTGCCGCCATCAAGAAAAATGACCAGATGATCCTGTGGGCTAAAATTTCATAAGCATCGACATCTTTGCTAAATAGGTTGAAATAAACCGCCAAAAACCCCCACATAAAAAAGGCGCTAAGCGCGAGAATAACGCCTTTTTGGCTCTCATTTAGTCTTGGTATTTTTGTCGCCTTTTATAGAATTTATACTATCTATCATCAAAAGTGTGACAGAGATGGCTAGGCAGATCATCAAAAAGTATGAGCTTTTCTCCAGTCTCTCGCCGATGGCAAATGAGACAAAAAGCATCATTATAGGCTCAAAATATGTAAGCAAACCTAGTACATTTATCGGCACGAGCGTGCTTGAGAGGATCTGGGCGATGAGGGCTATGCCGCTGATAGCACCAAGCAAGATGAGCAGATAGTAGATGTTTGGATTTTGGCTCATTACGTAGTCCATATCGGCTGTGAGCGCAAAATAAAATGAGAATAAAAACATAAAAATTATCTCGATAACAAAGCTTGAGAAATTTGCAAGGTTGTAGTACTTTCTAATGGTAAAATAGACTGGATAAAGGCAAAAAACTACAGCGCTCTCCCACGAGATGCCACCACTAATGACTGCTGTGCTAAAAACGCCAATGGCAGCGAAAAAGATTGATGCTAGCTTTGTCTTTGAGAGGTGCTCTTTGAAAAATATCCGTCCAAAAAGGACCATGACTATTGGCATGATGAGGTAGCCGATAGAGACTTTGAGCGCTGCGCCGTTACTTGGAGCCCAGAGATAGAGCCACATCTGAAATGAGACGATGAGCGAGGTGGCAAGCAAAACTAGTAAAATTTTAGGTTTTAGCTTTA
Source organism: Campylobacter concisus (assembly GCF_015229965.1). Taxonomy (GTDB): domain Bacteria; phylum Campylobacterota; class Campylobacteria; order Campylobacterales; family Campylobacteraceae; genus Campylobacter_A; species Campylobacter_A concisus_BD. The sequence continues at coordinate 2,296 of NZ_JAAKZB010000036.1, forward strand.
TTTTTAGAAGTAAAAATTTGAAATTTCGCTGCTGTTTTAACAAAAAAATGGCGGCGATGACAAAAGGCATGGCAAAGATCATGCGGTATCCAATAAGAGCTTGTGTGCTGATGGGGTTCATGAGCACTGACATGTAGTAGATGCAGTTAAATAAAACTGATGCCAAAAGCGAATAAAAAATGCCTTTTATCATGAAAAAAATCTTCTCTTTTTCTGGTTAAATTTAAAGTAGCGATTGTATGTAAAATATCTTTAATAACCCATTAATGGCTTTTATTTTTTAAGTTTTGCGTGATATAATCTGCGCTAAATCAAGGTAAAAGATAGGAAAAATTTATGACTTGGAACAGAGATAGTTGGAGAGAATTTAACATCTTGCAACAACCAACTTATCCAAATTTAAAAGAGCTAAAAGAGGCTGAAGAAAAACTAAAAGCACTTCCGCCTTTGGTATTTGCTGGTGAGGCTAGAAGTCTTAAAAATGAGCTTGCAAAAGTTTGCAATGGCGAGGCTTTTTTGCTTCAAGGTGGCGACTGCGCTGAGAGCTTTACAAATTTTAACGCAAACAACATCAGAGATATGTTTAAAGTCCTACTTCAAATGGCGATAGTTTTAACCTTTGGTGGTGGCTGTCCGGTGGTCAAAGTAGGCCGCGTGGCAGGGCAGTTTGCAAAGCCTAGAAGTAGCGACTATGAAGAGGTAAATGGCGTTAAATTGCCAAGCTACAGAGGCGACATCATAAATGGCTTTGAATTTGACGAGCAGGCAAGAGTTCCTGATCCAAAACGCATGATCGAGGCTTATTATCAAAGTGCTTCTACGATGAACCTCTTAAGAGCCTTTTCAAGAGGAGGTCTAGCCGATCTTCATCAGGTGCATAAGTGGAATTTAGGCTTTGTTAAAAAGCCAGAGATCGGCGAGAAATACGCAAAACTAGCTGATGATCTAACAAAAACTCTATCTTTCATGGCAGCTTGTGGCATCACTTCGGCAAATACACCAGCTATAAATCAAACCGCAGTCTATACATCTCACGAGGCACTGCTTTTGCCTTATGAAGAGGCGCTAACTAGGGTTGATAGCCTTAGTGGCGAGTGGTATGACTGCTCGGCTCACATGCTTTGGATAGGCGAGAGAACGCGCGGTATAAACGACGCTCACGTACATTTTTTAAGTGGTGTGAAAAATCCTATCGGTGTAAAGATCGGACCAAGCGCAAAGGCAGAAGATGTCATCGCGCTTGCAAATAAGCTAAATCCAGAAAATGAAGCTGGCAGGCTAAATGTGATAATCAGAATGGGCGCTGATAAAATTGGTGAAAATTTACCAAAAATTTTAAGAGAGCTAAAACGCGAGGGGCTAAATGTCGTTTATAGCATCGATCCGATGCATGGTAACACCGTTAAGACCTCAAACAACTACAAAACTCGTGAATTTAGTAAAATTCTAAGCGAGGTTAGAAGTTTTTTTGAAATTCATAAAGCTGAGGGCACAAGAGCAGGTGGCGTGCATCTTGAGATGACTGGCAAAGATGTGACAGAGTGCACTGGTGGCGCGCTAAACATCACCGAAAGCTCGCTAAAAGAGAGATACGAGACGCAGTGCGATCCAAGACTAAATGCTGATCAGGCTTTAGAGCTTGCATTTTTGATGGCTGATCTAGTTAAAAAAGCTTAAAATTTATAAAATTTGGAGAAAAATATGACAAATATTTATGATCTAATAGTAGTTGGCGGCGGACCTTGTGGCATAGCTAGCGTAGTAGAGGCTAAAAGAAATGGCTTAAGTAATGTTTTGCTCCTTGAAAAAGGTGACAACCACAGCCAAACGATCAGAAAATTTTATAAAGACAATAAACGCGTCGATAAAGAGTATAAAGGGCAAGATAGCACGATACATGGGCTAGTTTCGTTTGAAGATGGCACAAAAGAGAGCACGCTTGATTATTTTGACAAGCTACTTGACTCTGAGAATATCGAGGCTTTTTTTAATTCTGAGGTCGAAAGCGTAAAAAAAGAGGGCGAAATCTTTAAAGTAACTACTTCAAAAGCTGTCTATGAAGCCAAAAACGTGATGGTCTCTATCGGCAAAATGGGGCGACCAAACAAACCTGACTATAAGATCCCGCCATCACTAAATTCAGTTGTAAATTTTAACCTTGATAACTGCACAAATGGCGAAAAAGTTCTAGTTGTGGGTGGTGGCAACTCCGCAGTTGAGTATGCTATCGAGCTTTGTCAGTATAACAAAACTACGATCGCTTACAGAAAAGATAAATTTAGCCGTGTAAATGAGACAAATTTAAGCGCTCTTTGGGAGCTTGAGAAGCACAATAAGATAAAAGTAAGGCTAAATCACGATATAACCGAGATCGATAATGAATCAGGCAAGGTAAGAGTGCATTATGAAAATGGCAAAATTCGTGTCTATGACAGGGTTGTTTATGCGATCGGTGGCTCAAGTCCGGTTGATTTTTTACAAAAATGTCAGATAAAAACTGATGAAAAAGGCACTCCGATAGTTGATAGCAATTACCAAAGTAGCGTGCCAGGACTATACGTGGGAGGCGACATCGTTTTAAAAAATGGCGGCTCGATAGTAGTCGGACTAAATCACGCTCATAGCGTTATCAAAGATATCTTAAAAGGCAAGGCACAAGCTTGATAAATAAAATCGCACTAGCTATTGTTTGTCTGATAGCTGGCTTTTCTCTCTCGTTTTTGAAATTTCAAAAAGAGGACGAGACGCCAAAAGATACTAATCAAACGATTTACTCTATAAATTTTGATGATCTCCCTGAAGAAGAGAAGCAAAGATATGTAAGCAAAGACGATCTTTACGAGTATGGCGGCTACATCACGCCAAAGAGCTACATGCAAAATTTTGTTGATGACAAGGATCTAAATTTATCAGACAATGTAAAAGAGCTTCAAGAGCAAGTGCGCGAGCTAAGCAAAAAAAATGAAATTTTGGCCGCTGATAATGTCGATATGAGCGAGAAAAATTTAGACTTCATAAGCAAAATTTCAGAGATGAAAAGAAATATCGAAAATGAAAAAAACGAGATAGTAGAAAAAAATCAAAAGGCTCTTGGCGAGCTTGAGGCGCAACACTTTGAAAATATCCAAGCTTTGACAAAGCGCCTAAATGAAGCGCAAGCTGATATGATAGAGAGCTCAAAGGCTTACGAGAAAAAGATAATCGACCTTGAAAATGCGATAAATGACGCTAGAAATAGCGATGAGAGCAAGCTAAAAGATGCCAAGGCCAGCTTTAATAAATTTAAAGAGAGCTTTGAGGCAAACTACACCGCTTTAAAAGAGCAAAATAACGAGCTAAATGCGACGCTTACGCAAAAAGAGGCTCTTATAAAAGAGTATGAAAAAGCTCAAAGCGAAAAAGATAGAGGCGAGAAAAAAGAAATTTTGCTTTTAAAAGAGGAGATCGAGCGAGTTAAAAATGACGCCGACACTCAAAAATTTAGCTACGAAAAAGAGATAAATGCGCTAAATGATGGCTTTGAGACACAAAAGAGCGTTATGGAGGATGAGCTTTCTAAAAAGGCAAATAAGATAATCGATCTGCAGGAGGCTCTTGAGTCAAACAAGACTGCACTAAAAGATAGAATTTACGAGCTTGAAGAGATCAAGAAAAATTTAAACTCAAAAGATCTAATGGCACAAAGCTATAATGGCAAAAATTTAGAGCTAAATGCCTCGCTTGCGGCACTTCATAAGAGTTTTGACGATCTAAAACAAAAGAGCCTAAAAAGCGAACAAGAGAACAAACTTGCAAATGAAAATATAAGCTCGCTTAAAAAAGAGCTTGAGAGGGCAAATGCCCTAAATAAAAAGCTTGAAAAGCAAAATTTAGACGCAAATTCAACTCTAAGTGAGCTAAGCAAAAAGCTAAGTTTGAGTGAAGAGAGCCTTAAAAAGAGTGGGGAAGAGCTAAAAGCGCTTGATACGAAGACAACTAAATTTCTAAAAACGCTATTTGATCAAAACCAAACCATCTCTTTGCAGTCGCAGAAACTTGGCTCAAACGAGGGCGAGCTAAAGAATTTGAGCTCAAAGCTTGATCTAAAAGATGCAAAGATAAAAGAGCTTGAAGAAAATGTCACAAAGACAAGCCAGATGCTAATCGCCAAGCAAAACGAGCTAGAAACGCAAAAAAGAACGCTAAAGATCGACATGCAAAACTATGAAATTTTGCGCCAGCAGATAAATATGCTACAAAAAAAGATAGTAGATACCTCAACATTTTTAACCGACAACAACAAAAGTGGCGGCAAAAATTTACTAAGCTTACAAAATGAACTAGAAAATGCAAAGCAAAAGCTAAACGAGAGCAACAAGACGATCGAGAGGTTAAATTCGAAGATAAACGAGCTAAGCTCGAGCGGTCATAAAGGTGGAGCCGTAAATGCCCAGATCATCGAGCTTCAAAAAGATATCGAGCAAAATTTAAACAGACAAGACGAGCTTGAAAATGAAAATGTAAATTTAAAAAATATCTTACAAGCTACGACAAAGCCTGAGACCCCAACAAAGCTCGTCCTCATCTCTAGCATCGAGTGTGACGACATGGACGCAAAAGACAAAGTGAGCATAATGTGCAAAAACAGAGTGAGCGAGTTTTTGCAGAGATTTAACTCAAACTATATGTATGAGATCATCCCGATCGTGGATAAGAAAAATTTTGTCATCCCATCAAATGTCGCTCAAAATATCAAAAAAGATGACCTCGGCAAGCTAAACAACTACGTAAATTACGGCGTTGGCAAGGAGCGTGCAAAGGCTGCGGCTGAGCTTATAAAAGAGGAATTTGGCGACTTTGCAAGGATCAGCTTTAGCTCCGAAGTGATAGTAAAAGATGTGACGCGCGGCTTTATCATCAAGGTTTATAGATGATCTTAGCCCAGCTTGAAAATGGCTATCGCTACAACAGCGATACGCTCGTTCTTTATGATTTTATTTGCTCGGTCGTAGGCGAAATTTCTGGTAGGGTTTTGGACGTTGGAGCAGGGTGTGGGATACTTGGACTTTTGCTTAAGCGTGACTTTAAAAAGATAGATCTAAGCATGCTTGATCTTTTAGAGCTAAATAGCGAAATTTCAAGCTTTAACGCAAAGAGTAACTGCTTAGAGGCTAGAGCCATAACGGCTGATTTTGCAAATTTTAAAGATAGTGAGAAATTTGATCTAATCATCTCAAATCCGCCCTTTTATCATGACGGTGTTACAAAAAGCCAAAATGAGCACATAAAAGTTAGCAGATACGCAAGCTCGCTAAATTTAAAGGATTTTATAAGAGGCATAAGCGTAAATTTAAAGCCACATAAAAGGGCGTTTTTTTGCTATGCGCCAGATGATCTTAGCGAGATAGTGGCTTGCTTAAAAGAGTATAAACTAAATTTGGTGAGCTTAAAATTTGTCCATACCAAAAAGGATAAGCCAGCAAATTTAGCTTTGCTTGAAGTGAGAAACAACTCAAACTCAAAGCTAAAAGTCCTGCCGCCTCTTGTGATGAGCGAGGATGGCGCGCACACGAAAGAGGCAAGCGAGATCTTTAAAAAAGCAGATACAAACAGCGTCTCTTACAAGGAGATAGCGTGAGGGCTGATGGTTTTAGCTATGAGTTTGATCCTAGCTTTTGCGAAAGTTGCGGAGGCAAATGCTGCACTGGCGAGAGCGGCTACATCTGGATAGATGAGGGTGAAATTTTAAAATTTTGCGCTGCTTTTGATATGCTAAAAGATGAGTTTGAGAGCAAATTTTTAATAAAAGTGGGTGTAAGGCGAAGCATCAAAGAAAAGCCTTATGATGACGGTTTTGCTTGCATATTTTTTGATGAGAAAAATAAAAACTGCTCGGTTTATGAGCTAAGACCTAAGCAGTGCAGGACATTTCCGTTTTGGGATTATTTTAAAAGAAATTTAAAGGAGCTAAGAGCAGAATGCATTGGCGTAAAATTTTAATAATTTTTATAAGCGTATTTTTTAGCACACATCTACTTGCAGATGATAACAAAAGTGTAAATTTACGCCTAATGCAAGCTCTCATCTCGCAAGATAGTGGCGATGTAAATGCTAGTATCCAGACCTATCTAGGGCTTTTTAAAGAGACAAATCAAAAGACCTATCTAAAAGAGGCGATCAAGCTAGCCTTTGCTACAAAAAATGAAAATTTAGATAGCCTTATGAGTGAGGGCGAGAAGAGTTTAAAAGACGATAGCGATTTTATCAGGATCAAGGTTGCAAATTTAGTCAATCTCTCCAAGCTAAACGAGGCAAAAGAGCTGATGCAAGAGCTTGCCACTAAAGAGCCAAACGCTCAAAATTTGCTCATGCTTGGCACTATTTGTATGATGCAAAATGATACGGTAACGGCGCTAAAATACTTTGAAGAGGCATACTCGCTAAAGCCTGAAGAGGAGAATTTGCTCCGCATCGTTGATATCCTTTTAAACCGCATGGACAATGTAAATGATGCGACAAAATACCTCGAGAAATTCCGCGAGGAGCAGGGCTGCACTCAAAAGACATGCGAGCTTTTGGCTGAAATTTACTCTCAGCAAAGAAATTTCCCAAAGGTGATCGAGCTTTTTGAAGAGATCTACGACATCACTCACGACACCTCTTATCTTGACAAGATCGTGCAGTATTTTGTCTATGCTAAAAATTATAAAGCGGCTATTGAAATCTTAAAAAAATATGGCTACAACGACGCCACGCTGATGGATCTTTACGCTGCTACTGGAAATTTTGGCGATGCATACGTTTTGGCGGTTAAAATTTATAACGATAGCAGGGATCTAAATTTCTTAGCAAAGGCCGCCATCTACGAGTATGAGATGAACAAAGATAGTCTAGATGAGAAAAAGATCACTGATATCTTAGATAAATTTGAAGCTAGCGTGCCAAAGCTTAATAACGATATGTTTTTTAACTACTACGGCTACTTGCTCATTGATCACGAGATAGACCCTAGAAAGGGCGTGGAGATGGTGCAAAAAGCACTTGAGATATCGCCTGACTCGCCTTACTACGAGGACTCGCTAGCGTGGGGTTACTTCAAGCTTGGCGAGTGCAAAAAGGCAAAGGGCATAATGATTCACGCGATGAAAGATGTTGATTTTAGGACTTCAAAAGAGGCAAAAGAGCACCTGCATCTAATTGAGCGCTGCATAATAAATTTAAACAAAAGGCTTAAAAAATGATACTTGATGAGATCATAAAAAAGACAAAAGAGGATCTAAAAAAGCGAAAAGCTGACTATCCGCAGGAGTGGCTAGGTCGCTCGCTCGCATACAACCCATACGTGCCAAGAGACGTTCTAGGCGCACTTAGATCAAGTAAAGATGAGCCTATAAAGATAATAGCCGAGATCAAAAAAGCAAGCCCAAGTAAAGGCGTGATAAGAGAGGACTTTGAGCCGATAAAAATAGCTCAGGAGTACGAGCAGTACGCAAATGCTTTTAGTATTCTAACAGAGCCTCACTGGTTTAAGGGCGACATAGAATACATCACGCAAGTTCGCCGCTACGCCTCAAGGCCTATCCTTAGAAAAGACTTTATCGTTGATAAGTATCAAATTTTAGAAGCGCTTGTTTATGGAGCGGACTTTATCCTGCTCATCGCCAAGGCGCTAACTCAAGGCGAGCTAAAAGAGCTACTTGAGTACGCGCACCACTTGGGGCTTGAGGTCTTAGTGGAGACCCATGACGCGAGCGATGTGAAAAAGGCGATCTTTGCAGGAGCAAATATAATAGGGATAAATCATAGAAATTTGGATGATTTTACGATGGATATGAGCCTTTGCGAGAAGCTCGTGCCGCTTTTGCCAAACGGCAAGATAATAGTCGCTGAAAGCGGCCTTTACGAGCATGAGCAGCTTCGCGAGCTAAACAAGATCGGAGTTGATGCTTTCTTGATAGGAGAGCATTTCATGAGGCAAGATGATATAAAAAATGCCGTTAAAAAGATAAAGGAGGGCGAGTGATGCAGCACCTTTGTGCCCCTTGGAGAAGCGAGTATTTCAGCGCAAAAAAAGATAGTTGTGTCTTTTGCGAGGTCATAAATTCAAAAGAGGACGACGAGAAAAATGGCGTGCTTTTTCGTGCTAAGCACTGCTTTGGGATCATGAATTTATACCCATATTCGCCAGGTCACTTTATGATCATACCAAATCATCACACCGACAAGATCGAGGAGCTTGACGAGCAGACGTGGTTTGAGATGAGTAAATTTGTAAGGCTTGGGGTCGAAATTTTAAAGCGCGAGCTTCATGCTCAGGGCGTAAATATCGGTATGAATTTAGGCAAGGCAGCAGGCGCTGGCATAGCTGAGCACGTGCATTATCACCTTGTGCCAAGGTGGAGCGGGGATACAAATTTCATCACAACGATCGCCGATGTCAGGGTAAATGGCACTCCGTTTCATCCGCTTTATCAAAAGCTAAAAAAGGCTTTTAGTGGCGTTATTTGAGCTTGATATCGAGCAGTGGCTGGAAAAAAGGGGCGACTTTGAAGTCCTGATAGACGCTAGATCGCCACATGAGTATGCCTACTCGCACATAAAAGATGCTCTAAATTTATATGCGCTTGATGATGCTGAGCACAAAGAGGTTGGCACGATCTACAAAAGCGACAGGGCCCTAGCAAAGAGCCTTGGTGCAAAATATATTTGCAAAAATTTGCAAAATATCATCGACGAGGTCTATAAAAGGTGTAGGGTCGGCTCTGCGATCGGTATCTACTGCGCAAAGGGCGGACTTAGATCAAGCTCGGTTGGCTTTGTGCTAAGCATGATTGGGTATAGGGTTTTTAGGCTAAATGGCGGCTATAAGGCTTATAGAAATCATGTTTTAGAGTTTTTAGAGCGTCCTTTAAGCACGAAATTTATCACTCTTTTTGGCAATACTGGCTGCTATAAAAGCAAGCTAATAAGGGCACTCTCGCCATCAATCGACCTTGAAGCGATGGCAAATCACTTAGGCTCGGTCTTTGGCGCGATAAATGGCGCACAGCCTAGCCAAAAAAGCTTTGAAGACGCGCTCTTTGAGAAGCTCATCACGCTAAAAGATCAAATTTGCTTTATCGAGGGCGAGAGTAGAAGGATAGGCTCGCTAACACTTCCAAAAAGCCTTTATGAGGCGATGCGTTGCGGCATCTGCGTCGAGGTAAGCGCAAGTTTAGAAAATAGAATTTCATGCATCATAAGCGACTATAAAAGCGTGGATAAAGCATTTTTTGATGAGTGTATAAAGAAAATTTCACCCTTTATAGACAAAGAGGCCAGAGATGAGGCGGTGGCTAAATTTAATGAAAACGACATCGCCAAAGTGGCTGAAATTTTACTTACAAAATACTACGACAAAGTCTATAAGAAAAATGAAAACATTAGCGTTTTTATAAGCTCTGACGACTTTGACGAGGCTGTAAAAAAGCTAAATTTGATAAGAGCTAAGGCTAAAATTTAAATCCTTTTGGCACTTTGTTTGGGGGTAAAATTTATCTACAAATTTAAATTTGCTCTCTTTGGTTAGGTCAAATTTTCTTTTAAATTTAAAATATATCGGTTGTTGTGCTTAAAAATGGCTTAGCTTAAGGCGATTTTTATACTTTGGCATAAATTTCTTGCCATTTTTATGAAAATTTCTAGTTAAATTTATCTGGGTTGGCTGGGTTGGCTGGGTTGGCTAGGTTGGCTGGGTTGGCTGGGTTGGCT
>NZ_JAAKZB010000037.1:0-10635 GCF_015229965.1 Campylobacter concisus
ACTGCATCTTGTGAGAGTAATTTATCTTCAAATATAAATCAGAAACAAATTCATCATTAGTAAAATAAGAAAGAGTCTCTTGAAGCTCTTTAAATTTATCTTTTTTGGGGAAGAAATTCACAGCCTCTTCGTACTCTATGCCGTTTATAAAAACTGCGATCTTAGTTTGTTTTTCAAAAAGCTTTTTGCCAAGGATGAAATTTTTACCAAGTGTCCTATTTTTATGGCCTAAAGAGTTTAAATTTGATGGTGCTATGAAAATTTGATTTGGTAAATTTTCAAGTATAAAAAGCTTATCTTTTAGCCCAAAGTGGCTCTGAAGCGCAAATTCAACCTCTTTTTTTGGCCTTCTTTGGCTAACTGCAAGTGGCGAAAATTGCAGAAATTTCTTTGCCAGCTGCTTTTCTTTTATATTAAGCATATCAAGCAAAATCTTTGAAATTTTATCATCAAGCTCATCTTCAAAAGATCTTGCGTAGTTTTTTAGACTAATGCTGTCAAAAAATAGCCAAAGCAAGTAGTTGTCAAAAAAATCAAAAAATAGTTCATAGCTATTGTCATTAGTCTTTGAAATTTTCTCTAAAATGTAGCTTGTTAGGTGCGAGCCGCTTCCTAAAAGACCCATAAAATTTACAATTATCTTTGTAAGCTCCTGCTCATCTAAGCTCTCGAGCTCTTTGATCGGGTAGGCAAAACTCGAGCTATTTTTTAAAAATATCTCGCTTCTATCCCTATTTTTTAAGATATTTTTTATCAGTTTAAAAAAAGAGGCTTGACTTATCTCTTCGCTCATACAAGCTCTTTCGTGCCACTTAAAAACCCATAATCAAATAAAATTTTACTCTTTACGCACTTGATCTTAAGCTCGCAAAATGAGTTAATAGAAGCAAATTTTGATAAAAACTTAGCCAAATTTATACCTAAAACATAGACATTTCCAAGGCTTTCAAACTCGCTCTCATCTATATAAAATATACATAGCACTCCTCTTTTTGCAAAGCCGCCATCGACCCTGTGGATCTGTTTTGTCTTTATCTCATGAAGCGAGCTAGAAAATTTCTTCAAAAACTCATCATCAGGCAGCATAAAGGCATTAAGCAGTGCCAAAAAAGAGCCCTTGTTTAGTATGCTTTGATAGCTAAATGACAAGATACTAACTAGCCTCCAGAGTAAATTTCCATCTACATTTACACGTTTTACGCTAGTTGGGATAGTTAAATTTTTGGTTACTACACCTTGGTGATTTTGGATTTTGTTTATCTCGCCTAGTTTTAGATTAGTTGGTAGATCGCCGTTACAGCAAAGCGTCTCGATGCTCACGGTCTGCTCTTTGGTGTCATTTTTAAAAAATGAAATTTCTTTGTAAGAGTTTAGCTTCATATCTATTTTATTGCTTACAAAGTAATAGTCCTTTGATCTTTGACTATTTAAAAACTCAAACCTCTCAAAGCTTTTGTAGTTTTTAAGTATCCTTTTTTCATTATTACTGCTGTGAGCGACGACCTTTGTGATAGAGACTATCTCGTAAGCGTTTATGTTTGAGCGGTCGATGAAAATTCTATATTCGCTGCGTTTGTTGTTATTTTGTATAGGCTCAGCGCCTTTTGCAAACAAATTTATCGCTGGCGTGGCAAAGAGAGAAAAATACTCTAGCCTTGGCACATAGCCATTTGGCATATCTTTTGAAAAGACAAATTTGATGTTAAAGCTTTTTGTGTCAAATCTTTTTAAAAAACCAAGTCCATTTATACGGATGAAATTTAGTTTAGATGAAAAATATGAAAGCTCTTTTATAAGCTCAAATGCCTCAAAACCAAACTCATCGCTCTTTATCAAAGCTTCATCAAATTCATCTAAGCTAAGCTTATCAGCTCCAAGTTTTATCTCCTCATCGCTATCTTCAAAGCTTACGACTATAAATTTCAAGTAGTTTTTTAGCCACATCAAAAGAGTTGAAGAGAAGTATATGTTATCGCCAAGATATAAATTTAAAAAGTCTATATCAAGCTCTTTGGTGCTAAGCTCATCTTTGGTGATAGATATATTTAAATTTAAAAGATAGTCACTTTTGTTGTTTGACATGAAAGCTTTTGATATCTTTAAAGGAAGCAAATTTACGTCATATATCGTCTGAAATTTACAAGCTACGCCGTTTATTGGCTTTGACTCTATGATGCTGCCTTTTGGTATAAATTCTTTTTTTTCTGAAAAGTCATCTCTTAGAGCAAATTCTTGCATGCAAACTGAGGGGAAAGGGTTTGTATAACTTGGCATTAAGATATTTATCAAAGACTCAGCTATTAAGGGGATATTTTCATCTAGCTCTTGTCTAATCCTTGATGTCAAAATAGCCATATTTTCTATGATACTCTCAACATCAGGATCTTTGCTTTTAGTATCTAAAAATGGTGCAACTTTTGGGAAATTCTTTATAAAAAGAGCTCTTGTTTCGTCAAGATACGCCATCTCTTTTTGAAAATAAGCTAAATTATTTTCATTATAATCCATTATAAAATCTCACAATATCTATTGTTCTTAAAAATAACCTTTAGCAAATACTCTTTGAAATTGTCGTTTTTATGCTTATAGTTTATGTTAAAGATGATACGCCAAGGCTTTAGCGAGTCATCATAGCCGATAGAGGTTATCTCTATTCTATTTTCATTTGAGGTGATTAGTTCATATATCGCCATGCCAAGTCTATGGCCAAGCTCGTTTATCTCGACCCCAACCGACCAAAGATCGATGATACTATCATTTAAACGACCGTAGTTTCCTAGCCTTGAGTTTAAGATAGTATCGATATGATCTTTGATGTCGCTGTCTAGATCTTTAAAATATGGACGAAATTTTGACTCATCACTAAATTCATATAAAATTTTATCTATCAGCGACATGCTTAAATTTACTCTTTATCCAGCTTACCAACCAAAGAAAGCTCGAAATTTGCCCCCATAAATTTAAAGTGAGGTCTAGCTAGAAGCTCTATCTTGTACCAGCCTGGCTCGCCAGCTATATCGCTAACGATGACTTTTGCGCTTCTAAATGGTCTTCTGCTTCTTACATCAGCTGGTGGATTTTCCTGGTCTGAGATGTACTGTCTTAGCCACTCATTTAAGCCACGTTCAACGTCACTGCGCTCTTTCCAAGTACCGATCTCTTCTCTTTGAAGTACTTTTAGATAGTGAGCCAAACGAGAGATCAAAAATACATATGGAAGCTGTGTGCCAAGTCTAAAATTTGTCTCGGCAGCTTTACCTTCTGGAGTATTTGGGAAAACTTTAGGTTTTAGCACTGAGTTTGCAGAGAAAAATGCTGCGTTGTTGCTATCACGTCTTAGCGTAAGCGTGATAAAGCCATTTTCTGCAAGCTCAAATTCTCTTCTATCTGTGATCAAGACTTCGGTTGGAATTTTTGTCTGAACGCTTCCGTAGTTTTCATAAGTGTAAGTTGGTAGGTCTTTTACAGCGCCACCACCTTTTGGTCCGATGATGTTTCCGCACCATCTATAGTCCGCAAAACTCTCTGTAAGTCTTGTAGCAAACGCATAAGCGCCGTTGCCCCATAGCATATCATCGTGCTTATCAACGCTTTCGCGGTAGTTAAAGCTTTTTATAGGGTTATCTTCTGGGATATATGGAGATCTAGTAAGAAATCTATTTACCATACAACCTGTATATTTTGCATCTTCGTTCTCTCTAAAAGTTCTCCATCTTGTGTATTGAGGACCTTCAAGTAGGCTCTTTAGATCTTTTATGTTTTCAAGCTCGCCAAAGTTATCAAGTCCGAAGAATTTAGAAGATAGCGAAGTTAGAAGCGGAGAGTGGCTCATCGCTGCGATTGATGACATTTTGTTTAAGAAAGTCATGTCTTGATTTGACTTATCTAGCTCATAATCAGCAACTATCGCGCCAACTGGCTCACCACCAAATTGGCCATACTCAGCTGAGTAAATTTGCTTATAAAGTGTGCTTTGAGTTATATCTAGGTTGTTTTCAAAGTCGTCTAAAATTTCTTCTTTTGTTGCATCTAAAAGATCGATCTTTACGTTTTCGTTGAAATTTGTTCTCTCAACTAAAAATCTAATGCCACGCCAAGTAGATTCTAGCTCTTGAAAAGATTTATTGTGTAAAATTTCATCCATCTGAGCTGATAAAAGCGTGTCTATATGAGCTATCATCTCATCAAGTGCAAGCTTATTTATCTTCTCTTCAGCGTTGTTTGTTGTGATGATATTTGAGATAAACTCAGCAACTCCTTGCTTTACTACGCTATAACTTTCATCCTCTTTTGTATATTTGCTCCTTTGCATTATGCTTTCAATGATAGGAGTTTTTACTTTAGTTTCAGACATCTTTATTCCTTATCTTTTTCGTCTTTAAGCTCTAAAAGAAGCTGTTTTCTACTATCTTCATCCTTAATAGCCTCTAAAACTGCTTTTCTAAAATCAGGCATATTGCCCATAGGTCCTTTTAACGCAACTAAAGCTTTTCTAAGCTGCAATAGCTTTTTTAGCTCAGGGACTTGATTGATGATATTGTCTGGATTGAAGTCTTGAATGCTTTCGAAATTAAGATCGATATTTAGATCTTCGCTACCAGAATTTAGTCTATTTTTCACTGAAAATTCAGTATGAATGTCTAAACTTTTCATAACTTGATCGAAATTTATCTTATTTATAGAGACAACTTCGCGATCTTCAAGTGGAGTTTGATTTTCACCAGTTAAATTTGAAACTACCATCAGCTTTAATGGAAGCTCGACATCTGCTTCTTGGTTGTTTGTTTTGGTTCTATAAACAATGTTTATACGTTCTTTTGGTGGGATTGAATTCTCTGCCATAATAACATCCTTTTTTTGAGTAAATGATTTAAGAATTATAATTAAATAAAATTAAAGAAGTTTTAAAAAAACATATTTTATCACAAAAATGTTTTTGCCTTTATATAAATATCTGACAAATAATCCTTTAGCTCAGTGTTTTCTATAAATTTAACTATTTGCGAATATACAACTTTTGCGTTGTTGTCCATGCCTTGGCTTGTAAAAATTTTGGAAAGCTCTAACAAAAAGCTAAGCTCGCTTTGCGAATTTGTTGTATATTTGCTTCTATCAAGGGCTTTTATCAGCTCTTCAAAGCTCATATCTTTTTTCATATCATCACTAGAGATAAAATTTGCTGTCTCTTTTTTACTAAAAAATTTAGCACTCTCTTCACTGAAAAATGCCTCTTCACTTTGAAATTTAAGCTTTTTCATGTCTGGGAATTTTTCTATAAAATTTAAAGTCATACTAGAAACTAGCTCGCTTTGCTCACTTAGTCCAGATGATCTTAAAAACTCACAAAATATCCTAACGCCATCTATCCAAAATGGATTAAGCGCTAAATTTCTTATAAATTTCTCCAAATTTTCTTGGCTTGCTTCTTTCATATTTTTAAAAAGTAAGATCAAATTTTCATCAGGATAGCGTATCTGCGTCACTTGCTCGCTGCTAACTGGCAAAGCCTTGATCCTGCCCCACATCGCCTCAAGAACAAGCGAGTAAGCGGTCAAATTTTTTATGTCATTTTTCAAAAGCGAGAGAGATAAATTTACAAAATACTCCCTAAAATCTCTATCGTTAAATGTACTAATGTCGCTACCACTAAAAGAGACGCTTTGCGTGTAGCTTGGCTCTACCTTTTGCGGTTGCTGTTTTGGCTCCTCTACTTTTTGAGCTTGCTCGCTTTTTTCTTCTATATAAAGTGTGTCAAAGTGCGTGCTAAGCTCGCGTGAGAGCTCAGGCACAAGCTCATTAAAAGCTCTTGCGTCCGCTTCGTCTAAATTTATACCATCCCTATGAGCTTGGGTAAAAAGCTCTATCGTTTGAGCAAATATCTTTTTTTTAGCAGGCACTTGCTTTTCATTTTTGGCTAATAAATTTGGCTCTTGTTTTAGAGTTTTTAGAAAAAATGAAAAAGCACTGATTAAACTTTTAAGAGCATCTTTATCGTTTAAATTTATAGCAGAGATCGCTAAGAAATTTAAAAGCTTTACATCGAGGCTAAATTCACTTAATGCCTTTAAAGACGAGCTAAAAACAAAGTCCCATTTTATCGTATCGTGAGTCAAAGTCTTATACTTTGACATCTCGTCTATAAGGCTGATGTAGAGTTCGTTTTCTAAAAAGTTTTCGCTAAATTTGTTGAAAAACTTATCTTGCACTTACTTTTTGTCCATAAAATTTTCTATTTTATTGTTTAGGACGCTGTCGTTTTTAACGTTGTTTTGATCCATCGAGTAAGTGCTATATAAAAATGCAGCCGCGATAGCAGCAAGCGCTATAAGGATAAAGTAAAATTTCAAATGTCTTAGTGAAAATATCTCAAAAAAGCTTCTCTTTTTAGTTTTTAAATAGCTCTTTTCAAATACATTTTCATCAGCCTTGATAAGTGGTGAAACGGCTGAGGCTATATTTTCACAAAGGTATGAAATTTTCTCGTTGCAATCTTCTTGCGCTTCGTATTTACCCTTGTAGCCAAGCACCAAACAAGCGTAGATAAACTCTAAAAAGTCCTTGTTTTTACCAACATTTTCAAACCATTTATCCATGATGCCAAAGAATTTGTTGCCACCTAAATTTTCGTTGAAAAATCTCGTTGTTAAGGTGTTGTTCGCCCAAAAGCTATTCATAAAAATTTCATTTTTAAGCAAGCTTTCATCGATGAAAACGCAAAGGCAATATCTAAGCCTAATGATGTCATCCTCTTCATAAATGCCTAAATTTGAGATCTTTGAAGTGGTGCTTAATATATCATTTATCAGCTTTTCACGTAAATTTTGCATCTCACTTTGTGAAAAATTTTGTAGTTTTGATACTCTGTTTGCCAAAAGAAGCAGTGGTAGCACGTGATCTAGGGCAGGATTTGCGCCAAGTCCTAGAAGCTTTGTCTGGCTTAAAACTGAAATGTCATTTTGATTTTCACTCATTTTTTATCCTTATAATAAAGCCCACATTTTAATGTCAGCGTTTGATAAATTTGCTGTTATATAGACGCTAATAACGCTTTGATTTGCGAAGCTTTTGAAAATTTCATCTTTTTTATCGATCTTGTAGTAGATATAGTCATTTAGCTTTGGCAATGTACTAGGTATAGCTGAAATTTGCTCTACATTTATGCCGCGAAGCTGTGATGAGACGATACTTTTGATGTTTGATTGGGTGTGGATTTTGCACTGCTCTTTGAAATTTTTAAGCAGGTACTCATTTTTTGTATCGCTATGGATAGCAAAGTAAATTTCTGAGTTTTCTATGATGCTTGGGTTATCAAAGACGCAGTCAAAAAATCCGTGATTGTTTTTGACGATCTGTGCCATGACGTATTTTGGCGACAAGATATGCGAGAACAAAAGCCTAAGATTGTTTATTAACGGTACGAAAGTTTGACTTAAGTTGTTGTGATCATAAGCTATAAATTCGCTAAAACTATCATCGTGACTTAGTGCTAGCAGATCAGCTTGAAAATCAACCAGCTTTTCATATAGATACTCTGGATGAATTTTGTCTCTTTTGAAAAGATATGAGAATATCAAGTGCCATTTTTTCAGCATATTTAGCGTCAAATATGTTGAAATATCAAGCCTATTTTTCGCCTGATCTATGCCGCCTAAAAGCCCAGTATAGCTCTCTTGATGCTGCTTTGTAGCAAAGCTAAACTCATCTATAAAGCTAGTGATGAAAGAATTTTTACTGACATCGATGCAAGTTGGTATAAATTTCTCATCAAGTGTTATTTGTTTGTTTAGATCTATGTTTTTTATCTTGCAAATAGGCACGCTAAGCTCATAAGGCGTTTTTGAGCCAAGCACTCCCAGAGTCGATCTTTGGCTTGCCAGGATCAAATTTTCTTTATCTTGCGTAAAAGCAGATGAAAGCTCAAAGTCGTCTTTGTCATCAAGTTCATCTAAAATGTCGTTACTAGCTTCATCATGCACTCTTGAGCTAATGAGCGCTTGTTTGGCCGTAAATTTTAGATTTGGTAGATTGTTTTGCAAGCTAACATCAACAAGCCCTGAGCTAACTGGTAGCTTTAGCACGATGATGGCAGAATTTAGCTCGCTAGGACTTATCTCAAGTGGCTCTGGTAGGTCGTCTTGATCTGGAGCGTTAAATATCGTACCATCTTGCGAGATGCAAGAAATTTTATTTAGCCCTATCTTGCCTTGAAGCAAAAGCTCGCTTGAGATCTCAAGCTCCAAAACTCCATATAAATTTGAAAAAGACGAGACGGTTTTTAGGTTTAAATTTCTCTCAAAATACCTCTCTTGCTGCTCGAAATGAACCTTATCAACGTTCATCCCGTTGTACCAGACAACTTTTAGTTTATCAGACATTTTATTTGCTTGCTTGGATCTTAGAGCTGCTAGCGTCTATGGTATTTACGCCATTTTTAGTTATCTCAAAAACTATATTTTTCTCTTTTGCTTCTTTTGTTGATTTGTAAGCTTTGATATTTGTCTTGCTTTGATCAGCATAAAGCACCAAAATGCCTACGTATGGCACTTCGTCTGGATCGACATTTGTAAAAGCATATCTGTTTGTGTTTGGCTGAATTTGCGTTTTTATCGAGTCTATCTTATCTTGACCAAGTATGTCGCCATTTTTCTCAGCTAGATCAACTATGCTAGCTTGCTGAAATTTTGCCACATCTCTTAGCTTATAAGCAATAATGGTCACTGGAACGTTGTCACCGTGGTAGTTTAAGTTTGAATTTGGAGTGTTGCTTATGATAAGATCTTTTGCACATCCTGCGATAAATAGCATAAAAATTAAAGAACAAAGAAATTTAAACGTTTTCTTCATGGTTTCCTTTACCTCACGTTAATAATATTATTTTTATGTAATTCTATCTAAAGTTATTTTAGAAGAAACTTATTTTAAAATCAATGTTCTTAAATAAAACTTTAATGAGCGTTAATCAATCCTTTATATTATGCTCTTTGGCATAGCTTAGTATCTTTTGCCTAAGATCTTCAGGAAAGCTATCTCTATACATCACTGGTGTTAGAGGGTTTAGCTTTTTATCTAATTTACCAGCCTCATATAGTCTTGTTAGCTCTTCTGGGGTGTTGTAGTATGGTGCATTTGGATATCCCTCTGGTGGGGTTAGGGACATTATTTTTGCTTCTAATATACCAGAGTCTCTATTTAACATAACTTGCTTTAATTCAGTATCATCTGGCTCTACGACATCATAAGGGGCTTGAAAATCATGCAAGGTTTCTTTTGCATATTTCAAAAATTCTTCTCTAGTAGTCTCATTTGCGTCAAGGTCTCTAGGGTCTAGTAGCTTACCTTTATCTTCCACCATTTCTCTTAAGTGATGAACAGTATCAGCTATTGGATCAAGTATAACCCCACCCCTATTAAAATCCATCACGAAGTAGCTACCCACTATCTCATCAAGATAAGGTATCATTCCATATTCATCTAGTGGGGGATTTTTAGCTAGTCTTCTAAATTCTTCAGCCATTTGTAAATTTTTATTTAGACCTACTAGATAGGTAGAGTATTCAAACATGTCGGCTAATGCCTCTAAGGCTCCGTCTTGACCAAGCTGGGCTGATAGAAACATTGATTGATATGCTCTTGCTTTAAATCCTGCATAACCTAATCCAACTCCTCCTGAAAATCCAACAGAGCTTCCTAATACTCCAGCACATATATTCCACTCTGCTGCAAATAGTTCTGATTTTAATGTGCTTTTGTGAGCATTTACTTCATCATAAATTTCAGCATACTCAGGCTTTGTTAGTTTGCCATTACTATCTACTCTACCTATTGCATCTTCTGGTATATCTATCATGGCGCATTTTAGATTGCTTCTTTTTACTAGATAGATATATCTATCTCTCTTATCTTTTAAGCTTTCATAGTAGGCTTTTTCTGTCTTAGTCCAAGGTGATAGTTTAGTAGAGCTTGGTTTATAACTAATGTCTAGCCATGGTTTAAATGATAGATAGTCTGTTTGACCTAGAGAGTTTGGTTTAGGGTTATAGTATAGGGGTTGATAGTTTTTATATGGAGATGAGTCTAGGATGGAGCGGGAGTCAAGAACTAGCTTAGCTGCAAGATCTGGAGCTAGTTGTCTATTACTATCATGCTTTGCAACTATTAAATTTGTATTTTTATCAAATTTTACCTCTCTGCCATTAAGTGCTATAACCGTATATGTATTAGTGTTATCCATTGAATTTCCTTTTTTTATTGTTTTTTCTTTATTGATAAACAGTGCTGAAGCTATTACTACTAAGATAGCTAAAGTTATAAATATAATCTTCTTCATATCTTATCCTATATATAGACCATCTTCCATTACTATGGTAGTGGCTAAACGACCTACTAGGCGAGGAGGTATCACTTTATCTCCCTTGTCCTCATTGTTTGTTTTACACCCCACATATACCCCTTTAATATTATTGCTTCCAATAGTATCAAGTGCTTCTACTAGATCTCTTGAGAGGTTGCGATGAGAGTTATCGCTATCGTCTGTGTTAAATATACCTTTTTTAAATTTGTTTATTATCTCTACTGCTTTTTGATATGAGTTTATCGGATATTTTGGTTTGCCTGATGCTACGTTTGCTAATGAGC
>NZ_JAAKZB010000038.1:0-7998 GCF_015229965.1 Campylobacter concisus
CACCTAACAAAAGAAAACGTAGTAATTGCAAACCAAGCAAACGAAGTAACATCAGAAGTAGATGAGATGGCTAAAGCTATAGTTGAAGAGGTTAGGAAGAAGAGGTTTTAGCTTTTTTATCCAAAGGGGGACAAGGGGGCTTGAATTACGGTCTGCTTGCAGTTGCGAGCTTGCGAAGTAAAGCCGTCCCCTTATTCCCCTTTTTAAATCCCCCAATCCCCTCGCACGTTAGCGGTGGCATTCAATAGTGCTGACGCACTGCATGTGGATGATTTCAATAAAATTTAAATTTAGAGCCATGATATGCTCGTTTATAAATTTTTAAAATTTCTTGTTCCATCGTGTATAAATTTGATTAAATAAAAGATAAATTTAGCCCAATTTATGTGTTACTTTTCTACTCAACTATTTAAATAAATTTATAATTTATTTTTTTAAGATTTACTTGTAAAATACCTATAGATATGTAAAAAAATTGCTTTAAGTTATCGTCTTACTTCTTTTATAATGGGCTATTTATATAAATTTTCTTAAACTAATATGTAATTTTATATCTTAAGTTTATTGAAATTTTTATCTACGTAAATCAGGGGTAAATAAGCTTTTCAAAGCTAATATCTATCTAACCTTGTTTTAAATCTTTGAAGGAGAAAAAATGAATCGACGAGATTTCATCAAAAGTGCTGCAGCTAGTGCTGCTTGTGCTAGTGCTGGCATCGCTGTGCCAAGCTCGCTAAGTGCGGCAAGCGAAGCTGAAAAAGGCTGGCGTTGGGATAAGGCTGCCTGTAGATTTTGTGGAACCGGATGTGGCATCATGGTTGCTACAAAAGAGGGCAAGATAGTAGCTGTAAAAGGCGATCCAGAAGCACCGGTAAATCGCGGTCTAAACTGCATCAAAGGCTACTTTAACGCCAAGATCATGTACGGCGAAGATAGGATCACTCATCCACTTTTACGTGTAAATGAAAAGGGCGAATTTGACAAAAAAGGTAAATTCAAGCAAGTAAGCTGGAAACAAGCATTTGACGTGATGGAAGCTCAGTTTAGAAAGACTTATGATGAGCTAGGACCTCACGGCGTTGGCGTGCTTGGCTCTGGTCAATACACTATCCCAGAGGGCTATACAGCTGTTAAGCTTATGAAAGGTGGATTTAGAAGCAACAGCATCGATCCAAATGCAAGACACTGTATGGCAAGTGCGGTTCTTGGCTTTATGCAAGTTTTTGGTATCGATGAGCCATCAGGCTGCTTTGATGACATCGAGCTAACAGATACCATCATAGCTTGGGGCGCAAACATGGCTGAGATGCACCCGATCCTTTGGGCGCGCGTCAGTGATAGAAAGCTTAGCGACCCTGATAGAGTAAAGGTCGTAAATTTAAGTACTTACTCAACTAGAACATCAAATTTAGCTGATATCGAGATCATTTTTACTCCGTCATCTGACCTTGCTATCTGGAACTACATCGCTCGTGAAATAGTCTATAACCACCCTGAGATGATCGATGAAGAATTTGTTAAAAAACACTGCGTCTTCACGGCTGGTCCGGTTGATATCGGATATGGTCTTCGCCCAGACATCCACCACAAAAAATATGCTCCAAGCGAGCTAGACACAGCTGCGACTGAGAAGTCAAAGGTGCTAAGTGAGGCTGAGGGCGTTACACTTTCTTATCTTGGTCTAAAAGCTGGTGATACACTTGAAAATAAAAACGCTGCAAAAGCTGGCGATCACTGGCAAATAACATTTGAAGAGTTTAAAAAAGCTCTTGCGCCTTACACGCTTGACTTTACAGCTAAGGTAGCAAAAGGCGATCCAAACGAAGATATCAATGAATTTAAGAAAAAACTAAAAGCACTTGCTGATCTTTACATCGAGAAAAACCGCAAAGTCGTTAGTTTCTGGACTATGGGCTTTAACCAACACCAGCGCGGCACATGGGTAAATGAGCAAGCTTATATGGTGCATTTCTTGCTCGGCAAGCAAGCACTCCCAGGCTCAGGCGCCTTTTCTCTAACTGGCCAACCAAGTGCGTGTGGTACTGCAAGAGAGGTTGGAACATTCGTTCACCGCTTGCCAGCTGATATGGTTGTCGGCAATCCAAAACACAGAGAGATCACTGAAAAACTTTGGAAACTTCCTGCTGGCACACTAAGTGGCACTCCAGGCTCACACTATGTAAAAATGATGCGTGATCTTGAAGACGGCAAGGTTAAATTTATCTGGGTTCAAGTAAATAACCCATGGCAAAACACTGCAAACGCAAACCACTGGATCAAAGCAGCTCGCGAAATGGACAACTTCATCGTCGTAAGCGACCCTTATCCAGGAATTTCTGCAAAAGTAGCTGACCTTATTTTACCAACTGCGATGATTTACGAAAAATGGGGTGCATACGGTAATGCTGAGAGAAGGACACAGCACTGGAGACAGCAAGTACTTCCTGTTGGCGAAGCGATGCCTGATATCTGGCAGATGCTTGAGTTTAGTAAGCGCTTTAAACTAAAAGATGTTTGGGGCGAGAAAAAGCTAAATGACAAAGTGACACTTCCAAGCGTGCTTGAGGCTGCAAAAGCTATGGGATATAGCGAAGAAGATACGCTATTTGACGTGCTTTTTGCAAATGAAGATGCTAAGAAATTTAGCGCAAACGATCCGATCATGGAAAACTATGACAACACAGAAGTCTTTGGCGATAGTAGAAAGGTGATCGGCTCTGATGGTAAAGAATTTAAAGGATATGGATTTTTCATCCACAAATATCTTTGGGAAGAGTATAGAAAATTTGGTGTTGGCCACGGCCACGACCTAGCTGACTTTGACACTTACCACAGAGTAAGAGGTCTTAGATGGCCAGTTGTCGATGGTAAAGAGACTCAGTGGAGATTTAACACCAAATTTGACCCATACGCTAAAAAAGCCGCTCCAAATGATAAATTTGCATTCTACGGCAACAAAAACGCAGCTCTTCCAACAGGCGATCTAAAAGGCGTGAAAAATCAAGAGAAAACTCCTCTTGCAAACAAAGCAAAAATTTTCTTCCGCCCTTACATGGATCCATGCGAGATGCCAAGCAAAGATTATCCATTCTGGCTATGTACTGGCCGTGTTCTAGAGCACTGGCATACAGGCACGATGACTATGCGTGTTCCTGAGCTTTATAGAGCCGTTCCAGAGGCACTTTGCTACATGCACGAAGATGACGCTAAAAAACTTGGCGTGCTTCAAAACGAGATCGTTTGGGTCGAGTCACGCCGCGGCAAGGTAAAAGCAAGAGTAGATCTAAAAGGTAGAAACAAGCCGCCAGTAGGTCTTGTTTATGTGCCTTTCTTTGATGAAAACGTATTTATAAATAAAGTCTGCCTTGACGCTACTTGCCCTATCTCAAAAGAGACAGACTATAAAAAATGCGCGGTTAAAATTTACAAGGCGTAAAAGTGGCTGATATGGAATTTTCAAGTAGGCGAGAAGCTTTGAAATTTGGAGCTAAGGCAGCGATCTTGGCACTTGGTGGAGGCTTTATATGGTCACTTAGTGCCAAAGCCTCACCGCTTGTACTTCTTAGACCGCCTGGTGCGAAAGCGGAGAAGCAGTTTTTGAAAAGCTGTATTAGGTGTGGGCTTTGCGTAGAGGCCTGTCCATTTGATACGCTAAAACTTGCTACTCTTGAAGATGGTATAAGCGTCGGTACGCCTTATTTTGAGCCTAGAAAAATTCCTTGTCATATGTGCGAGCATATCCCTTGCGTGCCAGCCTGTCCGACTGGGGCACTGGACGCAAATTTAGTTAGCACAGCTGGCAAACTCGATATCAACAAAGCCAAAATGGGCGTTGCAGTTGTCGATATGAAAAACTGCGTGGCATACTGGGGCATACAGTGCGACGCTTGTTACAGAGCCTGTCCGCTCATAGATAAGGCCTTGTATCTTGAGTATCGCCGCAACGAAAGGACACAAAAGCACGCATTTTTGCTCCCGGTAGTTGATAGCGATATCTGCACAGGTTGTGGCGTGTGCGAGCGAGCCTGTATCACCGAAAAAGCAGCCATTACCGTGCTAAACCGCGAGGTTGTGCTTGGCAAAGTTGGCAATAACTACGTCAAAGGCTGGATAAAAGAAGATGAAAGGCGCGTGGATGATGCCAACAGCAAGATAAAGCTCGACATCAAAAAGGCGACTGACTATCTAAATGGCGGTGAGCTATGAAATTTTTAATCTTAAGACGAATAACTCAAATTTCTATCCTAGTGTTATTTATCCTAGGAAATGTTTATGGGTTTAAGATACTTAGCGGAAATTTAAGCTCATCTACGCTTTTTGGACAAATTCCACTAAGCGATCCATTTGCGGTGCTTCAAATTTTACTAGCAAGCTTTAGCGTAGGCATAAATGCAATAATCGGCGCGATCATCGTCTTTGCATTTTACGCACTTATCGCTCCAAGGGCGTTTTGCTCATGGGTTTGCCCGGTAAATTTACTAACCGACATTGCTTACAAGCTAAGAGAGAAATTTGGCTTTAAGGGCGAGAAAATTTTAAACGTAAGTAAAAATTTGCGCTACTACTTGCTAGCGCTTACCCTTATCTTAAGCCTCGCTCTGTCAGTGCCAGCGTTTGAGAGAATTAGCTTTATAGGCATCATCCAGCGTGGCATCATCTATGGCTCAGCTAGCGCCATTGGCATCGCCCTTGGCATAGTTGCCTTTGATATGTTCGTGCTAAAACGCGGAATTTGCTCACACGTCTGCCCGCTTGGTGCATTTTACGCAGTGATATCAAAATTTGCACTCATTAGAGTAAAACACGACGCAGATGCCTGCACAAAGTGCATGAAATGCAAACTCATCTGCCCAGAGGTGCAAGTGCTAGATATGATCGGCAAAGAGAGCCGCGCGGTTAGCTCAAGCGAGTGCATAAGCTGCGGTAGATGTATCGACGTTTGCGGTGATGGGGCGCTAAATTTTAGTATTAGAAATTTAAGGAGAGAAAAATGAAAATGAAAATAATGGCGCTTGGAGCACTATGCGCTGCCTTTTTAGCGGCATGTGCATTGAATAATCCAAGCATTAGCGATTCGCAAATCGGCCTTAGAAATGTCGATTTGTTAGATGATAAAGACGTTGTTTTAAAAGACATCAACTACACAAAAGAGCCAGCAGGTATGGCAAAGAGATTTGACAGATCTTTTGAAAACGCACCTCCATTTATCCCACACGACACTGAGGGCTTGGTGCCTATCACAAAAGATTCAAATATGTGCGTAACCTGCCACATGCCTGAGTTTGCAAAAGATAGCGGAGCTACTCCTATCCCAGCTTCTCACCTTTATGACATCAGAAATAAAAAAGATCTTGCAGGCAAGCTTGATGATGAGAGATATAACTGCACAACTTGCCACGTCGAGCAACAAAATGGCGTAACTCAGCTTGTTGGCAATAAATTTAAACCTGACTTTAGAGATAAAAACGGCTCACATAAGTCAAATTTACTAGACGTTTTAAATGACGGCGTTAAGTAATGCAAAGCAGGCGAGAGCTAATTAGTAAAATTTTGGGGGCAAAACCTGCTCCCAAATTTATAAACCCACCATTTTTTAGCGGTGAATTTGACTGCGCTGGCTGTGAGGCTAGCTGCGTCAGTGCCTGTGAAAAAGAGCTTCTTAGCTTTGAAAATGAAAGAGTTGTTTTTAAAGTTAAAAAGCTAGGCTGTGACTTTTGTGAGGAGTGCGTCAAGGCTTGTCAAAGTAGCGGTCACGCTACACTAAGCTTAAACTCACCAAAGAGCATAAACGCAAAGGTTAGCATCAACGTCGCTAGCTGCCTAGCGTGGAATGACACGATTTGCTACAACTGCCTTGATGCTTGTAAATTTAAAGCGGTTGAGTTTCTTGGTGTTTTTCGCCCTATAATCAATCAAAATTGCGTAAGCTGCGGCGAATGCTTTGATGTTTGTTTTAAAAATTCGCTTGAGATGGAGGCTTTATGAGAGTTTTATTTTTTCTTTTTTGCTTGTTAAATTTTATCTTTGCAAATGAGATCACAACGCCTGTTAAAGAGATAGAAGCTAGTGCAAATGTGCTTGGCACGACGCTTATTTCAGGCAAGCTTTTCATAGCGACTGACGGCGGCACGGTCGAAATTTACGATCCAAAAGAGTCTAAAATTGATGAGATCATAAAAATGGATGATATAAAAACCTACGTTAGCGACCATGAAAGGCCAAAAATTTTAAATGTCGATGAGCTAAATGGCAAGATGCTCATCCTAAGCGAGGGCGACTACGCTACAAAGGTGCTTTATATAAGAGAAAATGGGCAGACGAGAAGCATAAAAATGGCTAATCAAGCGATAAAAAAGGCTCTATTTTTAGATGATGAGCATATAGCACTTGCATCAATTAGCAATGAAATTTACTTTTTAAATCTAAAAAGTGGCGAAATTTATGATAGTTTTAAGATCTCTATCGCAATGCTCTCAGACATGGAGATAAGCGAGGACAGAGGCACGCTAGCGATCGCTTGTGAGAGTGGTAAGGTCTATTTTTACAACGTTCGCACTAAAAAGATGGACAAAATTTTAGATATCCACACTGATAATATCTACGACATCGCCTATAAAAATGGTGTCTTGATCAGCGGAGGCACCGACAGGATCGCTGGCATCTTCTCAGCTGGGACGCTAAAAAAGATAAACACTGGCTTTTTGGTTTATGGCGTTGGGCTTAGTATTGACGGCAAGATCGCAGCTTATATGAGCGATGAGATGAGTGATGTAAATTTGGTTGATAGCGTCACTTTGGATAAGATCGCGATGCTAAAAACTGGTCAAAGCACGATAAATAGCATAGTTTTCATAAGCGACAACGAGGTCGTAACCTCTGCTTATGAGAAGAAAATTTTATTTTGGAGAGTTAGATGAATATTTCAAGCCTGATAGTCTATACGGATAATAAAAATGAGAGCGTAAAAGGTGAGATAAGCAAGCTAAAAGAGTGCGAGATCATCACTGACGCAGAAGATAGGATCGTTGTGGTCGTTAGCTCAGAGAGCATCGAAGATGAGATCAGAGTTTTTAAGATGATAGAGGGCATTAGCGGCGTGGTGAGCGTTGCGATGGTTTATAGCTATCAAGAAGACGCTCAGGAAAATAGAGAGAAGCTTGAAGCAAACGGCAAGATAAGTGAAATTTTGACAAGCGATGACGTAAAAGCCGAAGATATCGCATATAGCGGTAGCGTGCACTATAAGGTGAGGTAAATTTAACCCCCTTTTGGATAAAAAGAAATTTACAAATTCAATAAAGCTGTCTTTGCAAATTTTAAAATTCCATTCACTCGCAAGAATTGACTACTAAAATTTGGCTTCGCTCATCGCTTAGCTCAAATTTTAGAGCCGAAATTACTCGTTCATGAAATTTTAAAATTTGTTAGAAATTTCTTAAAAATAAATCACATGCAGTGCTTTAGCACTGAAGCATGCACCTTGAACGTTGTCGGGGTTAGGGGATCGTTAAGGGGGAAGAGAGCGACTTCGTAATTTAAGCCTCTTCCCCCTTAACAAAGAAAAACAAACATTTAAATTTGATTAGATTGCTTTACAAATTTTAAACTTTCATTCACTCGCAAGAATTGACTACTAAAATTTGGCTTCGCTTGCAGCTTAGCTCAAATTTTAGAGCCGAAATTACTCGTTCATGAAATTTTAAAATTTGCGAAAACTTACTTGATAGCAAAACGCATGCGGCACGATAGTGCTATCGCATGCACTTCTAACGTGCGAGGGGATTGTGGGATTTAAAGGGAGATAAGGGGACGGCTTCGTGTCTGCCATGCAGTTACGAGCCTGCGAAGTAAAGTTCAAGTCCCCTTGTCCCCATTTGGATAAAAAAGCTAGAATTTCTTCTTCCTAACCTCTTCAACTATAGCTTTAGCCATCTCATCTACTTCTGATGTGACTTCGTTTGCTTGGTTTGCAATTACTACGTTTTCTTTTGTTAGATT
>NZ_JAAKZB010000039.1:0-5531 GCF_015229965.1 Campylobacter concisus
AAAAACATTATTACTAGATTGCATTAGCAATCTTAGTCTTTAGTGTTGCTTCTTAGTAAAGCTTTGCTTTACGCTAAAGAAGGTTAATATGGAGAGTTTGATCCTGGCTCAGAGTGAACGCTGGCGGCGTGCCTAATACATGCAAGTCGAACGGACAAGTAAGAGCTTGCTCTTATGAGTTAGTGGCGCACGGGTGAGTAATGTATAGCTAATCTGCCCTACACTAGAGGACAACAGTTGGAAACGACTGCTAATACTCTATACTCCTCTTTAACATAAGTTAGATAGGGAAAGTTTTTCGGTGTAGGATGAGGCTATATTGTATCAGCTAGTTGGTGAGGTAATGGCTCACCAAGGCTATGACGCATAACTGGTCTGAGAGGATGATCAGTCACACTGGAACTGAGACACGGTCCAGACTCCTACGGGAGGCAGCAGTAGGGAATATTGCTCAATGGGGGAAACCCTGAAGCAGCAACGCCGCGTGGAGGATGACACTTTTCGGAGCGTAAACTCCTTTTGTTAGGGAAGAACAATGACGGTACCTAACGAATAAGCACCGGCTAACTCC
This sequence comes from Campylobacter concisus, assembly GCF_015229965.1. Taxonomy (GTDB): domain Bacteria; phylum Campylobacterota; class Campylobacteria; order Campylobacterales; family Campylobacteraceae; genus Campylobacter_A; species Campylobacter_A concisus_BD. The sequence goes on from NZ_JAAKZB010000039.1 coordinate 572, forward strand.
GTGCCAGCAGCCGCGGTAATACGGAGGGTGCAAGCGTTACTCGGAATCACTGGGCGTAAAGGACGCGTAGGCGGATTATCAAGTCTCTTGTGAAATCCTATGGCTTAACCATAGAACTGCTTGGGAAACTGATAATCTAGAGTGAGGGAGAGGCAGATGGAATTGGTGGTGTAGGGGTAAAATCCGTAGAGATCACCAGGAATACCCATTGCGAAGGCGATCTGCTGGAACTCAACTGACGCTAATGCGTGAAAGCGTGGGGAGCAAACAGGATTAGATACCCTGGTAGTCCACGCCCTAAACGATGTATACTAGTTGTTGCTAAGCTAGTCTTGGCAGTAATGCACCTAACGGATTAAGTATACCGCCTGGGGAGTACGGTCGCAAGATTAAAACTCAAAGGAATAGACGGGGACCCGCACAAGCGGTGGAGCATGTGGTTTAATTCGAAGATACGCGAAGAACCTTACCCGGACTTGATATCTAACAAATCATCTAGAGATAGAAGAGTGTCTGCTTGCAGAAATGTTAAGACAGGTGCTGCACGGCTGTCGTCAGCTCGTGTCGTGAGATGTTGGGTTAAGTCCCGCAACGAGCGCAACCCACGTCATTAGTTGCTAACAGTTCGGCTGAGCACTCTAATGAGACTGCCTTCGTAAGGAGGAGGAAGGTGTGGACGACGTCAAGTCATCATGGCCCTTATGTCCGGGGCGACACACGTGCTACAATGGCATATACAATGAGAAGCAATATCGCGAGATGGAGCAAATCTATAAAATATGTCCCAGTTCGGATTGGAGTCTGCAACTCGACTCCATGAAGCCGGAATCGCTAGTAATCGTAGATCAGCCATGCTACGGTGAATACGTTCCCGGGTCTTGTACTCACCGCCCGTCACACCATGGGAGTTGATTTCACTCGAAGCCGGAATACTAAATTAGTTACCGTCCACAGTGGAATCAGCGACTGGGGTGAAGTCGTAACAAGGTAACCGTAGGAGAACCTGCGGTTGGATCACCTCCTTTCTAGAGTACATATAGATATTCTCTCACAAGATATCTATAAGAAAGATATTCTCAATCATCCTTGTTTAGTTTTGAAAGATTGATAGACCTATAGGGGCCTATAGCTCAGCTGGTTAGAGTGCACCCCTGATAAGGGTGAGGTCACAAGTTCAAGTCTTGTTAGGCCCACCAGAGAATTTAATTGGGGAATTAGCTCAGCTGGGAGAGCGCCTGCTTTGCACGCAGGAGGTCAGCGGTTCGATCCCGCTATTCTCCACCATAAAATAGTTTAACAGCAAAAGTCTATATTAAGTGTTTTTAGAAACATTTACTTTAGACTTTTAAGCGTACTTGATCTTTATTGATTACGAAGTTGCCGAAAGCAACTTTGTGCTTTAGGGGTTTCCAAAGGGTGTAACTCTTTGGTCGTAAAGACTAGCTTGCTAGTCTGCGAAGTCTAAATGTTCTTTTAATTAATATTGTTAATAGTCACAAGCAAGTTTTAAAAACAATTTTACAGGACTTGTTAAAGATTTAAATTTCTATTCTCTTTGCATTTAATGCAAAAGTTTGACATCACAATCTATTTAGGATTTAAAACTTATCTAAATAGTAGTCAATGCTTTCCGTCTTGAGAGTTAGAATTTAAATGTAGTAACATAAAGTTATCTTTAACAAGGAAGTGATGCGAATTAGAATAATCTAATATAGAAAAGGTAAGCTACAAAGAGCAAGTGGTGGATGCCTTGGCTAGTAGAGGCGATGAAAGACGTGCCAGGCTGCGATAAGTCTCGGGGAGCCGTCAAGGGGCTTTGATCCGGGAATTTCTGAATGGGGCAACCCAACTAATAGAGATATTAGTTACCGTATAACGGAGCGAACGAGGGGAATTGAAACATCTTAGTACCCTCAGGAAAAGAAATCAAAAGAGATTGCGCTAGTAGCGGCGAGCGAACGCGTAAGAGGGCAAACCACTAGTTTACTAGTGGGGTTGTAGGACTGCAATATAGACTAAACTTAGCTAATAGAACGACCTGGAAAGGTTAGGCACAGAGGGTGATACCCCCGTATATGAAAGCTTTGTTTTACTTAGCAGTATCCTGAGTAGGGCGGAACACGTGATATTCTGTCTGAAGCTGGGTAGACCACTATCCAACCCTAAATACTACTACTAGACCGATAGTGCACAAGTACCGTGAGGGAAAGGTGAAAAGAACTGAGGTGATCAGAGTGAAATAGAACCTGAAACCATTTGCTTACAATCATTCAGAGCCCTATGATTTATCAGGGTGATGGACTGCCTTTTGCATAATGAGCCTGCGAGTTGTGATGTCTGGCGAGGTTAAGGAAACCCGGAGCCGTAGCGAAAGCGAGTCTTAATAGGGCGTTTAGTCAGACGTTGCAGACCCGAAACGATGTGATCTATCCATGAGCAGGTTGAAACCGGTGTAAGAGCCGGTGGAGGACCGAACCCGCTAGCGTTGAAAAGCTATGGGATGACTTGTGGATAGGGGTGAAAGGCCAATCAAACATCGTGATAGCTGGTTCTCTCCGAAATATATTTAGGTATAGCGTCATGTAGTAACACTAGGGGGTAGAGCACTGAATGGGCTAGGGCATACACCAATGTACCAAACCCTATCAAACTCCGAATACCTAGTGTGTAATCATGGCAGTCAGGCGGCGAGTGATAAAATCCGTCGTCGAGAGGGGAACAACCCAGACTAACAGCTAAGGTCCCTAAATCTCATTTAAGTGGAAAACGATGTGGAGTTACTTAAACAACCAGGAGGTTGGCTTAGAAGCAGCCATCCTTTAAAGAAAGCGTAATAGCTCACTGGTCTAGTGATTCTGCGCGGAAAATATAACGGGGCTAAAATGAGTACCGAAGCTTTAGACTTAGTTTTACTAAGTGGTAGGAGAGCGTTGTATTTGCGTTGAAGGTATACCGGTAAGGAGTGCTGGAGCGAATATAAGTGAGCATGCAGGCATGAGTAGCGATAATTGGGGTGAGAATCCCCAACGCCGTAAACCCAAGGTTTCCTACGCGATGCTCGTCATCGTAGGGTTAGCCGGGTCCTAAGCAAAGTCCGAAAGGGGTATGCGATGGAAAATTGGTTAATATTCCAATGCCAACTATAATGTGCGATGGAAGGACGCTTAGAGTTAGAGGAGCCAGCGGATGGTAGTGCTGGTCGAAAGGTGCAGGTTGGAGTTCAGGCAAATCCGAACTCCTTTAAGCCGAGGCCTTACAGGTGCGTGAAGTTCTTCGGAATGAATCGTAAATCCTTGATACTGTCGAGCCAAGAAAAGTTTCTAAGTTTAGTTATAGTTGCCCGTACCGTAAACCGACACAGGTGGGTGGGATGAGTATTCTAAGGCGCGTGGAAGAACTCTCTTCAAGGAACTCTGCAAAATAGCACCGTATCTTCGGTATAAGGTGTGCCTAACTTTGTGAAGGATTTACTCCGTAAGCATTGAAGGTTACAACAAAGAGTCCCTCCCGACTGTTTACCAAAAACACAGCACTCTGCTAACTCGTAAGAGGATGTATAGGGTGTGACGCCTGCCCGGTGCTCGAAGGTTAATTGATGACGTTAGCTCTGCGAAGCGTTTGATCGAAGCCCGAGTAAACGGCGGCCGTAACTATAACGGTCCTAAGGTAGCGAAATTCCTTGTCGATTAAATATCGACCTGCATGAATGGCGTAACGAGATGGGAGCTGTCTCGAAGAGGGATCCAGTGAAATTGTAGTGGAGGTGAAAATTCCTCCTACCCGCGGCAAGACGGAAAGACCCCGTGGACCTTTACTACAGCTTGACACTGCTATTGGGATAAAAATGTGCAGGATAGGCGGGAGGCTTTGATCCATAGACGCCAGTTTATGGTGAGCCATTGTTGAGATACCGCTCTTTTTTATTCTGATAGCTAACTAGCTTGAGTTATCCTCAAGTAGGACAATGTCTGGTGGGTAGTTTGACTGGGGCGGTCGCCTCCCAAAATGTAACGGAGGCTTACAAAGGTTGGCTCAGAACGGTTGGAAATCGTTCGTAGAGTATAAAGGCATAAGCCAGCTTAACTGCGAGACATACACGTCAAGCAGAGACGAAAGTCGGTCTTAGTGATCCGGTGGTTCTGTGTGGAAGGGCCATCGCTCAAAGGATAAAAGGTACCCCGGGGATAACAGGCTGATCTCCCCCAAGAGCTCACATCGACGGGGAGGTTTGGCACCTCGATGTCGGCTCATCGCATCCTGGGGCTGGAGCAGGTCCCAAGGGTATGGCTGTTCGCCATTTAAAGCGGTACGCGAGCTGGGTTCAGAACGTCGTGAGACAGTTCGGTCCCTATCTGCCGTGGGCGCAAGAAGATTGAGGAGAGTTGACCCTAGTACGAGAGGACCGGGTCGAACCAACCACTGGTGTACGAGTTGTCCTGCCAAGGGCACCGCTCGGTAGCTATGTTGGGATGTGATAACTGCTGAAAGCATCTAAGCAGGAAGCCAACTCCAAGATGAATCTTCTTTTAAGAGCTCATATAGACTATGTGTTTGATAGGCTGGGTGTGTAATGGATGAAAGTCCTTTAGCTGACCAGTACTAATAGCTCGTCTGCTTATCTTTTAATAAGCATCACTTCCTTGTTAAGGATAAAAACTTAATAAGATATGTTTTTATAAAACTTTGTTTATGACTTTTAACTTTATCTAGCGGTGTTAAATAAGAGATTTATTTATTAAATCTTTTATTTAACACTGCCCGTGACTATACAGACGAGGAAACGCCTTGCTCCATCTCGAACCAAGAAGCTAAGCTCGTCCTGGCTGATGATACTCTCCCTTACTGGGATGTTGGAAAAGTAGGTCGTTGCGGGCTTTGTTTTTATCTGCTTTAATTCTTATATTATTTGATCCTAGTTTTTATTAGTGTTTATTTCTGTTTAAGTATAAAATATTAAATT
>NZ_JAAKZB010000040.1:0-5278 GCF_015229965.1 Campylobacter concisus
AAAACATGGTTACGATTGATGATGATCTAATTTTAGATAAAAAACATTTTTTATCTGTTAGTTTAAATAAAAAAGACAAATCTGCTTTTTTTTGTTTTAGTACTGATTTAGCTTTATTTTATTTTGCAAAAAATTTATTATATCGTGCTCTTGATAAAGATTTTGTACCATTTTTAGAATTTATACCCAATTTAAATAATGATATTGTTAATGGGGTTAGATTGGCAAGTAAAAGTTGTAAATTTTTAATCGATATAGAAGATAGTTCTCAAATTTTAAATATACAAAATCAATATATAGAAATAGATAAATCATTATTTAAAGAAAAAGTTAATATTTTTTTTAAAAATAACTATGAAGAAAATTTTGTATTTCTATCCTTTAGTGATAAAGCAAAGTTATTGAATTTTGCAAATTTTTTGCTTAGTTTGGCAAAATATGGGACAATTAAAAAATATGAAATGATAGATGAAAAAAATAATAAAATGGCGATAGTAGTAGGGTGAGTATCTTCGTCTATCAAAATGGTTGGCATTTGTATGGATAAAAAATAATGATGGAAATATTAGGTTAATAACATCTATTTCAACAAAAAAATAGGATATAAAATGTTTAATGAATTAGATATTGTAGAAGCTAAATATAATATTTATTTAGTAAGAAATAGAGCCATGTAAAATTTATGCAATAGATAGTAATCTACAAATAGCATCATCTACAAAAAGCGGAATAAATTTGATAAATAGTGAGAATAAAAATAGATTTATCCAGAAATTTAACGAAGTAAAGCAAAGGGTTGGACTAGATAGCAAAGAGGTTAAGCTAGAAGTTGGGTAGGTGAGTATCTTTTGTAATATATAGGCTTTTTTACTAGGCGTGATTTTACTGTGGCATTGGTTTACAAACCATAGTAGATATAGAAATTTAAATTTGTAAGATGCTATAGCGGATGTGTGTCTAGCAAATTTCTAAATATTTTTTTCTTAAATAGTCCGCTTCGTCTTTTGTGATCTCTTTACTAAGCTGAGATATGTTTATTGTTGTATAAAGCTCGCTCCAGTATAAGCTTAAATCAAAATTAGGATCAACATTTGAGTTTTTGCAATCCAAAAACTTTTTTAAGTCTTGTTTAAGCCATAGGGGTAAAGTATTTTCATCTAGTGTAAAATTTTCTTCCACATTTTCTCCTTTTAATGTCCTAGCAGTTTCTCTCTTATCTCTTTCATAGGATATCTCGCGCCGCTTAGATTGAGATATTCTTTATATATCGACAGTCCTCCCATTATCTTGTAAATTTCAATATCCGTATTGCCCATCCCTCTTAATTTCTTCGCTTCGTCCTCGCAAAGAATATCCTTCTCCCAATACTCCTGCCTGTATAGAGCTATCGTTAGCTCCCCTAGCTTCTCCTCGTCCACTAGCCCTCTGGCTTGGATGTCGTCTATCATCCCAAAGTTCTCCAAAGCTGTCGTCCAGCGGTAAAGTATCGTTAGTCTGTGCATCCAGTCGCCTGATTGAATATTCGAAGGTGCTGGATATGTTGATCTCATTATTTCTTGTTGTTCCACGTCCAGACGTTTCTCGATATAAGCTTTCATCCGATTTATCACTTCCTCGCTTGGTTCTATTGTATCGCAAGTCATCGCTCTCCAATTCACCCAGTCGTGATTGATCGTTATTAGTAAATTTACTAACTCTTTTTTGATATGCTCTATTTGTTCTTGATTGATCTGACTGGATTTATTGATTTTACTCTCCATATTTTTGATCGCTAAATATAGATAATTTGAGAAATTGATCTCCTCTTGTAGTGGTGTCCACTCCATTTCCATCATATCTATAAATCTCTTTTTAGTTATTAGCGGTCTGTTACCCTTTATCTTGTTTTGAGGGTTTGATAGGATATGGCTATTGTTGGTATCCACAAAGTCCCAGATCTCATCTATGGTCTCTTTGAAATTTTGCTCTGATAATTCATTGTATTTGGGATTTAATATGTGAAACATTGTATATGCTCCAAGTTTATTTGTTAAATGCAATTTTACTATTTTTACATAAACTATTACATAAGTGGATAGTTTTTTGTATTGAGATTAGAGCTAATAACGAAAAGGGAGATAGTATGAAGCAGTAAGTTAAAGCGAGGACTTCCTCGCTTTTCTTGTTAAACTCGAACTGATCTTGTCTAACGAACATCGGTAGGATTATATTAGATATCGAATTAATGCGTGCTTAAAATTTGTAAATAGCTTTTATAAACCATGGTTATGCGAGAGATTATTTTTCTATGTTTTGCAAAAATTTTTAACCTATATCTTGTTGCACATGTCTTTTTAAAAAATATGCTTAATTCATGCCTGATAGAATTTAACATGCCGTCACTTTTGACAACAAGCCTAGCAAGTAAAACTACCATTAAAAAATCACTTGTTGCTTGATTTGCTAGCATTTTCTCGATATTGTCATTAGATCTTGGCTGAATTTTATATCTACTAGGAGACAATACTTTTAAAAGCACTTGTTGCTTTGTTTCTCGGCTCTCTTCAAAGATATTTGTTAATACGCAGTTGTTGTGCGCTACACTATTGCGAAGACACTTTAAAGAAAACATGGCGTTGCGTATTAGTGTAATTTCATGGTTTTGATAGAAATTTGTAAATCTTTTTTGATAAAAATATTCGTATAGTTCTAGTAAATTACCAAGCTGTATAACCTCTACTAAAACCCAAAAAGGCATTTGTTCTAATGGGCTGTTGCTCTCTATAAGTAGTTTTGAAACACTTCTATTTTTTATAGGACGTTTTAAAAATACTTTAGTTTTTTCACCTAATTTTGATTTTAAAAAATCACCAGTTAGCTTTTGGGCAATTTTTTTATCGAGTATTGAAAAATCTTTTAATAAATTTGTCTTTAAGCAGTGTTCTATGTCCATTAAGATATTAAACATAGCTCTTCTAAAATACATATCTATTTTTGAAAATTCATATAGATGAGCAAAATCTAGCTTAGAATACTTGCCTTGAACTAAATCAAAATTTCTTGCATAGGACTTTATCTTGAAAAAATAAGTAGAATTTGACAAAATGCGTTCTGCATCTTTTTCGTTTACAATATCAAAAGAAAGCCCCTTTGCTTTTTAAGTTTTGAATTTGCTCTGCTATATTTAGCTTTTCTTTCATTTGCTACTCACTTTTTGCAATATTGTGTCGCACTCTTGGCTGATATAAGGGTAGCTGGCGTACCTTAGTGCGTGTCCGAATGTGCCTCTAATAGTAGAGCCTATAAATGGGTAGGCGGGCTTTAAATTTGTGCCGCAAACGGCTAACTCTAAATACTTTAGCATGGTTGCCTTTGAGAGATTTTTAAAATTATACTCTAAAAGAAGTTTTAGCTAGCTAGGGCACGCAAAATGGGCACTCAAGTGTCAGCATTTGACGCTGCAAATTTGTAGAATTTCGCTTATTTATAAAAATAAATTTAAAGGATAAAAAATGCAAAAGCGAGATCAAAATATATTGTCTCATATAAGGCGAGAAATTTCTCTTTCAACAAGGGTCAAAAAAGATAAAAGTAAGTATAGCAGGAAGCTAAAGCATAAGTGCGCGGCGAGTTTTGAGTAAATTTATCATCTGCGACACAACCTGTCACGCCACTAGGTTAAATTTTCATCATAAATCAAATCAAAGGAGCATAGATGTTAAGATATATCATAGGTGGCGTGGCGCTTGGGGCTATTGGTTTTGGGCTTGGTAAATATTTTAGTGAGAGTGAGCATTATTGCGATTATTTAAATAAATCCGTACAAAATCCAAATGGCGAGATAGATAAAAGCACCTTGCAAGATAAATTTTTAGAAATTTATGCAGGTATAGAAAATTTACAAAAATCACTGCCTACTATACTTGAGGAAAGTGGTCTTAGGAAATTTATAGGTGCTGAAAATGCCAAAGTCATAGAATTTAGCAAGGATGACGAAAAGTATAAATTTGCTCTCATCTGCCTAGTAAATAACAGCAAAAGAGATACTAGCTTTTTAGATAGCCTAAGCAACGTCTTAAACAATATCTTGCTAAAGATAACGCAAAAAAGGGATGATAAAAAAGAGGAGGATAGCTTTTTAAAAGTAGATGCACATCAAGCAGGGCTTATATACGCGTTAGTCGAAGCAAATAATAAATTTGTAACCATGCTTCGCCAAATAAATGATATGAAAGATATCGACGTGGTTTTAGACATTTTGCATGAGTGGATAGAAATTTATGAGAATGACTACTTCAAAAAGGCCTTTGCGTGAGAGGTTTTAATATCAAGCTCTTTTTTCACATTTTGCAAGAAATGGCTCAAATCCTTTTGAGGATATCAATCAAAAAGAGGCTGGGACGGGCAAAATGAGCACTACTGATAAATTTTTAAGAGCAAAAGCTTTTGGTAAGTCTTATGAGCTAGACCAAGCTATAAATGAGCTTTGTCTTGTGCTTTTTAAAGATGAGTTTATCACAAGAAATATCATTAAAATTGGCACTCAAGGATTGGATGTTTATAGGTTTGTAAAAACTGATGATGATTTGCAAATTTTAAGCGATCTTTCGTTTATGCTTAGATATATGCTCACAAATATGGCTGGCGAGCAGGCCAAAGATAAAGAGGAGCTTAAAGATTTATTTTTTACAGCTAGTATTTTGCTAAAGGGTGCCAGCTCCATACAAGAGCTAGCCTTCACTTTTAAAGATGTAGCTAGGTTTTATAAAAACTACTATGGCGGAAAGAGTGCATAGTGGCAAAAGATGAAGTCTGGTTGTTTATGAATTTATTACTATTTAATTTTTATTAAACTTTTTGAGTGGTTTGACGATATAGAGAAATATATTTTTAATAAATATATAAACAAGGTGATATAGTGAGTAGTAAAAGATCTTTATGTGATACAGCAAATAGATTAAGTAGTCTTAATTCTTATAAGGATTGTAATCTCTATATAGCCATCACACTTTACAGATTCGCCAAGATTAGAGATATAGCTAATTTTTCTTCATTACCATATAAATATAAAAGCCTTTATTTCAATATGCTTTGTGAATTAACAAAAGAATTTAGTAATACCACTGGGTTTAATGAATATCTATTGAATATAAAATCAAAACTTAAACTTGATAAGGTTAATAGGTCAATAAAAGGCGATAAAACAACCGATAAATTTTGCACAGTGATTAAAAATTTGATGCTTTTATATACTTTAATTTTAGAAAGTGGTTATATTTTATCTCTTACGGACAATTTT
>NZ_JAAKZB010000041.1:0-4316 GCF_015229965.1 Campylobacter concisus
ATATAGTTTTATGCTTCGCTTATGTCCATTAAAAATATAAGGACGAATATTAAAATAAAATGTTTGCGCTATCAAAAAAGAAAATGCTGCTTTATTGTGGTGAGTGAATAAAAAATAAACAGATGAAATAAGCCAAGGCATAGCTACCAAAAACATAAATATAGAATTATAGTCCTTTATTACTATTGGTCTTTTATCATAATCTCTCATCTTTACTCCCAGTCAAATGTAAGCAATTTTTCTGCTTTTTCTATATCACTATCAAAATTATCTTTAAAGAATTTTCTTATCAGTGTTCTTTCGTAATTGGTATTTGGGCTAATACTAATTATCACGCTTTTTTGTTTTAAAATAATATACTCATAAAATTTATAATTTACTTTTCTTTTAAATAAAAGCCAAAAAATAAAATTTGACATTATTGTCAAAGGATAAAGAACTATTCTTGCTGGCATTGTCAAATACCTCCTAGCTCCTTTTAACTCTTTGCTTAGATTTTCAAAACTTTTATAAATTTCGAAATCTTCGTTTAATTTTATCTCTCTTATAATATTGCCATTTTCCAAAAATTTCACACTATCAGAGTTTATGGCAATATAATTTTTATTTTTAAAATACGGCAATATATAAGCTACAATACCAAATGCTATGATAGCTGACAAAAAGCGATTGGCGCCAAGCAATAAATAAATAAAATCTACAATAAGCACTGGCAGAACAAAAATAAATACAAAGAGCAAGCTATTGTCCTTTATAACTATTGGTCTTTTGTTATAGTCTCTCAATTTTATCCTTGCCTACCTAGCTACTTTATACTATTTTAAGACCTCTTTGCTTTTTATATTTTTTACAACGCCTTGATATCTCCGCCGATGACTCTTAGTCCCATGCTGTCAAATATCGCTTTTATGCCACCAACTTCTATCACGACGCTTGCGCCATTTATGGTTACTTTGGTGCTGCCTACTTGGTGGATGATCTCATTTTTAGCATTAACCTCGTATGTCGTCTCGATCTCGCTATACTTAGAGTCTGCCATCTCTGTGTGCTGCGCGGCTGTTTTTGTTGTGAAATTTGACTTGGCATTTATGTCGATGTAGTTGTTTGCCTGAAGTACGATGTGCTCGTTACTAAACTCATTTATGCCCTTTTGAGAATTTAGCTTGTAGCTACCATCTATGCTTTGCTCTTTGGTACCTTTTATCTCTTTAGTTTCGTCGTTGTGTATGGTTGTGTTGAGGTTTGATTTTATCTCGACAAATTTATCATTGCCGACAAACTCATGTCTATCTTGACCAACTCTAGTTGTATCATCAACAGCTACATTTAGTGTATTTGAGACGCCTACTACCGTATCTTTTGAAAGTCCGACCGTCGTTAGATATTCACCGCCGACATTTACGTTTTTAGCAAGATCTATCGTTTGGATGTGTGCTTTTTTGACCCTTTCCGTGTAGCTACCATGCACTTGAGAGCTCTTGTCGTTTAGTATCGTTTGAGAAAAGTCGTTATTTACTAGCTCGTCATAGTCTTTCTCTGCTTTTACATAAATTTGCTCTTTGTTTTTTAAGTTTGACAAAGTGATCTCGTTTATGCCAGTCTCGTTTGCTCCGATCGTTTTTGAGCTAAGCGATGTTTGATGGTAGTTATTATCTACATTTACTAGTGGCATATTTGAGGCATTATAGAGGCTGCCGCTTACCACTGGGTTATCTATGTCGTTTTGCAAAAATGAGATGATCACCTCATCGCCGACCCTAGGTATCGCAAAGAAGCCAGAGCTGTTGCTTGCGATAGGTGTGATCACTCTTAGATAGGCACTTTTATGATAGCTTGCGTTTATGGTGTCGTCTTTATCTATCTGCTCTTGTGTACTAAAGGCGTTTAGTCTTACCTTTACTCTGCCGTAACTATCCGTATGGATGGTGTTTGTTTGGCTATTTAGCCCATCTTGTCCTACGACAAGGCCTAGAGTGATGTCAGGCGCTTTTGGCTTTTGTTTATAGCTTGGCACAAATTTCACGCTACTTGGGATGATGCTTAGTTCATTTGTATATGAGCTTATAAATTTTTTATCTTTTAAAGGGACGTTATCACCTAAATTTAGAGTATTTTCTAAAACGCTTTCGTCTATATAAGTGTGTTTTATAGCTATTATTTTAAACTCATATTCGCCGCTACTTTGATCTATGGCGACTGAGATATTGTCGTTTAAATTTAGAGCAAAGACGTTTGAGCTAGCGACAAATTCTTTCAAAAGCATATCGCTTCTTAGCTTTTTAAGATAGGTACTGACCTCAAGCAACCTCGTATCACTAAATGAATACTCATCTAAATTTATATGCTTATCATAGATATTTACCTGCTCGTCAAATATCTTCTCATTTTTACTCTCTAGCACGTTCGGATAGGCTGTGTTTTGAAATGAGTGGGTGAAGCTGTTTGCTTTTAGAGTTTCGCTCTTTGTGATTTTATTTATGTGTTCGCTTGCAAGGTTGTTATTTAAATTTACATTAAAGCTTACTTTTCTAGCCTCTTTGCCTTTGCTAGGTTCGCTTTGCGTTAGGCCTTCAGCTTGGTTGCTATAAGCTAGGATAAAGGTATCATGAAAGTAAATTTTCTCATTATCTTCGTAAAAATATATACCACTATCATGGCAAAGTCTTGTTATAAAGGCTAGGTCACTTTCGTTGTACTGCGCTATAAATTCTTTTTTATTGTAGCTATTTTTGATATTTGAGAAGTCTAGCTCTTTAGTTAGCCTTTGCTTGTTAAAAGACAAAATTTCTTTTACTACTTCAAGCACGCTTTGATCTGTGTAAATTCTATTTGCTCTATTTATACTTAGTCTATATAGCGAAGATGTGAGTTTAAATTTGAAGAAGTATTTTTTGTCTATATTTGTGCTGCTGTCATCATCGACGCCTAGATACTCGACATCGCTTACTATGCCGCTAAAGTAGATATAGTCACTGCCATTATTGCTTGGGATGATACTCTTGTTTGTAGAAGATGGTCTTTTTATGCTTAGCTTCATACCCTTATCAAGGTATCTATATATGCCAGTTTGAGCGTTATCATTATATATGCTCTCTAAATTTTCATAAAGCGGATTTTTGACCAAATTTATATAGGCAAAGCACTCTATGCTAAATATATCTTCTAAACTCTCATTTATATCAGCCCTTGTGACTATAAATTTATCGTTTGCTATCTGAAGAGTAGAGAAGGCATCGTTAGATACGCCATAATCTACAAAGCCGTCTGTTGCCACTGAGTTGCCAGATGCTAGCACGACTGGCTTAGTTAGTGATGATGTTGGTGATGTTGTGTTTTTGTCCATTTGTTGCTCTTTCAATCTTTTTTCGTTTTCTTCTTCTTGTAATCTTTCCTCAAATTCTTTAATATCAGCATCATTTAATTTAATCGTAGGCTTTGACTCTTCCAGTATGCCAAGCCTTTTTGCCTCTTTATATTTTCTGAATTTAATTTCTGTTTGATCGTCTATGCCTCTTTTTACTCCTTCTCCAGCAGCATCAAAAATTTTGTCCATTAGTGGAGGTTTAGGATAAGCTCTTATAAAAGCATCTACATTGTCTTTTGCATTTTGTGAGGTAGTTTTTTCTTTAAAGTCTTTCAAATCAGTGTTATCATTTTTTACTTCAAGTTTCTTCTTGCTTATATTAAATAAATCCATTACCTATTCCTGCCTTCTACTAACTCATCAAATTCTTTTTCGTCATTTACAATTTTTAAAATAGATTTTAAAACGACATAATCTTTTGGGTCTTGCCCATGATCTAATAGTTTTTTGATCAGTTTAAATTTCTCTTCTTTAAATTCCTTATATTTTGGTGTTTTTATAAATTTAAGCAATTCTTTACTGGCTCTTTTATTCTCTATTGGAACTCCATTACTATTAAAAAAAAACGAAAAGTCAAGCCCTATTGACGTAGATAGCCAGCCATTTGGAGTAGCACCCTTGTCTAAAAGCATGTCAATAGTTCTAGTTTTGTTTGCATCGTAAGCAAATTCTAATAAATTCGATCTAGCCATTAAATTATTTAATTTTACGCTAGCATTAGCATCACAACCCAGTTTGTCTATATAATATTCTATGTATTTAGCGGTATTTTCATCAGTTATTTTTTTATCAAAAATAACCCCAAACATATCCGTACAATTTGCTTCATGTGAATATAAAGATGTTATGAGAAATATGATTATTGCTAATTGTCTCATTGTGCTAATTCCTTTTTATTCCCATTATTTAATAAATTCTCTAAATCTTTTTCATCATTTATATATTCTAATGT
>NZ_JAAKZB010000042.1:0-4310 GCF_015229965.1 Campylobacter concisus
CCGCCAGCGTTCACTCTGAGCCAGGATCAAACTCTCCATATTAACCTTCTTTAGCGTAAAGCAAAGCTTTACTAAGAAGCAACACTAAAGACTAAGATTGCTAATGCAATCTAGTAATAATGTTTTTTACTAAAATTGCTTTTAGTATTTATTATGAAGTTTTTAATCAAAAAACTTTTAATTTTTATATTAGTTTGTCTAATCTATTATTTAATCATAATAGACTGGCTCAATCGATCACTTGTTTAGATTTCAAAGATTGACTAATAGTTTAACAATTGTAAGTTAAAAGAACAACGATAAGAAAAAGGCTTTATTAACATTGAAGTTAAAGGTGGTTTCTCGTTTCGTGAGCTGGAATTATATATGAGGGATGCTTAAAGATAGTTGAAATAATTGCAAAATATTTTATAAATTTGAATTTTATTTTTTAGGTAGAAATTCGGAGAGCTTCCTTGCCCTCCGTCTGTTTTATTGCTAGCACTCTGATAGCAAATTTACATCTATAATTACATAGGCTGTGTTACTTCATCCTTGATCTCTACAGTAACAGTTGTTCCGCTAGTATCATTTGTATATGCGGTATAGCCGTCAGTTGATGCACCCTTTTGCCAACCAGTATCTTTAAATTCTACTTTATCTCCAGCATCAGCTGTTATTTTTAGAGTATTATCACCATCTGTTAAGCTTATAACATCACTTAGTTTTACGCTTAAAGTAGTATTTTGGCTCTTGTTAGAGATATTAATCTCCTCAAAGTTATGTGCATGATCTGCGATGCTATCTAAATTTATAGATGTTCCTGGATTAGTGATAGCTAATTTGTCATAACCAGTGCCACCATCTATATCATTACCTTGCATATCTGACTTTGCAATCGTTAATGAGTCATCGCCTGCGCCTAACTTTATATTAGAGTAGTGGATATAGTTACCAACTTTGATGGTGTCGTTTCCACTTCCAGTTTCTACAGTACTATGATCTATATTTGTTCCAACTGTTAATGTATTGTTGCCATCACCTAAATTTACATTAGAGCGATTTGTTATATATCCATCGACTTTGACGTTGTCATAACCATCTCCAGCGATTACTGATGCTCTATCGATATTTGTCTCTACTTTTAAGATATTATCCCCATCTCCTAAATTTAGTTTTGAGTCTTCTACCATGTCACCCCAAACACCGCCGCTCTTATGCACCGTTACTATATCGTCACCATCACCTAGTTTCACATCTGCTCTATGAGTGAATGTTTTAACATCTAGCTCTACTGCTTTACCTTGTGCTTCTATATTAACAGCGCTTGCGCTTTTTGGATTGTCATCAAGTAACAAGCCTGTTCTATTTGTGCCATAAATAGCGCTAGCATTTATATGAGTAGGTGCATCACTAAAGTCAAAGACTATCTCATCTTTGCCTGTTGATCCTTTGTTTCCAGCAGCGTCTGTTAGATATGCCCAAGCTTCAAAAACTTTACCATCAGAATCCTTGCCAAAAGGAATATGTTCCCATGTTCCTTGAATCATATTTTGTTTTACAAAGCCTACATAGCCTTTTGCTATATCTTCGGCTTTTATAGTATAAGTTAGCTCACCAGTAGCACCTGGTCCACCCCACATATAGTGCATAACGTCACCAGCTTTAACCGTGCCGTCGTTTGGAAGATATGCTTTCCAAGCTATACGTCCTGCGTGTTCAGGATTTAAATTCTCACTCCAGCTAAATTTACCATCATTATTGAGATCATCTATCCATTCGACTTTTAAATTTGTCACTTTCGTATCAACAGTTATGGTTACTGGATCAGCCTCGGCTGTGTTGCCAGCTTTGTCAGTAGTTTTTACCTTCAGCTCATGCTCGCCCTCGCTAAGTGGAGTGCTCACTTCAAATTTCCAAGAGCCGCCCGCTTTTGCCTCTACTTGACCGATCTTGTTTGTACCATCAAAGATCTCTACAGTTGAGCCAGCCTCTGCCTTGCCTGATAGAGTTGGTGTGTTGTCGTTTGTTAGACCTTTTAGTGTTTTGCCTTCAACTGTCACATCATTGCCCTTAACATTGCCATTTACAACGCCGCCCGTAACATCATCTGTAACGCTATCAAGCGTAACCTTAGTACTTGTATCTACTGTTATAGTAGCTGGGTCAGAGGCCTTGATCGCATTTGTGGCTGGAGATGAGGCTGTGATATTGTGAGCGCCTTCACCAAGTGGAGTGGCCGGAGTGATAGACCAGTTGCCAAATTTATCAGTTGTTGTGCTACCTATCTTAGTCGTGCCATCGTATAGCTCTACTACTGAGTTAGGGTCTGCCTTGCCGTTAAATGTCGGAGTGCTGTCGTTTGTTAGCCCTTTTTTAGTTACGCCATTTACTACTACGTCGTTATCTTTGATATTGCCATGATCTATACCGCCTGCAACGTCGTCGATCACCTCTGTGATAGTTACAACATTTACATTCGCTAAGAATGCAAAACTTAAATTGCTTCCACTATCGTTACCATTTAGATTAAGGTGGTCTGTGATAGTAGCATCAACACCAGTTGCATGTACATAATCTGACTTCACAACGCCATTTTCATACATATTATATAGTGGCACGCCAGCTATTTCGATAGCATTGTTATTTAGCGCTGGGATGCCTGCATGTGTGACATTGCCAGCTGCATCGACCTCGTCAAAAGTCACGGTGCCATCAGCCGCTTTGTGAATGATAAATGCCTTAACAAATGTTGGCTCTGGGTTATTTGCTGGGTATTGTTTTACACCAGTGTCGGCATAAATTTTGTTGTAGTCAGTTACAGCAACTGTTAGTTTATCGCCGTCTGAGAACACTTTTGGCAATGTTATGCGAGCTGTAGTGTGGCTGATATCGCCGTCTTTTATAGCATCAGCTACGCTTATACCAGCATTTAGTGCGCCTGAGCCACTTCCTGAAACACTTGGATCATAAATTTTATTGCCTTCTATAAATTCAACCTTTGGAGCCTCCATGCTATCTCTAAATATCCATGTATCTCCACTAGATTTATCTGCATAGTCATCACCTTTTACGGTCACTTCTATACCACGTGAGTGCGTAAGATTATAGGTAGTTGTTGGCATATCGTGGATATCTATACCGAATTTCTCGCCAGCACCATTTGTAGATGTAAGACCTGATTTGATAACTGTCTTATCATCAGCTGAAGTGATCTGATCAACCGTCATAGAGCCATCAGCTGCTTTATGAACTAAGAAATATTTATAAGCAGTCGTATCTATGCCGCCTATTGCAGCTAAAGATGCTGCATCTGGTCCATATCCATATTTTACAGTTACTACATCGCCATCTTGAACATTCTCAGGTAGTGAGATGCGTGCTGTGGTGTGGTTGATATCGCCATCTAGCATAGCTGTATTTCTATTTTGATTTGTTATTTGATCTGATTTTTCATTTAGAACATTACCATGCTCATCAAGCTCAACAAATTTAACTTCAGCCTTACCAACATTTTCAAATTTAACACTCGAAGTAGCTTTAAGGGTTGTGCCTTCTAGCTCAGCTGTGATACTAGCTGCATTTCCGAGGGCTGTTTGGTAGTGGTTATAGTTATAGCCAACCTTTATGCCATTATCGCCGTCAAATACATTGTTGCCTTTTGTATCTATAACGCTTGTAACGTTGCCACTAGCATCTTTATGAACTGTGTAATAGTCATTTATGCCAGTGCCTATAACGTGGATCTTGCTGCCGTCCTTTGCAAGGTTTGGTATGCTGATGGTTGCAGTAGCTTTTGCGCCATCCTCAGCATAGTTCTCGCCTCTTGTGATAGTACCGTTGCCATCTGCGTCATCATTAAATTTGATAGTAAATTTATCTGGAGCAGTAGTCTCGCCTGTGGCTGTGTTGCCAGCGCTATCAGTAGCCTTTGCGGTCACTGGAGTGTTGTCTTTTGTCGCATCGTCGCTGATAGTGACCTTGCCACTATTTGGATCAAGTTTAAAAGCGCCTGTTGGAGCTGTCGTCTTGCCAGGAGTATTCCACAACCCAGCCAACACTTGAGTTTTTGACCACGGTTATAGTTTGTGAGTTGCCGTTATTATCTGTGTATGAAATTTCAACCTTTGTCGCGTCATTGTCGTGAGGCACTACATCAACTGTGCCGTCAGCTTTTGGAGTGAGATCTACCTGCGGCGGCACAACGTCTGATACTGGAGTAGTAACTGGTGTACCATTGCCTGCATCATCTTTTGGAGTAACTTTTACCTCAGTACCTGGTTTTAATGGTTCATTATTTGGTGTAGGAACAGAGAATGTACCATCAGGAT
>NZ_JAAKZB010000043.1:0-3858 GCF_015229965.1 Campylobacter concisus
CTTCTACTGTTGTTTTACCAGCATCTTTGTCACCAGCTTTGTTTTCATCATCAGAAATTTTGCCATCTTTGTTTGTATCTTCTGGGAATTTAATTTCTGGGTTGCTTGGTTTTCTGCTAAATTCGCTATCAAGTGTAAGTGTAGCTTTTGATGAATCGCTAACGTTGCCGGCTTCATCAGCAAATCTATACTCTGGAGTCTCATATTTTCCATCTTTTAGTTTGTTGATACCGACGTTAAATGTAGCTTCAAATCTACCATCTTTGATCATCTCATCAGTAATCTCAACAAATTTAACCCAATTACCTTTGCCGTCGATTGACTGGATCACGTCGCCAGCTTTTACGCTACCATCTGTTGGGATGTCGATAACCCAGTGAGCTTTACCATCTTTTATAGCAGCTACTTCAGCTACACTTAAAACACCGTCATTGTTTGTATCTTCTACAAATCTAACTTTTGGATTGCCTATTGTTGTATCAACATCTACGCTTGCTTCTACAGATTTAGCGCTATGTCCTAGTTTATCAGTCGCTTCTACGACAAATTTATGCTCGCCGTCGCCAAGTTTAGTTCTTGGTGTAAATTCCCAGCTACCATCAAGACCAGCTTTTGTAGTACCTGCTATCTTACCATCAACAAATACTTTTATATCTGCACCAGCTTCAGCGCTACCTTTTAGAGTTGGGGTATTGTCGTTTGTAACTTTACCTTTAACATCGCCATTTTCTACGCCACCAGCTACATTATCAACGATCTCTTTGATCTCTGGTATGTTAGTTGCAGTATCAACTGTTAAGCTTACAACGTTTGAGTTTTGAACTGGGTTTTTGACATAGTCTTGCATACTAGCTTCAACTGTATAGTCACCATCATTTAGTGGTTTATCTACTGTGATAGACCAGTCGCCAAGGCTATCTTCTATATATACTTCATCGCTCCATACTACCTTGCCACTACTATCTTTTACGCTAACAGTTACAGTTGAGTAAGGCTCTGCAAAGCCGTTTATAGTTGGAGTATTATCTTTTGTAGCACCTTCGTAAGCACCGCTTAGAGCGTCATCACCGTTGTCATCTGTTACGCTAGTGATTACTACTTTGCCTGGATTAGTATCTACTTTTATAGTTTCAATATCTGAAGTATTTTTATTGCCTATCTTATCAGTTGCCTCTACATAGAATGTATGATCGCCATCGCTAAGTTTAGTTCTTGGTGTAAATTCCCAGCTACCATCAAGACCAGCTTTTGTAGTACCTGCTATCTTACCATCAACAAATACTTTTATATCTGCACCAGCTTCAGCGCTACCTTTTAGTGTTGGAGTGTTGTCATTTGTCCAGTTATTTTTAGAGCTTATATCGCCTGTATCACCTTCAACATCATCAATGATCTCTTTAATAACTGGTTTGTCAGTTGCATTGTCTATTGTTAGGCTTACAACGTTTGAGTTTTGAACTGGGTTTTTGACATAGTCTTGCATACTAGCTTCAACAGTATAGTCACCATCTTTTAATGCTACTGGTACATCAATATGCCAATCACCAAGACTATCTTCTATATATACTTCATCGCTCCATACTACTTTACCGCTACTATCTTTTACGCTAACAGTTACAGTTGCGTACTGCTCGCCTGTACCCCAAATAGTTGGAGTATTGTCTTTCATAGCACCTTCATAAGCACCATTTAGAGCGTCATCACCATTGTCATCTGTTATTCTAGTGATTATTACCTCACCTGGATTAGTATCTACTTTTATCCAAGAAATTCCTGAGTTCTCACTTACATTGCCAGCTTCATCTGTTGCGATAGCATAGAATGAATGTTTGCCGTCGCTTAGTTTGCTAGTTGCATACTCCCACTCACCTTTTTCATTAGCTTTTACGCTACCTGCTTTTCTACCATCTACATAGACATCAACGGTTGCACCAGCCTCAGCACTACCTTTTAATGTTGGGGTATTGTCATTTGTCCAGCCAATTCTTTCGTTTTTCACGTTGCCTGTATCCCCTTCTACATTATCTATAATTTCATTAATTACTGGTTTAGAAGTATGAAGATCTATTGTTACAGTAGCTACATTTGATGCATTGCTTACATTGCCAGCTTTATCTGTTGCAGTTGCTGTTATATTATATTCACCTTCAACAAGTGGGCTCTTTGGTGTAAATTCCCATGATCCATCAGCTTTTACAGGGATGTTTTCAGCGATGATATCATTGCCATTTTTAAGAGTTATGGTTGAGCCTGCCTCAGCTGTACCTTTAAATGTAGGAGTGCTATCGTTTGTAGTACCACCTTTAACGTCTTCGTTAAATTTACCACCCTTAACATCATCTATTACTTCTGTGATGACTGGAGCATCTGGAGCTGTTTTATCAGTAAAGTCTGTATTGCCAGCTGTTCCTTCGCCGTTACCTTTATTGCCAGCTTTATCAGTTACTTCAACATTTACTTTATCACCTGGTTTGATTGGATCAGTAGTGATTTCGAAATTTCCTTTATCATCAGTTGTGCCAGTACCAATTATTTTGCCATCTTTGTCTTTTACTACCACTGGAGCATTTGGCTCATCTGAATGACCTTTTACTATACCTTTATCTGGGTTACCATCAGCTGGGTTATTTGTATCAACTGGAGTTACCTCTTTAACTTCTACGCTTGGAGGTGTATTATCAACAAATTCTGTATCCCCTGCAGTCTCTGTATCACTACCTTTATGGCCAGCTTTATCAGTTACTTCTACTTTTACCTTATCACCTGGTTTGATTGGATCAGTAGTGATTTCAAAGTTTCCTTTATCATCAGTTGTGCCAGTACCTATTGTTTTACCATTTTCATCAGTAACAACTACTGGAGCATTTGGCTCATCTGATTTACCTTTTACGATACCTTTATCTGGAGTACCATCTGATGGGTTAGTCTCATCTACTGGAGTTACAGTATCGATATTTACATCTGGTCCTTTAGTATCATTTGGATGCTCTATATTGCCAGCCACAGCCATATCTGTACCTGCGTTACCAGCTTTGTCTATTGCTTGAACAAATACTGGAGTACCTGGTTGAACAGCTTTATCTAGTTGAATTAAGAAGTCACCTGCACTGTTAGCGTGACCTTTTCCTATAATGTTGTTGTTTTCATCTCTAAATAATATCTCAGCATTTGGAGTATCTGTATGACCTGTTCCCATAGTTAGCTCTGCTGTATCATCAGCTTTGCTGTTTGTATCAATTGGAGTGATTTTAACGTTATCAAGTTTTGGAGCGATTGAGTCTAGATCAATTGTAGCTTCATTGCTTGGTGTGCTCTTACCAAATTTATTCTCAGCAGTTGCTGTAAATTTATGCTCGCCTTGTTTAGTAAGTTCTGGTGTAAATTCCCATGAACCATCAGCTTTAGCTGTTGTCTCACCTATTCTGTCGCCATTATCATAAATTTCTACTTTTGAGCCAGCTTTTGCAGTGCCTTTGATAGTTGGAGTTTTATCATTTGTTAGATGACCTTTTACATCAAGAACGTTACCAACTTTAGTATCTTCTCCATAGCCTTTAACATCATCTATTATCTCATTGATAACTGGAGCTTCTGGAAGATCTTTATGTAAAATCTCTGTATCCCCTGCAGTCTCTGTATCACTACCTTTGTTGCCAGCTTTATCAGTTACTTCTACTTTTACCTTATCACCTGGTTTGATTGGATCAGTAGTGATTTCGAAATTTCCTTTGTCATCAGTTGTGCCAGTACCTATTGTTTTACCATTTTCATCAGTAACAACTACTGGAGCATTTGGCTCATCTGATTTACCTTTTACGATACCTTTATCTGGAGTACCATCTGATGGGTTAGTCTCAT
>NZ_JAAKZB010000044.1:0-3093 GCF_015229965.1 Campylobacter concisus
CCACCATTACTTTTAGGTGCAGCGGTAGTTCAGTTGGTTAGAATGCCGCCCTGTCACGGCGGAGGTCGCGGGTTCGAGCCCCGTCCGCTGCGCCATCTACTTTTAAATTTTTCATATTTTTTTATTTTTGTCTTTATTTTTTAAATTTAATGCAAATTTTTTATAAAAATATTTTGTTAAATAATATGTAAAATAATACATAAAATATTGTCTTTAGAAAAAATTTAAAATATATTTTTCTTTATTAAAAAATTTTTTAGTTTTTATAGCAAAAATAACAATGAAAGCCCAATTTTCACTAGATTTTCTAAACAAAGAATATTTAAATTTTAAAACTAAATTTAATATAAAATTTCAATTATCTTTATAGCGCAATTAAAAAATTTATCTTTGTCTAAGGCATTTTTTTAAAATTTAAAGCCAAAAATCGTTTTATCGTGCAAATATACAATTAAATTTTTATGCTTATTGGCAGATAAAACCATCTTATCAAATAGTTAAATTTAATCTCACAAGCCAAAATTTTAATGCAAATTCTATTTTTTCTCAAAAGTGATTACCGGCAAAGAAAAAATATTATTTTTATCTTTTGATTATCAAAATATCAATATAATCGTAAAAATTTATAAAAGGACAATTATGGCATTTGAAAATGTATTAAGAGCGATTGAAGATATAAAAAATGGAAAAATGGTCGTTATGGTCGATGATGAGGACCGCGAAAACGAGGGCGATCTAGTCTTTTCAGCAGCTAGTAGCGACATGCAAAAGGTAAATTTTGCTATCACTCATGCAAAGGGCGTGCTCTGTCTTGCTATGGATGAGGCAAACGCCAAAAGACTTGACTTGCCGCTAATGGTAGCTAAAAACACATCGAGCCACGAGACAGCTTTTACAGTCACGATAGACGCAAAAGACGCAACAACGGGTGTGAGCGCATACGAGCGCGATATGACGATCAGGCTTGCGGCTGATGCTAGCTCAAAGCCTGAAGACTTCGTGCGTCCAGGACACATCTTCCCGCTCATAGCCAAAAATGGCGGCGTGCTAGTTCGCACAGGCCACACAGAGGGCTCAGTCGATCTTTGCAAGCTTGCAGGTGTTGCTCCGATGGCTTCGATATGCGAGATCGTAAAAGAAGATGGCACTATGGCAAGACGCGATTATTTAGAGGAGTTTTGTAAGAAATTTGGGCTAAATATGATCAGCGTTTCTGATCTGGTTGAGTATAGACTAAGCCATGAAAGCCTCATAAAAGTTGGCGAAAAAAGTGACGTGATGATCGCAGACTACGTGGCCACAAGATACGATATCACTGATCACAAAGGTAAAATTCACTCAGCTTATCTTTTTGGCGAGCCAAAGAGCAAGACAAATGTCAAATTTCAAAAGATTCTTGCTGATCACGAGCTTTTGAGCAGTCCAAAATACGAAGAGCTTTTAAAAACTATCAAATTTCTAAGCCAAAATGGTGGAATTTTGATCTTTTTAGATAGCGACAACTCAAACACAAGCAAGGACTACGGCATCGGAGCGCAAATTTTAAATCACTTTGGCATAAAAGAGATCGAGCTTTTAAGCTCAAATAAAAATAAAGAATTTGTAAGCTTAGCCGGTTTTGGGCTAAATATAGTCGGCTACAAAGAAATTTAATATCCCAAATTTAGCCAGTACAGCTTGGTTCTGGCTAAATTTAATAGTACTTCCTAGATCAAATTTTCGTAGGTCACTCGCAAATTTGAGATAACATTTCACATTAAATTTAATAAGTTTCTCTTTTGTTTAAGTTTATCTAACATAAATTTAGTATATAAGCCTATTTTTATGCTAAAACTAAAATTTTATTTTAAATATATTTTATAAAATAAATTAAATTTAATTAAAAAATTTCTAATATATCGCAAATTTACGTTATTTTTATAGACTTCATCATTTTATAATATAAAATATTATTTAAAATAAAAGATTAAATTTATATTTTAAATTTTATAATTCTACTAATATTTCACAAGGAGGATGAAATGAGATCTATATCAAACAAGATCGCATTGACGCTTATTGTTCTTTTGGGTGTTTGTTTTGCGGCGATGTCGGCTGTTAGCTACTTTAACGCAAAAGAGGAGGTGGTGAAGCTTATCAGTCAAAACCAAGATCAAATTCTATCTGACATCAAGTCTGTCACGCATAGTTTTGTGAGCGACTACATGGAGGACTCACAAAAGCTCGCCGATAAACTAACGGGTAGCGTTGGCAGTGAAGATGAAGTTCTTGCCCGTTTAAAATCTACAAAAGAAAATCTAAAATCAATAGTCATAGGCGCTTATTTTGCAGCAGAAAGCAACGGCTATACTTATGGCTCAAATGGCAAAATTTTAACCCCAGAAAAAGATAAATACGACCCACGTGGCAGAGGTTGGTATATCACTGCAAAGGGCAGTGGGAAAACCATCTTTACAAAGCCATATATCGATATGGTCGCCCCAGAGCACGACTTATGTATGACCTTTTCTACTCCGGTAGTGGAGGGTGGCAAGCTTATGGGAGCTACATTTACTGATGTTAATATCAGACTTTTGAGCAAAAAGCTCCTAGATATGGGTAAAACTGAGTTTGGCTATGTCTATTTTATGGATAGAGATGGTGTTATCTTGCTGCATGAAAATGAAAGTCTTGTAAATCAAGCCACAAACGCGACAAAGACGCTGGCTGCGAAATTTGCTAGCAAGGACTTTGGCGAAAATGGCTTGATCTCATACCAAAACTCAAAAGGCGTAAATGTTTCGGCTAAAATTTTGCCACTAAATGACGATGGCTGGCTAGCAGTTGCTGCGATAAATGCCGATACTTTCTCGAGCCAGACTATGCCCCTCCTAAAGATCCAGCTAATCCTAGCAGTGATATTTATCGTTATCCTCTCAGCATTTGTCTATTTCTTACTTAAAAAGTCTCTTAACCCTATAAAAACTATCCAGTCTAAGCTTGATGATCTATTTAAATTTGTAACTTACGAAGCAAAAGCACCAAGCAAGCTAGAGGTAAGATCAAATGATGAATTTGGCGAGATGAGTAAAGCGATAAATGAAAACATCGATA
>NZ_JAAKZB010000045.1:0-2263 GCF_015229965.1 Campylobacter concisus
ACTCTGCTACTCTTATGCTCCTCTTTATGGTAGCTTTCATCATTTGTGTTTGATATAGCTATAAGCTCTGCGTTTAAATTTATATCATTGCCAGAGTTTAGGTTTGCACCTTTTAGGCTAAGAGCACTTTTGGCATTTAAATTTATATCGCTTCCTGAGTCTATAGTGCTATAAACTGCCTTCTTGCTGCCATTTGCCACAAGGTCAAAGCTACTCTTATAAAAGGCATTTGGATTTAAAGATATTTTGCTCTTTTTAGAAGCATGAGAGCTAGCCTCTACATCGTAGCCGTTTTCAAAGAGGATATTGTTGTTTGAGTTTAAATTTATATCTTTGTCTGATTTTAGCTTAGATGATACTAGATAGATATCATTAGCTGAGTTTAAATTTATGTTATTGCCTGATTTTAGGCTAGTGCTTACCACCTCTGAGCTTACAGCGCTATCTATGGTTTGTTTTTTAGAAAGGAGCGATTTAGAGCTATTTATAGCTGTTGCTTCGCTACTGTTTGACTGCGCTGCTAGTATGATGTCGCTAGCTTTTAAATTTATATCTTTTAGCGAGTTTAGATGTGATGATGAGACTACAAGAGTGTTTTTAGCATTTAAATTTATGTCGCTATTAGCGTTTAAATTTGCAGCACTTACTCTTTTTACACTCTCGTCAAATTTCATACCTTTAGAGCTTGCGTGATGAGTATAGCTAAACTCATCTGCTTTTATCTCTATATTATTGCCTGAGTTTAAATTTATATCTCCACTTGCATCTAAATTTGAGCCAGAGACTTTTATATCATTGCCAGCTTGTAAATTTATATCATTTGTGGTCTCTAGGTTAGAGACTTTGCTAAAGTGAGACTTGCTTTGATCTAAGTTTATATTGCTCTTTGCGTTTATGTTTAAATTTTTAGATTTTAGATCAGAACTATCTATCTCTATATCATTAGCCGCGATGTTAGCATCGCCGCTAGTTGATAGCTCCGCACCTTTTAGCTTTATCTTTTTATCCGCATTTAAATTTAGACTATCAGCCACTACACTACCAGCTAGGCTTATGTTGCCTTTGGCGTCTAAGTCTATGTTATTAGCCATTACAAGAGCTGATGCTTTTACGTTTTTATCTTTAGCTTCTTTTTTAAATTTACTTATGCTCTCGTTTCTTGCTTCATATAAGCCATCAAGGATATTTGCTATATAAGCAGAGTTTATACTATCAAGGCTGTAGTAATACCCTTGGTTTTTCACTCTTCTATTTAGGTTTTTAATAATTGGGCTATTAAATATTGGCTCAGAGAATTTATCCAGATCAACATTTGCTAGTTTTATATCGTCATTTAGTGCGTAGCTAGAAAAGTCCTGAGTGCTTCCTACTATGTTATTGCCCGCTGCAAAAACTGCTGGCAAACCAACATCAGTGTATGAGAAGTTAAAAACTTTTCCTGTTCCGCCCTTAGTTTTCCATCCTCCGCCTCTATACCATTTCTTTTTCTCTTTCCACTTATAAACACTATAGCTATTTACATTGTTATTTAGCATTAGAGCTATGTTTTCTACATTGTCACTATTTAGTTTTAAATCTCCACCAGCATATATAACACTCTTATCGTTTAAGATATCATTTACATTTAAATTTATATCATTGTTTGCTATTATGCTGCCTGGGATGAAGTTGGCTTTATCATCTTCATTTAGAACATCTTTAACTATGCTATATGTGATGGTTCTTTTTTGTTCATTATTCTTTGCTCTACTAGTATCAACTAGAACTTCGTTTGTATCATAGTCTAGTCTTAGGTTGTGAAATATCTTTTGGCTGGTGCCGTATAGATATGAGTCTTTATGTAAATTTAGAGCATATAGAGCGCTATCTTTATTTATAGCCTCTTTTAACACTAGCTCATTTACCTCGTTTTCATCTAGCTCACTTATATCTTTGCCTAGTTTTTTAGCTAGTTTGGTGCTTATTTTCTCTTTTAGTTCTTTTAAATTTACGCCAAGCTTATATCTATTTACACCCTCTTTTTTTAGGTGCATAGTGTCTTGTTTATGCACTGTATCCACCCTAGCCTGCGAGCTTGAGTTATTTACCAGCTTTTTAGCCTCTACATTTATATCTTTGGCATAAATTTGACTAGATGTATTTACCAAAGTGTCTGCTTTTATGTTAAGGCTCTCTTTTGCTGCTATTAGCGCTTCATCTTTGTTTGTTATAGTCTTTGCATCTATCTTAGCCTCTTTGTTAGAAGCGATAGCGCCAGCATTAA
>NZ_JAAKZB010000046.1:0-2216 GCF_015229965.1 Campylobacter concisus
GTATTTACCAAAGTGTCTGCTTTTATGTTAAGGCTCTCTTTTGCTGCTATTAGCGCTTCATCTTTGTTTGTTATAGTCTTTGCATCTATCTTAGCCTCTTTGTTAGAAGCGATAGCGCCAGCATTAACTATGTCGCCATCAAGGCTTATCTCTATGTTGTTATTTGCTATAACTAGACCATTATTATTTACGCCTACGCCGTTACTTGTGCCAACTAATTTGATTTTATTAGCATACATACCGCCAAGCGCGCTACTATCTAGGCTAAAGCTGTTTTCTTGGTTTTTAGCTTTTACATCGTTGTAAAGTCTATCTTTGCTTGAAGTAACCGCCTTTTCACCGATGATGTTTAGCTCATTTGCGTGGATATTTGAGTTTAAATTTATAGCATTTGAGATCACATTAGTATAGTCGCTGCTCTTATCGTTTAGGCCGTCCCCTACGATGTCGATAGAGTTATTAGATATTAGCTCTATCTCTTTAGGGCTTAGTTTATTGATACTACCTGTTGTTAGTGTGAGTGAGCGAGAGTTGATCATATTTAGACCATCTACGCTTATGCCATTTGGATTTGCTATGACCACATCAGCTCTGCTACCAGCAACCTCTAAATTTCCTTTTAGAGATGATTTCTCAGCTGAATTTACTTTGTTGATAATAAGGCTTGCCTCTTTATTTAGCCTATAGTTTGCATCTATCTGGCCAGCTATCTTAGTGTCTATGTTTTTATTAGAGTTATTAAGGATAGTGCCAGTGGTTGGGGTATTAAACCTGCTATATTCATTTATAGACACACCCTTACTATCAGGGTTTGTGATGTTTATGATTAGCGTTTCATTAGGAGCTTTTAATATATCAGGGCGGTTGCTAGCACCTGGATCAGCTATGATGCTTGGCTCATTTGCTAATGCTGGTGAAGTGGCAAGTAGCAAAGAGAGACTTACGTAGAAATTTAAGCCTATAGTTAAAAGGCTAGGTTTTTGTACATTTGAAATTTGGTTGTTCTTTAGCATATTTTATCCTTAAAATTCGTAGCTTATGATGAAATTTACATTTGTTGATTTAGTTTCAAAGCTCTTTGGCTTATAAAGAGGTTTTGAGACAGATATGTCGTAGCTTAGGTTGTTGTAGGCTTTTATGCTACCTCTTAGACCTATGGCATATCCTGCAAGGGTGTTTTTATCCTTTATGCCACTGCTCGCTGCTCTTACCATACCAGCGTCAAGCCCTGCATAGACAGAGTTGCTCTTATAGTAGTTATATGAGAGAGTATTTCTTACGCTTACTCCGTGGTTTCCAACAAGTGAGCTCTCCCCGTCAAATCCCCTAACACTGTGATATCCACCGATGCTAAATTTATCCTGCAAGCTTAGTTTATTTAGGCCATATCTTGCGTTGATATTTAGATCATAGCTTAGTGGAAGTTCAAATTTATATTTGTAGTTTAGGTTTAAATTTATTAGAGCAAACCTAGATGTAGCCTCGCCGCTATCTTCTAAAGGATCGGGCTGTGAGTTAAATATACCAGTGCCCTTTTTGTAAGCTAGCTTGGCGCTAAAAGCTTGGTTGTAAGAATTCCAGCTTGATTTTACGCCTACCTCATATCCGGCATTTCTTCTAGCTTGGTTATCTAGCTCGTAGTCCTCTAGGTAGTTTTTATTTTTTCTCTTAAATAGTTTTACATAAGCGCTATTTTTAAAATTTGAGTCTCTATAAAATGTATAAGCAAGGCTTAGTGAGTCGCTCTCGCTTCTACCTTTATATGTGTAGAGATTGTAGGCTGCATTTATGATCTGGGCGTAGTCATATTTGCTCTTTTCGTATTCAAGCATGAAGTAGCCAAATGGAATACTAAAGCCGTAATAGTAGTTATTTGAAGCTCCGTGATCAGTGGCGCCGTTAAATTTATTTGTAACCTCATACTTTTTAAATATATCTTTTCCGCGTGAGAAGCTAAAAATTTCGTTAAATCCAAGTAAATTTAGCGTGCTTAAATTTAGCATACCTTGATACTTACCACTTTGTTTTGAGCCAAGGTTATCAATGCTAATAGCAGCCTTTAGTGGAAAGCTATCAACTCTAGTTATTACTATATTTGAAAAGCCAGCCCTATTTGAAGGTAAGAATTTAATGCTAACATCATTTTTTGAGACGTTTTGCAGTGACTCAAGAGCCTGCTCGATATCTCTTATATTTGCCACTTTATTTTTATGAGA
>NZ_JAAKZB010000047.1:0-2082 GCF_015229965.1 Campylobacter concisus
TTGGTATAGTAACTTCTACTGTTGTTTTACCAGCATCTTTGTCACCAGCTTTGTTTTCATCATCAGAAATTTTGCCATCTTTGTTTGTATCTTCTGGGAATTTAATTTCTGGGTTGCTTGGTTTTCTGCTAAATTCGCTGTCAAGTTGTACGTTAGCATGTATAGCTGTGCTTTGGTTACCAACTAGATCGACTATTCTATAGCTTGGGCTTTCGAAGTGTTTTCCTGATAAAGTTGCTTCGTATTCAAAGCTTTTACCTAGATCGTCATTTGATAGGACTTTTTCGATCTTCCATTTACCATCTTTTCCAAGCACTTGAAGAACATCACCTACGCTTACAGTGCCATCTTTTGGTATCTCTACTTCCCAGTGGATCTTACTATCTTTTAAATTCTTAGCTTCTTCTACGCTTAGAACTCCATTGTTATCTGCATCTTCTTTTATAGATACTTTTGGAGCGCCGATAGTTGTATCAACTTCTAGTGCAGAAGTTGCTTCGCTAGTGTTGCCAGCTGCATCTGTCACTACTGCTTTTATAACATGAACACGGCCAACAAGATCTGCTAGTGGCTCTTTATAGTCGCTTGGTTTAAATTCCCAGTTGCCATCTTTGTCAGCTGTAGCTCTACCAAACTCTTTATTATTATCATAAAGAACTACTTCTTGATTTGCATCAGCTGTACCCTTTATGGTTGGCTTGTTGTCGTTTGTGTTAGTACCTGCAACATTGCCTTTATAAACGCCACCCTCTACATTATCAATGATGCCTGTGATCTTGACATTTGGAGCTGTAAAGTCTGAGTCTATGCTGCTAGATACTTCTTTACTAGCATTACCAGCTTGATCAACGATCTTAGCTGTTACGCTTGAAGCTTTGCCATCAACTACTGGTACTTTGATCTCTACATATCCAGTTACTCTGTCATTGTAAGTAATAGTATGTGTTTTTTCCTCACCATTTACAGTGTAGTGGATCACATCATTTTCTTCAGCATCACCTGGGACAGAAATTTGAGCTTTTGTGCTAGTGCTATCGCCATCTTTGCTATTTTCAGCTTTATTTAGCTTGCCATCTTTTGGATTTACATCTTCAACAAATGTGATTGTTGGTTCTGATGGAGCTATTAGATCAGCATTAACTACTACAACCTCTGAGAAGTCTGAGATATTTCCTGCTTTATCTTGTGCTCTTGTAGTATATTTATACTCACCATCTCCTAGTTCAGGTAGTTCAAATTTCCAACCACCATGTTTATCAGCTGTGACTGTTCCTATAGATGTTTTCTCGCCATTTAGCTCACTAATCTCATAGATAGTGATAACTGAGTTAGGCTCAGCATATCCTTCAAGAGTTGGTGTGCTGTCGTTTGTTAGAGCAACTTTTGTTTTAGCGTCTAAAACGTTGCCAGTTTGGCTATCTACATTGTCATTTACAGCGTCTATTACAGGAGCATCTGCAAATGTATCAACATCAAGTGAAACTCTATCAGATGTTGATTTATTGCCTACTTTATCTGTAGCAACTGCTTCGAAATAGTGCTCTCCATCACCCATAGCTTCAGTTGGAGTAAAGCTCCATTTGCCATTAGCGTCAGCTGTTACTTTACCAACTAGAGTTTTTTCTGTAGTTGTGTAGAAGCTCTCATAAATTTCTACTGTTGCGCCTGGTGCTGCACTACCTTTGAATGTTGGTAGGCTATCATTTGTTAGACCATTTTTGACATTACCATTTACTACGCCACCAGTTACATCATCAATGATCTCATCAATTACTGCTTTAACAGTGCTTGAAGCCTCACCTATAACCTTGCTATCCTTGCCTGGGTTGTTAGGGTTATTTGGATTGATGATCTCTGCTGTTACATTGTTGTCTTTACCTGGGTTTAGATCAACTGGGATATCAATCTTACCTTTATCGATATCATCTTGGTTGATTGGTTTTTCAGTCTTTTTGCCATTGTCATCAGTAACAACTACTTTATCACCTGGTTTTACTGAACCATCTTTTGGTATAGTAACTTCTACTGTTGTTTTACCAGCATCTTTGTCACCAGCTTTGTTTTCATCATCAGAAATTTTGC
>NZ_JAAKZB010000048.1:0-2045 GCF_015229965.1 Campylobacter concisus
CGATGAGAGTTATCGCTATCGTCTGTGTTAAATATACCTTTTTTAAATTTGTTTAT
Organism: Campylobacter concisus; assembly: GCF_015229965.1. Taxonomy (GTDB): domain Bacteria; phylum Campylobacterota; class Campylobacteria; order Campylobacterales; family Campylobacteraceae; genus Campylobacter_A; species Campylobacter_A concisus_BD. The sequence continues at coordinate 57 of NZ_JAAKZB010000048.1, forward strand.
TATCTCTACTGCTTTTTGATATGAGTTTATCGGATATTTTGGTTTGCCTGATGCTACGTTTGCTAATGAGCTTCGCTTATAAATTTCATACACCTCTTTCTCCTCTTTAACATCCAAATTTAGCTCCCTTATCTCTACATCAGATTCAGTGTATCTACTTCTAGCATAGTTAAAATACCTTGCATCTATCTCATTACCAGATCCTCTTAGCTCATCTAAGCATAGATAGGTACTAAGGTTATTTAGTGCTAGTTTAGAAGCTAGGTTAAAAGATAGTTTGTTTTTCTTGTGGTCTATGTCATAGTATATAAATGAGTTATAGTCTAATCCTCCACTGCTTATATTAGCTCCTAGAAATAGTCTATTTAAATTTAGACTTATGTAGTTTTGATAGATCATTACTGGATAGTAGCAATAGCTATTTGTACTATTTTTATCATAGGCTTCTTTTATAGACATAGGTTTATATGAGATATTATTTAATGCGTAAGCTTCATTAAATTTATATGTGTATCTTGTGTGCATTATCTCTTTGTAGTTCTCTTCTAGTTTTTCATAGGATGTTTTCCAAAGTTCTAATGCACCACTAACCATAGAAGCACCTATGCTCTTGCCTAGCGATCCTGCATAATCTTTTATTAGTCTCTTTATCTCTTGAAAATCTGTATAGCTAAACCTATGAGTATATCTCATAAAGGTATATGTTGTGATCTCTGTATAAGTTATACTTAGTTTATAATACTCCATCGCCATATGAAGCCTAAAAGCATTTGAAGCTTGAATGATTAGATTAAGCTTTGAATGTTGTAAAACTACGCTTGTAGTTTTTAGACTTGTTATTAGCAAGATATATCTATCTATCTCTTTAGTTTTTCTTGCACCAAGTAGGCTTTTTACTAAATTTAATACCCCAAGCTCATCAAGAAATGTCTCTCTTAGTGCCTTTGCATCTTTATTAAATATATAAGAACCAAGTGATTCATATATCTTAGATATGCCATCTTCGCCAACAAATTTTGCTAGTGGAAATACCTCTTCTATAGTAGTTTTTACTAATAATGAGGTTACCTCTTTATTTATATCTCTATCGTTGCTATATGCTATATCTTTTAAGTTTATAGCCTCTTTTAGAGTGTTTTTATTCTTAGCAGCTATAGCCTCTTTTATAGCAGTTTCATCTTTTTTATAGTTCTCATCTATCTTGTCAGCTTGTTCTATAAGAAGTTTCATTAGATCTTTTTGCAAAGGGTCTTTGATATCTGCATTCTTACCAACTTCATTTTCAGCTAAAAGCTCTTCAACGCTAACTACATCCTTGTTATTTACTCCATCCATATATTTAGAAATTTCTTCTATACATAGATACTCGCCACTTTTTAAGCCACTATTTTTTACTGAGTCTTTATAGAAAAATAGCTTTAAATCCCTATCAAAAATTCTTATTATAGAGTTTGAGTGTAAGGCTTTTATCTCATCATCTTCTATTGCTATATATTCATCACCATCTTGAATGCTTTTCTTTATCATTTTTTTTGAATAGCTTTTAGTCATTATAAAGTAAGCCACTCCAAGAGATAGTGCTTCTATGAAAGAGTAGCGCTTTGGAAGGGTTTGTATTATACGTTGCATTTGTGATTGGTATTCATCTGCGGTTGATGAGCCATTTTTTATATCATCTATAAGTTGGCTTGAGATATTACTATTGTTATATGCTTCAGCCTCTCTTCTGTTTAAGGTGTTTTCATTTACCTTATCAAATACTGCTTTAAAAGAGAGAGTTACCTTTTTCATATACTCTTCTTCACTTTTTTTGATCTTCTCCATATCATTTGGCTGCTTAGCATAAGCATTTACGTGAGAGAAATTTGTCTTAAATAACTCTTCGTATTTGGTGTAGTTATCAAGATAGTTGGTGTCATCTTGATAGGCGATCTCTTTAAATTCTTCCCTTTTTTGCTCTATGTTGTCTATATATTTTTTATCTATCCT
>NZ_JAAKZB010000049.1:0-1172 GCF_015229965.1 Campylobacter concisus
GCCTTTGATAGTTGGAGTTTTATCATTTGTTAGATGACCTTTTACATCAAGAACGTTACCAACTTTAGTATCTTCTCCATAGCCTTTAACATCATCTATTATCTCATTGATAACTGGAGCTTCTGGAGCTTTAGTATTCTCACTGTCTTCACCTATCACCTTGCTATCCTTGCCTGGGTTATTAGGGTTATTTGGATTGATGATCTCTGCTGTTACATTGTTATCTTTACCTGGGTTTAGATCAACTGGGATATCAATCTTACCTTTATCGATATCATCTTGGTTGATTGGTTTTTCAGTCTTTTTACCATTGTCATCAGTAACAACTACTTTATCACCTGGTTTTACTGAACCATCTTTTGGTATAGTAACTTCTACTGTTGTTTTACCAGCATCTTTGTCACCAGCTTTGTTTTCATCATCAGAAATTTTGCCATCTTTGTTTGTATCTTCTGGGAATTTAATTTCTGGGTTGCTTGGTTTTCTAGTAGTTTCTGGATCGATAGTAGTACCAGTACCTGCTGTATCGTCATCACTACCGCCACGACCGCTATCTAAACCGCCACTTTTACCCTCAACTGGACCTGCAAAAGATGCAGCGCCTAAAGGATTGATAGCACTTGTGCTAGCGCTTATGTTTGAGTAGTGTCCGCCATGCTCAAATCTAGTCTCGCCAAGGCTCATGCCATCACCACGACCACCGCTATTGCCGCCAGCTGCTGTCTCTTCTAGATCTTCTAAATTTGCACCATTTAACAATGCTTTTTGAAGTGCTGCTACTTGTGAATCAGCAGCAGTTGCCTTTGGATCGAGGTTTAGTGTATCTTCGCCGATCATTGATAGCTCTTTTCCATTATTTGTCGCTATCACAACCTTAGAATCAGCTGAAGTTGTTTTTACCGTCTCACCTTCATAAAGGCTATCACCAACTTTTAGTACCCTTTGGTTACCACTTTTATCTACTGCGATAACCTCAGCAGAACCTGATATAGACTTGATTGTGCCTAATTTCTTTGCCATGTTAATTCCTTTTGGGCTAAATTAATTTTGGCATTATTTTATAACTATTAGGAGAAATTGTAAATGGTACTTAGGTACAATATAGATACATTATCTTATTATATGTTATATTTATACAAGTTCTTGTAATTATTAGGTGATATTGATATAAC
>NZ_JAAKZB010000050.1:0-819 GCF_015229965.1 Campylobacter concisus
AAGATAGAGCTTATTATGAATTTAGTGATGATGAAAAGAGTATCATAAAAAGGCTTTTTGCTTATGAATTTGCCCCAGCTGGGACATTTGGATTTGAAAGGGCTGAAGTTACAAAAGGTGGCGTAAAGACTAATTTTTTAGATGAAAATTTAGAGAGCAAAAGCGTAAAAGGGCTTTACTTTATAGGTGAAGTTTTAGATATCACTGGTGTGCTTGGAGGATATAACTTGCATTTTGCATTTGCAAGTGCTCTAAAGGTAGCTAGCACTTTAAAAAATAGCTAATTAAATAGAAGTGAAATTTAGAGTGACAGCAAAGACTGCCACTCTAAATTTATTGTTTCTTACTCAAGCTCACAAAGTCCCCAAAGTCCAGCTCTAATCTTATAAAATTCTTTATTAGTCTGAACTATCCGTCTTATACTAGCAAACGGGGTTTTGCTGCCACAAGTGCTAACATCAGTTTCATGGTAAAGATCAAAGAACGTTGCCATACCACCAAGGCTATCTAACGCTTCTACTACGCACTCTTTTTGGTTCATTTCTCGCTTAGATACTCTTGCAAGCTTTTTACCTCAAGTGCTTTGCCAGTTTGAACTGTGCTTAGCGACTTAGCAGCTGCGAGTGCTGCACGGATCGTTGTGAAGTAAGGGATCTTAAATCTAAGCACATTTTGGCGGATCTTTTTGCCATCATCCACGCTTGATTTAGTATCGCTTGTATTTATAACAAGTGCTATATCGCCATTTTTAAGTCTATCTTCGACGTTTGGTCTGCCCTCGCTTATCTTATAGACAAACTCAGCCTCCACGCCAGCTTC
>NZ_JAAKZB010000051.1:0-802 GCF_015229965.1 Campylobacter concisus
TTAAAACAAGAGTTGATCTATTGTTTTCTTTATTGATGTTTATGCTGTACTGACTGTAATCCTTAATAGGACTTAGGGTTTTTATGTCGGTGAATTTTTGCTTTACAAGGTTGGATTTGTTGGGTCTTTGCATTGTAGTAGCCTATTATGAAATGGGGTTTGGCTCCAAGTGGAGCCATAGATATTAAATTTATTCTTTAATCCTTTATATTATGCTCTTTAGCATAGCTTAAGATCTTTTGCCTAAGATCTTCTGGGAAGCTATCTCTATATATGACTGGTGTTAGAGGGTTTAGCTTTTTATCTAATTTACCAGCCTCATATAGTCTTGTTAGCTCTTCTGGTGTGTTGTAGTATGGTGCATTTGGATATCCTTCTGGTGGGGTTAGAGACATTATCTTGGCTTCTAGGAGGGTGGAGTCGATGTAGAGACTTAAGTCACGATCGTCCCATGTGTTTGGAAAAGCGTACTCATCAAATTTATCTTGGTAAAATTTCATTTCTTTATTTACATAGCTCACAAATTCTTCCCTAGTAGTCTCGTTTGCATCAAGGTCTCTAGGATCTAATAGTTTTCCTTCATCTTCTACTAATTTTCTTAGATGTCTATGCATTGATCCAGAAGTATTTTGTGCTACTCCGTCTCTATTAAAATCCATCACGAAGTAATTTCCTACTATCTCATCAAGATAAGGTATCATTCCATATTCATCTAGTGGGGGATTTTTAGCTAGTCTTCTAAATTCTTCAGCCATTTGTAAATTTTTATTTAGACCTACTAGATAGGTAGAGTATTCAAACA
>NZ_JAAKZB010000052.1:0-765 GCF_015229965.1 Campylobacter concisus
CTATATTTGAAAAGCCAGCCCTATTTGAAGGTAAGAATTTAATGCTAACATCATTTTTTGAGACGTTTTGCAGTGACTCAAGAGCCTGCTCGATATCTCTTATATTTGCCACTTTATTTTTATGAGAATACTCACCAAATGCGCTAAATAAGCTCGCTCTGTTTCTTTGGCTATCAAGCTCGTTTATGCTTATGTTATCTATTAAGCCAAGATTTATCACAAACTCTAGCTTGGCATCTTTTAGACTCTTTGTAACTAGGCTCGCACTTGAAGTGATATAGCCACTTTTTATTATCTCGTTGTTAAAAGAGTTTATGATTAGATTGATAGAGTTTTTGCCAAGACAGCTGCCTGGTTTAAAATCAAGCTTGTTTAAGCTAGCCTCTAAAATAGAGTTAAATTTAGAGTAGTTTTTGTTATAAGCTTTTCTTATTATAGCCTCATCAGCACCACTGCTAGCATTAAAGCTAGCTACTTCGTTCTCACTAAGAAGTGAAATTTTATCTATTTTAAAGCATGGGGTTTCGTTTAAATTTAGCTTACCTTCTGAAGTTGGTTTTTCGTTAAGTAAATTTATGTTGGAGCTTTCGTTAAAAGAGCTTGCCATATTCGCCCTAATCTCTTCGTTGTTTAACTCATTTTTTAGATTAGTCTCATTAGCAAGTAGCGCAGCACACACCATGCTTAAAGATAAGAGAGTTCTCATCTTAACCTTCCTTGGAAATAACTATAAAGTTATATTTTTTAAAATAATTTAGTGACATT
>NZ_JAAKZB010000053.1:0-765 GCF_015229965.1 Campylobacter concisus
CTATATTTGAAAAGCCAGCCCTATTTGAAGGTAAGAATTTAATGCTAACATCATTTTTTGAGACGTTTTGCAGTGACTCAAGAGCCTGCTCGATATCTCTTATATTTGCCACTTTATTTTTATGAGAGTACTCACCAAATGCGCTAAATAAGCTCGCTCTGTTTCTTTGGTTATCAACTTCATTTATGCTTATATCATCTATTAGGCCAAGATTTATCACAAACTCTAGCTTGGCATCTTTTAAGCTCTTTGTAAATAGGCTCGCACTTGAAGTGATATAGCCACTTTTTATTATCTCGTTGTTAAAAGAGTTTATGATTAGATTGATAGAGTTTTTGCCAAGACAGCTGCCAGCTTTAAAATCAAGCTTATTTAAGCTAGCCTCTAAAATAGAGTTAAATTTAGAGTAGTTTGCATTATAAGCTTTTCTTATTATAGCCTCATCAGCACCACTACTAGCGTTAAAGCTAGCAACTTCGTTCTCACTAAGAAGTGAAATTTTATCTATTTTAAAGCATGGGGTTTCTTTTAAATTTAGCTTACCTACTGAAGTTGGTTTTTCGTTAAGTAAATTTATGTTGGAGCTTTCGTTAAAAGAGCTTGCCATATTCGCCCTAATCTCTTCGTTGTTTAACTCGTTTTTTAGATTAGTCTCATTAGCAAGTAGCGCAGCACACACCATGCTTAAAGATAAGAGAGTTCTCATCTTAACCTTCCTTGGAAATAACTATAAAGTTATATTTTTTAAAATAATTTAGTGACATT
>NZ_JAAKZB010000054.1:0-683 GCF_015229965.1 Campylobacter concisus
GTTTGATCTGCTATATCTCTAATGATAGTTATGATGTTTTTAATTTCATCACTTTGTCTTATAACATCAGCTGTCTTTTGAGAGATGGCATTCATTGAGCTACTCATTTGCTCAACTGCAGCTGCAGATTCTTGAAGTGAGCTTGCTTGAGTGCTAGCACCTTGTGTAAGCTCTTTCATAGCCAAAGCCAAAGTTGTAGCTTTTTCTTCAAGCATCTTGGCATCATTTAAATTTGAGTTTAGCATAGTGCAAATTACCTCACCCATATTTGATACTCCAAGTATCATAGCCTTTAGATCAGCCTCTAGCTCGTCATTTATCTCAACCTTTGCTGTAAAGTCGTTTTTAGTATATGAGCTAAGAACATTTGTTATGCCCTTTAAATTTGCTGAGATAGATGTAAAGAATTTGTTTAGTAGCTCTTTTAGTTCATTTAGCGATGGGTTGTTTGGAGTTGAGCCTATCTTTGCTCCAAGGTTGCCTTTGATCATCAAATTTGCTACCTTATTTAGCTCATCTATCATAGTGCTATCTTTTTTGATGCCAGCTACGACTTTATCGATGTTTTCATTTATCGCTTTACTCATCTCGCCAAATTCATCATTTGATCTTACCTCTAGCTTGCTTGGTGCTTTTGCTTCGTAAGTTACAAATTTAAATAGATCATCAAGCTTAGACTGGAT